>NZ_LT598496.1:1929474-2572632 GCF_900091425.1 Micromonospora krabiensis
CCCTCCCCCGCGCTCACCTGCCGCTGCTCCTGGCGGATCTCCCGGCCGAGGAAGTAGTTCAACGCCGTCCGGATCGTGGCGATCGCCGCCAACTGGCCGATCTGGTCGAACGTCGGTGACACCGCCGTCCGGAGGATGTCGGCCGCGAGCTGGAACTCCAGGCCGAGGGTGAGGAACCGGCCCAGCGAGAGCCGGATCGGGGTGAAGACGGCGGCGGTGCGGTGCCGCACCCCCTCGACCACGAACCGCGTCGCCGCCCAGACCGCACCGGCGAAGATGATCAGGGCGCCGGCCACCTCCACCACGGCGACCAGCACCTGGTCGCCGTGGCGCAGGACTTCGTCGACGCCCACCCGCCGCCGTTACCCGACAACGGCGGCGGTAGTCGGCGATCAGGTCAGCTCGACCAGGGACTCCAGGATCAGCCACAGGCCGGAGATGGCGAACAGCACGGCCGCCCCGTACTTGATGGCCTTCTCGGGAAGGCGGCGGCCGAGCAGCCGGCCGACCAGGATGGCGAGGGCGTCCGCGGCGACCATGCCGATCGTCGAGCCGAGCCAGGTGCCGAACCAGCCGTGCTGCGTGGCCAGGGTGATGGTGGCGAGCATCGTCTTGTCGCCCAGTTCGGCGAGGAAGAACGCGATCCCGACGGTGAGGATCGCCGACGTGCTGGCCTTCTCCGCCTTGCGCCGTTCCTCCTCGGTGAGGGAGTCGCCGCGCAGGGTCCAGGCGGCGAACCCGAGGAAGGCGAGACCGGCGACCAGGGAGATCCACTCGGTCGGCAGCACCGCACCGAGCCCGGCGCCGATGGCCACCGACGCGAGGTGCACCACGGCGGTGGCGACGGTGATGCCGATGAGCACCGGTACCGGCTTGAACCGCGTGGCGAAGGCCAGCGCCATCAATTGACTCTTGTCGCCCAACTCGGCGACGAAGATGACGCCGAAGCTGATCACCAGCGCGGCGAGGAATCCCTCCATGACAACCTTCCGGATCATGCCGGGAGGAGGGAAAGAGGCGCCCTCGACCCGGCCGTGACAGCCTGAGTCGAAGGTCTCGCCCGCCCCGTGGAGCGGGGCCGTGTGGCCGGGTGCGAGAACGCACCAGTATGTCGACCACGACGTTGGGGGCTACTCCCCTTCGCGTTCACGAGCTTATCCGATCACCACGGCGCCGGTGCCTGGGGGTGCGGAGACGCACCCGGCGACCGGCCGGCGAGGTGCGCGGCCGGCGAGGTGCGTGACAAGCGAGGTGCGCGGCCGGCGAGGTGGCTGACTGACAGGGTGGTGGCGTCCGGCGGCCCGGCCGGCGTGGTCAGCAGGCGCGGGCCAGCGTGACCCCGAACAGCCGCTCGGGGTCGGTCCAGAACATCTCGACCGTGAACCCGGCGGCTCCCAGCTCGGCGGCGGCACCCTCCGGCCGGAACTTGGCCGAGATCTCGGTGCGCAGTTCCTCGCCGGCGTCGAAGGAGACGTCCAACCCGAGATCGGGCACTCGGATCGACATCCTCCGATCGGCCCGCAGCCGCATCTCGATCCACTCATGCTCCGCGTCCCAGCGGGCCACGTGGGTGAACGCCTCCGGGTCGAAGTCCGCCCCCAACTCCCGGTTGACCACCCGCAGCACGTTGCGGTTGAACTCCGCGGTCACCCCCGCCGCGTCGTCGTACGCGGGAACGACGACGGACGGGTCCTTGACCAGGTCGGTGCCGACGAGGAGCCAGTCACCGGACTCCAGGGCGGCGCGCATCGAGGTGAGGAACGCCGCCCGCTCGGCGGGGAGCAGGTTGCCGATCGTGCCGCCCAGGAACAGCACCAGCCGACGTCCCCCCGTGGGGAGCCGGTCGAGGTGCCGGGTGAAGTCCCCGACGATGCCGCGCACGCGCAGCCCCGGGTAGTCGGCGGCGATCTGGGCCGTGGAAGCGCGCAACGCGCTGGCCGAGACGTCGAGCGGGACGAACGTGCCGAGCCCGCCGCGGCGACTGAACGCGTCCAGCAGTAGACGGGTCTTCTCCGACGAGCCGGAGCCCAGCTCGATGAGGGTCTTCGCGCGGGTCAGGTCGGCGATCGCCGGCGCCTGCGCGGCGAGCACGGCGCGCTCGGCCCGGGTCGGGTAGTACTCGGGCAGCCGGGTGATCTCCTCGAAGAGCTCGCTGCCCCGGGCGTCGTAGAACCACTTGGGGGGCAGCCACTTCGGGTCCGCGGTCAGCCCGGCCCGGACGTCGTCGCGCAACCCCCGGGCGAGGTCCTGCTCCTCAAGGTGGATCTCCAGCGGCTCGGCGCTCATCAGGTACTTCCCTTCGTCGGATGATCCCTGTTCCCACCGTCGGACGCTTGTCACCCCCGCCCGAGCGGGCGCACCCGCACCCGGTCGGCGGTCGCGGTGACGAGGTGGGCGTCCGGCACCGCCCGCCAGTCGGGGTCGTCGTCGTGCGGCTCGGACGCCACCAGCACCGCGTCGGGCCCCTGCCGGACCGACAGGGCGTGCCCGAGCACGCTGGCGACCGCCGTGTGGCCGTCGGTGAGCAGTACGTTGAGCCGGGAGCCCGGGGCGGCCGCGGCCACCGCGCGGACCGTGTCGGCCACCGCCTCGGCCGGATCCTCCCCGGCCCGCAGCCGGTGCCGCACCAGCGCCCAGAGCAACGCGGAATCCGTGGCGGCGTCCAACGTGAGCAGGTCCCGCACGGGCAGGTCGGCGGCGAGCGGCACGACCGAGTCGGGCCAGCCGCGGATGACCCCGTTGTGGCTGAACAGCCACCGCCCCTCGGCGAAGGGTGCGGCGGCCTCGTCGAGCACGGCCATGCCGACGGTGGCGGAGCGGACGGCGGCGAGCACCGCGCTCGTCGAGGTGACGGTGGCGAGTTGGGCGATGGTGGGGTCGGTCCAGATCGGTTGGGCCCGCCGGTAGCGGACCGGCGGCCCGTCCCCCGGGTACCAACCGACGCCGAACCCGTCGGCGTTGATGGTGCCGCCGCCGCGCATGTCGCGGGGCGCCCAGGACTGCCGCACCAGCGAGTAGGGCGGCTCGAACAGCAGCTCCGCCAGGGTGACCGGTGGCCCCAGGTAGGCCAGGTGACGGCACATCAGGCGGCGCCTCCGGTGGCCGGAGCACCGCCGGCCGGCCCGCGCCCGGCGGGGGCGGTCCCGGCCGACCCGCGCCTGGTCGGGACGCCGCCGGCCGGCCTGGCCGTGCGCGCGCCGCCGACGCCGGGGCTGCCGGTGCGGGCGAGCGTCACGGCCGCGACTCCTCGGGCCGAGCGTCGCGGGCGCAGCGGAAACCACTGAAGATCTGCCGGCGGATCGAGTAGTCCCAGTTGCGGAACGTGCCCCGGCAGGCGGCCCGGTCGGTGCCGAACGACCCCCCGCGCAGCACCCGGTGGTCGTCGCCGAAGAAGACCTCGGAGTATTCCCGGTAGGGGAACGCGGTGAAGCCCGGGTGACCCCGGAACGCGGTGGAGGTCCACTCCCAGACGTCCCCGATCAACTGGTGCACGCCGAGCGGGGAGGCTCCGGCCGGGTAGGCACCGACCGGGGCGGGCCACAGGTGCCGCTGCCCGAGGTTGGCGTGGTCGGCGGTGGGGTCGTCGTCGCCCCACGGGTAGCGGCGGGACCGACCGGTCGCCGGGTCCCACCGGGCGGCCTTCTCCCACTCCGCCTCGGTGGGCAGCCGCTTGCCGGCCCACGCCGCGTACGCCTGCGCCTCGTGCCAGCAGACGTGCACGACCGGCTCGTCGTCGCGCACCGGCGCCCACCGGCCGAAGCGGCGGTAGGCCCAGCCGTCGCCGTCGCGCCGCCAGTGCATCGGCGCGGTCAGGTCGGCGTCGACCCGGTGCGCCCAGCCCTGTGTGCTCCACCACCGCGGATCGTCGTAGCCGCCCTCCGCGATGAACCGCCGGTAGTCACCGTTGGTGACCGGGGCCGCGTCGATGACGTACGCGGGCAGGTCGACCCGGTGCGCCGGACGCTCGTTGTCCAGCGCCCACGGATCCGTGTCGGTGCCCATCGTGAACGGACCCGCCGGAACCAGCACCTCACCGCCGACGGCGGCCCGCGGCTCGGGCGGCGGCGGCGCGTGCAGCACGGCGGCCCCGGAACGCAGCTGGTGGGTGGCGAGCATCGTCTCGTCGTGCTGCTGCTCGTGCTGCACGATCATCCCGAAGGCGAAGCCGTCGGCGACCAGTGGCCGTTCGCTGAACCGGATGGTGTCGAGCAGGTCGTAGACCTTGTCGCGGACGGTCCCCACGTAGGTGCGCGCCTCGCCCGGTCGCAGCAGCGGCAACGCGGGACGGTCCTTGCGGGGCTGCTTGAACGCGTCGTAGAGGTCGTCGATGTCCTGCCGGACCGGGTCCCGGCCGCCGACGTCACGGACCAGCCAGAGCTCCTCCTGGTTGCCGACGTGGGCGAGGTCCCACACCAGCGGGGACATCAGGGGTGAGTGCTGACGCATCAGGTCGGCGTCGTCGACCGCGTCGGTGAGCAGGGCCGTGCGGGCGCGGGCGCGGTCCAGCTCCGCCGCGATGTGGTCGCGCAACTGCTCCGCGCCGAGCGCGTGGGACGTGTCGGTCACCGGTCTCCCCTCTCCGCGACGGCGCGCCGGCGCCGTACGCCTCGATGGATCTCGTCGTACAGGTCGGATGGCAGGTCGAGCCGCGGCAGCGCCGCGAGCGCCAGGTCCAGGAGCTGGGCCGCCGCGGCGGCGAGCGCCGGATCGGCGAGGCCACGGCGGGCCGCCGCGTGCCAGCGGTGCGCCACGGGCGCGCTGACGACGTACGCGGCGTGCAGGGTCGCCGGGTCGGCGAACAGGGCGGCCAGCACCGCCAGCGGAATCGTCCAGCCCCGGCCGGGCTGTGCGTCCAGGTAGCGGAGTTCGAGGTAGCCGCGCGGCCGTACCGGCGGGAACAGGGTGCTGACGTGGTAGTCGAGGTCGTCGGTGGTGGGCGGTCGGGGCAGGGCCCCGGCCAGCCAGTCGCCGAAGGTGACGCCGGGCGGCGGCGTCCAGTCCGTCCCCGGGCGGCGCAGGCAGAGCAGGGGCGCGGCGAGGACGTAGCGGACCCAGGCCGCCGTCGGATCCTCGTCGGGCCGCTGCGGGGACCAGACCGGCCGGGTCCGGGAGGGCTCGATGGCGAGCCACGCGGCCATCCGGGCGGACGCCCAGCCGGTGGGCCGGCCGGCGTGCCGGTCGGCGGTGGCGAACGCGGCGAGCAGCGGGGGCCCGACCGCGTGGGCGACGGCCCACCGCAGCGCCACCTGGTCAGGTTCACCCGCGTCGAGGCAGACCTGCAGGCCGGCGGTGGCGTCCATCATCGTGCGCCCGGCCGGACCGCGCCCGTCGAAGGCCCGACGCATGGCCCGGTAGCGCGGGGTGTGCAGGACGGGGCGCGGCTCGCGGTGCGGATCGATGCCAGAGGAGCCGAGGGCGAGGCCGGCGGCCCCGAGCAGGGCGGTCAACTCGGCGATGTCGGCGCCGGTGGCGCGGACGAGCGCGGCGACCGAGGTGCGTGGCGGGGTGGAGACCTCGACCTGCCCGCCCGGCTCCAGGGTGACGGCGCTGCCGTGGCCCAACGGATCGGCGGGGCTCGTGGGAGTCAGAGTGGTGGGGCTGTGCCGCCCCAGCGCCGCACGCAACCGGCCGGCGTCGATCGACCGGGCGGGATCGGCGGCGTCGTGCACGGTCCATTCCAGTTCGACGCCGACCTGCGTCGGAGGCCCGGTCTTGAAGCAGATGCGGGCGAGATGGCTGGCGGCGGCCGCCGACTCGCGCAGGATCGTGGCTCGTTCGAGCCCGGGTGACGTCACCATCCGATGCCCCCTCCCGTGCCCGCCTCCGGACACCGTGCCACCGTAACGCCGACCTCCGACACTCCAGGCCGCGTCCCACACCATTCCCTGTCTAGTGCGGTGTCCACTAACGTTCACCGGGTTTACGGTGGTGTTGTGGATCCTCGCCTTGAGGGGCGAGCGACTCCCCACCGGGTGGTGGGGCGGGCCTCCGCGGGCCATCTGATCCTCGCGCCGTCTGGGGTGGGCGGCGGGGGTCACGTCGGGACTGGCCGGCGCCGGGAAGATGCCGGCCGGCTCGACGGTGCGTGATCACCCCGGGCAGCACGGCTGTGGTGCCGGTGGTGGGTCCGCCGCCCGGTCTGCGGGTGGCGATCATGGCCGCCGCGACAAGGTCACGGTGCCCGGAGAATCGGCAGTGTGGGCAGGTCAGGGTGCGCCCGCGGGGTTTGGGTATCCGCCGGTGGCAGGCGGGGCAGGTGGAGGAGGTGCCGCGTTCGTCGACCAGGTGGACGGTGATGCCGGCGAGGGTGGCCTTGTCGGTGAGGACCTGGATGAGCCGGCCGATCTGCCACTGCCGCAGCCGCAGGTTGTGCCGCCGCCCGGCCGGGATGTCGAGCACGCTACGGGGGTCGCCGACGTGCAGCACCCCCACCCGCTGCTGTTGAGCCCACGATATGACAGTGCGGGCCGCCTCGTGCTGGGCCTGGCGGACGCGCCGCCGATGCCGGCCCTCCACCACCCGGGCGCGGCGGCGATAGCGGCGCCACCGCCGTGACCCCCGCTGCCCCGGCTTCGGCGCCCGGCGGGCCACCGCCCGACGGCGGGCCTTGGTGTCAGCCAGGTGCATCCGATACTCAGCACGGACCGCCCGCCCCGACACCAACAACCCCGCCCCGTCCGGCCCCGCCACCGCGTAGGGGTGAATGATCCCCAGGTCCACCCCCGCCGTGCGCGCTGGATCCGGTCCCTCGCCGGGCGGGTAGACGGTCACCGGAACCTCGGCGGTGACGTCGAGGAACAGGCGGCCACCCTCACACAGCAGAGTGACCGACCGGACCTGCTCCACCGGATACGGCAGCTCCCGGACCAGCCGCACCCACAACGGGGCACTGCCACGCGCGGTAGGGATCCGCACCAGCCGCCCGTCCACGGTGAACGTGCCGTGATACCACCGCACCGGCACCAACCCACGCCGACGACGCGGAAACCGCGCCGCCCCGTCACCGGTCTGACGGCGTTTCGCCGCGGCGAACCAGGCGTCGGAGAACCGGCGTAACACCGACCGGGCGCCCGTGCTGTCCAACTCGCCGAACGTGCCCGGCCCCGAGGCGGCCAACTCGCGGCACAACTCCTGATAGCCGGCCAACGGCGCATCACCGCGGCGACGCCGCCACGCGTTGACCTCCAACACGCACGCCCACACATCACCGGCTGAGCGAAGCAGACCGAAACACCGCCGCCGCTGACCCGCCGTCACCCGCAACCCCACCCGAGCCGTCCGATACACCACCCGCGGCGCAGCAGAATCCCGACGGCGAGGCACAACCCACACCCCACACCACCCGTACGACAACTTCCCCGACCGACACCAACCCAGCCAACGTGGCCACCGCACTAGCAGATGAATTCCTTCGCCCGGCCCGAACGGTCCGCGCGCTCCGGGCGGGCGGTGGACCGCACCTCCGGCGCGGCGTCCCACAGCCCGGCCGCCCAGCGCCCAGTGGCTCGGCTCAGCCGGCTCAGTGGCGATCCGGGCGTTCGGCACGGGCGGCAGGCGATGCGGCTGTGCCCACGCCGGGTCAGCCCGTCGGCCGCCCCACTCGCGGCGGCGGTGGTAGGGGCCGACGCTCCACGCCGTCGCGGCGGCCTACTGCACGCCGACCACCTGGCCGCTGCCAGTTCCGTCGCCGTTCCCACGTCCACCGCGCGGGCCGTTCCCGGGCCCGTCGGCCTTGCCGGACCCGTCGGCCTTGCCGTTCCCGGACCCGTTGGCCTTGCCGTTCCCGGACCCGTTGGCCTTGCCGTTTTCGGAACCCTCGGCCTTGCCTTTGCCCTGGTTCTTCTCCAACCCGTCGGCCTTGCCGTTCCCGTTCCCGTTCCCGTTGCCGGTCTTCTTCTTGGTCTCCGGCTCGGTACCGCCGGTCACCTCGGTGTCGGCGGCACGCCCCGCGCAGTACGCCTCGACCTGCCCGGCCCCACCGGCGGCCTCGACCAGCGGCTGGAAGCCGGGGCTGAGCAGCGCCTTCTGCCGTTGATTCGGCTTCTTCGCCAGGTACGCCTGGCAGAGTCCGGGCGGCGGCCCACCGGGCGTCGGGGTGGCGCTCGGGTCGTCGGCGCCCGGTCGCGGCGTGGCCGTCGGGGAGCCGCCCGGTCCCTCGGTGGGCTTGCCCGGGCCCGTCCGCGGCTCGGTGTCCGGGCTCGCCGTCGCCGGGGGTGGCGGGGTCGGGTCGGCGGGGCCGTCCAGGGTGACGGCGGCGAAGGCGGCGCCGGCGGTCGCGGTGGCGAGCGCAGCGGCGGCCCAGGCGAGCGCGCCCGCGGTGAGCCGGCGGCGGCGTCGTCGGACCCGGACGGCGGTCGGTGCCGGCGCGGCGCGGGCCGCCCGGAAGGCCGCGACGGCGACCTCCTCCCCGCTGAGTTCGTCCGGCCGCGCGGGGGCGGCCGCGGCGGCGAGCAGTGCCGCCAGCGGATCGGTCGGCGTGCCCTGCGGGCCGGTGCGGGCCGCGTCGAGGAGCTGATCCGCCTCGTTCCGGTCCGCGGGCCGGTCGTGGCGTCCGCCACCCATGGTGAATCCCCTCATGTCAACCGTCCGCCGGTTCCGGACGCGGTGCCTGCCGGCGTCGGTCTCCTCGAGGACGCGGCGCCACGGGCGCCTCCGGTGCCGGCCCGTCGGATTCGGGTACCGACGCGCCGGCGCGGTGTTCCATCAGCGCGGCGAGCCGCCGCAGGCCCCGGTGGGCGGCGGTGCGCACCGCGCCGGCCCGGCGGCCGAGGACCCGGCCGGCGCTCTCCGCGTCCAGACCGATGACCGCCCGGAGCAGGACGGCCTCCGCCTCGCGGGGCGGCAGCGTCGCGATCAGCGCGAGCGCGGCCTCCGTGCCGATGGTCTCGCCGGCCCGTTCGGCGGTGTCGGCGTCGCCGGCGAGTTCGCTGAGCGCCTGCACGGGGACCGGCAGCGACGGCCGGCGGCGTTGCCGGCGCAGGTGGTCCATCGCCCGGTTGCGGGCGATGGTGACCGTCCAGGCGCGGAACTCGCCGCCGGTGAAGCTGGGCAGGTCCCGGGAGACCTGCAACCAGGTCTCGGAGGCCACGTCCTCCGCGTCGGCGCCGACCAGGGCGGTCAGGTAGCGCAGCAGGCCGGGTTGCAGGGTGCGGTAGAGGTGGCGGAAGGCGTCCTCGTCACCGGCCTGCGCCGCGGCGACCGCCTCGTCGAGTTCAGCGGGCACGGCGTTCTCCGGGCGTGCGGGGGCGGCGCACGCCGCGGCCGGCGCACGCGATGCCCGTCCGGTCCGTGGACCGGACCTCTTCCCGCACTTCTCTCGCCCCCCGCTGACCTGGTCGCGCCCGCGGCCGACCGTGCGACGCCGGACCTCCGCACCGCGTTTGGGGTTGGGCGGTGGGACGCCGCGCCGCGCAACCGGGCGGTGCCGAGTCGGGCTAACGCTAGGAGTGGGCCCCGGTGGCGACAAGCCAGGAGGGCACAACGAAAGGGTGACAATTGTCAACCGTTCGCACTAGCGTGTCGCCGTAACACCGGAGGGCTCCGGGACGCTCCGTGAGCTCGGAGATGTTCTTGAGCCACCGTCGGGCCACGGCCGGGCCGACCACCGCGCCGCATGTCGCGCACTGTCGTCGCATTCTCTCGTACGGTCACGAAAACCGGCCGGTGCCGGCGGCGGCGGACCGGCCCGGGCGAGGACGCGGGAGCCGACCGCCGGTAGCGCGGCGCGTGCCGGCCGGCGTCACTGGGTACGGTAATCGCGTGTTGTCATCGGGCGTCGTGCTCAGCGGGCGGTATCGCCTGGACGACCGTGTCGCCACCGGCGGCATGGGTGACGTCTGGCGTGGCACCGACCTGGTCCTCGGCCGGCAGGTAGCGGTCAAGGTCCTGCTTCCCGCGCTGGTCTCCGATCCCGATTTCATCGCGCGGTTCCGGGCCGAGGCCCGGATCATGGCCGCGCTCCGGCACCCGGGCATCGTGCAGGTCTTCGACTGCGGCGAGGACGACCTGCCCGACGGCGGCCGGGCCGACTACCTGGTCATGGAGTTCGTCGACGGCGAGCCGCTGTCCCGGCGCATCGAGGACGCCGGCCGGCTCGGCGTGGGCGAGACCATGTCGATCATCGGCCAGGCGGCGCAGGCACTGAACGCCGCGCACCGCGGCGGCATCGTGCACCGCGACGTGAAGCCGAGCAACCTGCTGGTTCAGGAGGACGGGTCGGTCGTCCTGGTCGACTTCGGCGTCGCCCGGTCGACCAACGTGACCAGCATCACCAGCACCAACGCGGTGCCCGGCACGGCGCTCTACATGGCCCCGGAGCAGGCGGCGGGACGACCGGTCTCCGGCGCCACCGACATCTACGCGCTCGGCGCGGTCGCGTACTGCTGCCTGACCGGTGGGCCGCCGTTCACCGGCGACAGCCCGCTGCAGGTCGCCGTCCGGCACCTCGACGACGAGCCGCCGGAGCTGCCGCACGACATCCCGGAGGCCGTGCGGGCCCTGGTCGCGCGCGCCCTCGCCAAGGACCCGGCCGACCGCTTCAGCAGCGGCGCGGCGATGGCCGAGGCCGCCCGGACGGCGGTGACCGACGGCGCGCCGCCGACCGCGATGGTCCCGGCGACCCCGCTGCGCGACGCCGGACCGGAGACCCACACCGACCTCGCCGCCGGTGCGGGGTTCACCGCTCCGGGTCGGCCGCAGCGTCGGCGCGGGCGCCAGGCCCTCGTGGGCGCGGGCGCCGCGGTGTTGGTCGCGCTGACCGGCCTGGCGGCCGCGCTGGCCGCCACCAAGGACGCGGACGCCCCCGCCGTGAACCTGCCCACCACCGCGCCGAGCGTGACCCGCAGCGCCGAGGTCGACATCCCCGCCGCGAACGAGGAGGTCACCACCGAGCCGGAGCGCCCGGGCCGGCCGGCGTCGGTGCGGCCGAGCGCGACCGCCTCGGTCAGCGCCACCCCGAGCGTCCAGCCGAGCGTGACGCCGAGCGCGGAGCCGCCACCCACGACGGGCGCGCCGACGCCGACCGAGACCACCCCGAGCCCCGATCCCACGACGTCGTCGCCGACCGCCCCGGAGCCCACGGAGACCGCGAGCGCGACGGTCCCCTGACCGGCGCCCTTCCCGGCCCGACCGCCGCGGCTCCCGGTCAGGAAACGGCCACGCCGTCACCCCGCGGAAGGTGACGGCCGGCGGCCTGCCGGATGCCCGACAGACCCCACCAGCCCCGATATCACCAAAACGGACGTACGGCACCAGACGGCGCTCTAATCTCCAACCAGGTCGTTTCCACCGTCTGCCGGGAGCCCGGGTGAGCGCTGAGAAGTTGGTCGTGATCGGCCAGGGATACGTCGGACTGCCGTTGGCCATGCGGGCCGTCGAGGCCGGCCTGGACGTGGTGGGGCTCGACGTCGACGCCGACCGGGTGAAGCGCCTCTGCTCGGGCGAGTCGTTCGTCGAGGACATCCCGACCGACCGGCTCGGCCGCGCGTTGAGCAGCGGCCGGTACCTGCCGACGACGGAGTACACCGACGCCGAGGGCTTCGACATCTGTGTGATCACGGTGCCGACCCCGCTGCGCGACGGCACACCGGACTTGAGCTACGTCGAGCAGGCGGGCATCGGCATCGGCCCGTACGTGCGGCCCGGCTGCGCGGTCGTCCTCGAGTCGACCACCTATCCCGGTACGACCGAGGAGCTGCTGCGCCCGCTGCTGGAGTCGGCGAGCGGGCTGCGCAGCCCGGGCGACTTCCACCTGGGCTACAGTCCGGAACGGATCGACCCGGGCAACCCGACGTGGCGGCTGGAGAACACCCCGAAGGTGGTCTCCGGTGTGGACGCGGAGTCGCTGGCCCGGGTGGACGGTTTCTACCGCCGGATCGTGGAGCGGACGGTGCCGGTGGACTCGACGCGGGTGGCCGAGCTCACCAAGCTCATCGAGAACACGTTCCGCCAGGTCAACATCGCGCTGATCAACGAGCTGACGATGCTCTCGCACCACCTGGACATCGACGTGTGGCAGGCGATCGACGCGGCGGAGACCAAGCCGTTCGGGTTCCTGCCGTTCCGGCCCGGGCCGGGTGTCGGCGGGCACTGCCTGCCGATCGACCCCTGCTACCTGTCCTGGCAGGTCAAACGGCGGCTGGGTCGGCAGTTCCGGTTCATCGAGCTGGCCAACGACGTCAACCACGAGATGCCGGAGCACGTGGCCCAGCGGGTGATGGCCGGTCTGAACCGCACCGGCCGGGCGGTCACCGGCGCCCGTCTGCTGCTGCTCGGGCTCGCGTACAAGCGCAACACCGGGGACATGCGCGACTCCCCCGCGGTCGACGTCGCGCAACGGTTGCAGGCGCTCGGCGCGGACGTCCGGGCCGTGGAGCCGTACGCGGAGCCGCACCACATCCCGGCCGGGGTGACCGTGGTGGACCTCAGCGAGCGGGAGGTCCGGGACGCCGACGGGGTGGTCGTGGTGACCGATCACGACGTCTTCGACTACGACCTCGTCACCCGGCACGCCCGCTACGTCTTCGACGCGCGCAACCGCTGCTCGGGCCCCATGGTCGAGCGGCTCTGAGCGGGTCAGCGCGGCGCCCCCGTCCGACCGGGCGGGGGCGCCGCGCTGTCGTGTCCGGAGGGCCCGGTGCGATCACTGGTCGCCGAGCGCCTCCACCACCGGTCGGGCCAGCGCCCGCCGCGCCGGCAGCACCGAGGCGAGCAGCGCGGCCACCACGGCGACGGCGAGGATCAGCCCGAGCTGTCCGAGCGGCAGCACGACGTGGAAGTCGCCGGCGCGGGCCAGCAGGGCCATCGCGGACGCGCTGACGCCGGTGCCGAGACCGACGCCGAGGAGGGCCCCGACCAGGGCCATCAGTACCGCCTCGACGGCGAGCATCATCCGCATCCGGCCGCGGGTCAGCCCGACCGCGCGCAGCACGGCGTTCTCCCGGGTGCGCTCCACGACGGACAGGCTCAGCGTGTTGGCGACGCCGACCAGGGCGATCACCACCGCCAGCCCGAGCAGCGCGGTGACGAACGCGAGCAGCAGGTCCACCGTCCCGGTGAGCATCTTCTTGTACGCGGCCTGGTCGAGCAGGTTCACCGTGGGGTAGCGGGCGACGACCGTCTCGATCGCGGCGCGGGCCGTCGCCGGGTCGACTCCGGCGGCCGGCTCGACCTCGGCGAGGTAGCCGCGCTCGTTCGGGAAGAGGGCGGTGAAGTCCTCGTCCACCAGCTCGACCACGTGGCCGGCGGGCACCGGGCCGCCGGTGGACGTCGGGTTGTCGCCGCCGACCACGGCCGCGACCCGGAACGTCCGGCCGCTGACGGTCACCGGGGACCCCGCCGTCCAGCCACGCGCCTCGGCCAGTTCCCGGTGTACCAGCACGCTGCCCGGTCCGAACCGCGCCAGGTCGCCGGCGCGCACCGTGGGTCCGGACCGGCGCACCAGCGTCGGGTCGGCGGCCCGGATGTCGATGCCCGCGCTCACCGCCTCCCGCTGCTCGTGCACGAGGCCCAGCTCGGTTCGGGCGCGCAGCTCTCCGGAGAGTGGCGCGGGCAGGTCGCCGCCGATGCCGGTGACGACGAAGTCGGCGCCGACCTGGGCGTCCACGGTGCGTTCGATGCCGTCCTTGGTGCTGCGGGCGCCGACCACGAACGCCGACACCAGGCCGATGCCGATGACCAGGGCGGTGGTGGTGGCGGCCACCCGCCGCGGGTTGCGCATCGCGTTGGCGACCGCCAGGCCGGCGACCGCCCCGACCACCCGGCGGACCGGCCAGCCGAGGGCTCGGACGAGGGCGGGGACGAGCACCGGGCCGAACAGCACGATGCCGAAGAAGGTCAGGACACCGCCGAGGGCGACCAGCGCCACCTGGGCCGCGGCCGCGGCGCCGACCAGCGCCGCGATCCCCGCGACGAGCACCACCGCCCCCACCGCCAGCCGGGCCCGCCCGGCGCGGCGGGCCGGCTGCACGGCGGCGTCGGTCAGCGCGGCGACCGGCGGGATCCGGGTGCCGCGCCAGGCCGGCAGCAGCGCCGACGCGACGGTGAGCAGCGTGCCCAGGGCGAGCGCCAGCAGCACGGTCGACGCGGTGACGGTGAGTCCGCCGTGGACCGCGACGTCCCACCGGGACAGCAGCGTCCCCAGGCCGCCGGCCAGGGCCGCACCGAGGACCACACCGGCGGCGGACGCGGCCAGCCCGACCAGCGCCGACTCCACCAGCGCGGCCCGGAACACCTGTCCTCGGGTCGCGCCGACCAGCCGCAGCAGCGCCGTCCGGCGGGTGCGTTGGGCGAGCACGATCGCGAACGTGTTGGCGATGACGAACCCGGCCACCACCACGGCGACCGCGGCGAAGGTGAGCAGTACCGTGCTGAACTGCCGCAGGTCGCGCACCGCGTCCTCGACCGCGTCGTCCAGGATCTGCTGGCGGGTCTTCACCGTCGAGGAGGATCCCGCGACGGTGGACAGCCGGTCGGCCAGCGCGTCCCGGTCGACGCCGGGGCGGGCGGCGACGAGGATCCGGCCGTAGCCGGTCATCCCGCTGACCGTGAGCGCGTCCGGGCCGACCAGGCCGATGAACGGTCCGCCCACGTCCCGGGTCGTGCCGGCGACGTCGACGGTGCCGACCAGGGTGTATGGGCGGGCGGGTCCGTCGCCGCCGCCGACCCGGACGGCCGTGCCCAGGGTGAAGCCCTCCTCGGCGGCCGTGGGCGCGTCGAGGACCACCTCTCCGGGCCGGTCCGGCAGTCGGCCGGCGACCACGTCGTACGAGCGCAGGGCCGGGTCGGTGGGGATCGCGGCGAGGACGGCGAACCCGAGCACCGGGCGGCCGTCGCTGCCGACGACCCCCGCGGTCGCGGTCAGCTCCCCGTCGGCGGCGGCCACCCCGTCGACGGCCCGCACCCGGTCGACGAGCGCGGCGGCGAGCGGCTCCTTGTCGGCGTAGACGCCCAGGTCGGTGTGCCGGTCGAAGGTGCCGGCCCGCTCGTACGCACCGGCGCGCATGCCGTCGACGAAGATCAGCGTTCCGGCGACGAACGCGACGCCGAACACGATGGCGAGCGACGAGAGCAGCATCCGCGTCGCCTCGGCCCGCAGCGACCGCAGGGTCAGGCGCAGCATTCCGGTCACCGCCCCGGGGCCGTGCCGGCCCGGTCGCGGCCACCGGCCGCCACGAGGTCCAGGCCGGCGAGCGCGTCGAGCACCCGCTCGGTGGTCGGCGCGGTGAGGTCACGGACGAAGCGGCCGTCGGCGAGCAGGACCACGCGGTCGGCGTGCCCGGCGGCCACCGGGTCGTGCGTCACCATGATCACGGTCTGGTCGAGGGTGTTCACGGCCTCCCGGAGCAGCCGCAGCACCTCGGCGCCGGAGCGGGAGTCGAGGTTGCCGGTCGGCTCGTCGGCGAAGACCACCCAGGGTCGGGTGACGAGCGCGCGGGCGACCGCCACTCGCTGCTGCTGGCCGCCGGAGAGCTCAGCCGGCCGGTGCCGCAGCCGGTCGGTGAGGCCCACCGCGGCCACCACCTGGCGCAGCCACCCGGGGTCGGGCCGCCGCCCGGCGATCGCCAGCGGCAGCACGATGTTCTCCTCCGCCGTCAGGGCCGGCAACAGGTTGAACTTCTGGAACACGAAGCCGACCCGGTCCCGGCGCAGCAGCGTGAGGCGCCGGTCGTCGAGCCGGCCGAGGTCGGCGTCACCGATCCGGACCGTGCCGGCGCTGAGCCGGTCGAGGCCGGCGAGGCAGTGCAGCAGCGTGGACTTGCCGGAGCCGGAGGGGCCCATGATGGCGGTGAACCGGCCGGCGGCGAAGTCCAGGTCGACGCCGTCAAGAGCGACGACGGCGGACGGGCCGTCGCCGTAGCGCTTGCTGAGGCCGCGGGCGGCGACCGCGACGCCGTCGGTGGCGCGGGCGGGTGGTGGAACGGGCACGTGGCGCTCCCCGTGGAGAGGGACGATCTGACCTCTCCGACGCTATGGCCGGCAACGCCCTGTCGATCTCCACCTGCACGCTCGATCCGCGTACGTCCCGGGTCGCCCCGGACCGGGCGAACCCGTACGCCTCAGGTCGTACGCGCCTCAGCCGCCGGGGACGACGAGCCCGCTCTCGTACGCCAGCACCACCGCCTGCACCCGGTCGCGGAGCTGGAGCTTGGCCAGGATCCGCCCCACGTGGGTCTTCACCGTGGCCTCCGCGACGTGGACCCGCGCGGCGATCTCCGCGTTGGAGAGGCCCTGCGCCACCAGCAGGAGGATCTCCCGCTCCCGGTCGGTGAGCTGGCCCAGCCGGGGGTCCTCGCCGGGGCCGGGGCCGAACTGGCCGGCGAACCGGTCGAGCAGCCGCCGGGTGATGGACGGGGCCACCACCGAGTCGCCCTGGGCGACCACGCGGATCGCGGCGAGCAGGTCCTCGGGTGGCACGTTCTTGAGCAGGAAGCCGCTCGCCCCGGCCTGGAGCGCGGCGAACGCGTCCGCCTCGGTGTCGAACGTGGTGAGCACCAGCACCCGGGGCGGCCCGGCGGGCCGGTCGGCGCAGAGCCGGCGGGTGGCCTCCACCCCGTCCATGGTCGGCATCCGGATGTCCATCACGACGACGTCGGCCTCGACGCGGGCGAGCACCCGCAGCGCGTCCGCGCCGTCGATCGCCTCGCCGACCACCTCCAGGTCCGGCTGGGAGTCCAGCACCATCCGGAACCCGGCGCGCACCAGCGCCTGGTCGTCAACGATCACCACCCGTACGCTCACGCCGCGATCACCTCCGTCGCTCCGGCCGTCGACGGTAGCGGCAGCCGCACCTCGACCTGCCATCCCCCGGCGAGCCGGGGGCCGGCGGTGAGGGTGCCGTCGTACACGCCGACCCGCTCGCGCATGCCCACCAGGCCGTGGCCCCCGGACGGGGCGGGCCGGACCACCGGGCGGCCGTGCCCGTCGTCGACCACCCGGACGACCACCGCGTCGGCGGTGTGTTCGAGGGTCAGCTCGACGTCGGCGCCCACGCCGGCGTGCTTGAGCGCGTTGGTCAGCGCCTCCTGGACGACCCGGTAGACGGTCAGCTCCAGGCCGGGCGGCAGCGCCGGCGGCGTTCCGGTGACCGCGTGCCGGACGTTCAGGCCGGCGGCCCGGAAGCGGTCGAGCAGGGTCGGCAGCTCGGTCAGCGCCAGCCGGCGGTGCTCCGGGTCGCCGCTCACGGCGGTCCCGCCGGTGGCGTCCCCGGGCTCGGTCGCCGGCTCCGGCGGGGTCGTCTCCCGCAGGACGCCGACCAGGCGGCGCATCTCCTCCAGCGCCTGACGGCCGGTGTCGGCGACGACCTTCACGGCCTGGCGGGCGGTCTCCGGGTCACGGTCGAGCATGAACCGGGCACCGTCGGCCTGGACGATCATGACGGCCATGCTGTGCGCCACCACGTCGTGCAGCTCCCGGGCGATCCGGGTGCGCTCGCCCGCGACGGCGGCACGGGCCTCGGCCTCCCGCTCCCGTTCCAGGGTGGCGGCCCGGTCCTCCAGGCTGAGCACGTAGAGCCGCCGGGTACGCACGTTCAGCCCGACGAGCCAGACCGCGCCGGTGACCAGCCCGAAATAGATGGCACTGCCCCACCACGGGCCGGCACCGTCCACCTGGAGCGCGGCGAGCACCACGCCGACGGCGGCGGCGAGCCCGGCGAGGACGCCGTCGCGGAGCCGGTCGGCGTACTTGACGACGCTGTAGACGGCGACGAGCACCCCGACGTCGAAGGCGAGGGGGCCCCAGCCGGCGATCACCTGGCTCAGCGCGAGCGCCCCGACGACCGCAGCGACGGCCGCGGGGTGGGACCGGCGGAACAGCAGCGCCACCGCCATACCGACCCCGACCAGGGTCGCCAGCCAGCCGCCCGGCTGGGCGACCGCGCCGACGACGCCGAAGAAGACGACCATGCCCGAGACGAGGACGTCGAACCCGACGCCACGCAGGGGACGCCCGAAGAGGGTGCGGTTCACGGTCACCCAGCGTACGTGCCGGAGGGCGCACCGGGTCGCCGCGCGCGGCGGGGTCAGCGGGCGAGGAGTTCGTGCATCCGGCCGATCTCCACGGTCTGCTCGGTGGCCACCGAGTTGGCGAACTCGTTGAGCGTCTGGTCGGCGCCGACGGTGAGCAGGTCGGTGGCCAGCTCGATCGCGCCCTGGTGGTGCGCGGTCATCATCTGGACGAAGAGCCGGTCGAAGTCGGCCCCGCGGGCCGCCGCGAGCCGCGCCAGCGCCTCCGGCGTCTGCATGCCACGCATGGTGCCGTGGTCGTGCCCCTCGACCTCGGCCGGCAGGTTGCGGTTCTGGAGCCAGCCGCGCATGAAGCCCATCTCGGGGCCCTGGCTGGCGCGGATGCGGGCGGCGATCGCGCGGATGTCCGGATCGGCAGCCCGGTCGGGCGCCAGCTCGGCCATCTGCAACGCCTGGGCGTGGTGCGGGATCATCATCCGCACGAACCAGACGTCCATGTAGTTGTGCGGCACTGCGCCGGTGTCGGTGATCTCCCCGGCGGCGCGGCTGGTGGCCGACTCGCCGGGCCGGCCGGGCATGATGACCGTGGCGTCGGTCGGCACCGGGCTGGCCGTGGCGGAGGCGGTGGGCGCGGCGACCGGGCGGGCCGTCCCGCCGCCGTCGTCGCCGGCGCGGACCACCGCCACGACCCCGAGCGGCAGGACGACCGCCAGTGTGACGATCGCCAGGGTCCGGACGCGCCGGCTGGTCATGGGCCACTCCCTGAGGTCGAGGTCACCGCGATGCTATCGATTCAGGAACACACATCGATGTGAGGCCGATCACAACAATGACGATGGTCGAACGGTAAGGTGTCGAGAGTCGTCACTCCCTTGCGAAGGGCCTCGCCGATGATCAGACCCCCCATGCCACGGTTACGGCAGCTCCGCGTCGTGAGCCTCGCCGCGGCCGGCCTCCTCGTCGCCAGCATCGTGGCGGCGCCGCCCAGCAGCGCGCAGACCGCGCCGCAGTCGGCGCCGTCGACCACGAGCACGACGAACACCATCCCCGGCGTTGACGAGATCGTCAGCAGCCCCAACCTGCGCCAGATCGCGAACGTGCCGAAGGTGGCGCCGCTGGACGCGACGAACAGCGACATCGCCTTCCAGGGCAAGTACGCGTTCGCCGGCAACTACAACGGCTTCGTCATCTACGACATCTCGCGACCCAGCGCGCCCACGGTCGTCTCCCGGGTGTTCTGCCCGGGGTCGCAGAACGACATCTCCGTCGAGGGCAACCTGCTCTTCCTCTCCACCGACTCGTCCCGCAGCGACGACTCCTGCAACAGCACCGCGCAGGGGGCGAACGTCAAGGAGTCGTGGGAGGGGATGAAGATCTTCGACATCTCCAACAAGGCCAACCCGCGCTACATCAAGTCGGTGGAGACCGCCTGCGGCTCGCACACCCACACGCTGGTGCCCGGCAAGGACCGCAAGAACGTCTACCTGTACGTCTCGTCGTACAGCCCGCGGGCCGAGTTCCCGGACTGCCAGCCGCCGCACGACTCCATCTCCATCATCAAGGTCCCGCTGAAGAAGCCGACCGACGCGGCCGTGGTGGCCACGCCGAACCTCTTCCCGGACGGTGGCTTCCCGGGCAGCGAGACCGGCTCGGCGACGACGGGGTGCCACGACATCACCGTCTACCCGAGCAAGGACCTGGCCGCCGGTGCCTGCATGGGTGACGGCATCCTGATGGACATCCGCAACCGTGAGGCGCCGCGGGTGATCAACCGGGTCCGGGACACGGTGAACTTCGCGTTCTGGCACTCGGCCACGTTCAACAACGCCGGCACCAAGGTGATCTTCACCGACGAGCTGGGCGGCGGCGGCGCGGCCACCTGCAACGAGGCCATCGGACCGGACCGGGGCGCGGACGCCATCTACGACATCACCGGTCGCGGTGACCGCCGGACGATGGTGTTCAAGAGCTACTACAAGATCCCGCGCGTCAACGCCGACACCGAGAACTGCGTGGCCCACAACGGCTCGCTGATCCCGGTGCTCGGGCGGGACATCATGGTCCAGGCGTGGTACCAGGGCGGCATCTCGGTCTGGGACTTCACCGACTCGGCCAACCCGAAGGAGATCGCCTTCTGGGAGCGCGGCCCGCTCTCGGCCGACCAGTTCGTCGGCGGTGGCACGTGGTCCGCGTACTACTACAACGGCCACATCTACTCCAACGACATGGTCAAGGGCCTGGACGTCCTGAAGCTGACGGACTGGCGCACCTGGACGGCGGAGCTGGTCCGGTTCAAGGACCTCAACGTGCAGACCCAGGGTCACTACCCGGGCCGGTAGGCACGAGCAACGGCACCACGGGCCCGGCCCCCCACGGGGGCCGGGCCCGCTCGTGTCGTACGGGGCCGGGTCAGCTCATCGGCAGGCGGTAGCGCCGCTCGCCCCCACCCATCGCGGTCACCAGGGTCACCTCGCCGCTGCGCAGCCCGTACGTCACCGACCAGCGGGTGTGCGCCTGCCGGACGGCGGTGAGGACCCGGTGCGCGGCGGCGGCGTCGGCCACCCCGCCGGACTCGGTCATGGCGCGGGCGATCAGCCCGTACCGGCGGTCCTCGCGGCGCCGCTCCTCCGGGATCCCCGCCACCGGCACGTTGGTCAGCGCCTGCCAGGCACCCCGCCCCCGCTCGACCCGCATCTCGCCGTCGACGAACTCCACCACGGCGGACGCGCCGGTCGCGTCGCCCACCAGGTAGTGCAGCGGCGGGCCACCGTCGAAGTCGAGGTTGTGCGCGGCGAAGACGGCCACCGCCTGGTCCACGGTCGCCGCCCGGTCGAGCACGAGACGCAGGATCCGCACCGAACCGACGGTGGGCTTGCCCGGGTCACGGTCGGCGCGGGCCCCGTCGTCGGCGGCGAGGCCCACCGCCAGGCCACGCTCGTTCATCCCGTCGAAGGGCAGCAGCGGCGCGTTGAGCAGCCGCCGGTCCCCCGCCGGGTCGGCGCCGACCCCGAGGTACGACAGGTCGACCAGCGAGATCGACGCGTAGCCGTCGGGCGGGTCGGTGCGCAGCACCATCGCCGGGTTGGCGTCCCAGTCGAAGTTGCGGGCGAACAGCGGCCGGCTCCGATCGCCGGCGGCGACGAACAACGAACACCCGAACGGCGTCGCCGGGCTGGCGTCCGTGCCCGTGGTGGCGTCGTAGCGCCCCACGTAGGTCATCTCGTAGAGCGGCAGGTCGTCGACCCGGCGCAGGCTGCCCAGGGTCTCGTCGACCTGCGCCGCGTCCTGCCGGGAGGCGGTCGGCGTGCCGGTGGGGCCGCCCTGCGCCCCGGGTGGGGTCGAGCGGGACGGCGAGCAGGCGGTCAGGGCGAGCAACAGGGCCACGGTGGCGGCCGGCAGAGTCCTCCGCATATCCATGGGACGCTATGCGGGCGCCGGTGCGCTTGTCCACCCGCCGCGACCGGTCGACTCCGTCCGGCCACCGGAACCGTCCGGTCGGCCGGGTCACAGTCGCCGGCCGTTGCGGGCGCCACACCCCTGTGACGTGCGAGGATCGTCCGCCGTGACCCTCGCCGCCCCGGCACGCCCCACCCCGACCGGCCGTCGGCGCCGCCCCCACCCGCTGGACGTGGTGGCCGTCGTCCTCGCCCTGGTCGGGGTCGGCTGCGTGCTGGGTGGGCTGCTGCCCCGCGCCGACGCCGGCGCGACCCTGCACCGGATCCTGCCGCTGCTGCTGTTTCTCGGCACGGTGGTGGTGCTGGCGGAGCTGACCGCGGTCGCCGGGGTCTTCGACCTGCTCGGCACCCGCCTGGCCATCGCCGCCCGGGGCAGTTGGGTACGGCTCTTCCTGCTCTGCATGGGCTTCGCGGCGGTGACCACCGTCACGCTGAACCTGGACACCACGGCGGTGCTGCTCACCCCGGTCGTGCTGGCCCTGGCCGGCAACCTCGGCGTCGCCCCGGCCCCGCTGGCCGTGACGACCGTCTGGCTGGCCAACACGGCCAGCCTGCTGCTGCCGGTGTCCAACCTGACGAACCTGCTCGCCGCCGACCGCCTCGGCCTCGACCCACTGGCCTTCGCCGCCCGGATGTGGCTGCCGCAGCTCGCCGCGCTCGTGGTCACCGGTTTGGTGCTCTGGTTCGGATGGTGGCGCCGCTACCGGCCGCCGGGTGGGCGCTTCTCGCCACCGCCCCGGCAGCGGCCCGCCGACCCGGTGCTGTACCGGACCGCCCTCGCCGCCTGCCTGGTCTTCGTCGGCGGGGTGCTGGCCGAGGTGGAGATCGGGATCGTGTCGAGCGTGGCCGCCGCCCTGGTGCTGGCCGGCTTCGCCGTCCGCTCCCCCCGCACCCTGGGCCTGCACCTGGTGCCCTGGCGGTTGCTGGTCTTCGTCACCGGCCTCTTCCTCGTGGTGCAGACCCTCGGCCGGTGGGGCCTGGACCACCTGGTCGCCGCACTCCTCGGCCACGGCGACGGGACGGCCGGACTGCTGCGGGCGGGCGGCACCGGTGCGCTGCTCGCCAACGCGGTGAACAACCTGCCCGCGTACCTCGCGGGCGAGTCGGTCCTGCCGCCCGACGCCGCGCCGCGCCTGCTGGCGCTGCTGATCGGCACGAACGCCGGCCCGCTGGCCGTGCCGTGGGCGTCGCTGGCGACCCTGCTGTGGTTCGAGCGGTGCCGCAGCGCCGGGGTCGCCGTGCCGGTACGCCGGTTCCTGCTGACCGGTGGCCTGCTCGCGGCCACCGCGACCGCCGCCGCGGTCGGCGCGCTGGCCCTCACCACCTGACCGGCCCGGATCGGCGGCCGTCCGACCGGCGCCGCCGCCAGGGGTGCGTGGATCAGCCGGGCAGTGGGGCCTCGTCGCCGCGCGTGCGGCGCGGGCCGACCAGCCGGCGGACCATCGGCGCGGCGTTCCACTTGGCCGCGCCCACCAGGTCCCGGGCGTGCTCCAGCACGGTGTAGTCCGGCCGGGCCTGGCCCTGGGCGATCGCCCGGTCCAGGTCGTTGCCGCACCGGGTCAGCACCGTGTCGAAGTCCCGGCGTACGGGGTCGAGCAGGTGGTAACCGAACGAGCGGTGCAGGCGGGCGAAGAACGGCTTGTAGAGTCGGGCCCGCTCGTGCAGGCCGGACGAGTACGACATGGGGTTCTTCGGCCGGCGGCGCACGTAGTCGGGCAGCACGTCGGCGAACGCCCGGCGGAGGATCCATTTCTCCTGCCCGTCGCGCATCTTCAGCGACAGCGCCAGGCGCATGGCCAGCTCGACCACGCTCAGGTCGAGGAAGGGGACACGGGTCTCCACGCCGTGTCCCATGCTGGTGCGGTCGACGCGTTGCAGCTCGGTCCGGCCCAGGTTGCTGATCTTGTGCAGGAACAGCCGCCGGGAGGCCGCCGGCCCCACCTCGTGGTACATGGGGTAGCCGCCGAACAGCTCGTCCGACCCGTCGCCGGTGAGCGCCACCTTCACGCCCAGCTGCCGCAGCCGGCGGAACAGCGGTACGGAGACCACCGCGTTGATGATGTCGCCGTACTCGGTGAGCTCGGAGAGCCGGATCGCCTCGCGGATGTCGGCGAGCCGGATGTCACGCGGGCGCAGCTCGACCACCTCGTGCGGCACGCCCAGGTCGGCCGCGAGCCGCCGGGCGTACGCGACGTCCGGGCTGTCCGGCACGCCGACGGTCACCGCCACGCAGTCCGGGTGCGTCTCCCGGACGTGCCGCAGGACGATCGAGCTGTCCAGCCCGCCGGAGAGCACCACCCCCACGGTGAGGTCGGTGTCGACCCGGGCCCGGATGCTGTCCCGCACCGCCGCACGGACGAGCAGGGCGGCCTCGTCCGGGTCGTCGATCGGGGGCGGCCCGTCGCCGAGGGCGAGCAGGTCCACGTGCGGGCGTAGCCGGAGGTGACCGTCGGCGTCCGCCCAGCCGTGGTGCCCGGGTGGCACCTCGCCGATCGGCGCCCCATATCCGACCAGCGCCTTCACCTCGGAGGCGAGGTGCAGGCAGCCCGGCTTGCGGGTCCAGTAGAGCGGCTTCACCCCGAGCGGGTCGCGGGCCAGGTAGACGCGGCCGGTGGCCCGCTCGACCACGACGAACGCGTACTCGCCGCGCAGCCGGCCGACCGCGTCCTCACCCCAGCGTTCGAACGCGGCCAGCACCACCTCGGTGTCCCCGTCGGTGCGGAAGGTGTGGCCGTGCCGGAGCAGTTCGGCGCGCAGCTCGCGGTGGTTGAAAACTTCGCCGTTGTAGCAGAGCAGCCACCGCTCGTCGGCCGACGTCCACGGCTGCACTGCGCGGTCCCGGTCGACCACGCGCAGCCGGCGGGTGCCGACGAGCAGGCCGGTCTCGTAGCGGACCTCGGTGACCTCCCCGCGCGGCGCGAGAACGGCGAGCATCCGGCGGAAGACGGCCGGGTCCGCCTCGGGGCCGACGCTGACGGCGATGCCACACATACCGTCACATCCCCATCTCGGCCTCGTAGGCCCGGCGCAGCCGGCGGCGGGCACTCGGGGAGACGCACAGGTGCCAGGCCTGCCCCTCGTCGACGACGTTGACCTCGCCCGCCTCCTGACGGACGAGCAGCAGCTCGGCGAGGGCCTCGCGGGCGCCGAAGCGCTCGAACCAGGCCATCTCCACGTCGGCGGCGTAGCCGAGGCAGTGCCCGCTGGGCAGCATCGCCGAGTAGCCGAGGCGCCGCAGGCGGTACTGGTGTTCGGCGCTGCGGGTCAGGCTGGTCACCCAGAGCGGCGGGGTGCCGGGCGGGGCCGTCGCGGCGAACTCGCGACCGAGGTCGTTGAGGAGCGCCACCACCTCGCGGCGGGCGCGGCGGGCGAAGAGCCCGGCCGTACGCGGGCTGGCGTCGGGCCGCAGCCGCCGGCGGGCCGCCTGCAGTCCCCGGCCGACGAGGCTGGCCGGCTGCTGCCGGTAGCGGAACCGCAGCAGGTCCCGGCGACGCAGCCACTCCAGGTCGACCAGGTCGGCGCTCCCCTCGACCTGCGCGTCGGTGAGGAACGGCGACGCGTCCCGCCACCACATGACGTCGATGCGGGAGAGCAGGTAGATCCGGACGAGCGCGGTCAGGTCGCGGGCCGCGCTGCGCTCGTTGGGCTGGTAGCGGGCCATCTCCAGAAGCAGGGTCTCGCGGGCGCCGACGAAACCCTGCGGGGTGGCGTCGAGCACGGCCGCGAGGGCCGGCTCACGCAGCCGCTCGTCGATCAGCACCTGCCGGGCGGCGGTGCTCGGCACGTCGGCCAGGGCACCCACCTCGACCAGCAGGTCGGCGACGGCGGCACGGTAGGCGGCGAGGTCCGGCCCGGCCGCCCGGGGCCGACCGGCCGGCGTGGTGGGCAGGCGCCGGGCCGGCGCGGTCGGAGTGACGGGGGAACCGGGCCGGCGTCCGGGGCTTCGGCTGGGCACTCGCATGATCGGTCCCCTCTCCCATCATGACGTGCAGTCCTCACGACCTGCACACACCGTAATCGCCCGGATCGGGAGGGGGCCGAACAATCCGCCTAACCACCTCGATTGGCGACGTCCGGGCGAGCGCCACCGGGATGCGGCAGGCTCGTCCCGTCGGGGAGGAACCGGTCAGTGGGGAGCGCTGAGCCGCTGCACCTCCGCGTACGACGGCGGTTCGTCCCCGCCACCGGCGCGGACGGCGGACGCGGCGCCCCCGGCGACCCGCAGGTCGTCCATCGTGGCCAGCGCCGCGCCGAGCGCGGCGCGGAACAGCAGGGACCCGGTGCTGATCCGGGCGACCCCGATACGGGCCAGCTCGGCGACGGTGGGACCACCGGGCCGGTGGAGCACGTTCAGCGGCGCCTCCACCTCCCGGACGAGGACGCCGACGGTGTCGGCGTCGGGGACGCCGGGCGCGAAGAACCCGTCCGCCCCGGCGGCCCGGTAGGCCGCGGCCCGCTCCAGCGCCTGCGGCAGCGGATCGGCCACGCCCAGCCACCAGGCGTCGGTGCGGGCGTTGACGAACAGCCGGGGCACGGCGTCCTTGACCGCCGCCACCTTGGCGGCCGCCGACGTGGTCGAGGCGAGGGTCCCGTCGGCCCGCCCGTCCTCCAGGTTGATGCCGACGACCCCGAGCCCCGCCAACTCGGTGGCGAGGGCGGCAACCTCGGCCGGGTCGTCGCTGAAGCCCGCCTCGACGTCCACGGTCAGCAGCGCCGGCAGCCCGCGCAGCCGCCGGGCCAGCTCCAGCGTCTCCGAACGGGTGGCCGCGCCGCCGTCGGGCAGGCCCGCCGCGGCGGCCACGCCGAGGCTGGTGGTGCCGATCGCCGGGTAACCCCGGGCGGCGAGGGCGGCCGCCGAGGCGTGGTCCCAGGCGTTCGGCAGCAGCAACGGCCGGTCGCCGTGGTGCAGGACGCGGAACGCGGCGTACGGGTCGCTCATCGCGGCACCACCTCGAGCCGGGTCGGCACCCGCAGCAGCGGGTGCGGTTCGTACCGCACCGGCCCCGAGGCGCACCGACACCGGTCGCGGAGCACGTCCAGCACCCCGGCCGCCAGCGCCAGGGCGTGCCGCTGGCCGGGGCAGCCGCGCGGCCCGGCCCCGAAGGTCAGCGCCGGCACCGTCCGGCCGGGCCGGAACACGTCCGGCTCCGCGAAGACCGCCGGATCCCGGTTGGCCGCGTCGAACCGCAGCAGCAGCGGCGTACCGGCCGGCAGGTCGACGCCGCCGAGCCGGACGGCGTCCGTGGTGATCCGCCGGGTGCCCCGGACCGGCGGATCCAGCCGGAGCACCTCGGCGAGCAGTTCGGCCGAGTCCCCCGCGCCGACGGACGGCGCGGACGGGGGCAGCAGGTGCCGGGCACCGGCGCAGATCAGCCCGGCCGTCGCGTCGCACGCCTGGACCAGCAATCCGATGCGGTTGGCCACCATCTCGAACGGCTCCGGCGGGGCCAGCGCCGTCAGGGCGGCGACCGCCCGGTCCGCCGGCCGGACCGCCGCCGGCTCGGCCCCCGGGTGGTACGCGGCGGCGACGGCGGCCACCGCCGGCACGACGGCGTCCGGGTCCGCGAAGCCGAGTCGCTCGGCCAGCACCCGCACCGGTACGCGCCGGGCGAGCGCGCCCACCACGTCCACGCGATCGTCGGCGGCGTCCAGGGTGGCGACGGTGAGCCGTGCGGCGTGCCCGCGCAGGGCGTCCGGGTCGAGCGCGGCCAGCGCCGCGACGCCCACCGCCCGTCGGGACGGGTGCTGCGCCGGGGCACTGAACCGGCTGACCGCGCCGCGCAGCCCGGCCAGCGTGCCGGGCGGCCCGGGCTCGGCGACGGGAACCCGGCAGGACGGCGCCGCGAGCGCGGCGCGCACGTCGGCGAAGCGGGTGAGGGTGTAACCGGTGTCGGGGTGCGGGCGGGGTGGGCCGGACGGTGGCGTGTCGGGGGCGGGGGCGAGGACGGGCCAGGTCAGGGTCACGCGCCGACGCTAGGCGCGGATCGCTACGGTCCCCGCCGAAACGTCGCCCGGCGGGCCGCCTCCGCGGCGACGACCGCGTGATCGACTCGGCATCCCTGATGTCGCGGTATCCGACCGACCGGGACACCCCGACGTCCGGGAAAGCGAGTCGATCAAAGCCGGGCCGCGCGGACGCCCGCCGGACCGGGCCGCACAGACGCCCGCCGGACCGGGCCGCGCGAACGCCCGCCGGACCAGGTAACGCGGACGCCCGGCGGAGCGGGCCGCGCGAACGCGCGGCGGGCCACGCCGCGTGGACGCCCGACGGGGCGGTGGGCGGGTCAGGCCCGCCCACCGCCGGCGCTCCCGGTCGCGGGCGGCGCCAGGGTGGCCGCAGGGACGCCGAGCGCGGCGGCCAGCTCCGGCGCGCCGGCCGGGGTGAGCCGGACGATGCGGCCGTCGCCCCGGGCCAGCCAGCCGAGGTCGAGCAGGCGACCGCAGAGGGCAGCGGCGAGCGCGCCGGAGAGGTGCGGGCGGCGCTCCGTCCAGTCGAGACAGTCGCGCAGCAGCGGCCGGCGGGTGGGACGCAGCGTCGCGAGCGGCAGACCGAGGTCGGCGCACCAGTCCAGCCCCGCCGGGGTGAGGGTGAGCCCACCGGCCCGATCCAGCAGACCCCGGTCGAGCAGGGCGTCGTGGACCAGCACGCCGAGCCGGCCAGCGAGGTGGTCGTAGCAGGTCCGGGCGTACGCCAGGGCGGCGCTGGCCCGCGCGGCGCGCAACGACCGGGCCGGCCCGGGCTCGGCGGGCGCCCGACCGGCCAGGTCCTCGATCAGCTGGGCCACGGACGGGTCGGCCAGCCGCAGGTAGCGGTGCCGCCCCTGCCGTTCCTGCGCCAGCAGACCGCCGTCGACCAGCCGGCTGAGGTGGTCGCTCGCGGTGGACGCCGCGACGCCCGCGGCGCGGGCCAGCTCCCCCGCGGTCCAGGCCCGCCCGTCGAGCAGGGCGAGGCAGATCCGGGCCCGGGTGGTGTCGGCCAGCAGGGCGGCGAGCTGGGCGAGGGCCGGCGCGTCGGCGGTCGTCGGGTGCATCCGCCCATGCTGGCACGGCGACGGTTCGGCCCCCGCCGACGGCGGCGGCGGGCACCGCTCACGACGCCCCTTTACAACGTTGTATTCAACCTTGTAGAAACGGACGGGAAACGCCACACCACCCACGGCAACCCCACCCGAGGCAGGTCTGATGGGACATCTCCGCCACGGCGGCGCGCTCGCCGCCGCACTCGGTCTGCTGCTGACGGCCGCGGCCCCCGCCGCCAGCGCCAGCGCCAGCGCCAGCGCCAGCGCCAGCGCCAGCCCGACCAACGCCAGCGCCAGCCCGGCCGACACCGGCCCGGCCGGCACCGCCGCACGCGGCACGGGCGCCCATTACGGCAACCCGGTCTCCGCCCCGTTCGGCGACACCTTCGCCGACCCGATGATCGTCCGCGGTGACGACGGCTACTGGTACGCGTACGGCACCACCGACCCCCTGCGCGAGGGTGAGAAGCAGTTCCACCGGGTGCCCACCGCGCGCTCGGCCGACCTGGTCGACTGGACGTACGTCGGGGACGCGTTCGGCGCCGACCAGCGCCCGGCGTACGCGGCGCCCGGCGCGGCTTTCTGGGCACCGGACGTGCGCCGGATCGGCGACCGCTACGTCATGTACGTGACGGTCACCGACACCACCGTCTCGCCGGAGGGCAGCGACTACGCGATCGGCGCGGCCACCGCGCCCACCCCGACCGGCCCGTGGACCTTCGCCGACCAGCCGGTCGTCGCGCCGCGCCCGGGCGGGGGCGGCGGCTTCCTGTGGACGATCGACCCGAGCCAGTTCACCGACGTCGACGGGACCAACTACCTCTACTACGGCAGCTACTACGGCGGCATCTCCGTCACCGAACTCTCCCCCGACGGCCTGCGGGCGATCGGCACCCCCACCCTGGTCGCGATCGACAACAAGTTCGAGGGCAGCTACGTGCTGCGCCACGACGGCTCCTACTACCTCTTCGCCTCCACCGCGAACTGCTGCGCCGGCCCGGCCACCGGCTACTCCGTCCAGGTGGGCCGGGCGACCAGCCCGCGTGGGCCGTTCCTGGACCGGGACGGGATCGCGCTGTCCGCGTCCCGGGCCGGTGGCACGCCGGTGCTCACGCAGAACGGCAACCGCTGGATCGGCACCGGGCACAACGGCTTCCTCACCGACCTGTCCGGGCAGGACTGGATCGTCTACCACGCCATTGACCGGGCCGACCCCTACCTCGACGAGCCGTTCGGCATCAACGAGCGCCCGATGCTGCTGGACCGTCTGGACTGGATCGACGGCTGGCCCACCGTCAACGCCGGCGCCGGCCCCTCGGCGGGCACCCGGCCGGCGCCGGTCACCACCGGCGCCCTGGACGAGCGCTTCGACGCCGGCCTGGCCGGCTGGCGACGGGTCACCGGCGACTGGCGGACCACCGGCGGCCGGCTCACCGGCACCGGCGCGCTCACCAGTCGTACGACCGTCGGCGGCGACGTGCGGGCGGAGACCGACCTGCGGCTCACCGGCGCGACCGGCGCCGGCCTGACCTTCGCCGACCGGGTCGAGGTCCGCGTCGACGGTGCGGCCGGGCGGCTGGTCGCCCGCGACGGCGGCCGTACGACCAGCGTCCCGCTGCCCGCCGGCTTCACCGCCGCCGACCGGCACAACCTGGCCGTCGAGGTACGCGGGCGCCAGCTCGTCGCCGAGCTGAGCCCGGCGCGGCTGGGCGACCAGCGGGCCGTGGTGACGCTGCGGCTGGACCGGCCGGTGACCGGCCGGCTCACGCTGGGCGCGACCGGCGGCACCGCCGAGTTCGACAACGTCAGCGCGGTCCGGCTGTACCGGCCGGCGCGCAACGCCGTTCCCGAGCCCGGCGTCGGCGCGCCGCTGCGGGCCTGGTCCGACGAGTTCACCGGCGGCCTCGACCCGGCGTGGAGCTGGGTGCGCCCCGACCCGGCGGCGACCGTGGCGGGTGGTGCGCTGCGCTGGCCCGTGCAGGACGCCGACCTCACCGGCACCGGCAACACCGCTGGGGTGCTGCTGCGTGACGCCCCGACCGGGGACTACGTGGTAGAGACGAAGGTGACCCTGGACCTCGGCGAAGAGTCGGTCCGCAACTACCAGCAGGCGGGCCTGGTCGCGTACGTCGACGACGACCGGTTCGCCCGGCTGGCCCAGGTGGCGATCTGGAACACCCGGCAGGTGGAGTACGGCTACGAGCTGCCCTTCGCCGGCCAGCCGGTGTACGGCGGCACCATCGTCGGCACCCCGGCCCGCACGACGTGGCTGCGGCTGGCGCACCACGTGGACCGGGCGACCGGCGAGCACGAGTTCCGGGCCGGGTCCAGCCGCGACGGCGTGAGCTGGACCTGGGGCGGCGTGTGGACCTTCCCCGCCGGCACGACTCCACGCATCGGCCTGGTCGCGCACGGCGGCGCCCAGCCCGCGGTCACCGCCGAGTTCGATTACCTGCGCTTCTTCCGTTAGACGAGGGCCGGGTACACCGTCACCGACAGTTCTGGCGACGGGGCTGTGGCCGTCAAGCCCGCGTCGAAGTCACGCGGCCCCCGCCACCTTGCGGTGGCGGGGGCCGCGCGGTTGTGGCCGGGGACGAGTCAGTCCTTCGGTGCAGGCAGGACGTGCGCCTTGAAGGTGTCGGTCGCGACCGACCCAGCCGACTGGGAGTCCACCGCGGACACCATCACCGCGTCGTTCATGTTGCGGAAGACGACCATCCAGTCGGTCTCAACAGCGCCGCTGACCGGGATGACGGTGGGATCGCTGGCGGCCAGCACCGTCGGGGTCGGGTCGCCGGGTGCCCGGACCAACTGCCAGGTGCCCCAGGTCTGGGAGCCCTGAGCCGTCTCGAAGACCCGGTACAGCTCGCTGTCGGTGCCCCGCACGACCACGGCGGCCCGCCCGAGCACGGGGTCGAGGATGGCCGCGGGCGAGCCGGCGGCGTTGGTGAGTGTGCCGACGGTAGCCCAGGTGCCCGGCCAGGCACCGGCCGAGTTCTGCCGCTTCGTCAGGATCGAGCCGTCGGCAGCGCGCGCGAAGACGGCGGTCGCGTGGCCCGGGAAGGTGATGGCCGCCGGGCTGCCGGTCACGTTGCCACCCAGGTCGGTCCACGGGGTCAGGCCGCCGTCGGTCGCGTACAGGGCGGTCTTCACCGTGCCGGAGGTGCTCGTCGCGACCAACCGGTAGCCGCCGTCGACCGGCACCGCGGTGAGCGGGCCGGCGAGACCGGCCACGCCCAGGCTCCTCCACGCGGCGTCGGTAGCGGTCTGCCGGTAGTGCCAGAGTCGACCGTCCGCGTCGACCGCGAAGATCACGCTGAGGCCGGTGGAGAGCGTCACCGCGACCGGTGCGCCGGCCATCGAGCCGCCCAGGTCCGACAACGGATTCCAGGACTCCGCGCCGGCGGCGGTCTGGGAGCTCGTCCAGATGTTGCTGCTGTTGTGCTGCGCCGTCACCTGGACGGCACCGGTGCTGAGCTGGTTGAGCGAGGTACGCCCCGTGAGTGCCTCCATGCCGGAGATCACGGTCCACTTGACACTGCTCATGTCGTCCACGTTGCTCTGGTGGCCGATCCGCAGCCGGCCCAGGTTGTCGGTGTACGCGTACTGGAGGGTGGCGAACTGCGTGTCGGTGGCCGTGCCCTGGAATGCGGACACCGGTGCGTACGCCTGGGGCGGCAGCGGGTCGAGCCGGTCGGCGAACCATGCCTGGAGGTCCACCAGGAGATGGACGGTACCCGAGCTGCTGTTCTTGATCCGGACCTTGCCCTCGGTACCGACCTTGCTGACGACGAGACTCGACCGAGCCACCTGACCGGGGGCGAAGTTGTCCGTCGACGCCCCGTTCTCGGTGCCGTCGAGCGGTGACACGGTGAAGAAGCCGCTCGCGGACGGGCTCACCGCGGTCACGTTGAGGACCGCGCCGGCGATGCCACGGGTCGGCAGGCCGTTGGTGCCGCCGATGGCAACGTCGACCGTGGCGAACGCCGGCAGCGGGGAGCCGCCGTTAGCCCGGGTGTCCAGCAGGACGTCGGTCAAGACGGGACGCAGTCCCGCTCCCGTGGTGGGGCCGGCGGTGAAGTAGCCCTGCACGCTGATCGCGACGTGGGCGGCGGGGCCCCGGTTGGTGATGACCACCTTGCCGTCGGCCGGCAGTTTGACGCTCGTTCCCATGGATGTCGTGCCCACGACGTAGTCGATGGCGTTCGCCGCGCTCGGCTCGTTCGCCGGGGCCAGCATCACGTACCCGGTGCCGGTCGCGCCGGTGACGATCAGGTCGACCATGGCGGCCTTCGCACCCGCCGGGACGACGCCGCCGGTCAGCGTGACCGTCCGGGTGCCACCGTTGGCGATGGTGCCGGTCGAGGTGCCCTGCCCGGTACGGGTGTCAACCAACCGGGTGTGGTTGACGGGCACGAAGCCCGAGCCGTTGACCCCGTCGTAGGAGGACTTGAAATAGCCCTGCACGTCCAGCTTGACGTGGGTGTTACCGCCCGCGTTGTAGACCGCGATCTTGCCGTTTTCACCGACCTTCACCACGGCGGAGTTGGAGATCGTCTGTCCGGTCGAGGCGTTGAGGGCGGACGCCTCAGGCTTCGGCGTTCCGTCCGGGTAGACCCTCAGGAAGGTGTTGGCCGTCGGGCTGATGGCGGTCACATCGACCAGGAGGGCGTCAACGCCGGTGGCCGGGATACCGCCCACGCCGAGCGCCTGGACGGACACGGTCGTGTTGGGCCCCCGGGTGCCGGTGACCCCGCCGGTTCCGGAGCGGGTGTCCAGCAGGACCGCGTTGAGGGGTACGAAGTCCCCCTTCTTACCAGACACGTCCGCGTACGCCGCATGACCCGGCACCCACGCGAGAGCAAGCAGAACCACAAACAACAGGAGCGAGGAGAATTTCTTACGCTCAGCCGACACTGATAGCGGCATATTCCTATCTCTCCTAACCAAACAATGGATAGCCGTGGCGCGACCGATTAGTCCGACAAGCCGATGCTTTAAAACCCCTATCGCACATGGAGACGCGCTCCGTCTTTCGCGAGGAACGACGGTCAACACCCACATGTCCTCACAGCCAAAGGCCTGAGTGGGTCCACGCTCGACTACGCATGGCGAACGCAAGCAATCCAAACGAGCCCGCGGCTACGTGGCGTCCCCGGATGGCGGGCTGATTCGTTCCGCCGCGATTCCCCCGACGAGATGATCCAATCCCAACTCTCGAAGCCCAAGCCTGAAAACGGCAACCGATAGGTAATAGAGAACGCCGTCCTGGTCGATCGCCAGGAAGAATTCGCCCTGCCCCACCTCTCCGAGCGGAAAGAACGACAGACCGTAGCGGACGGAAAGCTCGGCAAATCTTTTCTCCTCCCCGACCGCAAGTCCCGGGTCGATTTCGAATGATTCTTGTGCGACCGCGGCTCCGGGTCCGTTGACCTCCACGCGAACACCACCGAACTCCCGCAGGAACTCCTCGGCTGCGGCGTGCCAGGCGAAGTCGCCCAGCGACTCCTTCCATGGTGCGATGTCAACCTGACGCCCGGGGAACCAGCCGGCCCGCCGGAGAAGTAGCTCCAATCGAGGGGAGAGCGGAGGCATTTGGTCACCCCATCTTGAAATCGATGTCGAAGTGCTGCACGAGGGCCTTGCAACTATCGCAGGGTCCGATGTGCTTCAAGAAGTTGCTGTTGGTTGGGGCGCGACCCAAGACAGCGGTAGCGGTCGCTCCAGTCGGATCAAGGCCGGCGCCGAGTGCCTCCGTCAGGCACTGCACCAAACCACAACCTCCATGATTGTTTCCACGCGCAGTGGTCGGAATGGAGTCGAGGATGTCTCTGACAATCGGGTGCACTACCCGGTTGCCCGCCCCTCCGTCGCTGTAAGCAACGATCGGACGCTGTCCCGGTATCTGGAGGCCTTCGATCACTCCCGGACGCTCAGCATTCGTCAGGCCGGCGACACGCGCCGCTTCCGCCTCGACTGCGTCAACAACTTCACAATTGTGCGAAAGAACCGGCCTGTCGCCAGCCACCACATAGTACGTGTGGAGGCCGTCGACGGTCAGGTTATAAGCCGTCTGCCACTCGGACCGCTTCCGGACCTCGGCCACCGATGCCGGCCGGTGGTCGGCGGTCTCGAAGACATAGCCGGGCTGGAGGTCCTTGGCCTCGCTCCAGCGACCCTGGTAGTCGAGCCAGAACGGGTGTCCGTCGGTCGCCGTCAGCTGACCGGTACGGTCGCCCTTCGCGCCATCGACGTCGACGGTGATGTCGACGAGCTTCTTCATGCCGGTGCCGACGATCAGCGCGGTCACGAGACGCGCCTCGGTACGGCCGGTCGTGGGGTCGGTCGCCAGGACCCTGTCACCGACCCGGACGGCACTGATCGCCTTCCGGCTACCGTCGGCCATCAGCACCCGCGTCTCCGCGGTGAAGCTGTTGCACTTCCCGAGCACCTTGTTGGCGAGCGACCGGGCGCTGCCCGCGACCGCACGGGTCTCGGAGACGATGGCACGGGCCTCGCCGATGCCGGCGCTGAGGGCTTTGCTGCCGGCGGCCCGTAGCCCGCCGCTCAGCCCGCGGATCCCCGCGCCGATCGCCGCGCCGCCGATGGAGGCGACCGCGCCACCCAGCGCACCGGTGACCGCGCCGAAGGCGGTCGCGCCGACCAGGTCCCAGCCGCGCTTGCCCTCCATGGCACCGGTGACCGCGGAGCCGACGGCGCCGGCGAGCGCGCCGCAGGCGACGGCCCCAACACCGGTCCAGCCGATGGCCGCGCCGCAGCCGAGGCCGACGACGGCGCCGGCGGCGAAGCCGGCGATCTCCGCGGCGTGGTCCTCGACGAACTGGGTCGCCTTGTCCCACATCGTCGTGACGCCCTCGGTGATCGAACCGACCGCTTTCGCCGCTTCGAGCCAGAGCTTCTGTTGGAACTTCTTCGGGTCCTGGATCGCCATGGTGGTGGTCGCGACGATCGCGGGCAGCATCTTGAGGCCCGTCGAGACGATCTTGATGCCGGCCATGAGCGGTTTGGTCAGCGCCGCCACCACGGGCAGCTTGGTGAACTTCACCGCCTGCTTGACGGCAGCCTTGGCTGCGTTCGTCACCGCCACCTTGGCCTGGTGGATGCGCTGTTGGACGATCTGGGCTTGCTGTCTGGCCCAGTTCTCCACGGCTCGGCCCACCGAGCTGTTGCGGATCGCGTTGCCGACGTACTTGACCGCGGTGACCGCCTTGTTGGCGAGCCACTTCGCACCGTCGGAGATGGCACGGCCCACCGCCTTGAGGCCGGACCAGGCCATCGAGGCGTAGCTCTTGGTGTAGTTCCACACCGTGGAGATGCCGCTGCTGACGTTGCTCACCACGTTCGAGACGGTGTTCCTGACCGCACCGGCCGCCTTCTTGAGCCACTTCGGCCAGTGGCCGTCCGGGTCGTCGAAGTCCAGCGGCGCGCCGGCGCCGTACGTGTACCGGTTGGCCAGGATCGAGTCGCCGCTGCTGTAGGTGGCGCTGTCCCGCGAGGTGAAGGTGCCGGTCCCCGGCTCGTACCACCGGGCCCCCATGTCGACCTGGCCGGTGGTCGGGTCGGTCCAGTCCCCCTGGTAGCCGAGGTTGCCGGTGTCGCCGACGCTGGTCAGTTTCTTGCCGAACGGGTCGTACGCGGTGGAGTCGTTCAGCGCGGGGAGCTGGGTGTCGGCCGGGTCGATGGCCGCCACCACGTCACCGTGGGCGTCGGTCAGCGACAGCCGCTGGGTCGAACCGATGCCGGTGGCGAGCAGTTCGTTGCTCGGCCCTCGGGCGTAGTACTCGGCCCCGTCGTGGACCACGTCGTCGGTGAGGCCCGCGTAGACGAAGGCTGTGCCGGTGCGGGAGACCACCCGGTCCAGGCCGTCGTACTGGTAGGTCTCGTCCTTGGCCGCGGTGAGCCGGTCGAACGCGTCGAACGCGAACTGCTCGGTCAGCCCCGAACTGGTCCGCCCGCGCAGCGTCCCTCGGGCGCTGTAGCTGTAGGTGTAGTCGCCGTCGGAGATCAGCCGGTTGCGCTCGTCGAAGGTGGCGGTCTTCGCGCCGGCCTTCACCCGGTTGCCGCTGGCGTCCCACACGTAGTCGACGGTCCCCGCCGCCGACGTCCAGCTGAGCAGGCGGCCCGCCTTGTCGTACGTGTAGGAGTTGTCTCCCGCGCCGGCGGTGCCGGTGGTCTTCTTCCGGGTGACGTGGCCGTTGAGGTCGAACTCGTAGCCGACCGAGGCGACCACCTGATTCGCCGAGTTGCGCAGCACGTCGCTGTCGACGCGGCCGTAGTCGTCGTAGCCGAACGCCCGCACCCGACCGGCGCCGTAGTCGATGGTCGTCACCTGGCCGGCCGCGTTGTAGCCGAACTTCTCCCGCTGGCCGGTGATGCCGTCGGTGACCGTGTCCAGCCGGCCCTTGACGTACCCGAACGCGGCGGTGCCGCTCATGTCGGTGCGGCTCGTCATGAGTCCGTCGTCGTCGTAGTCGAAGCTGGCCGTGCCGGACGGGCCGGCGGCGGAGACGAGTGCGCCGCGGTCGTTGTAGCGGTACGAGTTCGTGCCACCGGGCGCGTTGACGCTGACCAGGCGACCGGTCCGGTCGTAGTCGAGGGTTCGGGTGGCGGTGGCGGTCTCGCCGCCGGAGCCGGTCTCCTGGGTCATCCGACCGGAGGCGTCGAAGGTGCGCGTGCGGCTCACGCCACCGGGAGCGCTGAGGCGGGTCGCGTTGCCGGCCGCGTCGTACCCGATGGTCCAGGTGCGGTCGGCAGCCGCCGGGTGGCTGACCGTCGCCGGCTCGATTGCCGACTCCGGCAGGCCCAGGCTGTTGTACGTGTAGATGGTCGAGTTGCTCCGCCCGTCGGTGTAGCGCGTGCGGTTCCCGGCGGCGTCGTAGCCGAACGACGTGGTGATCGACTCGGTGGCGTTCACCGGCTCGACCTGCTTCACCAACCGGCCCGCGGCGTCGTACTGGTATCGCGTGACGGTCTCGTATGGGTCGGTTGCCGAGGTCAGGTGGCCGGCGATGTCGTACCCGTAGGTCTGCGTGCGCAGCACCGTCCCGTCCGGCTTCAGGTCCGAGTCGCTGACCTGGTTGCCGAACAGGTCGTAGCCGATCCGGCTGGTCCGGCCGAGGCCGTCGGAGATGCGGATCTGTCGCCCGACGTGGTCGTACCCGAAGAGCGTCGCCTCGCCGGTCGGCCTGGTCGTGCGGGTGACGGCACCGGTGGCGTCGAAGGTGTTGACGGTGGTCGCGCCGGTCGGCGAGATGATCGACGTCGCGTTGCCCGCGTCGTCGTAGGTCATCCGGGTGACCAGGTTGCGGGTGGTGGGGTGACGCTCGACGAGCGTCTGGCTGACCTGCCGGTCCAGGTCGTCGTACGTCGACTCGGTCCGGACCCCGTTCGGGTCGGTCACGGAGAGGACCTCACCGGTGCGGGTGTACGTGAAACTGGTGACCGCCCGGTCGTCGTTCGTCTTCGCCGGCTCGTCCCGGGTGACGAGCCGGTTCAGCTGGTCGTAGGTGTAGCGGGTCGTCCCGTCCGGGTCGATCTCCTCGAGCACGTTGCCGAGCGGGTCGTACGACGTACGCACCTCCGGGGTGACCGGTTGGGTGACGCCCGGCGCCTGGTAGGTCGGGGCGACGGTCCGCACCGGTCGGCCCAGCTTGTCGTACTCGGACCGGTTGATGAGGCCGCGCGGGTCCTTGATCGCGACCTGCTCGCCGAAGGTGTTGTAGCCCACGACACTGATCGGGCTGGTGGGGGTGGCCGTGCCGCCATCGCTCTCCGCGTCGACGGTCGGGCCGGTGGCGCGGACCTGCTGGCCGCGCTCGTCGTACTCGTAGGTGGTGGTGTAGGCCGCCTTGTTCGCCCCGGCCTCGTTGCCGCGCGGGTCGGTCATGGTCAGCCGCAACCCACGCTGGTCGTAGGTGTAGCTGGTGGTCCGCGACGCGGTGCCGGCGACGACGCTCTCGGTGAGCACGTTGCCGGCGTCGTCATAGGTGTACTCGACGGTCTCGGAGGTGACCGCGGTGCTCCAGGGCACGTTGGACGGGTTGCCGGTCCGCACCGAGCGGGTGACGTTGCCGTTGAGGTCGTAGGTGACGGTGGTCGCCCGGTGCAGTCCGCCCGGGTCGACGACGGTGCTGGTCACCTTGCCGGCCCTGTCCGGGGTGTACTCCGTGACCTGGGTGCCGTTGCCGGCGACCTTTCGGGTCACGTTGCCGGCACCGTCGTAGGTGTTCTCCTCCACGACGTAGTCGCGGGTGGTGCCGTCGGGGTTGTGGAAGTTCTTGAGGGTGATCTTCTCGAGCAGGTCGTCGCGGTAGTACTGGTACTCCAGCCGCCGGCCCATCGCGTCGGTGTCGCTGGCGAGGCGACCGGCGAAGTCGTACGAGTAGGAGTGCAGCACCAGGTAGTCCCCGGTGCCCGTGCCGGGTGAGCCCGGCGGGTCGCTGCGCCAGTCCCGCAACCGCACCTCGGCGACCTTGTTCTGGGCGGTGTACGCCCAGTCGTACCGGTTGCCGTTGGCATCGGTCGAGGTGGTCTTGTTGCCGAACCGGTCGTAGCCGTAGGTGGTCTCGTTGCCCTCGGCGTCGACGACCTTGGCCGGGCGGCCGTAGTCGTCGTACTCGGTGCTGCTGACCCGGTCGGGGTCGCCGCCGAGCAGGTCGGAGACGGTCACCGTGGTGGGGTTGCCGTCGGCGTCGTACTCGGTGGTGGTGCGGCTCTGGTGCCGGGTGCCGTTGACGGCGTCGGTGGTGACCGGGCCGGTGACGGTGGCCACCCGGGAGTGCTTGTCGTAGGTGATGGTGGTGGTGACGCCCGCCGGGTAGCTGTCGGAGATGACCTTCTCGGTGATCCTGCGGCCGAGCGTGTCGTACGTGTACTCGGTGGTCAGGCCGGACGGTTCGGTCACCCGGGCCAGGTCGCCGTTGCTGTAGTACGCGTTCCGGGTGACCTTGCCCCGGCTGTCGGTGCTGGTGGCCAGCAACCCGCTCGGCGGGTTGCCCCCGCCGACGGCGGCCTCCCCGCCGTTGGTGTAGGTGTGGCTCACGGAGCTGCCGTCCGGGTTGGTCTGGATGGCGAGCTGGCCGTTGAACGCGTACGACATGGTGGTGCGGTACTTCAGGTCGGTGGCGCTCTCCGAGCGCCCGTCGCGGGTCTCGACCGCGAGGTCCTTGCGGGGGTCGAGGGGGTTCGTGATGGTCGTCGAGTACGTGTAGTAGTTCGTGTAGCACTGGGTGGCGGTGCGGCAGCTCTTGCGGGTCGCGAGCCGCCCCTCGCCGTCATAGGTCATCTCGACCGAGTCACCGTTCTCGTTGGTGACCTTGGACTGCATGCCCTGGTCGTTGTACGAGAAGGTGCGGATGGCCATGCCGTCGAGCGGGTGGAGGACGAAGACGGGTCCGCCGGAGTCGCCCGGGATGACGGTGCAGAACGCCGGGTCGTTCGGGTCGGGCTGCGAGCAGACTGGCGTCGGGGTGGGGCTGGGCGACGGGGTCGGCTGCGGCGGCCGGTCCTCCTGGCGGGTCTCGATGCCGAGCGGCGTCCCCGTCCGGAGCAGCTGACCGTTCAGGGCGTCGTACTCGTACAGGTACGGGCGGTTGGCGGGGTCGAGGACCTGTACGCCGCGACGCAGGTCGCTGTCGCCTCCGTAGATGGTCGGTTGGCCGAGTTTCCAGGTGCCGCCGTCCTGGTCTGTGTACTCCTTCACCCGGTCGGTCGCCGTGTCGTACTCGACCTCCGTCGCGACCCGCCCGCTGGGCAGCGAGACCCGGATCAGCTGTTGGGCGGCGGGCTTGGCGTAGCGGAAGTGCGCGGCCACGGTGGTCGGGCCGAGGGGGCGGGAGTAGACGGCGACCTCGTCGATGGTCCCGGCGAAGTAGCGCTGCGCGGCGCTTCCCCAGGCCGGCCAGGACGCGGGCGCGGTGGTCGAGGCGAGACCGACCTGGTTGAAGGTGAGGAGCGACGCGTCGATGGTCTGTCCGGTCAGCTCACCCACCTTGACGCCGTCGAGGTACATCGTCTGCGTGTTGGCCATCGCGGAGAGCACGACGTGGTGCCACTTGTTGTCGTTGACGAGCGTCGAGGACGTGATCGGGGTGATGGAGCCGGTGGCGAACTGGCCGCGTAGCTTGCCGTCGGTGCCCGTGTAGAGGACGGGGACGGCGCTGGTCGGCGCGGTGCCGACCGCCTTGTCCTGGTAGCCGAGAAGCGGGCCGCCGGTCTGGGTCAGACCGATCTTGAACCAGAGCTCCACGCTCGCGTCACGGCTCTTCTTCACCAGGCCCTTCGGCAGTTCCAGGTAGGCGGAGGTGCCGTTGAAGGCGGCCGCGGTGCCGCTGGTGCCCTCCAGGACGCCGGGCTGGCCGAGCGTGACGTTGCGGTAGGTGCCGACATCCTTGCCGAGGTTGATGGCGACGTCGCTGGCGGCGCTCGTACCCTCGGACTCGCCCAGGTGGTAGTACGAGTCGGGCTTGGCGTCGAGGACCGCGGTGCGGTAGTGCGACCCGGCCGCGTAGTCGTAACCGGTGCATCCCCCGTCAGGGCCGCAGACCTTTGTCAGCAGGTCACCGTTGTAGGTGTAGTTCCAGGTCAGTGCCTCCCCGTTCACCGGGTCGGTGGCGACCGAGGTGATGTGGTTGCCCGTCCAGGTGAGGCGCAGCGCGCGGCCGGCGGTGTTGGTGAGGCTGTTGGCCACGTAGACCCGGACCGGCTTGCCGGTCATCACGTCGTAGCTCAGCACGACCGAACGCGACGCGACGTCGGTGATCTTCTGGAGCTTGCCGCTGGCGAGGGCGAACTGGTAGGTCGACCCGGACCGGTCGACCAGCTTCCAGCTGGTGGAGTCGACGGTCAGTTTGGCCACCCGCCCGGCCGGCGCCGCGTACGTGCCGTCGGCGTTCCTGCCGAACCGCACCTCCTGGCCGTCCGGGTAACGGATGACGACGTTGCCGGATCCGTCGTTGTCGGGCGTCAGGACCATGTCGTAGCGGCTGGACCACCCGGCACCGAACGCGCTGGTCGTGCGTGGATCGAGGCTGTTGTACGTGCGCCCGAGGTTGAGCTCCGGCCCGACAGTCGCCACGGTGGCGTCGACGGCGGCGGTGGAGAAGTTGCCGGTCTGCGCGTCGAACTCGCGGCCCTGTTCGGCGCCCGGCGCGGCGCCGACGCGGGAGAGCAGGTCCGGCTGCGGCACGGCGGCCGTCAGCACCGAGTACGGCGAGGTCACCTCGTTGGCGGTGTCCTTGACGTACGACCGCCACAGGTAGGTCTTGCTCCAGGCGAGCCGTCCACTCGGCACCGACCACGACTGCTTGGCCTGGTAGCCGGAGTTGGTGCAGTTGGTGGCAGCGCCGGTGTCCGTCCGGTCACAGATCTCGAATTTGAACGACAGGGTGGATCCGGGCGGGGCGTCGGTGTCGACGGCTCGCGCCCACAGCAGCGGGGTCAGCGTCGGCGCCTGGTAGCCGTTCTCCGGGTAGAGCTCCTGCACCACCGGCGGCACGTCGAAGACCTGGAGGACAATCCGGCCGGGAGGCACCTGCTGGTCGGTGAAGACGATGCCGCCGCTGCGGACCATGGTGAAGTCGAGGAAGTACGAGCCGGGCGGAAGCGCCTTGATGGTCGCGTCGAGGGTCACCTTCGCGCCTCGGGCGAGGGTGGCTGGGAGGTTGGCGGCCCGCTGCTGGGTCACGGCCGCGCCCGTGGTGGCGTTGTACGCCCGGTAGGCCAGGTAGTAGTTGCTCGGCGACCAGGCCTCCGCACCCAGATTGGTGACGGTGACCTTGACCTTGCCGTTCTGGTTCCGCAGCACCGGCGGTTCCGGTGTCGGCTTGGGGATCGCGTACCCGGCGTTGTAGGGCGTGTGGGTGATATACAGGGATGGCGGGTTGGCGGTGCCCGTGCCGGCGAACTTCTTCCAGGCGGTGCTGTCCGTGGTCGAGGCCCGCAGGGAGAGGCCGTAGTTGGCCTGGGTGCCGTTCACCCAGCGCTGCACGAGATTGCGACCGGCCACGCCGAGGTCGAACATCTCCCCGGCCGCCGGGCAGGCCGACTGCGACTGGCCGAGACCGATGTAGCCGTGGGCGAACGAGCGGCTGGCCAGGGAGCCGCCCACCGCCGGGCCCGGGTACGAGTAGTCGGTGCCCGCGGACCACGAGGCGGTCACCGGGTGCACGGTGACCGCACGCGCCTTGCACGAGGCCGCGTCGAAGTTGACCACGGACAGGGCCGCGCCGTAGATGGTGTGGTACTGGAGCCGGCTCACCAGGTCGCCGAACTTCAGGTACGCCGCCGCGTTCTGCCCGCCGGAGCGACCGACCAGCAGTTCGTTCCCGCCGGAGGTCGAGTTGCTGCCGTGGACGTACATGCTGCTGTCCGACCGCACGGGGTCCACCGCTGGCCCGACGGTGGGGTCGACCTCGACCGGGTACGTCCTCGCCGGGTCGGCAAGCCAGGCACGGTCGAGGGTCATCTTCAGCGCCGGCTGACCGCCGGTGGTGACGATTTCGTACGTCACTCCGGTCGAGGTCGCCGGGCCGGTGTCGCCGGAGCCGGAGTCCATCATGTAGCCCGGCGGGATGACGCCGAGCTGGCGACCGTCCTGGGCGGTGAGGACGACCTGGCCGTCGACGAGCTTGGCGGTGAGGTCGCGCAGCCGCAGCGGGAAGAGGTAGGTCGTGGGTGCCTTCGCCGAGTGCAGGACCAGCGTCTCCTTGACACCGCCCGCCCGGGGCTCGAGCCGCAGGTCCATCTCGGGACGGACACCCGGATACGTCACCGTCCGGCCCTCGACCCGTCCCGCGCTGTCCGCCGCCTCGGCCAGGCCGAAGGCGAGCTCGGCGCCGCCGTCGAAGGTCAGCCGGGCCAGCTCGCCCGCGGCGCCACGGTCGGCGAGACGCAGACCCACCGAGTCCGCGCCGGTACGCCAGCCGGACCCGTCGCCAGCGGGCACCAGGTCGAGTTCGATCGGAGCCCAACTACCGTCCGGCTTGCGGTAGTTGATCGGCGCGGACGAGAACTCGGTGGTCTGCGTGCCGTCGGCGTTGTCGTACACCCGCTGGTTGGCGGTGCGGTCGCCGGTCCGCTCCCGGCTGTTGCTTTTGTCGTAGCCGCGCTTGCCGACGGCGGGCGCTGCCGCGACGGAGGCCCTGTTCCGCCCCGGCTCGGCCTTCTGGTCGAGCTTGTGCAGCGGGAACCGGCTTCGCTCCGACTTCGGCAGCTCCCGGTTGACGCGGCCGGGCTTGACGTGGGAGCGGTCGGACGCCGAGCCCCAGCTCTGGGCCGGCTTGGCGCCCGCGGCGCGTCCGGCCCCGGCCTCCGCGTCGCGCGCCGCGCCACTCGGCAGCGCGGTCACACCGCTGCCGGCCACGTTCATCACCAACACGCCGACGAGTGCGACGGCGACGGCCGAGCGGACGGTGGCCGAGTGACGCGCCGCCCGCCGTCCACGCGCCGACGACCGGAGTCGGGACAGGCGTGCGCGCAGGTCGGACAGGTGGGGAGGGCGGATCGGCATGGAGACCTCCGGATAGAGGTTGTGGCGTGGCCCGGTGGAACGCCTAAGGCGGGACGACAGCATCGGGGCCTGCCCGTCGCGGGGAGCGGCACCGGATCAAGGGCAAGCGAAAGGAGATGTTGCGTAAACGGCCGTGGAAGCTCCGAGACGCACCCGATGCGGGCGCCGTTCGCCGTAGGTCAGCTCGGCCGATAATCGCCGTAGAGCGAATCCGTTGCGACGAAATGATGAGCCACGAAAGTCCGGTCGACACTCACAGCTTCACACCCCCGTGTGCTGCTCCTCGTAAATGTGCCGCTGTACAGTGACAGCGGCACGACCGGGTGTCAAGCCCTCGGTTCGCATCCCCTCAGTCCTTGCCGCCCGAGCTGCGACGATCACGTTCCGTCACAGGAATGTCCAAATTGGTACGGTACATCTGATTCACCGTGCTTTGAAGGGCGGGGAGTCGCTGTCCACTTTGGCGGGGTGGCGGGGGTCGTTCGGATGGTGCATCATGACCGTCGGTCGGTAGAGAACCGACGGACGCACGGGGGATGCAAACACGGTCACACACAGCCGCACACCACTGAAAATCGATATCCGCGCGCCCTCCGACGGCACTGGTCGGGAGGGTTGACCAACGTCGGGCCAGGTCGATAAACGATTGTGAAAAGGGTCCGTGATTGCGGCCCACGAGCCTTTCGGCGGCCCCGAAATCTGTCACCACCGGCCGCGCTGTTTCTTCTCGATAACGCCGGCACGGGCAACCGACCCGTTGAGTTGCGCCGGTCCGACGAGCGTTCTCGACGACACCACCGACCCGTCGGTCCAGCGTGACCCGACGAGCCGTTGGCCTCGGCGACGACCGGCACCCGCCGCAACGGTCGGCGGGGCCGGTTCGGCGTCGGGTCACGGTCCCCCTCCACGGCGTCGGTCTGCCCGTCCTCAACGCACCGCGACGAGATCGAGACAACGACAAGGAGAACCACGTGTCCCATCCCGCTCCGGCACGTCGCCCGCTCCGATTGGCCCGACGCGCCGCACTGGGCGTCGGAACGGCGCTGGCCGTCATCACGTCCGGGCTCGTCGCGCCCGCGGCCGTCCGCCCGGCGTACGCTGCCGACACCTTCAGCTGCGCCGTCCCCGCCAACGTGTTCAACTCGACGACCTCGGGCACGCTGCTCTGGCGCAAGTTGTCCTCGCCCGGCAGCACCGCCTCCTCCTGGAGCGCCGCCACCACGATCGGCCCCTCCGGCTGGACCACCTTCGGTCGCATCCTGGGCGGTCCCGACGGCCGGGTGTACGGCATCAACGCCAACGGGCTGACCCGCTACCGCTGGACGGGTAGCGGCTGGGAGCTCACCGACGGCAAGCAGGCGAAGGTCATCAGCAGCAGCTTCGTCTCGTACGCGAGCAGCACGTGGCGTAACAAGATCACCGTTGACGAGCTCGGTGACTTCTACCTCGTGGACAACACCGGCCGGCTGAAGTGGTACCGCTACGACGAGCCCGGTGGCACGTGGACGATCAACGGCCGGACCATCGACACCGGCTGGGACCGGTACGACCTGATCGTGGCCGCCGGCCCCGGCGTGATCTACGGACGCCAGGCCGACGGCAAGCTCTACCGCTACCGCTTCGACCCGGTCAGTCAGCGCTGGCTCGACCGGGAGAGGTACGTCACGGCCGGCTGGGGGATGTTCACCAAGGGAATGTTCTCCGCCGGTGGCGACACCCTGTTCGGCATCAAGGCTGACGGGTCGCTGTTGCAGTACCGCTACCGCGAGGACAACAACACCTGGGTCGTCGCGGCGGACCCCATCGGCACCGGCTGGGCCGTCTTCCCGAACGTGGTCGCGAGCACCAACGCGTGCCGGTTGACCGCGACCTTCAGCCCGGTCAGGCCGGCCACGCCCACGGTGCCCCACTCGCCCGTGTCGGCGATGCAGGCCCCGGCCGCCCCCGGAGCGACGCTGGGCACGGTGGAGTACGCGTTCGTCGACAACATCGGCACGGTCCGGCACGGCCGGCAGACCAACCCCGACGACTTCGGCTCCATCCAGTGGAGCGCGGTGGACACCGTCGAGGCGTCGACCGGGAAGCCCGCGCTCGTCGCGGACAGCCAGAAGCGGGTGACCGTCTTCGCCCACCAGACCAACAGCGACGTACGCTCTCTTACCCAGTCCGCCTCCGGAGCCGTCACCTGGAACGCCTGGTCGGGGCTGGGCGGCGCCATGAGGTCCGAGCCGTCCGTCGTGGCTCTGACCGACGGCAGCCTGGCGGTGTTCGCCTTGGACGCCGACGGCGCCCTCTGGGTACGCCCGCAGGACGGCAGCTCGGGCGACCTGCTTCCCTGGACGAAGCTGGGCGGTAGCGGCCTCACCGGCAACCCCGTGGTTACCGCCGGCGCCGACGGGTCCGCCACCGTCACCGCCGTCGACAACGCCGGCACGGTGGTCACCGCGACCTACCGGAACCGGGCGCTCGCCTCAGCCTTCACGAGCATCGGCGGCACGGGCTTCGCGGGCACCCCCGCCGTGGTCGTCATGCCCGGTCGGCGGGCCAGGGTCTTCGCCCGCCACACCGACGGCACCATCAAGAGCCAGTACCAGAACGGGGACTTCACCTGGAGCGGCACCTGGACGACCGTCGGCACCGGCGACATCATCCCCGCGGGCACGCCGAGCGCGCAGCTCGACCCGAACCTGGGTCGCATCCTGGTCGTCACCCGCACCGCCGACGACAGCATCTACCAGTCCTGGGAGACCGGGCAGGGCACCGGGACCTGGGGCGGCTGGAACCTCAACGGCAACGCCGGCGCCTACCCGGCCGACCCCACCATCTTCAGCTACCAGAACAGCAACGGTAACCAGCTCGCCTTCGTGAGCCGCACCGTCAACAGCCTTCCGGTCCTGTTCGCCCCGCCGGACGTGAACACCCTCGCGCGGGGCACCGCCACCACGCCCGTCCTCACCGAGAAGGTGATCCCCCAGCCGAAGAACGACTGACCACAGCGGCGTCGGTCGTCGGGTATCACCCCGGCGGCCGGCGCCGTCCCGGCGGAGGCGGTCCGCGATCCCGAGGGCGTGCCGCGCGGCGACGCCGCTATCCGGGACCGGCCAGAGGCGTGACCGCTCGGGTCTCGGAGTCGTAGCTGCGCGCCGCCACGAGATCGCCAACCGGGCGATCACCACCGACGACGGCCCGGGCCGCGCGGCGGTCGGCGTTGCGGAACCGTAGCGCCAGGCTGAGGTGTGGTACCCACTGTCCGGGCTGGTGCCACGGGTGCGCCCCCGGCGCATCGTCCAGCGCCTCCCAGACGGCCCGGTGCAGCGCCGCGAGCTCGGGCGTGGGCCGCAGCAGCCAGACCAGCGGGGCGCTGCCGTCGAGGACCGCCACCCGGTCCACGCGGGCAGGCAGCGGCAGCGCCGCGTCGAGCAGGTCGGCGAGACGCCCGTCGACGCTGGGCGGGAAGCTGTCCACCGCTGCGAGGGTCAGGTGTGGCTGGTTGCTGGGGTGGGTGTTGCGGGCCAGGCTGGGCAGGCCGGCCGCGGCCAGCCGGTCCCAGGCGGCCCGGACCGTGGCGTCCAGCTCCGGCGAGCAGACCAGTTCGACCGTGCGCACCGGCTCACGCTAGCCGCACGTACTCGCGGTGACGGTCAGAGCCAGCCGTTCTCCCGGGCGGTACGCACCGCCTCCGCCCGGTTGGCCGCGCCGAGCTTCTGCACGGCGGCGGCGAGGTGGTTGCGGACGGTGCCGGCGGCGAGGTGGACCCGCCGGGCGATCACCGCGACCGGCACGCCCAGCTCCGCGAGCCGCAGCGTCTCCAGTTCCCGGGGTGTCAGCGGGCACGCGGGCAGGGTGAGCGCGTCGGCGGCCAGCGACGGGTCGACGTACCGGCCGCCGGCGTGGACCCGGCGGATCACGTCGGCGAGCGCACCACCCGGCGCGCCCTTGGGCAGGAAGCCGGCGGCGCCGGCGGTCAGCGCCTGCCGCAGGTGGGCCGGGCGACCGTGCCCGGTCAGCAGCACCACCGCGCAGTCGGGTCGGACCCGGGCCAGTTCGGCGGCCACCTCGATTCCGGTCAGTCCGGGCATCTCCAGGTCGACCACCGCCACGTCCGGCCGGTGCGCCAGCGCCGCGGTGACCGCCGCCGGCCCGTCGGCCGCCTGCGCCACCACCTCCAGGTCGGGTTCGAGCCCCAGCAGGGCGGCCAGGGCCACCCGGACGAGGTCCTCGTCGTCGGCGAGCAGGACCCGGATCACGGGGCCACCGGCACGGTCGCCTCGAGGGTGAACAGGTTCTCCTCGCGCCGGACGTGCAGCCGCCCGCCCGCCGCGCCGAGCCGGTCGGCCAGGCCGCGCAGGCCGCTGCTGCGGGCGTCCGGGCCCCGGTCCTCGACGCCGTCGTTGGTCACGGTCATCCTGGCCATCCCGCCCTCCCGGACGAACTCGATCCGGCACCAGCCGGCGCGGCTGTGCCGCAGCACGTTCGTGCCGGCCTCGCGCAGCACCGCGGCCAGGTCGCTCGCCGCCGCCGCGGGCAGGTCGTCCGCCGGTGGCACGACCGTGCACCGTACGCCGCACGAGCGCAGCACCCCGGCGACGGCGGCGAGCTGGTCAGCCAGGTCGACGGCGCGGTAGCCGTGGACGGTATCGCGCACCTCGGCCAGGGCCGCGACGGCCAACCCCTGCACCTCTGCGGCCTCCCGCCCGGCGCGTTCGGCGTCGACCTCGGCGAGGCGGGCGGCGAGTTCGGCCTTCAACGCGATGACGGTGAGGCTGTGGCCCAGCACGTCGTGCACGTCGCGGGCGAACCGCAGCCGCTCCTCCGCGGCCGCGAGCCGGGCCTGCGCCGCCTGACCGGCCCGCGCCTCGACCAGCAGATCCCAGAACCACACCTGGAACCCGTTGACCAGGGCGACGCCGACGCCGACACCGGCGGTCACCGCGACGAAGCGCCAGACCTGCCCACCGGTCCACAGGGCCACGCCGACCGTGGTGGCGAGGGTCGCCGCGGAGACCGCCAGCGCGGCCGGCAGCCGGACCAGCAGCGGCGCCATCCCGATCAGCGAGGCGCCGAGCCACGCCCAGGTGGGCCAGCCGCCGGCGGCGACCGGGCCGACCAGCGGGACGGTCAGCAGCGCCACCAGGCCCAGGCACCACTGCGCGCGGTGGCGCCACCGCTGCGCCAGCCACGGGGTGACCGCCGCGTACAGCACGGCGGCCTGGCTGGCGGCGAACGCGCCGATGCCGACCGCGCCGAGCGCGACGCGGGTGGGGTCGTCCTCCCGGGCGAGGCCGACCAGCGGCAGGAGCAGGCTGGCCCAGATCCCGGTGGCGAGCGAGAAGAGCGTGGCGGCCCGGGCGCGGCGCAGCCGGCGGTCCGCCCGGGGTTCCACCACCTGCGCCACGCCCCGATCCTAGGCGCGCCGCCGCACGGTCCACCCCTGTGGAATGTCACGGGTGGACCGTGCGATCCGCACCGCGATCGCGTGACGGACGAGCCTGTTCCGCCACGTCGTACGGCGGCAGGGTCGAGGGCATGACAGACACGTTGACCCCCCGGCTGGTGTCCCCCGCGCCCCCGTCGGCGCCGCCTGCGGGCGGCGTCCGTCACCTGCTGCGGCACCTCGCCGAGATGGCGCTCGCGATGGTCGCCGGGATGCTGCTGCTCGCCCCGCTGTGGCGGATCGCGGGCGCCCCGCTCGGGCTGACCGCCGTGCTCGCCCGCCCGGACGTGGCCGCGCTGGTGATGGCGACCAACATGACCGTCGGCATGACGGTGTGGATGCGCCACCGCCGACACTCCCGGGCGGCCTGCGCCGAGATGGCCGCCGCCATGTACGTGCCGTTCCTGCTGCTGCTCGTGCCCTACCGGGCGGGTTGGCTGGCCGCCGACACGCTGATGCTCGGCGGGCATCTGCTCATGGTCCCGGCGATGGTGCTGGTGGCGGTGCGGCACCGGCACGACCCCGTCGGGCCGGCGCCGCGTCGGCATCCGCTGGTCGCGGCGGTGCGGCACCGCTGGCCGGCCGGGCTGGCCCTGCTGATGACCGCCGACAACTGGGTGTCGCCGAGCGTGCTCAGCCCGTGGACGCTGCTGGTGCTGCCCGCCGGCTACCTGGTCATCGGCGCGTACCGACGCCGGCTGGGCGGGCCGGGCGTGCTGGCCCGGCAGCTCGTCGGGCTGGCCGGCTGGTCGGGCCTGGCGCTGGTGGCGGTCCTGGTCGGCGGTCAGGTCGCGGCGTGGCTGGTCGCGGTCGGCTGGCTCGCCCACGCGGTCTGGGACGTCGTCCACTACCGCCGCGACGAGGTGGTGCCGCGCGGGTACGCGCAGTGGTGCGCGGTCCTCGACGCGGTGCTCGGCGTCACCATCGTCCTGGCCGTCCTCAGCGCCTGACCGGCGCGTCGGGCCGCCCGCCGGCACGGGGCGACGGGCGACCCGACCGGGGGCCGGGACCGGGCGGTCGAGGCGGTCGAGGCGACCGGCGGACGGCGGGTTGCCGGTCGCCTCGGCGGGCCGGGGGCGGTGATGAAAGGCTTGTGACATGAGTTCGGCACCTGACAACACCCACCCCACCGACGACGGCACCGACGAGGCGACCGGCTTCGCGGAGCTCGGGCTCCGCGACGAGCTGCTCGGCGCGCTGTCCGCCCTGGGCTACGAGGAGCCCACGCCCATCCAGCGGGAGGCGATCCCTCCGCTGCTGGCCGGGCAGGACCTGCTGGGGCAGGCGGCGACCGGCACCGGCAAGACGGCGGCGTTCGCGCTGCCGCTGTTGCAGCGGATGCCGGCGCGCGGCGAGGCGGGTGACCCGGTGGCGCTGGTGCTGGTGCCGACCCGGGAGCTGGCGGTTCAGGTGTCGGAGGCGTTCCATCGTTACGGCCGGGAGCTGGGCGCCCGGGTGCTGCCGATCTACGGCGGGCAGCCGATCGGCCGCCAGCTGCGCGCGCTCGACGCCGGGGTGGACGTGGTGGTCGCCACGCCGGGCCGGGCGCTGGACCACATCGCCCGGGGCACGCTGCGGCTGGGCGCGCTGGCCACGGTGGTGCTGGACGAGGCCGACGAGATGCTGGACATGGGCTTCGCCGAGGACATCGAGGCGATCCTGGAGCACGCTCCGGACGAGCGGCAGACGGTGCTCTTCTCGGCCACCATGCCGTCGCGGATCGACGGGATGGCCCGCCAGCACCTCAGCGACCCGGTCCGCATCCAGATCGAGCGGGAGCAGCCGGTCGCCGGGGAGGCGCCCCGGGTGCGGCAGAGCGCGTACATCGTCGCGCGGGCGCACAAGCCGGCCGCCCTGGGTCGGGTGCTGGACGTGGAGTCACCGACGGCTGCGATCGTGTTCTGCCGCAGCCGTGAGGAGGTGGACCGGCTGACCGAGACGATGAACGGCCGGGGCTACCGCGCGGAGGCGCTGCACGGTGGGATGAGCCAGGAGCAGCGTGACCGGGTGATGGGGCGGCTGCGGGCGGGCACGGCGGACCTGCTGGTCGCCACCGACGTCGCCGCCCGGGGCCTGGACGTCGAGCAGCTCACCCACGTGGTCAACTACGACGTCCCGTCGGCGCCCGAGTCGTACGTGCACCGGATCGGCCGGGTGGGCCGCGCCGGCCGCGAGGGGGTCGCGATCACCCTCGCCGAGCCGCGCGAGCACCGGATGCTCAAGACGATCGAGCGGGTCACCGGGCAGCGGATCATGATCGACAAGATCCCGACGGTGGCGGACCTGCGCACCCGGCGGCTGGAGCTGACCCAGGCGGCGCTGCGGGAGAGCCTGCTGGAGGACGAGCTGGAGTCGTTCCGGGTGATCGTGGAGTCGCTGACCGACGAGTTCGACCTGATGGAGGTGGCTCTCGCGGCGGTGAAGCTGGCCCACGAGGCGGCCTCGCCGGGCGCGGACGACGACGAGGAGGAGATCCCGCAGGTCCCGCTGCGCGGCCCTCGCGAGGGGCGGCCGGAGGGCCGGGGCGAGCGGCGGCCGGCGGGCCGGCCCCGCGCCGGCGGCACCACGCAGGTGTTCGTGGGGTTGGGGCGGCGGGCCGGGGTGCGCCCGCAGGACCTGGTGGGGGCGATCACCGGTGAGACCCGGGTCAGTGGCCGGGACATCGGCTCGATCGAGATCGCGGACCGGTTCTCCCTGATCGAGGTCCCCTACGCCGTCGCCGACGAGGTGATCGCCGGGCTGCGGGGCAGCACCATCAAGGGCCGCAAGGCGACCGTACGCCGGGACCGTGACGGCGACGACCAGGACCGGCGTGCCCGCGCCTCGGACCGCCCGTACGACGGTGGCGGGCGACGGTTCGACGACGGTGGCGGGCGCCGGTTCGACGGCGGTGGCCGGCGCTTCGACGGCGACCGGCGGGACCGGCGCGACCGCTGAGCGACGCCTCGACGGCTCGCGCCGCTGAACGACGCTGACCGGCTCGCGCGCCGGACGACGGAAGCCCCCGGCGCCGCCACCCCGAGAGGGGCGGCGGCCGGGGGCCTTCCCGTGGTGCGGCCGTCAGGCGGCGGCGAGCGCCGGGCCGTCCAGCGACTCCGCGTCGATCTCGGCCGGGCGCAGCGCCAGGGCGAGCACGTCGGCCACGTCCGCGAGGGTGTGGATGGTCAGGGCCTCACGGACCTCGGTGGGCAGGTCGTCCAGGTCCGGCTCGTTGCGGGCCGGGATGATCACCTCGGTCAGGCCGGCCCGGTGCGCGGCGAGCAGCTTCTGCTTCACCCCGCCGATGGGCAGCACCCGCCCGGACAGCGTCACCTCACCGGTCATGCCGAACTCCGGCCGCACCGGCCGTCCGGTCACCAGGGAGGCCAGCGCGGTCACCATGGTGATGCCGGCACTGGGGCCGTCCTTGGGCACCGCGCCCGCCGGGAAGTGGACGTGGATCCGACGTCCGGCCAGGGCGTTCGGGTCGATGCCGAAGCGTCGCCCGTTGGAGCGCAGGTACGACAGCGCGATGTGCGCCGACTCCTTCATGACGTCGCCGAGCTGGCCGGTGAGGGTCAGTCCCGGCTCGCCCTCCATGCTGGTCGCCTCGATGAAGAGCACGTCCCCACCGGCGCCGGTCACGGCCAGGCCGGTCGCCACACCCGGCACGGCCGTGCGCTCCGCCGACTCGGGCGTGAACTTCGGCCGGCCCAGGTAGCGGGCCAGGTTGTCGGTGCCCACCTCGACCGGGGTCGGGTCGTCGGCCAGCGCGACCGTCACCTTGCGCAGGATCTTGGCCAGCGAGCGTTCGAACTGCCGGACGCCGGCCTCGCGGGTGTACTCCCCCGCGATCCGGGCGAGCGCCTCGTCGGAGACGGTCACCTCGTCGGTGGTCAGGCCGGCCCGCTCCCGCTGCCGGGGCAGCAGGTGGTCGCGGGCGATGGCGACCTTCTCGTCCTCGGTGTAGCCGTCCAGGGCGACCAGCTCCATCCGGTCCAGCAGCGGGCCGGGGATGGCCTCCACCACGTTCGCGGTGGCCAGGAACAGCACGTCCGACAGGTCGAGGTCGACCTCCAGGTAGTGGTCCCGGAAGGTGTGGTTCTGCGCCGGGTCGAGCACCTCCAGCAGGGCGGCGGCCGGGTCACCGGCGTAGCCGGCGGCCAGCTTGTCGACCTCGTCGAGGAGCACGACCGGGTTCATCGAGCCGGCCTCCCGCAGCGCGCGGACGATCCGGCCGGGCAGCGCGCCGACGTAGGTGCGCCGGTGACCGCGGATCTCCGCCTCGTCGCGGACACCGCCGAGGGACACCCGGACGAAGTTGCGGCCGAGCGCCCGGGCGACGGACTCGCCGAGGCTGGTCTTGCCGACACCGGGAGGGCCGGCGAGAGCGAGCACCGCGCCGGAGCCACGCCCGCCGACGACGCCGAGGTTGCGCTCGGCGCGACGGTTGCGCACCGCCAGGTACTCCAGGATGCGGTCCTTCACGTCGGCCAGGCCGGCGTGGTCGGCGTCGAGCACCTCGCGGGCCGCGGCCAGGTCGGTGTTGTCCTGCGTACGCGTGCTCCACGGCATCTCCAGCACCGTGTCCAGCCAGGTCCGGATCCAGCCCGCCTCCGGGGACGCGTCGCTGGCCCGCTCCAGCTTGCCGACCTCACGCATCGCCGCCTCCCGGACCTTCTCCGGCAGGTCGGCGGCCTCCACGCGGGAGCGGTAGTCGGCGGAGCCGTCCGGCTCGTCCTCGCCGAGCTCCTTGCGGATCGCGGCGAGCTGCTGGCGCAGCAGGAACTCCCGCTGGGACTTCTCCAGCCCCTCCCGCACCTCGGTGTTGATCTGCTCGGTGACCTCCTGCTCGGCCAGGTGGTCCTTCACCCAGCCGACCAGCAGCTCCAGCCGGGCGGTGACGTCCGGCGCGGCGAGCAGCTCGGTCTTCTGGTCGAGGGTCAACCAGGGGGCGTAGCCGGCCGAGTCGGCCAGCTCGGAGAGGTCGGTCATCCGCTCCACGGCGTCGATGACCTGCCAGGCGCCCCGCTGCTGCAGGACCGAGGTCACCAGCGCGCGGTACTCGCGGGCGAGTTCGCGGGCCTTGCCGGCCGGGGCGGGTTCGGACAGTTCGGTCGCCTCGACCCACAGCGCGGCACCCGGTCCGGGCACGCCGGAGCCGATGCGGGCGCGGGCGAGGCCGCGGATCACGGCGGCGGGCTCCCCGCTGGGCAGCCGGCCGACCTTCTCGATGGTGGCGATCGCGCCGACCGGGCCGTACTCGCCGTCGATGCGGGGCACGGCCAGCAGCGTACGGTCGCCGGTCGCGCGTGCCGCGTCGACCGCGGCCTGGGTGGTCGGGTCGAGGGTCACCGGGATGACCATGCCGGGCAGCAGCACGGCGTCGGTCAGGGGAAGTACCGGAAGAGTTGCCATCGAACACCTGCTATCGCGTTGAGTTGAGCGTGTCAGGCTCAAGTAACAAAGCGTTCCCTTTCTTCCGGGGTGTGACCCAGACCACGTCCGACCGGCGGCCGCGACGGCGGCAGGAGCAGCTCCCGCAGCAGCGGGGCCCCGCCGGCGAGGACCACCGCGAGCGGAATCGCGAGGCTGGTCAGGGCCAGTGCGGCCACCGCCGGGCCGGGCAGTCCGACGGCCGCCGCGACGATGGTCGCCGCGGCGAAGACGACCAACTTGATCCGCGTACGGGCGACGGGTACGGATGGCTGGGTCGACATGGGCGCACTCCTGTCCCGAGGTCGTCAGCTGGGCTTGTTCGCGGTCTTGTTCCCCGGGCCGCGGGTGGCGGCCGGGTTGGTGCTGTAGAGGCGCGGGTCACCGGGCGGCAGGACCGGTTCGGGCGCGTGGGCGCGAGGGCTGCCGTCGTAGCGGAACCGCCCCCTGCCGTCCGGGGCGGACCCGGTCGCCCACCGCCCCTCGGAGGCGTCGCTACCGTCCGAGAAGTCGAGGTACGTGTAGCCGAACTGCTCGGTCAGCTCCGCGGAGTCCGGGAAGGCGTCCGGGACCGGCAGCTCCTCCAGGCCGTCCTCCTTGAGCTGTTCGACGGCCGCCAGCCACATGTTCTGGTGCATGGTGTCGCGCGCCAGCAGGAAGCGGAGCATCTGTTTGACGCCCGGGTCGTCGGTCATGTGGAACAGGCGGGCGACCTGGAGCCGACCCTGCGCCTCGGCGGTCGCGTTGAGCTGGAAGTCGGCCATGAGGTTCCCGCTGGCGGTGAGGAACGCGCCGTTCCACGGGACTCCGGCGCTGTCCACCGGCAGCGCACCGCCGCCGCCGTGGATGAAGTGCGCGGGGTTCGAGCCGCCGTAGATCACCCCCACCATCGGATTCTCCTCGGCCGCCTCGCCCAGCGACAGCGGGGCGTTGTCCAACAGCCGGGTGATCATGGTGGCGATCATCTCGACGTGGCCCATCTCCTCCGTGCCGACGTCGAGCAGCAGATCCTTGTACTTGCCGGGCAGCCGGCAGTTCCAGCCCTGGAAGAGGTACTGGTTGGCGACGGTCATCTCGCCCCACTTGCCACCCAGAATCTCCTGGAGCCGGCGGGCGAACGCGGCGTCCGGGCCATCCGGCTTGGCCTCGAACTGCAGGTCCTTGACGTGGCTGAACATAGGGTCCTCCCTCGATGCCGCCGACGCGTGCCAGCGACGCTGCATCGAGGACTTCCCCCGGCGGTGGCCCGGGCGGGCCAACCGGCGTCCCGGGCGGGTCAGCTGCCGGGGCCGGGCAACCGCACCTCCAGCGCCACCCCGCGCGGACGCAGCCGGTGCACCCGCACCGTGCCGCCGTCGGCGGTGACGAGCTGACGGACGATCCACAGCCCCAGCCCGGACATCCCGGCGGCGGGCACCGGCCGGCGCAGGGCCGCGCGCAGGGCCTCGTCCACCCGTCCCTCGTCGGTGACCAGCAGCCGCAGGCCCGAGCCACCCACCGACCCGTACAGGCCGATCCGCCCCTCCGGCGGCCCGTGCCGCAACGCGTTCTCCACCAGGTTGACCAGGACCTGCCGGGTCCGCCGGGCCGGCACCGGCCACTGGCCGGCCCGCCGCGTCACGCGGGCCCGTCGCCGATGCTCGGGCACCAGGGCGGCGACCTCCCGGATGATCGACGCGAGCGGCGCCGGCTCCGCCGGGGCCGCCGGCAGGCACAGGGCACCGGCCCCCGCGGTCGCGGCGTGCAGCAGACCCTGAAGGTGTACGGCCTGATCGCGGAGCAGCAGCGTGATCGCCCGCCGGTCGGCGCCGGTCAGGTCCCGACGCTCGTCGGTGAGCGCCCGGGTGAGCGAGGCGAGCGCGCTGACCGGCGTACGGAATTCGTGACAGAGCACGCGCAGCAACAGTTCGGGATCGTCGGCCACATTGTCGTCCCCGTGCTCCTGGGGAGGGTCGATCCGCCGGAAACCGCGTAGCAGTCCCTGCAACCGGTGCTGTTCGCTCATCTGCCGCGACTCCCCTCGTCTCGGGCATACCCGCATGATCGGTACCCGCTGGGGAACGAACCAGGCATGGCACCTTCCCTCCGGCTCGTCGTCGTGGACGACCACCCGCTGTTCGTCCGGGGGCTGGAACTCCTGCTGCCCGCGACGACCGACAAGCGGGCCGAGGTGGTGGGCTCGACCGGGGACGCCGCCTCGGCCGCCGCCCTGGTCGCCCGGTGCGTGCCCGACCTCGCCCTGGTGGACCTGCACATGCCACCGCCCGGCGGCGTCCGCGCGGTCGCCGCGATCCGCCGCACCACCCCACGCGTACGCGTGGTGGCCATGTCCGGCGGCGACGACCCAATGCCCGCGCTGGAGGCGCTGCGGGCCGGCGCCGAGGGGTTCCTGCCGAAGACCAGCGAACCGGAGGAGTTGCTGCCACCGCTGCTGGCCATCCTCGACGGCTGGGCGGTGCTCCCGGCGCCCCTGCTGCGCGGGCTGCTCCGCCCCGCCCGCGGGCCCTCCGTGGACCTCGACGGCGAGGAACGGGAGTTGCTCCGCGCCATCGCGGCCGGCCGCAACACCGTCGAGATCGCCGCGCAGATGCACGTCTCGGAACGGACCGCGAAACGAATGACGGCCGCCCTGTTACGAAAACTGCGAGTGTCCAGCCGCGCGGAGGCCGCCGCGCTCGCCGGCCACGCCGGCCTGCTCGGCGAATGACCCGACCACCAGGCCGATTCGACGGACCGGAAGCACTTTTCGTCGCCGGAAAACGCGACTCGCCGAAATGAAAACAGCCATATTCTTGCGGTTTACCGGGGGTGTGGGTCAAACTTTGACCCACACCCCCCGCCGTAGACAGGGAGTAATCGGCGATGGCGAGAAAAGTAATCACGGTGCTGACCGACGACCTCGACGGCGGAAAGGCCGACCGGACGGTGGAGTTCAGCCTCGACGGCGTCGCCTACACCATCGACGTCTCAGACGAGAACGCGGGCGTCCTGCGCAAGGCGCTCGACCCGTACATCAGCGCGGGCCGGCGGATCGGGCGGGGGCCGGTGGAAGGCACCCGGCGCACCACCCGCCCCGGTGGGGCGGGAATGGACCGGGAACAGAACCGCGCGATCCGGGAATGGGCCGTGAAGAACGGCTACAAGATTTCCGAGCGGGGCCGCATCCCGGTCGAGGTCGTCGAGGCGTACAAGAACCGCTGACCCGGCCCCGGCGGGGCCTGACCGGCAAACCCCCTCGCCCGGTCTTTCCGCCACCACCGGCGCCATACCGGCCGGCCCCGCTCAGGGGCCGGCCGCACTCGTTCCCGGGTCGCTCCGTTTCGCTGATATGGCGGTGCCCCGGCCGGCCGGTTACCGCGATATCACCGATACGGAGTGGATCAGGGCTCGGTCGTTTTCTTGGCACGTCGACGGCCGGGCCGGCGGGGACGAACCCCGCCGGCCCGGCCGTGGTCGTACGGCTCAGTTGACCTCGATGCGCACCGCGTCGAAGGCGGGCGTCTGGTTGGCGCGCTCCATCATCGGGAGGCGGTGCGACCCGTCACCCGCCCAGACCGCGCACTGCGCGGTGCCGGACTCCGGCAGGCCGGGGATCTGGATGGTCACCTCGTCGGGCTGCGCACTGCCGCCGCCGTCCTCCGTGGCCACGAAGAAGGCGGGCACCTCCTGCGGCGCGGGCGGCTCGTCGAGGCTGTCCAGCATCCGGCAGGCGGTGTGGAAGTGGCCGCGGACCAGGCCCTGGTCGTTGAGCAGCGAACTCTCCACGTAGTAGCCGCCCTGGCCGGCGGCGAGGAAGCGGTCGCGGATCAGGTTGCGGGTGCTCACCTGCAGGGTGAAGGGCTGGTTGCGGCCGACCTGGTTCGGGAAGTCGGTGATGAGCAGCGACGGGTTGTTGGCCGCCGCGCCGACCTCGCCGAATTCGGTGCTCACGCAGCGGTTGCCGTTCTGGAAACCGTCGTGCGGCTGAAGCCGGCTCTCGTCGCAACTGTTCGCCAGGACGCCCAGACCGGCTCCCGGCGCCCCGTTGTTGCCGCCCCCGTTGTTACCACCGCCGTTGTTACCGCCACCGTTGTTACCGCCACCGTTGTTACCACCGCCGTTGTTACCACCGTTGCTGCCGCCGTTGTCGACCGGCTGCACCTGGCACTCGGCGAGCCGGTTCAGGCCCTGCGGACGCGGACCGAACCGGTCGATCGCGGTCGTGATCCGACCCAGCGTGGCGCGGCGCTTGTCGGCCAGCGGCCGCAGGATCGCGTTGCGGACGAACTGCTCACCCCGGCTACCCTCGGCCGCGAGGCGACGGTCCGCCTCGGCGATCTGCGTCTGCAACTGGCTCAGGTTGCGGTCGACCTCGGCGCGGGCCCGGTCCGGCACGTCGGGCAGCTGGCCCGCCACGTCCGGACAGGCAATGGCGGAGCCACCCGATCCGCTGCCGCCACCGGTGCCCTCCTGGCACTCGGTCATCGACTGCTGGCCGTCACCCCAGTGGTTGCGTACCCACCGGCCGTCCTGCCAGGTGCGGGTGGTGGAGCCGCTCCCACCCGGCGCGGTCGCACCCGGGCTGGGCTGCACGCAGCCGCCCGCGGCCGGCCTGGTGTTGCCGGAGCGCCGGTCCTCGGCCGACGAGATCTGGGTCACGGCGACGATCCCGCCGAAGACCACGAGCGTGCCGACGACAGCCAGCAGACGCTTGCTCAGCGCGCTACCGGATGACCGGCGCGCCCGTGTGGACCTGCGCATCGAATTGTTCTCCTTCGCGATCCGGTAGTGGATCCGTGCCCTCGGCGGACCGTCGGAAATTGAACTGCCGCGTCACGACCGCATCCGTCGTGACACACCGTGGCACGTCGATGACCGACGATGCCCTTTCCGCACCGCCTCCCCCATCCGATGCCGCGGACCGGGAAGATCCTGTCCATTCCCGCTGGAGTACGGAACCGCGACGGCGAGGGTTCAACGCGTCGAAGAAAAATCCCGAGAGATGTTCGGAGGGCCGCCGGGCACGTCAACGTCAGCGCGCGGAGACGTCGTTCGGGTCGGCGCGTTCAGTCGACGCGTTCGGTGTCGCCGCGTTCAGTCGGCGACGAGATGCTCGAACGCGAAGCCGTCGACGAACTCGTCCCGGCGTTCCCGCAGGCCGAGGATCTCGGTGCGCAGCTCGTCGCGGGGGATCAGCTCCCGCTCGACGGCATCCAGGTCGCGCAGCCGCTCGCCCAACGCGACGGCCGCCAGGTCCTCGGCCAACTGCGCCGGGTCCACACCGCAGGTGAAGCGGTGTTCCCACACCGACACCCGCTCGACCAGGCACGCGCCCGGCCGCACCTCGACCCAGCTCCACCCCTCCGCCGGGCCGCCGGCCCAGCGCACGTGCAGGCCGCGCACGATCGGGTCGGCCAGCCGGCGGGACACGTACGCCTCCACCGCCGCCGCGCGAGCCAGCGCGCCCAGGTCGTTGACGTGCCCCGTACGCCCGTCGGGGAGCCGGCCGAGGATCTCGCGGAAGCCGACGGCGGCGGGCTCGTCCGGCTCGCCGGTCACCGGGGTGGTGGTGGCCGCCGCGTAGCGGCGGGCGTCGAGCACGTACTCCACGAGGCGACGTCCGTGGTCGGCGGAGCGCAGCGTGGCCGACTCGACCCGGAGCACCGGCAGCCCGACGGCGGCGCTGACCGCGTTCTTCATGCGCTCCGCGCGCTGTTCGGGCGACCCGGCCGTCGCGGCCGGGCCGATCTCCACCGCGACAACGGGTCGCCCGGTGTCCTCGTCGCAGACCACCAGGTCGAAGCCCTCGCGGCTGGCGGTGCTCCACTGGTGGCCGGTTATTCCCGGCGGGCGGCCCTGCACGAGCTCGCTGAGTCGGTGCCCGGCGAGCACGCGGTGGCCGGCACGGGTGAGCACCGGGGCCCGGCCACCGGCGGGCGGCAGCGTACGCAGCCAGGAGCCGTCGCCACTGCTCGTCATCCGCCTGATCCGTCCGCCCGGTTGTCGACCGGCTGAGTGTAGGCGGCCGATCATGGCCGACGTCACGCCGGTCAGGCCGCGGTCCCCGCCGCGCCTCCGCCGCGGCTACCTGCTCGGATCTTGGAAGCTCGTGGCCCCTCCAGGGGCCCTGATCTTCCAAGATCCGGGCACCGCCCCTTTCGACGCTGGACGTCGCGCCGGTTTGATCGACTCCACGTGGGCCAGGTGGCAGTGTCCCGGACTCGCGGACACCGCCCGGCGGGCCCCCTGGGTGGATCACGTCGCAAAAGCGGCGACCGCAGCGGAGGTGTGACGGGGATCACATCGCTGCCACGTTCCCGGGCGGGCGGGCGGTGTATCCAGATCCGCGCGCCGGTAGTGGACCGGCCGGGAGGTGCCATGTCACGACAGCAGTTCGGCTTTCTCGCCGGCTTCCTCGTGGTCGCGGTCTGGGTGACCGCCGGGATCGCGACGGCGGGCCTGGCCGTGCTGGCCGGCCTGTTCGGCTGGCTCGTCGCCCGGGTGCTGGACGGGGATCTCGCGGTGACCGGCCTCGGTGACCGGGTCCGCGCGCCTCGACGCCGATGACCGCCGCCGACGGCCGAACGCCGCGCACCGCCCGGACCGAACCGGCCGCGCGAGGTGCGCACACCGACCGGGGTGACACCCGCATCGCCCCGGACGTGGTGGCTCGGGTCGCCGCCCACGCCGCCCGGCAGGTGCCCGGGGTGTACGCGCTGGTGCCGGTGCCCGCCCGCCCGCACGGCGTGGCGGCCCGCCTCGACGACCGGGTGGCGAGCGTCGACGTGGAGCTGGTCGCCTGGTACGGCAGCAGCGTCCTCGCCGTCGCCGACGCCGTCCGGGACGCGGTGGTCGACCAGGTGGGGGCGGTGACGGGGCTGGCCGTGCGGGAGGTGACCGTGACGGTGGACGACCTGGTCGTACCAAACGTGGACCGGCCGGTGCCCACGTGACCGGGGCCGAGGTGGGGGCCTGAGTGCGTACCGCCAACCGCCTGGCCACGCTGCTGCTCGCCGCCGCCCTGGTGGCCGGGGGCGCGCTCGTCGTGGTGGAGGCGCTGCTGGCGGCGGTGGGGCGCGCGCCGCTGCTGGTCGACCGGGCCGAGGTGTCGGCGACGCTGCGGTCGACCCGGTGGGACGACCCGGCGGTGCGCGCCGCCGCCGTCGCGCTGATCGTGACCGGCGTGGCCGTGCTGGTCGCCGAGCTGCGCCGGTGGTCGCCGACCCGGTTGGACGCCGGGGAGGGCTGGCACCTGCAGCGCCGGTCGGTGGAGCGTCGGCTGGCGGTGGCCGCCCGGTCGGTGCCGGGTGTGCGGAGGGCACGGGTGCGGATCCGCCGGCGCGGCACGCAGTGGCGGCCCCGGGTGGTGGCGACCGGGGATCCGGCTGCCCGCGCCGAGGTGGAGTTCGCCGTACACCAGGAGTTGCACCGCCTGGCGGTGCCCGGGCCGGCGCGGATCGACGTACGCCTGCGGGGGTCGGCGTGAGCAACGCCGCGCACCGCGTGCTGTGGACGGTGGTGGCGTTGGCGCTGGTCGCGGCCGGCGGCGTCGGGTTGGCGCTGAGCCTCGGCGGGTTTCCCGGCGTCGAGCCCGACGGTCCGCTGGCCGGCGCGGGCCTGCGGCGCGCGTGGCGGCTGGCCGCGCCGTGGGGCGCGCTGGCCGCGGTGGTCGCCGGTCTGCTCGCCGCGCTGGGCGGGCTGTGGCTGATCGGCCGGGAGCTGCGCGGCGGTGGGGCCCTGCGCGGCGTGCTGACCCACCGGGACGGCCGGCGGGGACGGACGCGACTGCCGGCGGCGGTGCTGGCGCGGGCCTTGGAGCGGGACCTGACCGGGGACCCGAGGGTCCGGCGGGCCCGGGTGGTGCTGACCGGCGAGCCGCCGGGACCCGACCTGTGGATCCGGATGGACATCGCGGCCGGCGCGCGGACCGCGGGCCTGCGCGACCACGTGGCCACGGCGATCCGGCGGTACGTGGACACGACCGGCTGCCGACCCGCCCACCTCGACGTGACCGCACGGATCGACTCCGGGCGGGCATGATCGACCGGGCCGGTGTCGGGCCGGTCGACGGTCGGGAGGTGCAAGGTGCGGGTCGTGTCGCTGGTGCCGTCGCTGACGGAGGCGGTGGCGGTGACGCTGCCCGGGGTGCTGGTCGGCGCCACCGACTGGTGCACCCACCCGGCGGACCTGGACGTGGCGCGGGTGGGCGGCAGCAAGTACCCGGACCTGGACCGGGTGCGCGCACTGCGGCCCGACATGGTGCTGCTCAACGTCGAGGAGAACCGTCGCGAGGACGCCGACGCCCTGGTCGCGGCGGGGGTGCCGGTGCGGGTCACCTACCCGCGCACGGTCGACGAGGCGTTGACCGAGCTGGCCGACCTGCTCACCGCGCTGGGCGCGGCGCAGGAACCGCCGTGGCTGCGCGCCGCCCGCGCGGCCTGGGCCGACCCGCCGCGGCTTCATCCGGTGCGCACGGCGGTGGTGCCGGTGTGGCGCCGGCCGTGGGTGGTGCTGGGCGCCGACACCTTCGCCGGGGACGTGCTGCGCCGCCTCGGCGTGACCAACCGCTACGCCGGCCACGCCGAGCGCTATCCCCGCCCGGACCTCGCCGAGCTGCGCGGACACGACCCCGACCTGGTGGTGCTGCCGGACGAGCCGTACCGGTTCACCGCCACGGACGGCCCGGAGGCCTTCCCCGGTACGCCGTGCGCGCTGCTCTCCGGGCGGCACCTGACCTGGTACGGCCCGTCGCTGGCCGAGGCGCCGGCCGTGCTGGCCGCGCAGCTGGCCCGAACGGTGACGGCCTGAGCGGCGCGGCCCAGGGGGCGGCCTCGTGAGCGGCCCGGCTCAGGGGTGGCCGCCCGACGGCGGGTGGCCCTTGCCCGCGCGGACCCGCTCGCGGCGGGCCGACAGCACGCTCCAACCCACCGACACCGACAGGGTCACCACGACCACCGCCAGGGTGAGCCACAGCGGCAGCTTCCCCACGGGCGTCTCGGCCAGGATCAGCTTCACCCCGGCGAACGCCAGCAGCAGGGCCAGGCCGTAGCGCAGGTAGCCGAAGTGCCGCAGCAGCCCGGCCAGGCAGAAGTAGAGGCTCCGCAGGCCGAGCACGGCGAACGCGTTGGCGGTCCAGACCAGGAAGGTGTGGGTCGTGATGGCGAGGATCGCGGCGACCGAGTCGATCGCGAACACCACGTCGGTGGCCTCGATCGCGACCAGCGCGACCAGCAGCAGGGTCGCCTTGCGCCGCCCACCGAGGCGCACGGTGAACCGGTCACCGTGGTAGCCGGGGTCGGTGGGGACCACCCGGCGGAACAGCCGCACCACCACGTTGTGTTCGGGGTCCACGTCGGGTTCCCCGCGTACGGCCAGCCGGTAACCGGTCCAGATGAGGAACCCGCCGAGCACGATGCCGGCCCACGCCAGGCGCTCCAGCAGCTCGGCCCCGGCGAAGATGAAGATCAGCCGGAACGCCAAGGCGCCGATGACACCCCAGAACAGCACCTTGTGCTGGTAGCCGGGGGGCACCCGGAAGTAGCCGAAGAGCAGCGCGAAGACGAAGACGTTGTCCACGGACAGCGCCTTCTCCAGCAAATAGCCGGAGAAGTACGCGACGGCCGGCTCGCCGCCGCCCCACACCCAGATGAGCACCCCGAACAGGACCCCGGCGCCGATCCAGATGCCGCTCCAGACCAGCGCCTCGCGCAGCTCGATGACGTGGTTGTCGCGGTGCGAGAAGACGTCCACCGCGAGCATCACCGCGATGACCACGGTCACTGCGGCCCAGGCCCAGCCGGGCACCGGGAACGTCACCTCGTCCACCCGGCGCCCTCCGCATCGCCGCCACCCACCGGGACCCCGGCCCCACCGCTCGTCGTGGCATCGTGCGGGTCGCCGGGTCGGTTCCGAGCCTAGGCGAGCGGTGGAGCCGCGGGAGTCGGCTCCGGCCAAGTCAGGCGCGCACCCGTGGGTCGGGGTCCCGCGGCGACCGGGTGGGGGTGACCCGACCGCCGCGGGACCGGGTGGGGCTCAGGCCACCGGGGTGACCCGGCCCGGCTCCACCAGCGCGACGTCGTCGACGTCGTACGCGATCCCGTTCGAGACCCGCACCACCCCGCTGACCTGGGTCGCCAGGTGGCCGGCGAGGTGCGCGGCGGACCGCCGGTCGAGCCGCCCGGCCAGGGTGACCTCACCGGCCCGGACCTGCACGGTGACCTTGCCGTCGCGCACGGCGAGGATCCGGTGCAGCACCTCCTGCACCACGTCCTCGCGGATCTCCGCGTCGGTGCGCAGGTGCACCCGGAGCAGGTCGCCGCGGGTCACGATGCCGACGAGCCGGCCCAGGTCGTCGAGCACCGGCAGCCGCTTGACCCGCTCCCGGTCCATCGTCCGGGCCGCGGCCGGCAGGGACGCCTCGGCGTACGTGGTGACCGCCGGCGCCGTCATCAGGTCGGCGGCCAGCAGCGCGTCGGCCTTGCCCCGGGCGCTGCGCCGCCGGCGGCCCTCGAAGATCCGCCGCTGCTCCGGGTCACCGCTGTGCTCGATCTTGTGCAGGAGATCCGCCTCGGACACCACACCCAGCACCCGCCGGAAACCGTCGACCACCGGCACGCCGCTGATCCCCCGCCGGACCAGCACGTCGACGATCTCCCGGTACGGGGTCCGCTCTCCCACCGTCGCGACGTCGCGGGTCATCACGTCACCCACCTGCCATGTCCTCATCACAGCCTCCTCACCGCTGTCCACCTCGGACGTTACGGACGTACGCGAGGCGAGGTCAGGGCCGCGCGACCGGCCTTGCCCGGTCCACCCGACCCGGACCGGACAGGTCCAAGGTCCCGGCCGCGGCGGCCCGCCCGGCCCTGCCGACGCGCCCCCGCCGACCGTCTACTGGAGATGCCACCGAGAGGCGGGGCACGAGCAGACGAGAGGACGTGGAGACCATGACCGCGACGACCGGAACCACCGCCAGGACCGCCCCCGCGGCGGCCGAGACCACCCGCGAGCGGGCCGTCCGGTTCCTGCTCGCCGGCATGCGTCTCGCGCTCGGCTGGGTGTTCCTCTGGGCCTTCCTCGACAAGCTGTTCGGCCTGGGCCTGGCCACCGAGGGCAAGAACGCCTGGATCAACGGGGGCAGCCCCACCAAGGGGTTCCTCGCCTTCGGCGTGGCCGGCCCGTTCGAGGGCTTCTACTACGGCATCGCCGGCGCGGCCTGGGCCGACTGGCTGTTCATGATCGGTCTCGCGGCCATCGGCACCGCCCTGCTGCTCGGCATCGGCGTCCGGGTCGCGGCCGTGGCCGGCGGGCTGCTGCTGGTCATGATGTGGACGGCCGTGCTGCCCCCGGAGAACAACCCCTTCATGGACGACCACCTGATCTACGCCGCGGTGCTGGCCGTCCTCGCCCTGGTCAACGCGGGTGACACGTGGGGTCTCGGCCGGACGTGGGCGCGACTGCCGATCGTCGAGCGCAGCGCCTGGCTGCGCTGACGACCCCCACCCGACGGCGGGAGGCCTGCACCAGAGGCCTCCCGCCGCCGTCGTGGTCGGCGTGTCAGGTGACGATGCGAGTTACGCTCTTGTGTTGAGCGCATCGACGGCGGCAGCTGGTCACGCCCCGGGCCGTGCGGTCGCCGGTCGCACCGGAAGGGGGCGCACCTGGCTACAGAGGAGCGGTTCACGACGAGTGCCGACGACGGCCGATTGTCTGTCGCGGTCACGGGCAGACCTGACGGTGTTCCGGTCTTCCTCCTGCACGGCACGCCCGGTAGCCGCAACGGACCGAAGCCCCGAGGCAGCGTCCTGTACCGGCACGGCGTCCGCCTCATCAGCTATGACCGCCCCGGCTACGGCGGGTCGACACCTCGACCTGGCCGGACGGTGGCCGACGCCGCGAAGGACATCGCGGCGATCGCGCGACATCTCGGCATCTCACGCTTCTCGGTGGTGGGTCGCTCCGGCGGCGGCCCGCACGCGTTGGCGTGCGCGGCGTTGCTCTCCGAGTCGGTCGCCCGCACGGCCGTGCTGGTGAGTTTCGCCAACCCCGAGGCCGCCGGTCCGGACTGGTTCACCGGCATGACCGAGAGCAACCGCCGTGACTTCGCGGCCGCGTCGTCGGACCTGTTGCGGCTGGTGGAGCGCCTCCGCCAGCAGGCGGAGCGGGTACGGCGCGATCCGGAGAGCCTGTTGACCCAACTGGAGGCGGACATGACCTGGCTGGACCGGCACGTGGTGCAGGATCTGGCGATCAGGCGGCTGCTGGCCCAGGCATACCGGGAGGCACTGCGCAGTGGCCCGCAGGGCTGGATCGACGACGTGCTGGCACTGCGGCGGGACTGGGGGTTCAACCTCTCGTCGATCAGCGGACCGGTCCGGCTGTGGCACGGTGAGCAGGACAACTTCGCGCCGGTCAGCCACACCATGTGGCTGGCCCGGCAGATCCAGACCGCGGAGGTGCACGTCCAGCCGGACGCGGCCCACTTCGGCGCGGTGCAGATCCTTCCCGAGATGTTGGAGTGGCTGTCCAACTGGTGAGGCGGTGGCGATGTTCGCCGAGCCGGTTCAGAACGGGTGCGGGTCGATGACCCGGCGCAGCAGCCGGCCCCGTTTCAGCTCCAGCACCGAGGGGTGGTTGGCGCCGATCCGGTCCGCGACGGCGGCGATCGCCTCTGCGACCTGGCCCTGCTGTTCGCTGCCGTGCATGCGCAGCAGGATGAGGGCCCGGTTCGCCTCGCAGCGCAGGGTGTGCGGATGGTCGGGGCCGAGCAGGTCGATCAGCAGGCCCGCCGCGCCGGCCGTCAGTTCGAGCGCCTCGGTGTAACGGTGCAGGTCGGCTTCGATGACGGCCACGTTCATCTGCGCGGCGACGGTGTAGGGATGCCGTGCGGTCAGCACGTCGAGCAGGCCCTCCAGGGACTGCCGGGCCAGGGTCCGGGCCTCGCCGAGGTCGCCCGTGGCACGGATCGCCGCGGCGTGGTTGTTCAGACAGATCAGGCTGTGCGGGTGGCGAACGCCGAGGTGGCGCACGTACGCGTCGCGCACGGCGCCGGTCTCCGCCTCCGCCTGCTCCCAGTCCCCCAACTCCAGCAGGGTCACCGATCGGCTGAGCCGGCAGGTCAGGGTCTCGGGGTGATCGGGGCCGACGATCGCCACCAACCGCTGGTAGGCCACCTCGAGCAGTTCGCTGGCCTCCCGGTGGCGGCCGGCGCTGCGCAGCGAGACGGCCAGGTTGGCGTCGGCCTCGTAGACGAAGCGACTGGTCTCCCCCATCACCGCCGCGTACACGTCGCGCACGTGGGTCAACAGTTCGACGGACTTCTCGTACTGGCCGGCGTCGCGCAGGTCGCGACCGAGGGAGGTGGCCGACTGGAGGGTGTTGAGGTCCTGCTCACCCAGCGCGTCCTGGCGCTTGGCGTAGACCTCCTGGTCCAGGCGCAGCGCGTCGGCCATCTTCCCGGTGAGGCGGTAGGAGACGGCGAGGTTGCTCAGCGCGTTGAGGGTGCGCTTGTTGTCCTCACCGAACTCCGTGCGCCAGATTTCGCAGGTCTCGGTGTCCAACGCCAGGGCCTCCGCGTAGCGGCCCAGGCCCCGCAGGTCGCCGCCGAGGCCCGCCGCCGTGATCAGCGTGTCGCCGTGGTCGCGGCCCAGGAGCGCGACCTGCTGCGCGTGGATCGCCTGGTTCAGGTCGTAGGACTGTTGGAAGGCGCCCTTGTCGCGCAGGAAGTTCGCCTTGTTGAACCGTAGGCGGAGCAGTTTCACGAGCAGTTCGCGACGCTGCGTCTCGTCGTCGTACTCCTGCATCAGCCGGGTCCAGGCGTCCTCGATCCGGGTGGCGACCTCCAGCCCGCCGTCGGGGTTGCCACGGAGGAAGAAGTAGCGGACCTGGTTGACGAGCAGGTCGCGGATGTCCGGGTTGGCGCAGGTGGCGCCGCCGGAGACCTCGACGTGCGGCCAGAGCGTGCGGTACCTGCGCCACTCGCTCTGCACGTCCACCTCGTCCAGGGTGCGGGCGACCGCGGCCAACAGCAGGTGCACCTGGTGACGGGCTTCGGCGAGTTCCTCGTCCGACATCCGGGACCGGACGACGGTGTGCAGCAGGCGGTGGATCACGATGCGGGCGGTGTCGCGGTCGGCGCTCTGGCCGTCGTACTCGCTGTGCTGGTCGAGGCGCAGCAGGGCGAGGCGTTTGATCTGCTCCACCAGCCTGTTGATCATGAGTCGGCTGGTGACGGTCGGGTCGATCGCACGCAGGTACTCGGCCATCGCGCTGCTGTAGATGATGTCGAGCGACACCTCCGGGGCCATGACCGAGCAGAGTTGCAGCAGTCGGTACGCCGCGGGCCGGCGCGCCCTGAGCTGGTCGAGGGACAGCCGCCAGGCCGCCTCCACCCGGCCGATGTCGCTGTCGGAGCCCAGCGCGCCGAGGTTGCCCTCCTCGATCGCCTGGAGGTACTCCGACACCGGCGAGCGGGTCTCCACCAGCCACGCGGCGGCCGCCGCCACGGCGATCGGCAGGTCGCCCAGCGCCTCGGCGATGCGGTTCGCGTCACGTTCGCCGAGAGTGGGCAGGAGCCGGCTGAGGTGGTTGACGCTCTCCGCGCGTTCGAAGACGTCGACCGCGATCACCTGTGCCTGTTCGCCCCAGTTGGTGCCCTGCGAGGTGATGACGACGTGGCCCGGGCCGTTGGGCAGCAGGCGTTCGATGCGGGCCGCCTGCTCGGCGTTGTCGAACACGACCAGCCACCGCAGGCCGGCCTCGCCACGCGACAGGGCCTGCTTCACCGTCTGCGCGCCCTCGGGGACGCTGCTGGACAGGCTGAGACCGAGCCGACGGCCGAGGTCGTAGAGGGCGCTGTCGACGTCCTCGGTGGAGTCCGCGTCGACCCACCACACGATGTCGTACGCACCGCGGAACCGGTGTGCGTACTCGGTGACCAGTTGGGTCTTGCCGATGCCGCCCATGCCCTGCAGGACGACGGGGACGGCGGCGTCGCTCTGTGCCCGCAGCTTGCCCCGGAGCAGGTCGAGGAGCGCCTCTCGGCCGGTGAAGAGCAGGTTGCGCGGCGGGGCCTGGAAGACGGTCTGGGGGCTGCCCGGAAACCGGGGGGCGCCGACGAGGAACTCGGCCTTGGGGGGCGGGAAGCCGACCAGGCGCAGGAGTTGTTCGGCGGCGGCGAGCTCCTCGAGCCGACCCAGGCGGGTGGAGTTGCCGCTGGTGACCGGCGACGCGGCGGCCTGCGTGGCGCCCACGTAGACGGTCAGCGGCCGGCGGGTGTCCCGAGCCGACGTGCCGGGCCGGGCGACGTCGACGGTCTCGGTGGAGGTGTTGACGACCAGTGGACGGGCGACCACGGCGAGACCGGCCGGCTTGCCGCCGGGGCCGGGGTCGTGCACCTGGATGCCGGCCTCGCGCAGGATCCAGGAGATCCACTCGGCCCAGACGAGGCCGGCCACGTCATACCTGAGCGTCACCTCGGTCTCGCGCACCGCCGCCATCCGTACGAACTGCGCCTTGAGGCGGATGCGGTCGGCTTCGTCCATGGTGGGCAGCCGGGTGACGCGGCCCTCGGTGATGACCTCGGTGAGTTTCTCGAAGGCGCCCAGCAGGTTGCCGGGTGCGCCCGAGCTGTCCTCGATGGTGGCCAGCGTCTCCTCGTACGCGTAGTAGGCCAGGTAGGGCACCTGGACCTCGGCCCAGTAGCGCTCCCGCGCCTCGTCGCTGAGGTGGGCGGGCAGCCCGTCGAACCGTTGCCGGGCCACCAGCCGGCCGGTGTCCGCCTTGAGCTTCTCCGCCGGGTCGATGCGCATCGCCACGGGCAGCACCCGGATGCGCCGTGGCAGGGTCTTGCGGCTGATCGACTGGGCGACCTCGGCGGCGCCGTCGATGCCCTGCTCGCTGAGCGTGAACGAGGCGATGAGGGTGTCGGGAAGGTGGACGGTGCAGATGTCCGCGACGTCGCTGAGCCCTGTGCGGCTGTCGATGAGGGTGAAGTCGTAGGTGCGTTTCATGTCGGCGCGCAGCGCGTCGAAGAACGCGCCGCCGGCGAGCACCTCGTAGAAGTGGTCCCAGTCGAGGCCGGAGATGGACCTGCTGTAGCTGTGGTTGTGTCGGCCGGTGCCGAGGAAGTCGAGCGTCCCACCGGCGGGCCATCGCCAGTTGATGGAGAAGGCGTGGCGCCGCACGTTCGCGAAGGCGGCGTGGGGCAGTTCGCCGGGGGCCGCGGGGTCCCGGCTCGCGGCCTCCCTGGCCGCCCCTTCGTAGCCCACGAGCATGTCGATCACACCGCCGGCGCCGCGCAGCATGCCGTCGTGGAGGAACGGGCGGTAGAAACGGTGCAGGCCCGGCGATTCGAGGTCCCAGTCGACGACGAGCACGCGGTAGCCGTTCGCGGCGAGAATCCACGCGGTGTTCGCGAGCGCCATGGTCCGGCCGGTGCCACCCTTGAAGGAGTAGAAGGTAACGATCTGACCGTCCCGGACGTCCGTCATGTCTACTCCTCCGGTTGGCTGTTCGAGCGCGGGCGCGGCGGGTACCGCCGCTCCACCAGATGCTCGTCGTCGAAGTTGCGGATGGCCCGGTCGATCGCGGCGGTGATGACCGCTGCCGAGTCGTTGAGCTCGGTCATGATGCGTGGTCGTGGCACCCACCGGGGACCGCCTGCCGGCGTGCGCCGCCCGTCCCACAGGTCCGCCTCGGGTGGGCGGATGTCGTCGATGCTCTCCGGCACGAGTAGCGGCTGCACCCAAGCGGGCAGGGTGCGCAGGAGCTCCTTCAGCCTCGTCCTGCGGTCGCCGTCGGCTTCGAGCGTTGCGGCGTCGATGAGCAGCACCGCCGGTCGCTCGCCGAGGCGCTCGTTGCCGTCGCTGAGATCGACCGACCGGACGTCGAAACGGGCGGTGTTCACGTACCCGGCCACCCGTGCCGCGGCTTGCCGCAGCGGCCCGTCGGTGCGAACGCCGCCGGCGGTGCCGCCCCCGTCGCCGGCAGCGGGAACCCCCCACGTGGCGATCATGAAGGCGGGCTTCGCCTTCCGGGGCGCGGTGCCGGGCCAGCGGCCGCTCGCCGGCACCTGCCGCCCCTCCGCCACGTCGACGATCCACTCGCTGAGGAACGCCAGGACCCGTTCGTAGGCGTCCCGGTCGGCGTGCCGCCGGCTCAGGGCGACCAGGCCCGTCTCGGCGTACTGCGGCACGTCCGGCAGGGGCGTCAGGGCGGTGTCGAGCGTCGCCCAGGCCGTGGCCGTCGGTGGCACCTCCCACAGCACCGGCAGCAGGCGCTGTTGCGGTGGCCGCTCGTGCAGTGTGGACGGTTGACGGTAGAAGGCGAGGCGTTCCACGGTGGCCTGCTCGTCGGCGTCGTAGCACGTCGAGCGCAGTGCCACGAACACGGCGGTGGAGGCGAGCGCGCGATCGACGCGGTCGGGCTCGACCGACGGGTCCGCGCAGGGGCGAAACAGCCCGACCGACCAGTCGGCCTTACCCCTCGGGCGGTTGGTGACCGCGTCGGAGAGGTCGCGGAACACCGCCCGCACGTAGTAGTCGATCTCGACGTGCGGGTCCACGGGTTGCGGATGGGCGTGGCTGAGGAAGAAGTAGAACGGTTCCTGGCCGCCCGCCGGTGGGGGCTCCTCCGGCCTCACTGCGGCCTGCCCACGATGAAGGTCGACGAGCCGATCCGCACCGCCACGCCCCCAACCGTCCTGTGCGTTGCGCGGCCATCACAATACGTGAAAGCACGGACACATACCAGGAACGGTCGATCACCGATTGCGGGTCATCCAGCCGACGGCGAAGTCGACTGATCGGCGCATCGGCATGCTCAGGGTGCGCGCCCGTCCGACCCTGCCCTCGGTCACCATCGCATTGGGCACCGCCTCCAGCGCCTGCCCGAGCAGCCCGAAGTCACTGTCGTCGAGGTCGAGGCCGGTGAAGTCGCACCGGACACGCCTGTCCCCGTCGCGCAGGAAGCAACAGTAGTCGCGGGTGGACCGCCGTGGCAGGCGGTACTCAGCAAGGTGGAGGGCCGTGCAGGCGTCGTAGCCGACACCCAGCAGCACGATCGTCGCGTCCGCCTCGTACAACGCGCCCAGGGGTGAGCGCTCGCCGAGGTGGCAGTCCAGGTCGTGCACGCGCATCAGCTCCGCCGCGCCGTGCCCCACGGCCGCGAACGACGTCTGCGGGTGTGTGCTGCGCACGGCCGCCGGTTCGCGCCGGACGTGCTCGGCGAACGCGCCCATGCCGAACGACGGCGTGGTGGCCGGGTCGAAACCCTCGATCCGGGCGATGTGACGGGCCACCTCGGCGGGTGTCATACCGCGGGTCGCCAAGCGGTAGGCGGGACTGGAGGTGGAGTTGTTCGGGGTCTGCGCGGGCACCACGACCGCCGCCCGCCCGATCACCCGGCGCAGCGCCGCCAGCACGGTGGCCGCGCCGCCGTCCACGTGGCCCACCGCGCGCATCGACGCGTGCACCAGCACGCTCCGGCCCGCGGTGACGCCCGCCGCCGCGAACTGTTCGCTCAGCGCTGCGACGCTGTCCGGCGTGAGCGTGGTTGCCGTCACCTCGTCAACGCCTCGGCGAGGTGGCCGACGAACCGCTCGCCGGCGGGGGTCAGGGCGCCCGATCCGCGCAGCGCGTCGGCCGCGTCCGCCGTCCACTCCCGGTACTGCCGGTGGCGCTCGTCCGCCAGGCTGCCGGCGCCGTCGCGGCGTGCCCGCTGACGCCAGATCTGCGTGATCGCGAGGTGGGCGTACGTGCCCTGAAGGACGCCCTCGATCGGGCGTGGGTCCTCGCGCCAGGCGACCTTCACCCGCGCGGTGTGTTCGGGGTCGAACAGGTCGCAGAGGTCGAGCAGGGCGCCGAGCACGCTGTGCTGGAACTCGTGCACGATCATAACGGCGGTGGCGGGGCCGTCCGCGCGGGCGAGACCGATCGACGCGAACGCCTGCCGCGCCGTGGAGCTGCGCAGGGTGCCGGTCGGGTCGTCCAGCAGCGGCACCACCGCCCGCAGCCCGGTGCGGACGACGGACGCCTGGTGGGGGACGTCGGCCTCGATGGCCTCCCACGCGCGGGCCAACGCCTCGCGCCACGCGGCGAACTGCGGCGGGTCCACCCGCTCGGCGGCCTTCCAGTCGTGGCAGTCACGGTAGGGATCGAGATCCTCGAACAGGATCGTCGACCCGCCGAAGGGCAGGTGTCGGCCGGCCTGCCAGCGGGCGCCGGTCACCTGCGGCTCGCCGGTGCCCGGCTCGTCGGGGAAGGCGACCCGCGCCCGCTCAGCACCGTGCCGGACGGTCCAGTCCCGCGGCGTCACGGTCAGCGTCGCGGTGCCGGTGGCGACGGTCGGCAACGCGAGCGCGCCGACCGACGGCAGGTGGATCACGCCGGCGCGCATCGGGACGTCCAGCTCGACGGAGGCGCCGGCCCGCACGGCGGCCGCCGCCGCGATGCAGGACAGGTGGGAGTCGATCCCCCGGTCGACACGGCCGGGTCCCGGCAACGCCGAGGCGGCCCAGACGCGGACGTACGGGTGGCCGAGCGTCTCCTCGACCGCCTCGGGCGCCTCCTGGTCCAGCCGGGTCAGCAGTTCCCAACCGGCGCGGGCGTCCGCTGATCCGGCGTCGGCCACCGTCACGAGCAGCGCCCGCGTGATCGCCAGGTGGCTGCCGGTCAGGAACCGGAGGTCGTCCTCGGCGGTGTGACCGGAACCGATGCGGTCCAGCAGGCCGTCGGGCAGGTCCGCGCCCTCACCGTCGACGACGGGTGGGGTCGGGACCGGTGTGGGGCTCGTCCGCGCGTTGAGCGACACGATCAGCTCCTTGAGATCGGCGCAGTACACCGACGGGTTGTCGAAGCCGGTGCCGTCGCGGTAGCGGTGCGCGTACAACCCTCCGCCGCACTGGCGGACGACCGGGCAGGCACGGCACGTCGCGGCGAGCCCGTCCAGGCCGGTCTGCCGGCGGGCGATGCCGGGCAGCGCCGAGACCTCGTCCACGGCGTGGGTGAACACGCTCAGCCCGGTGGCGGGTGCGCCGGGATAGGTGATCTTCAGCGAGTCGACCTGCTCCCAGGTGCCGTCGGTCTCGATGGTGACGAGATCCGCCGGGTCGAGACCGACCCACTCGTTGCCGCTTGCGCCGCCCGCCCCGGTGGACAGCAGCGAGTCGAACAGCCGGATCGGCATCGGTCGGCCGTCGGCGGTCCAGCGGTCGTAGACGGCCAGCAGCCACCGCGCGTACGGGGTGGGCTCGCCGTGCGGCCGGTGCGGCGGGATCGCCCAGGTGGCGTGCGGCAGCAGCAGGTCCACCAACGGCGGCTCCTCGGCCCGCAGCGCCTCGTAGACGGCGACCGGGTCGTTGGCGGTGTCGACGGTGCAGAGGATGCCCGCGAACTGCCGCCGGTACGCCGGCCGGCGCAACAGCCCGATCCCGTTCAGGACCTGGGCGTGGCTGCTGCCGCCGTGCGGGAACCGGCGGTGCCGGTCGTTGGCCGCGCGGTCACCGTCCAGTGAGATGCCGACGCGGACGTCGTACTCCGCCAGGAGGTCGCAGTACTCCTCGGACAGTCGTACGCCGTTGGACTGCATCCGTAGGTCGAGGCGGCTGGTCGGTTCGATCCGTCGCCGCAGCAGGTGCAGGATCTCCCGCAGGCGACGCACTCCGAGCAGCAGTGGTTCACCGCCGTGCAGCACGACGGTGACCGCGGGCAGGCGGTGCGCCGCCGCGTGCTCGGCGATGCGTTCGGCGGCCGCCGAGGCGGTGCGCAGATCCATGTACCGGGGGCGCTGCCGCCAACTCTGGTCGGCGTGCTCATAGACGTAGCAGTGGTCGCACGCCAGATCGCAGCGGCTGTGGACCTTCAACACGTACTGGCTGATGGGCCACGTCGCCGGTGACGATCCGGGTGCGGTCACGGCGGTCGGCGCGGATCAGGCGGCGGATCCGAACCGGGCGACCTCCACGGCGCCCGTGGCGCCTTCGCGGTGACGCATGACCTTCCTGACGATCTCCGCTGCCCGGTCGACGGGGATCTCGTGCAGGGGGGTGCGACGCACCTCGCCGAGCGACTCGGTCATGGTGGCCCGCTGCTGCTCAACGATCTTCACGAGCTCGCTCTTTCTCTACGAGGAATGCCCTGGCTCATCGGCGACGATCCGCCTGAGGGCACCCCTGAAACCGAGGTCTGGTTCTGTGTGGGATGGTGTGGAGGTCACAGCCGGCGGCCACATCGATGGACGGCCGAGCCTCCGTACCTCAGGATGGCCCCGAGGGTATCGGCGACAACACTATCCATTCGGTCTAAAGTTCGCATCACCGCGCGCCGGTTGACCGACATCGATTACTGCTCATGTTCGCCCGGCTCCGGCGTCCGCAGGCTGTCGAGCAGTTCCCGCGCGGACCTGCTGAGCATGCCGGAGTCCTCGAACGGCTCGAGCGCCTCCCGCGCCTCCACCCTGGCCCGCTCCCTGCCCGCCCGATCGGCGACGCGGCGGTAGCACTGCAACGACCAGGCCAGGTCCTCGGCGAGCGCCACGCTTGCCTGGTCCCGGGCCCACAGGCTGCGACGGAAGTGCACCGCCGCGCTGAGCAGGGCTTCGGCGTTGACGCCGACCTCGCCCGGCGCGGCGTCGAGCGCCACCACGCCCAGACCCTCGTAGAACAGGGCCACGAGACGGGCGAACTGGACGCTGTCGGGCTCCGCCGCGAGCAGCCGTTCGGCCCGGGTGCGCCCCAGCCGGTAGAACTTCTCCGCCTCCCGTGCCCTTCGCCGCCGGGCCGCGAGCTCACCCAGGCCCATGTAGACGAACAGGCTGTCCCGGGCGAAGGTCACGTTGCGCGGCTCCGCCGCGAGCAGATCCTCGGCGACCGCCAAGCCGAGGTGGTAGAGCCGTTCGGCGTCGTCGAGCCGCCCCTCCCGGGCCGCGAGCTCGCCGAGCCCGCTGTAGGAGACCAGCAGGTCGTGGGCGTAGACCGTGTTGCGCGGTTGTGACGCGTGCAGCCGCTGCCGGATCTGCAGCGCCAGCTCGAAGCGGTGCCGCGCCTCCTCGAACCGTGCGGCTTCGAAAGCGTGCTCGCCCAGGCGGTGGTAGGAGTTGGACAGGTCACGGGCGTAGTTCGCGTTCTCCCGATCGTCGGTCCACAGCTTCTCGCGGATGCGGTGCCCCTGTTCGTAGAGCTGTCGCGCCTCACCGGGTCGCCCCGTCTCCATCGCGATGTCACCCAGCACCTCGTAGGAGATCGACAGGTCGCGGGCGTACGTGGTGTTCGCCGGCTCCTCTTCGCACAGCCGCAGGCGGATCGGCAGCACCTGCCGGTACAGACGCTCCGCCTGCACGCTCTCGCCGGAATCACGGGTGAGTTCGGCCAGCCCTTCCTGCGAGACCGCGTAGTCACGGGCCAGGGTGCGGTCCTCGGGGTGCCGGCTCATGAGCCGCTCGCGGATCTCCAGCCCCTGCTCGTACAGCCCGCGGGCACGCTCGGCCTGCCCGAGCCAGAACGCCAGGCGAGCCAGCTTGTTGTAGGAGATGGACAGTTCCCGCGCGTAGCGGTCGTCGTCCGGGTGCGCCCGCGACAGCCGCCGACGGATGTCGAGACCCCGGACGTAGAGAGCCTCGGCGCGCTCACTCTGCCCGGAATGCCGCGCCAGGTCGCCGATCCTGTTGTACGACACGGACAGCTCGAGCAGCGCGACGTTGCCGGCCGCACTCGTCTGCGCGAGTTGCGCCATCCGCGTCTCGACCGCGCCGCCGAGCAGCCGCTGCAGGCCGATGGCCAGGTCCAGCCTCCCCGGCCGCTCGGCGGTGCCCTCGGCGCGCGCCTCCGCCCGATCGACCAGGTGCCGGTGCCGGTCGAACAGCGCGGCGGCGACACAGCCGGTAGCGGCCGGATTGGTGACGACCAGCCGCGCCAACAGGTCCAGACTCCGCGCCACCTGGGCGTCGTCGTCCAGTGCGAGCACCGCGCCGAGCAGCTTCCGGCCACCGTCGCCCTGACCCGCGAGCACCTCGGCAACGAGCGCCTCTCCCAACAGGTCGGGTCGTACCGGATTGATCTGCAGCGGCCCGGCGTAGAGCGCCGACAGCCAGGCCACCGTCTCCCGGCGCAGGCCCGCCGTCGCCTCCCCGCGCAGCTCCGGGAGCACCCGCAGCAGCGCCTCGGCCTGCTCGTCGGTCTCCGCGCCGGCCAGGGTGGCCACGGCGACCGCGGCACGTCGCGACCGCTCGGACAGCGCGGCCGGCGCGCGGCCGTTCCAGTAGCGCGCCTCGTGGTCGAGCGCGCGGTCCACCGGTGGTCGTTCACTCGCGGGGTGGCCGCCCGACAGCGCGCGGTCGAACGCCTCGAGCAACACCTCCAGCGGCACCTCGTACCGCTTGCCGGTGAGGTCCGGCGCCGGAGCCTGTCGGGCCGACTCCTCCCCCAGCCAGGCCCGGCGGAACGCCCGGAACGCCGTGTCGTAGAGCTCGCGGCGCGAACGCGTGGGGATGCGACCGATGGTGATCGGGTCACCGCTGCTGTTGAGGATCTTCCGCAGCGCCGGCCCCGCCGCCTTGCCGATCTCCCGCAGCACGTCACCCCCGCCCGTGGTGTAGCCGGCGGCCGTCCGGGTCAGGAGGACCACCCGCACGGGCGCGAGCGCGGTGGCCTTCGCGCGGAGCTTGTCGAGCAGGGCCCGCAGGGTGTCGATCGCGATGGCCTCGACGTAGTCGATGACGACGAGACGGGGCAGCGGCAGACCGGCGACCTCCTGCGCGGCGGCGGGCAGGTCGGTCAGCTCGGTCCACCGCACGACGACCCAGTTCCGTTTCGCCATCGCTCGGCACAGCTCGATCGCGTGGCGGGTCTTCCCCGCGCCGCCTACCCCGGCGAAGCGCCACACCTCCATCGCGGTGGGCTGCTCGCACCAGCGCACGGCCGCACGCAGGTCCTCGTCGCGAAGGCGGTAGGGCACCACGCGCGAGTCGGCGAGCAGCATCTCCGCCGGCAACGAGCCGGGCGCCCGCTGGAACCCGTCCCAGTCCGGCAGCAGCTCGTCGGGGACGGCGACCGGGACCACCGCGTGCCACGTGCGGCGATCGGCCAGCACCGCCTCGGTCCCCCGCCGCACCAGGTCCCGGCCGTAGTCGATCAGCTCATCGGGGACACCCGGCATCGCGCCGAGCAGCGCGGAGATCGGAGCCGCCCAGCCGCCCAGGTCACTGGTGCGGTCCCGGGTCCCGGTCATCACGCCCACCACGGCCCGCCGGGTCGGGCACACCAGCGGCGCGCCGGAGAGGCCCAGGTCGGCCTGGCCCTGCTTGAGCCGGAGGAACCCGTCGCCGTCGACACCCTCGAAGGCGAACCGGGCCGGCGCCCCGTGCGACGGCCCGCGCAGCTCACGGGGCGGAAACCCGTACGCGTGGCAGTCGTCGCCGAGGGGCTCTCCGTTCGCCGCCCAGACACAGGGGTGACGGCTCACCCACGGCTGACTGTCGTGCAGTCGCAGCAGCGCCAGGTCCGGAAAGGGCCACAGCGTGGTGCTCTCCGGCACGTCGGAGAACGCCATCACGTCGGCGCGCACCGCCACCTCACCCACATCGACGGCCGCGGGCGTCACGACCACCTTGTGGAAGTCCCCCCGGGCGCGGTCGAACACGACGTGGGCGGCGGTGAGCACCCACCCGGGTGCGATGAAGAAACCGCTGCCCAGCAACCCACCAGCGAGGGCGTCCACGCGCACGACGTGCCGACGCAGTTGCAGCGAGTTGACCACCGCGCCGGTCATCGGGTGCCCGCTTCGATCACGAACCGTCTCTCCAGACCAGGGTGATCTTGAAGGTCGCGGCCCCGTCGCCCGAGACGACCAGCCCGGTGAGCGGGCCCGCCTTGGCGGTCAGCGACAGGCCGAACTCCACGGTCGCCTCCGCCGGCTTGACCTGCTGCCAGACCTGCGCCAACTCCTCGGCCACCGCCTGGACCGTGTCCCGTACCCCGTCGAAGGAGAGCAGGCGCCCGGCGCCGACCGTCTCCGGGCCACCCTCCTCAGCCAATTCGACAAAGAACTCGACGTCGCCGGCCTGGACCGGCTCTACGCGCACCTTCCGAGGGTGATCCGGCTGCATGACGACATCCCCCGATCGACGAAATCGACTCACGTTGAATGGTTGCATGCGCGAAGGTGTCACAGGCAGCAAAGTGTCTGCATTGGACACTTGTTCCTCGGCTCCCCGTCTGGCACCGCCACGCGGCGAACCACCCGGATCTCGGCGACTGCGGCTACGTCATCGAAGGCGTGATCAAGACGACGCAGGTCGACGGCGCTACGGCTACCCGCGCTGGCGACAGTAGTGGTCCCGTGTTCAGGCTTCGCCGCAGTTCACGCAGGCGCGCTCGGCAGAGACCTTCGTGCGTCCCACTCGAGGTCGTCCCCCGGCCGACTCGGCACCACCCCGAGCACCGAGGCGGTCCGCGCTGCGGTCGCCGGCGGCGTGCAATGAATCGCAGTTGTGCGCATCTCGCTCGCTCTCCATCGGCGGTCCGCAGAGTCACGGACGGCGTGGGTAACTGCGCAGCCGATTCGGTGCGAAGGCATGCTGCGCAAGCGATTCCACGCCGTCACCTTCAGGTTGGCAGCCAATCAGAGCATGGTCAGCGGAGCAACCCACGTCCTGATGCCCGATGCCGTCGTGCCCATTGCGCACGGTGGATCATCGTCACTAGCCTCTCGCTATGCCTGAGATCTTCCAGATGGATCGCGTCGATCGGATCGCCGATGTCCTCTACGGGGTTGCCGTCGCGGAAGGCCTCATTGGCTACGGCCCGCTCGGAAGGCGCGTCGGCCTCCAGGCAAACTTCCTGAGCCAACCGCTGGCCCAGGTATCCGAGCGGGCCGCCGAGCGGAACGAGCCGATCTGGAGTGCGCTCGTCGTCGGCAAGGAGACAGGCCGGCCGCACGAGGGCTTCTACGCGCTCGCTCGCCGCCTGCGCTCCGAGTACGCAAACCTCGACGACGAGGTGCTATGGCAGAAGGAATGCGAGCGATGCTACGCCGCCGCGCGTTGACGGCACCCGCGTAGGGCGCCTGCGATTCCTACTCTCGCGAGCTCTTGCAATGGGGGTAGCGTCCAGCCTTAGCTTCACTCATCGGCGCAGGCGGCGGGAGCAGTCACCGTCGTGACCGTCGCGGAGGAGACAGCGTCGGCCGCCGGGCAGCCTCAGGTCGCAGAAGACTCGGTGGGATACCCGGTCTGTTGCAGACACGGGAGTATGCGCTCGGCCTCGCGCGCTTGGACCAGCCGTCGGCCAGCGAAGAGGATCGCGAACGGTCGGTGGAGGTCCGACTACAGCGGCAGGCGCTTCTGACCCGACGGCTGCCACAGCCGCCCCGGTTGGATGCCGTCCTCTCAGAGGCAGTGCTGCGCCGAACTGTCGGCAGTCGGAGTGCGATGGTCGAGCAGCTCGCGCGCCTCTTGTCGGCCGCAGAGATGCCGAACGTGTCCGTGCGGGTGCTGCCCTTCGCCGCAGGGCCGCACTCCGGTGCGGTCGCGGGTTCGTTCGTGATTCTCGACTTCCCCGCGACTAACGGCGGGCGAACCGCGCCGGAGCCCTCGGTGGCGTACAGCGAATCGCTGACCGGCGCCCTGTACCTCGACAAGCCGGACGAGCTGGCCGCCTACCGGAGCGTCTGGCAGAGTCTCGAACGGCTAGCACTCGATGAGTCACAATCGACGGACATGATCAAGAGCGTCATCGCGGAGTTGCGACATGACTGACCTGACCGGCGCCGTCTGGCGCAAGAGCACCCGCAGCGGCGGCAACGGCGGCAACTGCGTCGAGGTCGCCATGAATCTTCCCCGCGTGGTGGCCGTCCGGGACTCCAAGGACAGCCTGGGCGCGGTCCTTACGTTCAGGCCGCAAGCCTGGAGCGACTTCATCAGCACCGTCCGCGGCAACGCTCTTCGATGAGGGCATGCATCTTCGCGCCCTGCCCACTGCACGGATTCCCTGCTCAGCAGCACTGCCGTTGAGCAGGAGCGATCTCGCCGCTCAACTCCGCGACATGCTCAACCACGTCAAGCTGGAGCTGGAGGGACCGGAGCCCGGTCGCGGCCCAGGAACGTCCGGTGGCGAATCGTCCGGCGGCTTCCCCGGCGTGCGCGCAGCCAGCCCGAGCCATGATCGCCAGCCCCGTCGCCTCGCAAGTCGCAACTGCGCTCGACGGATCCCGGAGGCTCCGGCGGGCGAGACAGCGTCATTGTCGGGCACGTTCGGTGGCTCCGGCGCACACGAGCCAGGCGGGTAGGGGTTGACTCGTCCGGTATTCGCGGGGCGTACTTGATAGACGTTCTCGCCCTGTCTGCTGACGCGCTCGACGACCGATGACAGGCAGGCACCACCCCCAAGACCGGCTGCCTGCTCTTGTTCGGGTCGATGCCAGCACGACGTCGAGTGATGGGAGGTTCCATGAAGGACCGTCTGCCGGCGAGCTGAGCCGCCTCATCACGACGTCTGTTGTCTTGCGTCGTAGTGGATCCTGACCCTCGTGGCTCGGCTTGGCCGCCTGCCTCTGCCCGCCCGATGGCCCCAGCCTGCCGTACAGGTTGTGGCAAACGCCTGTCGTCCTTCTGCCGGCGGCTGCGCGGAGTCCGCTCGTTCGATAGCACTACCACGAAAATTGGAGCAACGACATGACTTCCATCAACATCACCACGGTTGAGCTGCCGGATATGGCCGTCCGCGCCTACCCAGCCACCCTCATCACGGCCACACACCGAGATCGTCTCGACAGGTGGGGGGACCTTGGCGACAGCTGAGCGTCGGCCGCACGGACTGCCCGGTCAGGCACGGCTGAGGCGGGAGCGGCTCGAGAACTTCGTCCAGGTGCTGATCATGCTGTTGATCGGCGGAGCGGCCGGCGCGGCGTCGTTCCGTCATGTGCATGACGTCGCGGCTGCGCACGGCCAGCCGGGCTGGTTGGCGTGGGCTGACGCGGTCGTGCTGGAGTTGGCATCGATCGCGGGCGGACTGGAGCTGCGCCGCAACCGGCGCTCGGGCAAGAGCGTCGCCTTTCCCGCCACGATGTTGACGGTGGCGGTTTTCCTGTCTCTGGCGGCGCAGGTGGTGGAGGCGCAGCCGTCGGTGATCGGTTGGATCGCCGCCGCGCTGCCCGCGCTGGGCTTCCTGGCGATGGTGAAGATCGCTCTCGGCCGCGCCGACTCTGCCCCGTCCCACCGGACCACGCCGTCCGAGCGGACCACGGGGATTGCCCGGACCACCGGGACCGCCCGGACCACGGGAGCCGTCCGGACCGCATCCGGACCGACGCCCGCCGGCGCGGCCGCGGTCCCGGACGCCCAAGAGTCGGCCCGGGACCGCCGGAGCCCGGACAACACCAGCACTCTCGCCGTCCGGGCCGCCATCGCCGTGGTCCCCGCCCCGGCGGACCGGGGCTTGGCGGTCCCGGACCGACGGTCCGGTAGCGCGCGGGACCGGGACGACCGTCCGGAGGTCGTCGCGCTGGTCCCGGACGCCCGGACCGCCGCTCGCCTTCTCGCTGTCCAGGGGACACCGCTGTCCCGCACGGCCCTCGCCCGTCAGATGCGCGCGGAGGGACATCAGCTGTCCAACGCCACCGCCTCGGCGCTCGTGCGCGTTCTGCGCGCCGAGACGGCTCCACCCGGCCAGTCCGCACCGGATCTGTCACAGCCTGCGGCCGTCTGACAGAACCGCGACCTGTGGCCCTGTCAGCCCCGAGCCGGTCCTGTCAGGGGACCAGGCGTCAGTCGCGGGGGCTGCGCCGGCTGACAGTTCCTGACGCGACCTGACAGCGCATCCATCCGTCCACGTCATCGACCTGGCCGGTACGTCCTCGCCCGCCAACCCGCATCCCGATCACAGGAGAAATGATCATGTTGATCCAGCTCAGCGACCCTTCTTCGCTCCAGCAGCATCGTCGCGGGGGCGCGCCCTGCCATTTCTCCGAACCCCACTGCGGGGCATGGAGGGTGACCGGCGGCGCCGATGTCCGTGTCGGTCTCCGTTCGACCGTCCGCCTTGATACTGACGCCCGAACCGACCCCCTGCCCCTCCTAACAGCCCAGGTCAGTGCGGCTCACACGGCCTCGCGAACGCTCCAGACAGACCCTCGGCTCTGGGGTCTCCCCCCAGGGGACGCTTATGCGTAACCGGCTACCGGCTTCGGATCCGCTGTTGCGCCTGCAGGCAAGCATCACGGTCCGCGACGACCAGCTGCTCGGCTGGCTGTACGACCACGGGGTGCTCACCACGGATCAGATCGCCGAGGCCCTGTTCCCATCCCTGGACTTCGCCCAACGCCGACTACGCCGCCTGACCCTTCTGCAAGCGACAGACCGGTTCCGACCCAACCGGGCCTACGGTGGCTCCTACCCCTACCACTACGTCCTGGACCAGCTCGGCTACCATCACGTTCACGCCCAGCGCGGACTTGCCGCGCCCCGCCGCGACCAAGCACGCCGCCGCAAACAGTCCCTGACATCGCGGCGGGACCTGCCACATCTGCTCGGCGCCAACCAGGTCTTCATCGACCTCGCCGCTCACGCCCGCACCCACCCCCACACCAGCCTGGACCGATGGCAGCCGGCTTCCGCCTTTCACAGCCCCGGAGTGTGGTACCGGGTCGGAGACGATCCACGGATGATGTCGCGCGGGCCAACAGGACTTCCCCGGCCCGACGGGGCCGGCGTCTGGACCGATCACGGGCGGACCGTGCCGTTCTTCCTCGAGTACGACACCGGCGCGGAGAGCCTCGACGTCCTCGTCGAGAAGGTCGGCAAATACGACCGGTTGTACTCGATGACTACCTGGGCGTGGCCGGTCCTGTTCCACCTACCGTCCGCGCGACGGGAGGCGAACCTGCACCATCGCCTCGCCGCCATCGCACCCGAGGCGACCATCGCCACCACCAGTGCCGAACTCCGCGCGGTACTCGGTGTCAGTCCAGCCGAGCCGGTCTGGCAGCTCGGGGGCACCGCAAGACGGCTCCGGCTGGTCGACCTGCCGTAATACCGCCGGCGATCACGACAGCGCGCTCTGAATCCGCGTTTCAAAAAGTGTTGTGATACCTCGACGTGGTCTTCGCTGACTATGTCAGTGAAGACCACGTCTGTGTCGCTGTGTCTGTAAACCCGCGTGGCGGCGCGAGGCGGAACCTGCCGGATGGCCAGGACGATCCAGGCCACCTCCAACTGGAATGCTTCCAACCATGGAAGAACTGACGAGACGTGTACGAACTTTCGCTGAGGAACGGGACTGGCAGCAGTTCCACACGCCCAAGAACCTGGCGATGGCACTCACCGGCGAGGTCGGCGAGTTGGTGGCCGAACTCCAGTGGCTCACGCCCGAGCAATCCGCCTCGGTGATGTCCGACCCGGACTCGGGTGCGCGCATCAAGGCGGAGATCGGTGACGTGATGATCTACCTGACCCGACTCGCGGACGTGCTCGGCATCGACCTGATGGAGGCGGCCCTGACCAAGTTGGCGGATTCAGCCCTCCGCTACCCGGTTGAGCAGGCCCGCGGGTCGGCCGCGAAACGCTAGTCACCGGCCTCTCGGGCGTAGCGGTGAGTTGATCTCTTCGCTACAGTCCTGGCCATCAGAGCGCGTTTCGACGGGCTTCCGGCGGCTGTCGGACACGCCCCCCATGCGCACGATCACTTCGTGCTGCCCGGGGGCAAGTGTTGTCAGCGTTCCGCACCTCCGTCGAGGGTCTCCTCCGTCTGGCCGGCGCCGGCGTGTTGGCGGACCGGATCGCGGAGCAGATCGGCCGCAACGTGAGCCCTGCCGAGCGCCGGGCCTGGTCGCGGAGCCTGGAGGTGCTGGGGCAGGACCTCGCCGACGCGGGTCTCGGCCAGGTCGAGATGCTGATCGAGTACCAGCTGCCGCTCACCAGCAAGCGGGTCGACGTGGTGCTGGCCGGCGTCCACCCGAGAAGCGCGGACGACTCCTACGTGGTCGTGGAGTTGAAGCAGTGGTCGTACGCCGAGTCGTACGAGGGCTCCGATCGTCTGGTGGCGGTGGAGCACGCGCGCGGCGCTCGGCTGCACCCCGGCGTCCAGGTCGAGCTCTACTGCGAATACCTGACCGACTTCCTCGGCATCCTCGCCGGACAGCGGAACCCGGTGCGTGGTGCGGCGTACCTGCACAACGCGGTCGACCGTGACATCAGCGACCTGTTCGACCGACCGCCCACCGAGCAGAGCCGGATCTTCACCAAACAGCGACGCGGTCAGTTCCTCGACTACCTGCGCACCCACCTCGCGCCGACGTCCGGCGCCGCCGCTGCGGACCGCTTCCTCACCAGCTCCGTCCGCCCCAGCCGCCACCTGCTCGCGTACGCGGCGCAGGAGCTGAAGGAAAGGTCGCACTTCACGCTGCTGGACGAGCAGCGCGTGGCGTACGAGCTGGTGCTCCACGCCGTGGAGCGAGCCCGGTCTGCGGACCGCAAGTCGGTGGTCGTCGTGTCGGGTGGACCGGGCAGCGGCAAGAGCGTGATCGCGCTGTCGGTGCTCGGCGAGCTGGCCCGCCAGCAGCGCTCCGTCATGCACGCCACCGGTTCACGGTCGTTCACGCAGACGCTTCGCCGATACGCCGGCAAGGGCTCCACCCGGTTGAAGAACCTGTTCGGCTACTTCAACAGCTTCATGTCGGCCGAGCGCAACGGCCTGGACGTGCTGATCTGCGACGAGGCGCACCGCATCCGGGAAACGTCGGTCAACCGGTTCACGCCGAAGGCCAAGCGGGACAAGGCCCAGTCCCAGCTCGAGGAACTGATCGCCGCCGCGCGGGTGCCGGTCTTCCTACTGGACGAGCACCAGGTGGTGAAGCCCGGCGAGCTGGGCAACGTCGAGGTCATCTCGTCGTACGCGAAGCAGCTCGCACTCGATGTCGAGGTGGTGTCGCTGCACGACCAGTTCCGGTGCGGCGGCAGCGAGGCGTACGAGCAATGGGTTGTCGATCTGCTCGGCCTCGGTGGCGGCGAGCCGATGGTCTGGACCGGCGACGGCAGGATCGACCTGCGCCTCGCGGACTCCCCCGAGGAGGTGGAGGCGTTCCTCGCCGGCAAGCAGGCGACCGGGGTGACGGCCCGGATGTCGGCCGGGTACTGCTGGCCATGGAGTGACCCGCGCCCGGACGACACGCTGGTGCCGGACGTGCGGGTCGGCGGTTGGTCGCGCCCCTGGAACGTCAAGAGCGAACGCAGTGTCGGCGAGGCGCCGGGCAGCGCGTTCTGGGCCACCGACCCCAACGGCTTCGGCCAGGTGGGCTGTGTCTACACGGCCCAGGGCTTCGAGTACGACTGGTCGGGCGTCATCATCGGCCCCGACCTGGTCGCCCGTGACGGCCGGCTGGTGACCCGACGCGAGGAGTCGAAGGACCCGGCGTTCCGCAGCCGCAAGTCGGTCAGCGACGAGGAAGCCGACCTGTTGATCCGCAACACCTACAAGGTGCTGCTGACCCGTGGCATGCAGGGCACAATCGTCTACTCGACCGACCCGGAGACCCGGGAGTACCTCGCCTCGCTGGTCAAGGTGATCCGACCGGTCGAGACGGTCTACGAGCCCGCCGCATCGAGTGACCTCTGATCGTCAGCGTCCGCCAACACGGCTGTGGCACGAGCGGTGGCGAGGTGCTGGACAGGTACGATGCCGGCATGAGCTCAGAGGCGGTCGGCAGATACATGCCTCCGGTCGTGACGCTCGACGACCTCACCGCGATGATGGCCGCGGACGAGCATCACCGGTACGAGATCAGCCCTGAGGGAGTCCTCTCGATCATGCCGCCGCCGGGATACGCCCATGCGATCATCGCGACCCGGCTCATGGTGTGGCTGGCCCAGGGCGGCACCCCGGCGGACCGGATCGCCCAAGCTGTCGGGCTACGCATCCCGGGCCGTAACGGGGGCGTCGGCGGACGAATCCCTGACCTGGTTGTCTGGAGCAAGCCCCAGTCCGATGGTGTCTGGCTACCGGTCGAGGATGTCCTACTCGTCGTCGAGATCATCTCCCCCGGCTCCGAGGGCGTGGACACGGTGACCAAGCGCAGCGAGTACGCCGCCGCCGGCATCCCGCAGTACTGGATGATCGAGCAGGATCAGGCGCAGACCGTCACCATGCACCACCTGGACGGCGGCCAGTACGTCGTCCGGGCCACCATGCCGCTCGCCTGGGTCCTCAACACGAGGGCGGCGGAGCACGACCTCGGCTGATACGGATCGGAGTCCGCCTGGGCTCCGCGCTCGGGGAACGGCGTGCGGTTCGTACGTCGGTGCGGTTGTCTGGATCTCATGGCAGAGGCGCTGCTGACCGTCGGCCACGGCACCGCGAGCCAGGCCGAGTTCACCGCCCTGCTCGGTGCTGCGGGGGTGACCCGGCTGGTCGACGTGCGTCGCTATCCGGGCAGCCGTGCTCATCCGCACGTCGGCCGGGATGCGCTCGCCGAGTGGCTGCCGACGATCGGCGTGGACTACCGGTGGGAGCCGCGGCTGGGTGGGCGGCGGCGCGTGCCGGCGGATTCGCCGGACCGGTGGTGGCGGGTGGCGGCGTTCCGCGGCTACGCCGCCCACATGCGTACGCCGGAGTTCGTCGCGGCCGTCGACGACCTGCTGGCCGGCGCCGTCCTCGCCGCACCGTCCGCGGCCAGCGCGGCGCCGTCCGCCGCCGGGTCGCGGGAGTCGCGAATGGTGATTCTGTGCAGTGAGAGCCTGTGGTGGCGGTGTCACCGGCGGTTGGTGGCCGACTTCGTGGTCGGCGTTCGCGGCGTCGAGGTGTGCCACCTCGACCATCGCGGCAAGCTCACGGCCCACGAGATGGCCGCCGGTGCCCGGCTGACGCCCGAGGGGACCCTGGTCTACGACCGGGACTGAGCGTCACCCACACCAGGACCAGCCTCGGAGACGGCGGAAGGCTCGGGGAGCGTGGGGGCGTCGGTCGGGTAGAGGCCGGCGACGAAGCCGTACACCTGGTCACCGGCGCGGGGGATCTGCGCGAACCTGCGGGCGAGGGCCTGGACCTCGGCCCAGAAGGCGCGGACGTCCTCGCGCGGGATGCGGGCGTGGACGAGGGTGCAGCGCAGGTCGTCGGCGGCGTGCGCCGCGGCGGATTCGGCGGCGGCCTGGGCGAGCCCGTTGATGGCGGCGACGGTCTGCTTGTCCTCGGGGCGGTGCAGCGCGCCGACGTAGAGGGTGCGGGCGACCCGTCCGTAGTAGCGCTCCTCGATGGCCCGGACGCGGCGGGTGCGGACGACCTTGAGCAGGCCGGCGTCGACGAGGAGGTTCACGTGGTAGGCGACGCTGCTCTTGGGCCGGTCGACGGCGCGGGCCAGCTCGGTGACGGTGGCGGCGCGTTCGAGGAGCAGTTCGAGGAGGGTGTCGCGCAGCGGGTCCGCGAGGGCGCGCAGCTGCTCGGGGGCGGTGACCACGAGCATCTCGTCGAGGTCGTAGTCCGGGATCTGCTGCTCATTGACCGACATTTCTCAACCGTTCTAGAATCATGGATCATTCGATCATTGCCGTCCGAACTTCGGAGTGTATGAGATGGCCGACGTCGTCCTCTTCCACCACCTGCTGGGTCTCACCGACGGTGTGCGCGCGTTCGCCGACCAGTTACGCGCCGGCGGGCACGCCGTGCACACCCCCGACCTGTTCGACGGCGAGCGGCCGGCGAGCCTCGACGAGGGGTTCGCGCTGATGAAGCGCCTCGGCGCCGTGCTCGACGACCGCACCGACCGCGCCCTGGCCGACCTGCCCAAGGACCTTGTCTACGCGGGCTTCTCCTACGGCGCCGGCATCGCGCAGCGCCTCGCGCAGACCCGACCGGGCGCCCGGGGCGCGCTGCTCTACGAGGCCTGCCTCCCGGTCACTGGCGAGTGGGCGGTGGGGCCGTGGCCTGGCGGGCTTCCGGTGCAGGTCCACGGCATGGAGAAGGACCCGTTCTTCGGGCTGGAGGGCGACATCGACGCCGCCCGCGAGCTGGTCGACATCGCCGGGCCGGCCCGGGCCGAGCTGTTCGTCTACCCCGGCGACCAGCACCTGTTCACCGACGCCTCGCTGCCGTCGTACGACGCGGAGGCGACGGCGCTGGTGGTGGCGCGCTCCCGGGCCTTCCTCGACCGCCTGGCCTGAGCCGGAGAGCCTGCCGCCGGAGCCGGTCGGCCGCCGCCGACCGCGTCCCGCGACGGTAGCGACGAGGCCGGACCGTCCGCGTCCGGCCGAGCCGGTTCGGCTCCGGCGAGTAGGGTCCAGGGGGCGCCTGCCCAGAGGCGGGCGGCGGAGCACAGACGCGGCGCGACCGGCCCCGGGGTCACCCCGGCCGGTGGCGCGCGGGGCGACGGAGAGGCGGACCAGCATGGCGATTCCCCAGTTGACGGCGGCGGACGGCACGACGTTGCCGGCGGTCGGGCTCGGCACGTACCGGCTGAACGGGTCGGCCGGCGTCGAGGCGCTCGGTTCGGCGATCGGCGCGGGCTACCGCCTGCTCGATTCGGCCGTGAACTACGAGAACGAGGGCGCGGTGGGTCGGGCCGCGCGCGCCGCCGGGGACGTACGCGACGAGCTGATCGTCACCTCGAAGCTCCCGGGCCGGCACCACGACTACGACGCGGCGCTGACCACCATCGAGGAGAGCGTCTACCGCACCGGCCTCGACCGGATCGACCTGTACCTGATCCACTGGCCCAACCCGAAGGTCGACCGGTACGTCCAGGCGTGGCGGGCGCTGATCGAGGCCCGCGAGCGGGGTCTGGTGCGGCACATCGGCCTGTCCAACTTCCTGCCCGAGCACATCGACCGGCTGGTGGCCGAAACCGGAGTCGCGCCGGTGGTCAACCAGATCGAGGTGCACCCGTACTTCCCGCAGGAGGAGGCCCTCGCCTACCACCGGGACAACGGCATCCTCGTGCAGGGCTGGAGCCCGCTCGGCCGGGGCAACGACCTGCAGCAGCATCCGGCCATCATGGAGATCGCCGAGGCCCACGGGATCAGCCCGGCGCAGATCATCCTGGCGTGGCACGTGGCGCGCCAGGTGATCCCGCTACCGAAGGCCGCGTCCCCGCAGCGGCAGAAGGAGAACCTCGACATCTTCGACGTCGGCCTCACCGACGACGAGGTCGCGGCCATCACCGCGCTGGGCCGCCCCGACGGGCGGCTCGCGGACCAGGACCCGGCGGTGTACGAGGAGTTCTGAGCGACCCGCCTCCGTCGGCGGTGGCGTGGCGGCTCCCTGCCCCCACGCCGCCGCCCGGTCGAGGCATCATGGGGCGTGCTCGACGGACTCGACGACATCGACTGGGCGCGGCTCGGCCACGCGTACGGGGCGGCCGACGATTTGCCCGGACACCTTCGGGCGCTGCGCTCCCCCGACCCGGAGACGCGGGACGAGGCGCTGGTCGAGCTGTACACGAGGATCGTCCACCAGGGCGGACGGTTCGAGGCGAGCGCGTACGCGGTGCCGTTCCTGCTGGAGCTGCTCGCCGATTCGGGCACCCCGGATCCGTCGGCGGTGCTCTGGCTGCTGACCGGCGTGGCCGTCGGCTCCGACGAGGCCGTGCTGCCCGACGGGGTTCCGGTGGCCGCACAGCGTCGCGTCGCCGAAGGTGGGCGCGCGCTGCTCGCCGCGAAACCACCGCCGTGGTCCGGGGAAGACGAGACGCAGAAGGAGTACGTCGAGTACGCGTACGTCGACTCCCTGGACGCGGCGGACCAGGCACGACTGTGGGCGTACGTCGAATTGGCGGCGTACGACGCGGTGCGCGCCGGCGTGCCCCTGTTCCGTGCGCTGCTCGCGCACCCCGACGCGGGGGTGCGTACCGGGGCGGCGTACGCCCTGGCGTGGTTTCCGGAGGAGGCCGAGGGCAGCGTGCCGGCGCTGGCCGGCGCGCTCGACGCGGCGTCGTCGCCCGCCGTCGACGCGGCGGTGACGCCCGCCGAGGTGGCCACCCTGCTGGTGGCGTCGGGGCTGCTCGGCGCCGCGCCCGACCCGCGGTGGCTGGCAGACCCGCGCCCGATCGTCCGGTGCGCCGCCGCGATCGGCCGCGCCCGGGTCCTGGGCCCGCAGTCCGACCCGGCGACCGTCGACGAGCTGATGAGGTGGGCGGCGACCCCGGCGAGTCAGGGCGCCCGGGCTGTGCCGGGCGACGCCGAGCCGGCGGGCGCGAGCGTGCCTACCCGGCCGGGTGACGCCGACCCGGAGGACCGGAGCGCCCTGACCGGGCCGGGCGACGCGGACGCGGCGATGCCGGGCGGCACCGGCCCGGCCCTGCCGGACGAGCCGGCCGACGGCGAGTGGGTGCCGTTCCTGGGTGGGGACCTCGCCGGCTACGCGGGCCTGGCGCTGCGGCAGCTCGGGCCCCGGCACGCCGCGCGCGGCCTGGGCGCGCTGCTCGATCGGCTCCCGACGGTCAGCGGCGACCAGTCGTTGACCGTGCTCGGTGCGACGCTGCGCCTCGCGTTCCCGGACGGGCCGGTGCCGGCGGGCACACCCGTGTCGGCGTTGACGCCCGAGCAGCGCCGGCTGGCCGAGGTGCTGGGCCGGTCGACCGCGCCGTGGCTGATCGACGGGCAGGAGTTCGGCAACGTCGCGATGCTCCTGCACGAACACGGCCTACCGGACGACCGCGCGGCGATGCGCGCCTACCTGACCGGCGACGCCTGACGACCGCCGGACGCCGAACAGGCTGAGGGCGGCTCGGCGCCGGACCGCGGCACGACGCCTCGACGTCGACCCGGCCGGGGACGCTGGCGACGAGCAGCGCCGTCAGTTTCGGGCCAGGATTCCGGCGACCTCGGCCGGCCAAGCCAGGTGCGGGAAGTGGCCGCCGCCGGGCAGCACGGTGATCCGCACGTCGGGCAGCGCCGACTCCAGCCAACTCCGGTACGCCGGCTTGGGCTCCGTCCCGGTCACGTAGTCGTAGCCGATGCAGCGGTCGCGGATCGCGGCGAGGTCCCGCGTCCGCAGCTCGGTGAGGTGGTCGGCGGGGAACGCCAGGACCTCGTTCCAGTAGCCGAGCAGCAGGTCCTGCCGGGGCGTGGTCCGGGTGCGGACCAGCTCCTGGGCTGCCGGGAGCAGCTGGTCGATGCCCATGCCGGCGGTCATCTGGTCCCACACCTGCCGCCAGTCGCCGCTGCGCAGGACCGGTTCGGCGCGGCGCAGCACCTCGCGGAAGCCGCCGACCAGCAGCGGCTGGTCGAGGTTGACCACGCGGCGCGCCGGGTGGCGGGCGGCGTAGATCGTGGCGATCACTGCGCCCAGCGAGTGGCCGACGATCACGGGCGCGTCGAGCCCTTCGGCCGTGACGGCGTCGTGGACGACGTCGGCGACCGCCACGGTGTCGTACGAGTCGCGTCCCGGCGAGTCGCCGTGGCCGGGCAGGTCCAGACGGAGCACCCGCCGGTCGGGGTCGAGCACGGCGAGTTCGGCGAGCACCGGGTCCCACTGCCGCCGGTCGTACGTGAGGCCGTGCAGCAGGACCAGCGGTGCCCGCTCGTCGTCGCGGCCGTGGCTGTCGGCGGCGAGCCCACCCGGCTGTCGCGCGGCGTCGTCCCCTTCGCTCATCCGCTCGTTCCTCCGGTTCGGGACAGCGCGGCGACCGGCGCCGCCCACACATTGATCAAGGAGCGATTCGAGCCTATCCGGGGGGCGGAGACGCGGCTCCCGATCCGGCCGGGCCCGTAGTGGGGCGTAGGTGATCGGCAGATCATCTCCGACCTGCCCGCCGGGCTGGGGTGACGGCGCGGAGGATTGGCGGGGCGGCCTGCGTCCGCCTCGTCAGCGGCCGGCGCGGTGGGTGTCCGACGGCGCCGGCCGCTCCGCCGCCCTCGGCACGTTCGATACGATCGAACACCGTCTGGTCCGGCTGCGTCAGCCCCTTCCGCCACCCCAGGAGGACAGTGTGCGTACCTCGGCACGCCCGGCCCGGCCGGTCGACCCCCAGCCGAGCCTCGTCGGCGCGCGGATGCGGCAGTTCCGCACCGAACGCGGCCTGACGCTGCGTGGCCTCGCCGCCCGCGCGGGCCTGTCCATCGGCTTCCTCTCGCAGGTCGAGCGGGGCGTGTCGTCGATCGGCCTGACCGCGCTCAACAGCGTCGCCGCCGCCCTGGACCGGCCGGTCGCCGAGTTCTTCGAGAGCAGCCCCGCCCCGACGCCGGCCGACGCGGCACCGGCGCAGGCCGGCGCGGCGCCCGCGGAGGCCGGCCCGACACCGACGCGGGTCGCCGCCGCGGCGCCCGAGGTGACGGCCGCCGCGCCGCGTCCGCCGCACTTCACGCTGACCCGGGCCGAGAGCGGCGCGACCGAGTACGTGTCGGGTCAGCAGACCTACCGAATGCTCTCCGACCGGGGCGCCAACCTGGTGCTGGAGCCGATGCTCGTGCACATCGCACCGGGTGGCCGCCGCGAGGAGGCGTACGGGCACGAGGGCGAGGAGTTCGCCTACGTGGTGCGCGGCGAGTTGCTCTACGAGGTAGACGGGGAGGAGCACCGCCTGTACCCGGGCGACAGCGTGCACCTGCGCTCGTCGGTGCCGCACCGGCTCTACAACGACACCGACGAGGTGACCACGGTCGTCTCGGTGGTCACGCCCCGACTGTTCTGACGCGGCCGGCACCGTCTGGGCACAGGCCGGCGGCGCGAGGTCAGGTGAGGTCGGCGGAGTTCATGCGCCGCCGGCAGGTGCGCTCGACCCGCATCACCAGCCGCTCCTCCGGGTCGGGGCAGGCGAACAGGGTGTCCTGCGCCAACCAGTCGCCGGGCGGCACGTCCCGCTGCTTCGCCGCCAGGAAGGGCAGCACCGACGCCAGGGCGTACACGCAGAAGTGCTGGTCGGCCGGCAGCTTCAGGTGGGCGCTGTCGGTGAGGTCGAAGTGGTCACCGACCGCCATGCCGCACACCGAGCGGCCCTCGATGCGGTCGACGGTGACCCGCAGGTCGTAGATCTCCATGTCCCCGTCGTCCGGGGTCACGTCCTCGCCCACGCCGTACCCTCCCTCGCAGCGACCCGTCCACTGCTGGTGTTCTATCAGGCTGAACAGGAGTGAACAAGAGCGGCGGTCGCGTTCACCCGGACCCGGTTCACATCGACGTCACCGGCCGGCCCGAGAATTTCCGTAATCCGCCCCGCCGCCACAGGTCTCCGAACACGTGGCGGCCGGGCGCGACCCGACTCGGGCGCCCCGCGGACGAAGCACGAAGGAGTGAGCCCCCATGTCGTCAACCGGACGGGCCCTGGCCGACACCGGGCTGGTCGTCGCGGCCCGGCAGGGCGACCAGCACGCCCTCAACGAGGTCGTCGCCGCCTCACTCCCGCTCGTCTACAACATCGTCGGACGGGCGTTGCGCGGGCACGCCGACGTCGACGACGTCGTCCAGGAGACGCTGGTGCGGGTGATCCGGCACCTGCCCGCCCTCAACGACCCCGCCGCGTTCCGGTCCTGGCTGGTGGCGATCACCATCCGCCAGGTGCGCGACTGGGAACAACGCCGGCGGGTCGCCCTGCACCGCGACGCGGGGCTGGAGACGATCCACAACGTACCGGACCCGGCGGCCGACTTCGCCGCGGTGACCATCCTGCGGCTGGGCCTCACCGACCAGCGACGGGAGGTCGCCGAGGCGACCCGCTGGCTCGACCCGGACGACCAGGAACTGCTCTCCCTTTGGTGGCTGGAGGAGACCGGCGCGCTGACCCGCAACGAGGTCGCCGACGCGCTCGGCCTCTCCCCCGGTCACGTCGCGGTGCGGGTTCACCGGATGAAGGAGCAGATCCAGAGCGCCCGCGCCGTCGTACGGGCCCTGCGTGCCCGTCCCGGCTGCCCCGAGCTGAACAGCGTGGCGGCCGGGTGGAACGGCGTACCCAGCGCGCTCTGGCGCAAGCGGCTGGCCCGGCACGTCCGCGACTGCGCCACCTGCGCGCGCGCCGGCAGCAGCCTGCTGCCGATCGACCGGCTGCTCGCCGGTCTGCCGATGCTGCCGCTGCCGGCCAGCCTCAGCGCCCAGTTCCCGAGCGCGGCCGTGCCCCCGGCCGCCTCGGACGCCGTCGGGTATCACCCCCCGGACCCGACGGCCGGGCACACCGCCGGGACGACCCCGCCCGGCGGTGTGCCCACCACCACCGACGGTGGCGTCGGTCTGGTCGACCTGGTGGTCAACGGGCCCCGGGGCCTGCTCACCTCGATCGGCGCCGGCGTCGCCGCCGTGGTCCTGGCCGTGACCACCACCGTCGTGGTGACCCGGCCCGACGAGCCGCCGGCGCCCCCGGTGGCCGCCCTGGCGCCCACCGCGACCGCCACCCCCGGAGCGCCGTCGAGCGCGCCGCCGAGCGTCCGACCGACGGTACGGGCCCTGGCCGCCCCACCGGCCGTCAGCTCGCCCCGCAAGGGCGTCGGCGTGTGGGACTTCACCGGGGCCAGCCAGGCGTTGGCGAACTCCAAGGCCGGCTGGTACTACACCTGGGGCACCCAGCACCGGGGGATCACCACTCCACGCGGGGTGACGTTCGTGCCGATGATCCGCAGCGCGGAGAACGTCACCGACGCCGACCTCGCCCGGGCCAAGGCGAACGGGCCGTACCTGCTCACGTTCAACGAGCCGGACATCCCCGAGCAGGCGAACATGACTCCGCAGCAGGCGCTGGACCTGTGGCCGAAGCTGCAGGCCACCGGCAGCAAGCTGGGCAGCCCGGCGGTGGCCTGGGGCGGCGCGGACCCGGGCCGCTGGCTCGACCAGTTCATGTCCGGCGCCGAAGCCCGCGGCTACCGGGTCGACTTCATCACCCTGCACTGGTTCGGCGCCGAGTTCGCCACCCAGGCGGCGGTGCGCCAACTCAAGCAGTACATCCAGGCCGTCTACGAGCGGTACCGCAAGCCGATCTGGCTGACCGAGTTCGCGCTGATGCGCTTCCACGGCGACGGGCCGCAGTTTCCCAGCCAGGAGCAGCAGGCCGCGTTCCTCACCGCCGCGACCACCATGCTGGGTCAGCTGCCCTACGTGCAGCGCTACGCCTGGTTCGGCCTGCCCGCCACCGACAAGGACCGGTCCGGGTTGTTCCGCACCGGCACCGACGCGACCCCGGTCGGGCGTGCCTTCCAGGCCGCGCGCTGAGCAGGCCGACCGATGGACGAAGTCATGAGCCGTACCACCCGCCGTGCCCGGGCCTGGCGGATCGTCGGCGCCGTCACGAGCCTGGCCGTCACGGCGCTGGCGGTCGGTCTCACCCAGCTCCGGAGCCGACCCGACGAGCCGGCGGCGGCGCCCGCGCCCGCCGTCACGCCGTCGGCAGTCGGGGCGTCGCCGGTGGTGCTCAACGCCACCGACAACGCCTTCATCCAGCTGCTGATCCCGATGAACGAGGGCGCGCTCGCCCTGTTCGACTACCTCGACACCCGGCCGGCGGAGACCGACCCGCCGCTGCGCGCCGCCGTCGAGCGGATCCGCGCCGCGCACCGCAGCGAGGTGCGCGAGCTGCGGGCGCTGCTGGCGGCCGCCCATATGCCGGAGGAGAACATCCACGAGGGACACCAGATGCCCGGCATGGTGACCGACGCCCGCCTGACCGAGCTGCGGGCGGCCCCGGCGGTCGAGCTGCGGTCCGGCACGGTGGCGCTGATCCGCGCTCACCTGGAGCAGACCGTGGTGCTGTGCCGGGGCGAGCAGGCCAACGGCGCCAGCCCGGAGTTGAAGGCGGTCGTCGCCCGGATGCAGGAGGCCCGCACGGCCGAACTCGACGAGCTCGCACGCCTGCCGGATCCGGTGGCCGCCGGTGCGGGAGGCTGACGTCCCGCGGTTTTCTGTAACCCGCGCGCCGCCGCGAAGTCTCTTGATCGGGAGGGCGTCGTCCCGTCCCGCAGCAACGCAGGCCGAGGCGAGCGGAGGTGGCACCATGCCGGCCGGAGGACCCGCCGATGCGGATGACTGATCCGCACACCACCGGCCGCCGCACGAGCGGCGCCCGGTCCGCCGACCGGCCCGACCATCTCGACCGGGGTGGCTTTCCGGTCCGGGGCGGCGGCGCCCGGCATCGCTCGGACGTCCCCGGTCAACCCCCGGCGCCCCGCACCCGGCAAGCCGCGACGGCCCCGAGTGGTCCCGCCCGGTCGCCGGCGCCGACCGGTCCGGCCCGGTCACCGCTGCCGGTCAACCCCACGACCCGAGGGGCCAAGCCAGCCGATCTCACTCCACTCGCCCCAAGCCCCGGCTGGCGTGGCGGTCACCGTCGGCCCGCCGGCCGGTCCGCGATCGCCGCGGCGATCCTGACGATGACCGCCGGCTGGCTGGTCGCTATCCTCGCCGCGCCGCACATCACCCTCTCCCCGGCATGGCGTACGGCGGCGCTCTTCTGCCACCTCACCTGCCTGGTGGTGGGGTTCGGGGCGGTGTTGACCGTGGACTGGTTCAGCCTGCGCTGGCTGCTGCGCCGCGAACCATTGGGCACGGTGCTGACCACCGCGCGCGGCTCCCACCTGCTCATCTGGTCGGGGCTGGTGGGGCTGGTGGTCAGCGGCGCCGCGCTGGGACCGGACACGTCGTCCGGCCTGGTGTGGGTCAAGCTGCTGGCGGTGCTGACGGTCGGGATCAACGGGCTGTTCCTCGGCCGGGTGAGCGACCGCCTCGCCGCCCACGAGGGCCGGCCACCCTGGGCGGCCCTGCTGCCCGGGGTGGCCAGCGCCACCGTCTCCCAACTGGGGTGGTGGACGGCCACCCTGGTCGGGTTCTGGAACTCGCAGACCTGATCCCGTCAGGCCGCTGGCGCCGCGCTCGGCTGGGCCGCCTCGGCGAAGTGGCAGGCTGCCGCCTGCCCGCCGCCCAGGTCGACCAGGGCAGGGGCGGTGGTGGCGCAGATGTCCTCGGCCTTCCAGCAGCGGCTCCGGAAGCGGCATCCCGCCGCCGTGTCCGTCGAGCTGGGCACGTCACCGGTCAGCCGGATCCGGGCCTTGGGCTGCGCGCCGCGCACCACGCCCAGGTCGGGGACGGCGGAGAGCAGCGCCTGGGTGTAGGGGTGCGCGGGCGTGTCGTAGAGCGGGTCACGGTCGGCGATCTCGGCCACCCGGCCGAGGTACATCACCGCGACCCGGTCGCAGAAGTGCCGAACGACGCCGAGGTCGTGGGCAATGAAGACGAACGCGATGTTGAACTCCTTGCGCAGGTCCTCCAGGAGGTTCATGACCTGCGCCTGAATCGACACGTCCAGGGCGCTGACCGGCTCGTCGGCGACGATCACCTTCGGTTGCACGGCGAGCGCCCGCGCGATGCCGATGCGCTGGCGCTGACCGCCGGAGAACTCGTGCGGGTAGCGGTTGTAGTGCTCGGGGTTGAGGCCCACGACCTCCAGCAGCTCGCGTACCCGGTCCAGCTCCCGGCCCTTCGGCACGATGCCGTGCACCCGCAGCGGACGGCCGATGATCGTGCCGACGGTGTGGCGGGGGTTCAGCGACGAGTACGGGTCCTGGAAGATCAGCTGGAGGTCGCGCCGGTACGGGCGCAGGTCCTTCTCCTTGAGGTGGGTGATGTCGGTGCCCTGGTAGAGGACCTGCCCACCGGTCGGCTCCAGCAGCCGGGTGATGAGGCGTCCGGTGGTGGACTTGCCGCAGCCGGACTCGCCGACCAGGCCGAGGGTCTCGCCCGCGCGCAGCTGCAGCGACACCCCGTCCACCGCCCGGATCCGCAGGCCCTCGCGGCCGAACCAGCCCTCGCCCCGGGCCGTGAAGTGCATCTGGAGGTCCCGCAGCTCCAGCAGCGGCACGTCGCTTCGCGCCGTCCGGGTCGCGGTGTCGGCGGTGGTCGTCATCTCGGGTTCCTTCACGGCAGGCGGGGCAGGATCTCGGTCGCGAAGACCTGCGCCGGGTCGGACAGGTGGCAGCGGGAGGACCGGGCGGCGTCCGCCTCGCGGGGACGCAGGTCGGGCAGGTCGGCGGAGCACGCGCCGCCGGGCACGCGGCCGGCGAACTCGCAGCGGGGGTGGAACGAGCAGCCGGTCGGCAGCGCGAGCAGGCTCGGCGGCGTGCCGGGGATCGGATGCAGCCGGGTCGGTGCGCCGGAGACGGCCGGGATGCTCTCCAGCAGACCCCAGGTGTACGGGTGCAGCGGGCGGCCGAGGATCTCGTCGACCGATCCGTGCTCGACGGCGCGTCCGCCGTACATCACCAGGACGTCGTCGGCGATCTCGGCGACCACGCCGAGGTCGTGGGTGATAAACAGCACCGCCGACCCGAAGTCCTGCTGGAGGTCCATGATGAGATCGAGGATCTGGGCCTGGACGGTGACGTCGAGCGCGGTGGTGGGCTCGTCGGCGATGAGCAGCTTGGGGTCGTTCACCAGGGCCATCGCGATCATGGCGCGCTGGCGCATGCCGCCGGAGAACTGGTGCGGGTAGTCGTCGAGCCGGCGGCGCGGGTCGGGGATGCCGACCCGGCCGAGCAGGTCGACGGCGCGGTCCCGGGCCGCCCGCCGGGACACCCGGTGGTGCGCCCGGTACGCCTCGGCGATCTGGTCGCCGACGGTGAAGTACGGGTGCAGCGAGGACTGCGGGTCCTGGAAGATCATCGCGGCGGTGGCGCCGCGGTGCCGGCGCAGGTCGGCGGAGGCCATGCCGACGATCTCCTGCCCGCCGAGCCGGATCGAACCGGTCATCCGGGTGCCGCGCGGGTCGTGCAGGCCCATGATGGCCATGCTGGACACGCTCTTGCCGGAGCCGGACTCGCCGACGACGGCCAGGGTGCGGCCCAGCGGCAGGGAGTAGCTGAGGCCCTGGACCGCGCGGACCGGCCCGTCGGTGGTCGGGAAGGTGACGGTAAGGTCGCGCACCTCCAGGTACGGCGCCTCGGCGGCGCGGTCGTCGCCGCCGCGGCGGCGGGTGCGGGCCACGGTCTCCGGCTGCCGCCCGCCAGGTGTGGACGGGCCAACCGCCGGCTCGTGGTCTGGGGTCGCCAGCAGTTCGGTCATGCCAGCCTCACTCGCGGGTCGAGGATCGTGTAGAGGATGTCGACGAGCAGGTTCATCGCGACCAGCACCACCGAGCCGATCAGGACGCCGCCCATGAGCACCGGCAGGTCGTACTGGTTGAAGGCCCGCAGGGTCAGCACGCCGAGACCGGGCAGGCCGAAGATGGCCTCGGTGAAGATGGCGCCGGTCAGCTGGAACGCGAGGTCGAGTCCGAAGATCGTGGCGACCGGGGTGATCGCGGCGCGCAGGCCGTGGTGGTAGACGACGCGCCGCTCGCTGATCCCCTTCGCGCGCGCGGTGCGGATGTAGTCCTCACCGAGCGTTTCGATCATGGAGGCCCGGGCGTAGCGGGTGTAGGAGGCAGCGTTGGTCAGGCCCAGCGTCAGCCAGGCGGCGAGCAGTCCGCTGGCCCAGGTCAGCGGGTTCTCCAGCAGCGGGTGGTAGCCGGCGTGCGGCAGGAACGTCGCGTAGAGGGCGACGAGCAGCGCCACCACGAAGTACGGCACGGCGTTGATGCCCAGCGAGGTGCCGACCATGATCCGGTCCAGGGAGGTGCCGCGTCTTCGGGCCGCCACCACTCCGGCGAGGATGCCGGCGAGCAGGTAGACGACCGCCCCGCCGAGCACGATCGAGACGGTGATTGGCAGGGCCTGCCCGATCAGCTTCGTGACCGGCTGGCCGAGGGTGTACGAGTAGCCGAGGCAGGGGGCGTCGCAGTCGATGGTGAGCCCGCCCGAGTGGTACGTCCGACCGACCACGATGCCCTTGAGGTACTCGCCGACCTGCTGCGCCACCGGCTCGTCGAGGTTGAGGCTGGCGCTGATGTCGGCGTAGCGCTCCGGGGTGCAGCGCTGGCCGCAGATCGTTCCGGCCGGGTCGGTGGGGGCGACGAAGAACAGCCCGAAGCTCGCGACCAGCGTCACGATGATGACGGAGATCGCGCTGACGACCCGTCGCAGGATGTAGAAGAGCACCGCCAAGGCTCCTGGTGGCAGCGGGCCGGGGCCGGGGCCCACAGCCGGAACGGGGAGAGAGGGTGGACGCCGGCCGGCACAGTGCCGGAGGTCCGGCCGGCGTCCACGATGGGGTGAGGCGAGGAGATCAGTTCTTCAGGAACATGTTCAGGTAGAACGGCTCACCCGCGGAGGCGTCGCCCTCGGCGCCACCGATGTTGGTGCCGACCACGAAGGCGAGCTTGCCGTAGTAGCGCGGCAGGGCGATGTACTGGCCGAGGATCTCCTTGTCCAGCTCACCCCACTTGGCGGCGGCCTGCTCGGCCGGGAGCTTGCCGATCTCGTCGATCTTGGCGTCCAGCGCCTTGTCGCTGAGCATGCCCCAGCTGGTGCCGTCGGTGATGCTGTGCGACTGGAAGAGCACCGGGAACCAGCTGCCGCCGCTGGGCCAGTCGGAGCACCAGCCCTGCGGGGCCTGGCCCATGTTGACCGGAGCGTCGTAGTCGGCGATCTTGGAGCGCAGCTCGGCGGTGGTGACACCGATCGGCTTCACGGTGAAGCCGGCCGCCTTGAACGCGTCGACGCGGATCTGGTTGGTCTGCTGCGGAACCGGCTTGGTGTTGTCGTAGTACCAGCTGAGCTCGAAGCCGGCCTTGCCGGCGGCCTCCAGCATCGCCTTCGCGCCGGCCGGGTCGCCCTGGCCCTTGCCGGAGAGGTCGGGCAGCGGGTCGTACTTGGTGTAGCCCGGCACGCTCGGCGGCAGGATGGTGCTGGCCGGCTCGGAGTTGTAGCTGTTCAGACCGCCGGCCTTGTTGATCTGGTCGTACGGGTACGCCTTGGCGATCGCCTTGCGCACCTCCAGCGGGATCTTGCGGGTGTCCAGCTGCACCGAGTAGGTGCAGGGCTGCTCCCCCTGGATCAGCTGGGCCTTCTTGTCCCCGTTCAGCTGCGGGATCAGCGAGGCGTCGACGGCGCCGTAGTTGAGCGCGTTGGCGTCCTCGCCGGCGCTGTTGAGGACCTGCTGCTGGGTCTTCGGGTCCTCACCGCCCCACTTGAAGTCGAAGCCGTCCGGGTACTGGTGGCGCACCGCGTCGGTGTTCGGGTCCCAGTGCGGGTTCTTCTTCAGCTTCAGCTCGGTGCCGGGGGTGTAGGTGTCGAACTGGTACGGCCCGGTGGCGAGCGGGTTGTTCTTGTAGTTCTCCTTCGTGTCCTTGGCCTTCGGGATCGGCGTGAACGCCGGGAAGGTCAGGTAGAAGGGCAGGTCCGGGTACGGCGTGACCAGGTGGATGACCAGTGTGCTGGGGTCCGGGGTTTCCACGCCGGCGAAGGCGTCGCCGCTGACGTAGGGGCCCTTGTACTTGTCGCCGTCCTTGAAGGTGGTCAGCTGGTACGTCGGGCCGTTGGCGAAGACGTCGTGGGCGAACGAGCGCTTGATCGCGTACGCCAGGTCCTCGACCTTGACCTCGCTGCCGTCGGCGTACTTGATGCCCGGCTGCATCTTGAACGTCCAGGTCAGCTTGTCCGCCGAGACGGTGCCCAGGTCGGTCAGGTCGGGCACCAGCACCGGCTTGCCGTTGCGGATCGCGAACTGGGTCGGGCTGCGGAAGATCAGCTTCTCGATCGCCATCGCGTCGGCGTAGTAGGTATCGGTCGGGTCGAACGTGTTCGGGGTGACCTGGGAGTAGACCGTGATGACGCCGCCCTTCTTGGCGCCGGGCACCTCGGCCGCCGGGCCCTTGGCGGTCGGGTCGAGCGCGCTCTGCTGGGTCTCGATGCCCTTGGCGTCACCCCCGCCGCTGCTGCCGTTGTTCGCCGAGGGGCTGCCGCAGGCCGTTACCGCCAGACTGGCGGCCAGCGCGACGGCAAGACCAACCTTCACTTGCCTCACAGACGTACTCCTGTCTTTCTTCCGGTCTGCGGACCCCCGACGTGCGGGGTCCGCGGTTCTCCTCCAGCCCAGGGCGTCCTCATCGACGGGTCCGGGGGTCGAAGGCATCGCGTACGGCGTCGCCGAGCAGGCTCAGGGCGAGCACCAGGATCGTGATGCCGAGTACGGGCAGCCACAGGTAGAGCGGGTCGGCCCGGTAGTAGGTGGTGGCGGCGGAGATGGTCAGCCCCCACGACGGGGTGGGCTCGATCAGCCCGGCGCCGAGCACGGTCAGGCCGGCCTCGGCGACCACGTAACCCGGCAGCGCCAGGGAGACCGAGACGACGATCGGTGCCACCAGGTTCGGCAGTAGCTCCTTGAACAGCACCTGTCGGGTGGGGATGCCGAGCACTCGGGCGGCGGCGACGAACTCGCGCTCCCGCAGCGACAGCACCTGTCCCCGGACCAGGCGGGCCAGGCTGGCCCAGCCGAAGAACGACAGCACGCAGATCAGCGACACGAAGCGAATGCCCGCCACCTGGTCGGCCGACGCGCCGCCGGCCCCGCCGAAGATCGCCACCAGCACGGCGGAGCTGGCGATCGCGAACAGCAGGTACGGGAGGCTGAGCACCAGGTCGATGAGCCAGGACAGCGTGCGGTCCACCCATCCGCCGGAGAACCCGGCGATCAGGCCCACCACCACCCCGACGACCGTGGTGATCGCGGTGACGGCGCCCGCGACGATGAGCGAGGGCCGGGCTCCGTAGACCCAGCGGGCGAACAGGTCGCGGCCCAGCCGTGGCTCCACGCCGAACCAGTGCTCACCGGTCGGACCGATGGTCGGGAAGCCGAACTCGTCGATGAGGTTCTGGTGCAGGTCGGTGGGGTTCTGGCCCTCGAGGCGGGCGAGCAGCGGCGCGAAGACGGCGATCAGCAGGTACACCGCGCAGATGACCGCGCAGACCATCGCGACCCGGTCCCGGCGCAGCCGGGCCAGGGCGATCCGGGTCGGCGACTTGCTGACCGTCCGGACCGGGGCACCGCTCGACCCCGCCCCGCTCCCGGGCACACCCTCCGGCTCGCCGGCACGGGTTGCCGGGGGCTCCACGACCATCGGCTCCACGCGGGAGGACCTCCTCACCCAACGGACACACGTCGCCGTTTCCGGACGGGTTTCCGTCGGGCCGGCGGCTCTAGGGCGGGAACGTTAATAGCGAATGATTTCTTCGTGAGTCAGCTTCGTTACAGGCTCATTTCGCGCACTGCGGACTCGCCCCACTTGCTTCTCGCGACCGTTCTTCGCCCGGCGTAACGCGTCGCCAGACTCCGCCTACCGTTCACCCAGAGTTAGCCGAACCGTGACCGAGCCCGCCGAGGCCGCCCCGGAGACGATCTATGTTTTGCGAGGTGGCAAGGGATTCATGAGGCGAACCGCGACGACACCGCGTCAACCGCTGGCCGACCGCACCCGGCCGGCAGGTGACCGTCGGTAAGTTCGCCAATCGCTCCGACTCCCACCGGGCCACCATTTCGCGCACCGCATTCAATGACGTTCCACAATTGCGCGACCACCCCGGATCGGCGCGTCGGCCACTCGCCTCCGCCCCGGGATTCCGCCAATTCTCAAGGCGCAATTCGACCGCCTTTTCAGGCCGGATCAGGTCGCACTCGCTCCCGGAGCAGCGGAGCGGCCGCTCGGTGCCCGGACGGCGCCTCGCACGGGCGCCGAGCGCTCGCGGCGCCCGACACGACGCTCGCCGCGCAGTCGGAAGGAGGCAGGGAATTCGGCGCACCGGATTGACGGCCGCGGTTGCCGTCCCGCCCCGTGCGGACCCTCCCCTACCGGGTACGCGCCGACGACCCGATGCCCGGTGCGGCGATCGAGATGATGGCGTTCGGATTGTTTGGTAAGGCAACCATTTTCCGCGAGGTACGAGTGCGCGGAAAACGCTCCGCCGCGCCCCCGCGGAGGTCGTTCGATCAGGCCCGGGCGCGCCGCTGGCGTACGAGCAGCACGGCCGCCGCACCGACCAGGGCCAGCCCCCCGGCCGCGCTCGCCGCACCGACCCAGACCGGGGTGGCCACGACGGCCTGGTCGCCCGTGACCCGCAGCGCCACCGCCCGTCCCGGCACCGCGCCCGCGCGGTCGAGCTCGACGCTGCCGGTGTGCGCGCCGTCGGCGGCCCGCCAGGTGACGGTGCAGGTGTGCACGGTCCGGCCGCTCGACGACGTGGTGCGCTCCACCCGCGCCGTGCAGGTCTGCACGGTGCCGGTGGCCCGGTCCCAGCTCTGGCTCGCCAGCAGCCAGCCGCCGACGGTGAGGAAGACCAGGCCGATCAGCCCCAGCAGGATCAGCCCGGCGCGACGCAGCGCCCGGACCTTCCGGGCGACCGTCGGCGGGAGGCTGTCCTGAGTCATACCGGCACCGTACGGATCGCGGCGCGGGCCCGGACCAACCGTCCGGCCGGTCGGGGCCCCCGATCGTCGCCGGGCCGGCACCGCGCGCCGCCCCGATCCCGCCGGTCGCCCGCCGCCGACCACTGTCGGGAGTGGACCCCACGCGACTAGGCTGTGCCGATCGCACGGCAGCCCCGCACCGCCCGATGATGGGAGCCTGGCATGGCCGATCCGGACGTAGCCCACAGCGCGCAGCTCCAGCCCGAGGTGCCGCATGCGGCCCGGATCTGGAACTACTGGATGGGCGGCAGCGACAACTTCCCGTCCGACCGGATGGCCGGTGACGCCGTCGTCTCGGTCTACCCGGAGATCGCCGTCATGGCGCGCCAGTCCCGCCGGTTCCTGATCCGGGCCGTGCGGTTCCTCGCCGCCGAGGCGGGCATCCGGCAGTTCCTCGACATCGGCACCGGCCTGCCCACCATGCAGAACACCCACGCGGTCGCCCAGGGCGTCGCGCCCGAGTCGCGGGTCGTCTACGTCGACAACGACCCGATGGTGCTGGTGCACGCCCGCGCGCTGCTGGCCGGCGCGACCGCCGAGGGCGCGACCACCTTCGTGCACGCCGACTACCACGACCCGGAGGGGATCCTCACCGAGGCGGCGAAGACGCTCGACCTGGCGCAGCCCGTGGCGGTGATGTTCATGGGGGTGCTGGGCTACGAGCCCGACCTGGACGTCGTGCGCGCCATCATCGGGCGGACCATGGCGGCCACCTCGTCCGGCAGCCACCTGGTGTTCTGGGACGGCAGCAACACCAGTCCGGCGGTCGTCGCCGGCGCCAAGCGGCTGGTGGAGAGCGGCGGTGTGCCGTACGTGCTGCGCAGCCCCGCCGACCTGGCGAGCTGCTTCGAAGGGCTGGCGATGGTGGAGCCCGGCCTGGTGCCGATCACGTCGTGGCGGCCGGACGACGCCGACACCGAGGAGGTCGACGCGTACGGCGGGGTGGCTCGTAAGCCCTGACCCGGCAGCGGATCGCCGGGTACGGCCGACGGCGGGCCGGGGCCTCGGCACAATGGCCGCAGACGGCGGCCGGCGCACGGGCGGTCCGTCACCGGAGGAGGGAGCGTGGCGGGCATGTCGAGCGAGCCGGAGCCGGGCCTCGCGCCGCCGCACCTGTCGCCGACCTACGAGGGCGACCCGGTCGTGCTGGCCGTCGACGGGCAGGACTTCCGCGTCGGTCGGCGGGCCGGCGCACCCGGCACGTACGACTTCGACTGGCTCAGCGGGCCGCACGAGTACGGCTTCGCGCTCTCCGGGGCCCGCGAGCTGAGTCGGCCCGAGCTGGAGGAGGCCATCCGTGGCTTCCTCGCCGGGATCGACCCGGCCACCGGCTACCTGGCGGAGTAGCCGGCGGCCGGAGCCGACGGGAGGGTCAGCCGCGCAGCAGCGGCAGCACCCGGCGGCCCAGCAGGTCGATCCCGTCGCGCGGGGTCAGACCGTGCGGGGTGCCGAACTCCACCCGGCTCGCGCCGGCGTCGAGCACCGCCGCGGCCTGCTCGGCCACGTGCTCGGGGGTGCCGGAGAAGGCGAACAGGTCGAGCAGGTCGTCCCCGATCAGCGCGCCGGCGAGGTCGTCCTCGCGGCGGCCGACGTGCTGCTGGATGCGTGCCAGGAGCTCGGGGTCCACCTCGACGGTGGGGTCGAGGGCGGCGACCACCGCGACGTACATGGCCACCTCCCGGCGGGCGACCCGCCGGGCGAGCGCGCCGTCCTCGTCAACGACGGTGACCGCGCCCAGCACCACGCCGGTGCGCCCGCTGCCCCGCGCCGCCTCGTCCAGCCAGCCGCGCATCGTGGCCGCCATCGCCGGGTTCGCCGAGCCGCCGACCTTGACCTCGGCGGCGTACGCGGCGGCGGATCCGGCGGTGCGCTGCCCCCAGGTGCCGACGAGGACGGGCACGTTGGGGCGGGCCGGGGTGTAGCGCAGCCGGGTGCCCGGCGCGACGGTGAACTCCCGGCCCTGGTAGCCGCTGTCGTCGCCGGCGAGCAGCAGCCGGACGACGTCGACCGTCTCGGCGATGCGGCGCAGCGGGCGGGCCTGCGGCACGCCGACCTGGTCGAGCCAGGTGCCCCGAGCGAGCCCCAGGTACGCCCGGCCGTGCGAGGCGAGGTCGAGGGCGGCGACCTGACCGGCGACCTCCACCGGGTGGAGGGTGAACGGGTTGAGGCAGGCCGCGCCGAGGCGGATGCGGCGGGTGTGCCGCGCGGCGACGAGCAGGGGGAACAGCGGCGGCTGGTACATCAGGTCGCCGAAGACCGACAGCACGTCGAAGCCGTGCCGCTCGGCCAGTTCGGCCAGCTCGGCGTACTCGTCGGCGGACTTGTCGGACTGCAACCCGAGGCCGACCGCGCTCATCGGACCGCCTCCGCGTGGTGGTGCACGATCCGCCAGGTGGAGCCCTCGCGCCGCAGCACGTCGGTGACCCGGAAGCAGTCGTCCGGCCGGCCGTCGCCGTGCCGGGCCCGCAGGACGTACCGCACGAGACCGGTGTCGCCCCAGCTCTCGGCGTGGAACCGCTCCGGGGCCACGCTCACCGGCGGGCTGCCGGTCCGGTGCGACGCGCGCCGGTCCCGCAGGTCGTGCAGGGCCGCCAGACCGGTCAGCAGCTCGTTCGCGTCGGACTCCCAGATCGTCAGGTCGGGGTGCAGGTGGGCGTCGAAGGCGGGCCGGTCGCCCAACGACCGGTACATGGCGCTGATGGTGCGGGTGAGGTCGTCGGTCATCGCGGTCGCTTCCGGTCGTCGGGCGGGGGTGCGGCGGGTGGTGGGGACAGGTCGGCGAGGCGGGCGCGCAGCGGATCCAGTCCCATCGGGCCGAGCGCCAGCGCGGTGTGGTGGAACCGCTTGCGGTCGAAGTCGGCGCCGTCGCGGCGTTCGGCGTCCCGGCGGGCCTGCCGCCACAGCCGCGCCCCGACCTTGAAGGCCAGGGCCTGCGCCGGCCAGCCGAGGTAGCGGTCGACCTCGAAGCGCGCGGTCGGGGCGTCCAGCCCGGCGACGCGGGTGAGCAGGTCCACGGCGAGCGCGGGGGTCCAGCGCCGGGCGTCGGTGAACCCGGTGCCGGCCGGGATCGGCAGGTCGAGGTGCAGGCCCAGGTCGACCACGACGCGGGCGGCGCGCCACATCTGGCCGTCGAGCATGCCGAGCCGTTCGGCGGGACCGTCGTAGAGGCCGAGTTCGTCGGCGAGCCGTTCGGCGTAGTGCGCCCAGCCCTCGGCGTACCCGTGGACGTGGCACAGGGTGCGCTGCCAGGGGTGCAGGTCGGCGGTGGTGTACGTGACGGCGTGCTGGAGGTGGTGGCCGGGCAGCCCCTCGTGGCAGAGGGTGCCGACGTGCCGCCACACCGCGACGGTCGTCTCGCCCGGCGGTGTGGACCACCAGATCGCGCCGGGCCGGGTGAGCGCCGGGTCGGGCGGGGTGTAGTACATGACGCCGGACGCGGTCGGGCTGATCCGGCAGTGGACCTGCCGGGTGACGGGCGGGATGTCGAAGTGGGTGCCGTCGAGCGCGTCGGTCAGCCGGGCCGTACGCCGTTGGAGCCACTCCGCCAGGGCTGCGCCGACGGGCACCCGGCCGGCGGGGTCGGCGTCCAGGGCCGCCCGCGCGGCCGCCACGTCGGGGTGCCCGCACTCGGCCGCCGCCGCGTGCAGCTCGGTCGCGGTGCGGCGCAGCTCCGCCCAGCCGTACGCGTACAGCTCGTCGAGGTCGACGGTGGCACCGAGGAAGCTGCGGGCCGTCACCCGGTAGAGGTCGCGGCCGACACCGTCCACGTCGGACGCGAACGGGGCCAGCTCGGTGCGCAGGAACGCGGCGAACCCGGCGGTGGCCTCGGTGGCCGACCGCGCCCCGCGCTCCAGTGCGGCGCCGAGCGCGCCGCCGGGACCGTCGGCGACCAGCCGGCCGTAGAAGTCGGTGCTGACCCAGTCGGCGCACTGGTCGGCGACCACCAGCACCTGCCGGCGGGCCACGAGCTGGCCGCGTCGCGCCGAGCGGCGCAGGGTCGCGGCGTACTGGTCGAGGGCGGTGGGCACCCGGCGCAGGTGCGCGGCGACGACGGCCCAGTCGTCCTCGCCGGCCCGTGGCAGCGAGTCGAAGACCTGCCGGACGAGGTGGACGGGGGTGGCCAGCGGGGCGAGCAGCCGGGTGGTGAAGCCGGCGTCGTACAGGTCGATCTCGCTGTCCAGCCGATCGGTGAGGGCGCCCGCGAGGGCCCGTTCAGCCGGGGTGTGGGCGGTGGCCGTGGCGGCGTGCGCCGCGGTGCGGCGGGCGAGCCGCGCGCGGGCGTCGAAGCCGTCCGGGGAGAGGTCCGGCAGGAGCGAGTCGGGCGTGCGTCCGGCCGCCTGGGCGGCGTCCGGGTCGAGCTCGGCGAGGGCGTCGAGGTAGGCGTCGGCGACCTGGGTCACTCCGGTCATCGGGGCTCCCGCAGGCGGCAGTGGTCGTCGCGGTAGACGACCCCGCCCTTGATCACCGTGTGCAGGGTGCGCAGGGCGGAGACCGAGCGGGTCGGGTCGTCGCGCAGCACGAGCAGGTCGGCGTGCCGGCCCGCCGCCACGGTGCCGAGGGTGTCGGCCTGGCCCAGCCACTGCGCGGGGCGTACGGTGGCGGCCTTCAACGCGTCCGCGACGGTCATCCCGGCGTCCACCATGAACTCCAGCTCCCGGACGGTGGCGCTGGTCTCGTCGTAGCCGGCGTGCGGCGGCATGTCGCTGCCCAGCGCGATCGGTACGCCGTTGCGGATGGCGTGCTGGAGGCTCTCCCAGTGCCGGGGCCCGGCGGCGAGGGCCCGCTCCATCAGCCAGCCGGGGACACCGGAGTCGCGGAAGAACTGCTCGCAGCGGCTCACCACGATCGTCGGGACGTACCAGACGTCGCGGGCGGCCATCAGCCGGGTGACCTCGTCGGTCAGCTCGTAGCCGTGCTCGACGCAGTCGAGCCCCAGCTCGACGGCGCGGCGCACCGAGTCGGCCGGGCCGGCGTGGGCGGTGACCTTGCGGCCCCAGTCGTGGGCGACCTGGATGACCGCGGCCATCTCGTCGTCGTGCAGCTGCGGGGTGTCGATCGCCTCGAACTGGCCGGCGATGCCGCCGGAGATGCACACCTTGATCAGGTCGGCGCCGGCGCGGATCTGCTCGCGGGTGGCCCGTCGGAAGCCGTCCGCGCCGTCGGCCTCCAGGGCGTCGGCCTCCCAGCCGTGCCCGCCGGTGCAGCACAGCGCGTGCCCGGCGGTGAAGATGCGGGGTCCGTCCACCGCGCCGGCCTCGATGCCCCGGCGCAGGGCGAAGTCGGCGTAGCGGCTCTCCCCCACCAGTCGGGCGGTGGTGACGCCGGCGTGCAGGGTGCGCCGGGCCGAGTCCGCCATGAGGAGCACCAGCTCGGCGAGGTTGGACCGGTGGACCGTGTCGGCGAGGTGTCCGGGCAGGCCGAGGGAGAGGTGGACGTGCATGTTGGTCAGGCCCGGCATGACGTGCTCGCCGTCCAGGTCGACGACGGGGACGTCGCCGGCCTCGGTGAGCACGTCGTCGACCGGGCCGACGGCGCGGATCAGGCCGTCGGCGCCGATCCAGACGCCCCGGTCGGGCTGGAGGGCGTCGTCCACGCCGTCGTAGAGGGCGAGGTTGACCAGGACACGTTCGGTGGGGCGGCGCATGGCGGGATCCTCAGCGGGAGGCGGTGGTCGGTGCCACCGTGGGGTCGGTGAGCCAGCAGGCGGCGCTGCGGCCGCCCATCTCGACGGTGGGTGGCTGCTCGACGCAGGCGTCGAAGGCGTGCGGGCAGCGGGGACGGAACCGGCAGCCGGTCGGGGCGTTGGCCGGGTCGGGCACCTCCCCGGCCAGGGTCGCGGGCAGGCGGGGCGCCGGGCCGATCTGCGGCACCGCGTCGATCAGCGCCCGCGTGTACGGGTGCCGGGGTGCGCGCCACAGGTCGCGGGTGGGCGCGGTCTCGACGATCCGGCCCAGGTACATGACGGCGGTGACGTCGGCGATCTCGTGCACCAGGGCGAGGTCGTGGGAGATGAACAGCATGCCCATGTCGAGGTCGCGGGCCAGCCCGACGAGGAGGTTGACGACCTGGGCCTGCGACGAGGCGTCCAGGGCGGTGACCGGCTCGTCGGCGATGATCATCCGGGGTTGTGGGGCGAGGGCCCGGGCGATCGCGAGTCGTTGCCGCTGGCCGCCGGAGAACTGGTGCGGGTAGCGCTCGGCGGTGGCGGCGGGCATGCCGACCCGGTCGAGCAGGTCGTGGACGCGGTCGCGGCGGGCCGCGCCGGTGAGGGTGGCCGGTACGCCGTCGAGCAGTTGGGCGCCGATCGTCCGTCGGGGGTTCAGCGAGGCGTACGGGTTCTGGAAGACCATCTGGAGGGCGACCTGGTCGCCGGGGCGGCGTCGCCACCCGAGCGGGGTGACCGGTCGCCCGTCGAACGTGACGGTCCCGGCGCTCGGCGCGGCCAGCCCGACCGCGACCCGGGCCAGGGAGGACTTGCCGCAGCCGGACTCGCCGACGAGGCCGACGACCTGGCCGGGCCGCACGTCCAGGCTGACCCCGGCGACGGCCCGCACCCGGCCGCGTCCCCGGGACCGGTACTCGACCTCCACGTCGCTGATCCGCAGCACGCCGGTGGTGCTCACGCGGCTACCTCCAGCCTCGGACGGACGACGCAGGCCACCGACCGGTCCGGCCCGGCGGGGGCGAGCGGCGGCGGCGCGGTCCCGCAGGCCGCTTCGGCGTACCCGCACCGGGGTTGGAACGGGCAGCCGGGCGGCGACTCGCCGGGGGCGGGTGGGCCGCCGGAGATGGGACGCAGCGTCCCGCCGGCCTGGGTGCCGTGGGGGCGCGCGCCCAGCAGCGCCGCCGTGTACGGGTGGGTGGGCGCGGTGAGCAGCGCCCCGGTGGGGCCGGTCTCCACGACCCGCCCGGCGTAGAAGACGTAGCCCCGGGTGGTGAGCGCGCTGAGCACCCCGAGGTCGTGGGTGATGAACGCGACGGCCAGCCCGGTCTCGGCGCGCAGCCGGTCCAGCAGGGCGAGGATGCCGGCCTGTACGGTGACGTCGAGGGCGGTCGTCGGCTCGTCGGCGATCAGCAGCCGGGGCCGGGCGGCCAGGGCGATGGCGATGGCCGCCCGCTGCCGCATGCCGCCGGAGAACTGGTGCGGGTAGGCGCGCAGGGCGCGCTCCGGGTCGGGGATGCGGACCTGGTCGAGCAGTTCCACCGCCCGGCGGGTGGCGGCCCCTCGGTCCATCCGCAGGTGCACCCGCATGTGTTCGGTGAGTTGCCGGCCGATGGTGAGCATCGGGTGCAGGGCTGCGCTGGGGTCCTGGAACACCATGGCGATGCCCGCGCCGCGGACGCGCTGCCAGCCCCGGGCGTCGAGGCCGAGCAGGTCGGTGCCCGCGAAGCGGGCCGAGCCGCGGACGGTGGCGCCGGCGGGCAGCAGCCCGAGCAGGGTTTGCGCGGTGAGGCTCTTGCCGCAGCCGCTCTCCCCGGCGATGCCGACCAGCTCGCCCTCGCCGACGGTCAGCGACACGTCGTGCAGGATCGGCAGCGGCCCGCGCGGGTGCGGCAGGGTGACGGCGAGGGAGTCGACGTCGAGCAGCGGCGCCATGTCAGCGTCCCTTCGTGTAGCGGGGGTCGAGCCGGTCCCGCAGGGCGTCGCCCAGCACGTTGAAGGCCATCACCACGGTGAGGATGGCCAGGCCGGGGAAGACGCTGACCCACCACATGGACAGGTCCTGCGCGCCGAGGGCGACCATGGAGCCCCACTCGGCGGCGGGTGGGCGGGGGCCCAGGCCGAGGAAGGACAGGGCGGCGAGCAGCAGCACCGCGTTGCCGAGTTCCAGGGTGGCCAGGACGATCGCCGGGCCGATGCTGTTGGGCAGGACGTCGCGGCGCAGCGCGCGGACCGGTCCGACGCCGAGCAGCCGGGCGGCGTCGACGTAGTCGTCGCCGCGCATGCTCAGCACGGCGCCGCGGATGACCCGGGCGTAGACCGGCCAGGAGACGATGACCAGGGCCAGGACCGCGTTGCGGGTGTTGGGGCCGAACGCGGCGGTCACCGCCATCGCCAGGATGATCTGCGGGAACGCGAACACCAGGTCGGTCAGGCGCATCAACGCCTCGTCGACGAACCGGCCCACGTAGCCGGCGACGAGGCCGAGCAGCCCGCCGACGAGCAGCGCCAGCGACACGATGGCCAGCGCGAGCGGGATGGACAGCCGGGCGCCGTACAGGACCCGGCTGAACACGTCCCGGCCGAGCGAGTCGGTGCCGAACCAGTGCGCCGCCGACGGCGCCGCGTAGGCGTCGGGGCTCTGCCGCAGCGGGTCGTACGGGGCGAGGACCGGGGCGAGCAGGGCCACCAGCAGCCACCCGCCGAGCAGGACCAGGGCCGCCACGGCGATCGGCTGTCGCCAGATCGGGCGGGCGGTGGGGCCGCCGCGCAGCCGGGCGAGCCAGCGTCGCCGGCCCAGCGCGCGCACCGCCTTCGGGTCCGGGGCCACCGGATCGGGTGCGAGTGTCGTCATGACAGGCGGATCCTCGGGTCGATGAGCCCGTACAGCAGGTCGACGGTCAGGTTGACCAGCGTGTAGACCAGCGCGACGAACAGGCTGACGCCGAGGATCGCGGGCAGGTCCAGGGCGGTGGCGCTGCGGTAGGCGTACTGGCCGAGGCCGGGCCAGCCGAAGATGCTCTCCACCAGCACCGTGCCGGACAGCAGCGAGGCGAAGGCCAGGCCGGACACGGTGACCACCGGGACGAGACCGGCGCGCAGCAGGTGCCGGCGCAGGACGACCCGGGTCGGCAGGCCCTTGGCGTACGCGGCCCGGATGTAGTCCTGTTGGAGCACCTCGAGCATGGCCGAGCGGACGAACCGGACCAGCATCGCCACCGTCAGCGAGGTCAGCACGAGCACCGGCAGGGTCAGGTGCTGGGCGGCGTCCCAGGCTACGTCCCACTGGCCGGCGAGCGCCGCGTCGACGGTGTACATGCCGGTGACCGTGGGCGGCGGGCTGAAGTCGGTGGAGAGGCGGCCGCCGCTGGGCGAGAGGCCCAGTTGGTAGAAGAAGACGTAGAGCACGACGAGGGACAGCCAGAACGGCGGGGTGGAGAGCCCCAGCAGGGCGCTGACCCGGACGAGCTGGTCGGCGATCCCGCCGTTGCGCACGGCCGCCAGCATGCCGATCGCGGTGCCGATGAGCAGGGCCAGCGCCATGGTGGGGATGGCCAGCTCCAGGGTCGCGGGGACGTACTGGAAGAGGTCGTCGAGCACGGCGCGGCCGGTCTGCTGGGAGGTGCCGAGGTCGCCGTGCAGCAGGTTGCCCAGGTAGTGCAGGTACTGCGCCCACAGTGGCTGGTCCAGACCCCACTTCTCCCGGAAGGCCGCCACCGCGGCGGGGTCGTTGAGCGCCTGGTCGGAGAGGTTGGCGGTGACCGGGTCCCCGGGCACCACGTTGACCAGCCCGAACGTCACCATCGTGACGCCCAGCAGCAGGCCGGCGGTGATCGCCACCCGCTTGGCGAGGAACGCCAGCAGCGGGTGGGCGCGCCGCCGGCCGGGCCGGGACGCGGTCTCGGGGACCGCGCCCGGCTCGTCGGTGTGCACTGTCGTCGTCATGTCTTACTTGCGGCCGACCGCGGCGAGGTCGACCTGCCAGCCGGCGGCGGTGTAGTCGGTGCCGGTCAGGTCGGCGGTGGCCACGACGATGGAGGAGTTGCTGGCCAGGACGATGTACGGCGAGGAGGCGTTCATCAGCCGCTGCCACTCCTGCATGGCGGCGGCCCGGGCGGCCAGGTCGAGGGTCTCGGTGACCTTCTTGCCCGCGGCCACCACGGCCGGGTCGGCCCGGTCGAGCGTCCAGCCGGAGCGCAGCGCGGTGGCCTGGCCCGGCGCCATGTTGTTGATCAGCGAGTCGGCGACCGGGTAGTTGAGGCTCTGCGGGGTGAAGCCCAGGGCCGATTTCCCGCTGCGCATCTCGTCGAGGAAGGTCGTCAGCGGCTGCGGGTTCAGCTCCAGCTTGATACCGGCCTCGGCGGCGTCGCCCTGCACCTTGGTGGCGACCGTGCCGAGGTCGACGCCCTTGTAGGTGATGGCCGGGTAGGTGAACTTCACCGTGGGGTTGGCGAGGCCGGCCCCGGCGAGCAGCGCCTTGGCGCGGGCCACGTCCCGCTTGGACTCCTCGGCGGCGGGCAGCGCGCCGGCGAAGGCGGGTGCGACCAGCCCGGCGCCGGGTGCGGCGCCCTTGCCGTAGAGGGCGGCGACGCCCTGGTAGTCGATGGCGGCCCGCAGGGCCTGGTTGAACGTCGGGTTCGCGGCGACCGGCGAGACGGCCGGGTCGGCGTTGAGGAACAGGAAGTAGACGGTGTCCTGCACGCCGGAGGTCAGCAGCGTGTCCGGCAGGCCGTCGAGGAGCTTGCCGGAGATGTCGAGGGAGATCTCGGCGGCCTCGGCGCGCTGCATGGTGAGCTTCTGGGTCTGCACGTCCATGTTGCGCAGCACCACCCGTCCGAACTGCGGCTTGGTGCCCCAGTACTTCGGGTTGGCCTCCAGCACCACCTGCGACGACGGGTCGTACGACTTCAGCACGTACGGGCCACTGCCGATGGAGGTGGTGTCCAGGTACTGCTGCGCGGTGTCGCCCTGCGCGGCGTCGGCGCCGTCCTTGGCGCCGTGTTCGCGCGCGACCTTGGCGTTGACCACGCCGGTGGAGGGCATCGCGAGCACCACCGGAACGTTCGGGTTGGCGGTGTCGGAGGTGACGACGACGGTGGTGTCGTCGGTCTTGCTGACGGTCAGACCGCTGACGGTGACGGCGGGGCTGCCCTTGATGTTCTTCAGCCGGTTGAGCGAGAAGACGACGTCGTCGGCGGTGAGCGGGCTGCCGTCGGAGAAGGTGACCCCCGACCGCAGCTTGAAGGTGAACGTCTTCGCGTCCGGCGACGCCTCGTACGACTCGGCGAGCGCGGGCACGGGCTTGCTCACGTCCGAGCCCTTCAACGTGAGCAGCGTGTCGTAGAGGGCATGCACGGCGGTCAGGCCGGTCGCTTCGTAGACCCGACCGGGGTCGAGGGTCTTGAGCACGAACGAGGTGTTCACGGTGAGGGTCTTCGCCGCGCCACCGTTCGCGTTTCCGCCGCTGCCGCCGGCGCTGCACGCGCCGGTGGAGATGATGGCCAGCGTCGCCAGAGCGAGCGCTCCGGCGCGGAGCCGGCGGGGGGACACCGACATGCTGTTCCTACCTTCGTATGGCGCGGCACGTGGCGCGGGACCCGCGTCGACGGCCGGGGCGGACGCCTCCACCGGGGAGCCGGGGCGGCGTGCGGTGGCGGCGTATCGGGTTTTCGGTGGCGGCGTCTGAGGGTTGGATGGGGAGGAGCACGCCCTGTCCAGTCCTGCCAAACAGAGCGGGTCTGGCGTTCAGCGATGCTAAACACGCCCGTATAGTTTGGTCAAACATTTTCACCCTCACTGTTCTGGAACGAGGACCACATGCTCGGTGACCGGCTCCGCGACCTGCGCCAGCAGCACTCGCTCACGCTGCGCCAGCTCGCCACAGCCGCCGACGTGTCACCCGCGCTGCTCAGCCAGATCGAGAACGGCGCGACCGACCCCAGCCTGGCCACCCTGCGGAAACTCGCCCAGGTCTTCGACACCTCCATCGCGGCGCTGTTCTCCGAACCCGAGGCGCCCCCGGTGCACATCAGCCGGGCCGGTGCGCGCAGCCGGCTGGCCGCTCCCCCGGGCCAGATCACCTACGAGCGGCTCACCCCCGGCCGGGGCGACCTGGAGGTCCTCCAGGCCCACCTCGCCCCCGGCGACGCCAGCTCCGCCGAGCCGTGGGCCCACCCGTCGACCGAGTGCGCCATCGTCGTCAGCGGCGAGGTCGTCGCCGAGATCGGCGGCGAGTCGTACCCGATCGCCGCCGGCGAGGCCGTCACCTTCGACTCGCGCCTGGCCCACCTCTACCGCAACGCCACCGACCAGCCCGCCCACCTGATCATCGCGGTGACCCCGCCGACCCCCTGACAGTCGGCCCGGCCGGTGCGCGCCCGCAGCGCCGGGAACCGCGCGCCGGCCCGTGCGACCGGGAGGAGGGTTGCGGCGCCGTTGGCTGATCTTGCTCGACACGTTCAGGAGGCGTTCACGGCGCGTGCCTAGCGTCGGCCGGCATGAGTTGGACGCATCGCCTGGCCGCGACGACGCTGCTCGCCGCCGGTCTCATCGGTCTCGCCGCGACGCCGGCGGCGGCACACGACGGCAACGTGGGAATCACCGAGGTGACCGTCGGCGAGTCCGGCCTCGACTACGACCTCTACCTGGATCCCCGGTTCCTCGCCACGGCCCTGCCCGACCTACGCCTCGCTGACGCCACCCTTGACGTCCCGCAGGCGGACCGGTTGCTGGCCGAGGGCGTCGCGGTGAGCACCGGCGGCCGGCCGGTGACGGCCAGCGGCATCCGGACCGGGAAGACGTCCACCAAGCAGCTCTCCCACCTGGGCGGCGTCGCGCTGCTCACCGAGACGCCGCTGGTCCACATCCACGCCCGCTACGACCTCGGCGGCCCGGCCACCGACTACCGGATGGAGTACCGCCTCTTCCTGCCGGACAAGGGTCAGCAGCCGCACAGCAACCTGGCCTGGATCCACCAGGGTGGACAGACCCGCACGTTCATCCTCTCCCCCGACGCCGCCGTCCTCACGCCCGGCGTCGGCGAGGTCGTCGCCACCACCGCGAAGGGGGACAACGGGTCGGGGTCTCCGGTCGCCCTGGTCGTCGCGACCGGTGCCGCCGTTGCCGTCGCGGGCGGCGCGGCGGTCCTCCTGCGCCGTGCCCGCCGTGGCGGCGACCGAGGGCCGGCGGCCCGCCGGACCGGCCGCGTTCCCACCGCGTCGCGCCGCTGAGGCCCGACGAGCGCCGCTCGCGCGCCGTCCATCGTGGCCGTTCACATGGAAGAGATCCAACCGCCGTCCCGACGATCCCGGCGGATTCCTCCACCGTCCCGCCACGTTCACATCGAGCCGGGAGGCTACTGAAGATCAACTCAACGTGAGCTGAGAAGGAGGCATCGTGGCCGGAAGGCTTCGAAGTCCAGGCACCTACCTCGCGGCGGTGGTGGCGCTGGCCGCTCCCGTCCTCGCGGCGGCGCCACCCGCGGCGGCCGCGGGGACCGGCGTGACCGTCAGCGGCTACGTCTACGACGACACCGACGGTGACGGCCACCGCGACCCGTTGGAGCGCGGCGTGGAGAACGTCGTCGTCTCCGACGGCCGCACGCTGGTCAGCACCGACCGCAAGGGCCATTACCAGATCAACGTCGACCCGGACCGGCGGCGCACCGACCTGGTCTGGGTGAGCCAGCCCGCCGGGTACGTGCTGCCCACCGACGCCGACTCGCAGCCGCGCTTCTTCGCCACGGTGGCGCCGGACGCGGCCGGCAACGCCGTGGCCGACTTCGCGCTGCTGAAGGACGCCCGCGCCAACGACACCGACTACAAGTTCGTCGGGATGGCCGACGTGCACGTGCAGGCCGGTACGACCAACAACCGGCAGCGCTTCTCCGACCAGATCAGCCAGATCAACGGCCTCGTGGCCAGCGCCGGGGCCAGCCCGCAGGCCCGCAAGGTGACCCCCCGCTTCGCGGTGGTCTCCGGCGACCTGACCAACAACGGCACGGCGGCGGAGTTCGGGGACTACCGGGCCTCGGTCCGCACCTCGACGCTGCCGGTCTGGCCCGCCCTCGGCAACCACGAGTACAACGTCCAACTCGGCAACACCTACGCCGACATCATCGAGAACTACCGGACCTACATCGGCCCGGAGTGGTACTCGTTCAACTACGGCGACAAGCACTACGTCGTGCTCGACGGCGTCAACGGCCTCGGCGAGGCCGACCAGCTGACCTGGCTCGCCGAGGACCTGCGGCTGGCGCGCGGCCGGCACGTCGTGGTGATCACCCACGTCCCGCTGAACACCGCGCTGTCGGCCAACCCGGCGGTGAGCGCCCGCTACATCGGACTGTTCGAGCAGTACGACACCGCACTCCTGCTGGCCGGCCACACGCACACCAACGACGTCGACGACGCCGTCATCGACGGGGCGCTGCACGCCGTCACCAACTCCGCGTCGTACACCATCGACGGCACGCCGAACGGCTTCCGGGTCGTGCAGTTCGCCGCCGACAAGGTGTCGATCCCCTTCCGGGAGTTCGACGTCAAGCAGCGGTCGGTGACGCTGGTGCAGCCCGCCGACGGCGGCCAGCTGCCCCGCGCGAAGACCACCGTGCAGGTGAACACCTTCCACACGAGCAGCGACGTGAAGGAGGTGGCCGTCCGGCTCAACAACGAGACGAAGTGGCGCAAGCTGACGGCGGCCGGCGACCGCACCTGGACCGCGGCGTTCGACGCCAGCAAGCTGGCGCTGGGCAAGCACCGGATGCAGGCGCGGGTCACCCAGACCGACGGCACGGAGCAGACCGCCGACGCCACCTTCGAGGTGGTCGCCACCGTGACCGCCCCGGTCACCGGGACGGCCTGGAGCCAGTTCCACTCCGACGCCGGCCACAGCGGCACCACGCCGGACGTGCTGGCGCCCCCACTCGGTCTCGCCTGGGCGCACCACACCGGCGGCAGCATCCTCACCTCCTCGCCGGCGATCGCCGGCGCTCTGGCGTACGTGGGCGTGCGGGACGAGAACGGCACCGCCCACAACGGTGTGGCCGCACTCGACGTCAAGACCGGCCAGCAACGCTGGTGGGCGGCCACCGACGCGCAGGTCGACGGCTCGGTCGCGGTGTCCGGCGACACCGTGCTGGCCAGCTCGATCCGCGGCACGCTCTACGGGCTCGACGCCGCGTCCGGCGGGGTGCGCTGGACGTTCAAGGTCGGCGAGTCGGCGGGGCTGAACGAGCCACGCCGGGCCTGGATGTACTCCGCGCCGACCGTCTCCGGCGACACCGTCTACCAGGCGTACTCGATCGCCGACGGCATGCACGTCGCCGCGCTGGACGTCCGCACCGGCGCGCAGCGCTGGGTCAGCGGCGTGGTCGGCAGCACCTGGATCTCCAAGGGCACCGTGGTGGCCGGCGAGGGCCGGGTCTTCGCGCTGGCGCAGGGCGGGCAGGTGACCGCGCTCGACGCGGCGACCGGCGCCGTCCAGTGGCAGAAGAACCCGGGCGGCAGCTGGACGTACGCCTCCGCCACCGTCACCAACGGACTGCTCCTGCGCCCGTTCTCCGGTGACTACCTGGTCGCCATGGACGCCGCCACCGGCACCGAGAAGTGGCGCTACCGCAGCCCGGGCGCGTCGTACATCTACGGCACCTCCACCGCCTCGACCCCGGCCGTGGCCGGCGGGCTGGCCTACCAGGGCTTCACCGACGGCAGCGTCACCGCCATCGACCTGGCCACCGGCACCGCCAAGTGGACCCAGCGCACCGGACACGCCGTGCTCTCCTCCCCCGCGGTCAGCGGCGACACCGTCTACGTCGGCTCCAACGACGGGCGGGTCCGCGGGTTCGACCGCAACACCGGCCAGCCGCTGTGGTCGTACGACCTCGGGGCCTGGGTGGCGTCGTCACCGGCGGTCTCCGGCAACGCCCTCGTCGTCGGCGCCTGGGACGGCGGCGTCTACGCCTTCACGCCGGCCTCCGGGCCGGCGGTGCCCCGGTGGTCGGTCATCGAGGGCGCGGTGACCTCGGACGGCGAAGCCGCCGCGGGTGCGCAGGTGCTGGTCCGGTCGACCGCCGACCACAAGGTGCTCGCGCAGACCACCACCGGCGCCGACGGCCGCTTCTCCACGGCGCTGCCGGGCGGCACGTACGACGTGCAGACGCTGATCCGCGGGCACGCCCCGGCCAGCCGAACGGTCACCCTGGCGGCGAACGGCGCGCGCGCCGACGGTTCGCTCACCCTGAGCCGGCTCACCGAGCCGGTCGCCGGGCTGACGGACCTGCCGGCCGACTACGGGACGGCGAGCACCCGCACCGACACGATGCTCGGCACCACGTACGGCTACGTCGCCAACGGGAAGATCAGCGCGTCGATCGTCCCCACGGTGGCGGGCAACAACGCGGCCGGCACCGCCCAGCCGGGGTGGCTCGCCGACCTGACGCTCGCCGACGAGAACGGCAGCGAGTTCATCGACTGGAGCGAGCACACGCTCACCACGGCCAAGCCCGGCGCACCGGACTGGAACCGTCCCGGTGAGTGGCTCAGCCTGCCGCAGATCACCGCCTCCGGCGACACCGTCACCGCGGCCGGCAGCGCGCAGATCGACCCGAACCTGAAGGCGAAGCTGGCGTACCGGGCCCTGCCCGACGCGCCGGTGGTGGAGATGACGTTGGAGCTGACGAACTCCGGCACCACCGACTTCACCGGCTACTACCAGTACGCCATCGACCCGGACTCGCCGGTGAGCAGCAACGACGTCGCCCGCGTGCCCGGCCTGTCGAACAACAATCCGGGCTACGTCGCGTCCGGCTGGACGGCGAACTACCTGTACGACGGGCCGACGACCACCACGTCCGGCGGCCCCGCGCAGGGGCTCGCCTGGCCGGCGGCCCAGCCGCCGGTGACGCTCTCCGCCCAGGGGTACGTCGCCGGCCTCTGGTTCGACGCGTCGGTGCAGGCCGGCGGCACCCGCACCATCCGCTGGTACCACATCACCGACTACCCGGCGGCCGGCTCCGACCCGACCGCGGCCATCGCGGCCTGGGCGGCGAAGGTCGCCTGAGCACCGTCGCCGGCCCGTCTGCGGACGGGCCGGCACCGGTCGCCGCCCCGAGCCCACCGGCCCGGGGCGGCGACATCGGCATTTCACCGCCTGCCCGGACGGGCACTGGCGCCGGCCGCCACATCTTGCGACGCTGATCCACGTGTATGACTACGACCTGTTGGTGCTGGGCTCGGGGCCCAGTGGGCAGAAGGCCGCGATCGCCGCCGCGAAGCTGGGCCGGCGGGTCGGCATCGTGGACCGGCGCGACATGATCGGCGGGGTGTGCATCAACACCGGCACGGTCCCGTCCAAGACCCTGCGCGAGGCGGTGCTCTACCTGACCGGGCTGAGCCAGCGCGACCTCTACGGCAGCAGCTACCGGGTCAAGGAGGAGATCACGGTCAGCGACCTGGCCGCCCGGACGCAGCACGTCATCACCCGGCAGACCGACGTCATCCGTAACCAGCTGGCCCGCAACCGGGTCGCGATGATCACGGGCACCGGGCGGTTCGCCGACGCGCACACCGTCTGGGTCGACGGCGGCTCGGGCCGCGAGTCGAAGGTGACGTTCGACAAGGCGATCATCGCGGCCGGCACCCGCCCGGCGCGGCCCGACAGCGTCGACTTCGACGACCGGACCATCGTGGACTCCGACGGGGTCATCAACCTGCAGGCCGTGCCGCGCAGCATGGTGGTGGTCGGCGCGGGCGTGATCGGCATGGAGTACGCGTCGATGTTCGCCGCCCTCGGCACCAAGGTGACCGTGGTGGAGCGCCGCGACCGGATGCTCGACTTCTGCGACGAGGAGGTGGTCGAGTCGCTGAAATACCACCTGCGCGACCTGTCCGTGACGTTCCGCTTCGGCGAGGAGGTGGCGGCGGTGGAGAAGCACCAGACCGCCGCCCTGTGCCTGCTCAAGAGCGGCAAGAAGATCGCCGCGGACACCGTCATGTACTCGGCCGGACGGCAGGGACAGACCGACGACCTGGCGCTGCCCGCGGCCGGGCTGGAGGCCGACCGGCGCGGCCGGATCCCGGTAGACGCCCACTACCGCACGGCCGTCGACAACATCTACGCGGTCGGCGATGTGATCGGCTTCCCGGCGCTGGCGTCCACGTCGATGGAGCAGGGCCGGCTGGCGGCGCAGCACGCCTGCGGCGAGCCGGTGCGCGAGATGCACGGGTTGCAGCCGATCGGCATCTACACCATCCCGGAGATCAGCTTCGTCGGGAAGACCGAGGAGCAGCTGACGGAGAGCTCCACCCCGTTCGAGGTGGGCATCGCCCGCTACCGGGAGCTGGCCCGTGGGCAGATCGTGGGCGACTCGTACGGCATGTTGAAGCTGCTCGTCTCGCCCGACGACGGTCGGCTGCTCGGCGTGCACGTGTTCGGCACCGGCGCCACCGAGATCGTCCACATCGGGCAGGCGGTGATGGGGTGCGGCGGCACGGTCGACTACCTCGTCGACACCGTGTTCAACTATCCGACGCTCGCGGAGGCGTACAAGGTGGCCGCCCTGGACGCCTCCAACAAGATCCGCAACATCACCCGCATCGACGGCTGACCGCCGTTCGCGCACCTCACTGATCCGTACGGGGTTTCGCGAGCAGCGGTCGCACGGCCACGACGAGCAGGGCCAGCAGGACGGCGGCGAAGCCGATCAGCGCGCTGCGCGGCGACAGGTGCTGGGTGGCCAGGCCGAGGCCGAGCACCGGCACCGCCAGTCCGCCGTAGCCGCCGAGGAACAGCCCGGCGAGCGCCTCGCCACGCGCGCCCGTCGGGGCCACCGAGAACACCGTGGCGACGGAGCCCTTGAAGACCGCTCCCGCGCCGGCGCCGCTCAGCACGCCGCCGACCACGAAGAGCGCGAGGCTGGGCAGCCACACCCCGGCGACGAGGGCCACCAGCCCGGCGGCGAGCAGCGCGAGCCCGACGCGCAGCTGCCGGCCGAGGGCCGACCGCAGGGTGAGGACCTGGCCGGCGACGCCGGAGGCGAACACCGCGAAGGCGACCAGCCCGGCCACCGCGTGCGACCGCTGGTGGAGGGTGCCGACGAGGAACCCGGGGGCCAGCGAGGTGAACAGGCCGAAGACGGCGAAGGAGACGAACCCGGTGGCACACGCGGCGAGGTACGTCCGGCGCGACGCCGCGGGCACCGCGACGCGCTGCGGCCGGTAGCGCAGCGGCACGCGGGACACCGTCTCCGGCAGCAGCGCCGCACCGACGAGCCCGAGAGTCAGCAGCACCTCGAACACCACGAACGGCGTGGCCAGCGGGTGTGGGGCGTACTCGGCGAGGAGGCCGGCCACCAGCGGCCCCAACCCGATGCCGCCGATGTTGGCGGCCGCGCCGACCAAGTCGGCCCGCCGCCGGGAGGCGCCGGGCCGCGCGGCGGCGTGCAGTTCGGTGAGGTACGCGGTGGCGGTCGCGGTCAGCACGCCGATGCTGATCCCGGAGATGAACCGTGCCACCAGCAGCTCCGGCACCACCGGGATGCCGGGGAGCAGGAACACCACGCCGGCCAGCATGTTCAGGGCCAGGGCCGGCAGCAGCAGGCGTCGCCGCCCGAGCTGGTCGGAGAGGTGGCCGACGGTGAAGAGGCTGACCACCACACCGACGGCGTACGCGGCGAAGACCAGCGTCACCGTGAACGGCCCGAACCCGTCGCGCTGCTGGTAGAGCACGTAGAGGGGGGTCGGCGCGGCGGAGAACGCCATCATCACGGCGAAGCCGTACGCCAGCAGCCAGAAGCCCCGGCCGTGGTGAACCCGGCGGGGCCGTGGGGCCGCCCCGGTCGGGGCGCTTTCGCCGGTGCGATCCGGCATTGGGTGGACGTCGGTCGTCATGTGTTCCTGCAACAGCCGGATTCCGGAGCTGCTTCCCAGAGCCAGGAGATGACTTGAGATGACGGTAATCTCCTTCGGAGATGACCGAGGGAAGGTGGCATGGACCTCCGGCAGATGGAGTACGTCGTCACGGTCGCCGAGGAGGGCGGGTTCAGCGCCGCCGCCCGGCGGCTGCACGTGGTGCAGTCCGCCGTCTCCGGAACGGTCCGGGCGGTGGAGCGCGAGTTGGGCGCCCAACTGTTCCACCGGACCACCCACCGGGTGTCGCTGACCCCGGCCGGCCACGCGTTCGTGGCGGCGGCCCGGACCGCCCTGCACGCCGCCCGGCAGGTCCGCGTCGCCGTCGACCTCACCAGGGGCGAACTGGGCGGCGAGCTTCGCGTCGGCGTCATGCAGGGCGTGTTCACCGGCCTGGACGAGGCGCTGGCCACCTTCCACGAGCAGCACCCGGGCGTGCTGATCCGCCTCCGGCAGGCGCCCGCCGACACGATCGGGCAGTCGCTGCGCGACGGCACGCTCGACCTGGCGATCATCGCGCTGGACCAGCCGCAGCCGCGCGGCCTGACCACCCGCCTGCTGTTCGAGGAGGAGATGGTGCTGGTCACGGCGGCGTCCTGCGCCCTGCCGGACGACCGCCCGGTGACCCTCCCCGAGGTGGCCCGGCTGCCCCTCGTGGACTTCACGGCCGGCTGGGCGATCCGCAGCGCCGTCGATCGGGCCTTCCGCGCCGCCGGGGTCGACCGGAGCACCACCTTCGAGGTGAACGACCTGCTCGCCGCGGCCGACCTCGTCCGCCGCGACCTGGGCGTGTGCGTCATGCCGGAGTCGATCGCCGCCCGCTTCCCCGACCTCACGACGCGGCGGTTCGCCGAGCACGCACCGTCCTGGACCGTCCGGGTGGTCCGCCCGGCCGGTGAGCCACCGCCGGCGGTCGCCGCGCTGCTGCGGCACGTCCGCTGACGCCCCACGCCGCCGTCACCCGACCGGCACGCCACGCCGACACCCGTCGCGCGAGCCCGTTGAGATCGGCGTAACAGGTGATCAGCCGGTGCCACGGGCCGGCGCCGACGTACCGTGAGACCGTGCCGACGAAGAACGTGATCACCAGCGCCGACATCGCCGACCTGCGCCGCACGGCGCTCGGGACGGCCAACCCGCTCGGCGTCGCCGCCGACCTCGCCGACGCGGTCGAGACCGGCCGCCTCGCGGAACCCGGCGATGCCGGCGACGCACTCACCCTGGCCGCCGAGATCGCCGAGGTCCGGGCCCGGCTCGACGCCGCCCTGCGCTACGCCGACCGGGCCGTCGCCGCCTACCCGACCACCGACGACCCGAGCGCCGGCTTCGCCCGCGCCCTGCGCGCCCGGATCCTGTTCCGGGTCGGCGGCCGGGACGACGAGGCGCTGGCCGAGCTCACCGCGCTGCGTCCGCTGCTCACCGAGCAGCCCGAGGCGCCGTCGTACGTGAGTGCCGCCCTGGACGCCGGGAACCTGTCGAGGACCGCCGACGAGTGGCTCAGCGAGGCCGCCGAGACCCTGCTCGGCCAGCGCGCCACCTCGACCGCCGAGCCCGGGCAGACGGTGGCCGCCGCCGAGCCGACCGTGGAGGTCGGGCCGCCGGAGGCCCCCGGCGTCCTGTTCTTCCTGCTCCAGCAGCGGCACCGGGTGCGCCGCAACCTGAACCTGCCGCACGACCGGCACGACGACCTGGCCGACCGGCTGGAGAACCAGCTCCTGCGCCGGGCCGCCGAGAACCAGGGCGGCGAGTCCGACCTGCTGTTCTTCCCGCGCGCCGAGTTCGACCGCCTGCTGTCCGAGCAGCCCGGCCTGACCGACACGTACGGGCCGGACTGGGACGCGCACCGGGCCCGGCTGGAGCGGGAGCTCGTCCGACTGACCAACACCGGCCGGGCCGGGCTGAGCGTGCTCTCCGCGACGGTGGACGGGCTGACCGGGCTCGCCGGCCGGCGCGGCGGCGAACCGACGGACCCGAAGATCCGCACGGACTACGCGGGCGAGCTCGCCGCCCGCCCCGACGCGAAGATCTCCTGGCCGCCGGAGCGCAACGACGCCTGCTGGTGCGGCTCCGGCCTCAAGTACAAGAAGTGCTGCCTGCCGCGCTCGCGCGGCTGACGCCGACTCCTCCTCGGGCCCCGCTCACTCACCGGCGGGTCCGCGCCTGAGCCCTGCCACGGCGGGCCGTCCGGATTCACCGACCCGGACGGCCCGTCGTCGGATCACGGTCGGATTACCGCCGTGTGACAGCGATGACGTCGGGATGTCGACGCGGCCAACCGGAGGTGGCGGAGATCCGCCATGTCCGTGCTCCGCCAGCGGCCGAGCCGGCCAACCGGGCGCGGAGCGGCTGAGAATCCTCGACGGCGGCGCCGGCTCCTCGGCGACCGCCCGGAGGAGGAAACGTCGTCATGTTCAGATCCAGGCACGGGACGACCCGTGTGACGGCCGGCGTCGCCGCGGCGCTGGCCGTCCTGATAGCGCTGCCCACACCGGCGGCGGTCGCCGCGCCCACCGCGACCGCGTCGAACGCCACCGCGGCGGACCCGCTGCGCAAGGTGGACCCCCAGGTGCTCGCGGCGGCGCGCGCCGGCACCGGCACCCGCTTCTTCGTGGAGGTGGCCGGCGAGGCGCGGCTCGACCAGGCCGAGCTGGACCGCGTCGAGCGCTCCGCCGCCGGCCGGGCCGGTCGGGTCGCCCGCACCAAGCGGGTCTACGAGACCAAGGTGGCGCAGGCCGAGCAGGCCCAGCGTGGGCTGCGGTCGCTGCTGCGGGACCGGCACGCCGACTTCACCCCGTACTGGATCGCGAACGTCGTCGAGGTGACCGGCGGTCTGGACCTGGTGACCGAACTGGCCCGCCGCGCCGAGGTCACCCGGATCACCCCGATCGGCGCGATGACGCTGACGGAACCGGTCCGCACGGCGGGCGCGGCGGCCGACCCCGGCCTGCCGTGGAACCTCACCTCCGTCGGCGCCGACAAGGTGTGGAACGAGTACGGCGCGCGCGGCGAGGGCGTCGTCGTCGGCAGCCTCGACTCCGGGGTGCAGTACGACCACCCCGCGCTCGTGCGGCAGTACCGTGGCAACAACGGCGACGGCACCTTCACCCACGACTACAACTGGTTCGACCCGACCGGCTTCTGCCCGCCCGGCACGCCGTGCGACAACCAGGGCCACGGCACGCACACCACCGGGTCGGTGCTCGGCGACGACGGCGCCGGCCACGTCACCGGCGTGGCGCCGGGCGCCACCTGGATCGCCGCCAAGGGCTGCGAGGCCAACTACTGCACCAACGACAGCCTGCTCGCCGCCGGCCAGTGGATGCTCGCGCCGACCGACCTCAACGGCAACAACCCCCGCCCGGAGCTGGCGCCGGACATCGTGAACAACTCGTGGGGCGGCGTCGACGACGGCAACAGCTTCTACGACCAGATCATCGACACCTGGGTGGCGGCCGGCATCTTCCCGGTCTTCGCGGTCGGCAACGAGGCCGACGAGGCCCCCGACCCGTGCGGCACCGCCGGCTACCCGGGCAGCAACCCGCTGGCGTACGCGGTCGGCGCCACCGACTCCGCCGGCACGATCGGCGTCTTCTCCAGCCGTGGCCCGGGCCGCGACGGGGCGGTGCGGCCGGACATCACCGCGCCGGGCGTGCGCATCCTGTCCACCCTGCCCGGCGGCGAGTACGGCCTGATGGACGGCAGCTCCATGGCCGCCCCGCACGTCACCGGCGCGATCGCGCTGGCCTGGTCGGCCGTGCCGAACCTGCGCCGGGACCTCGTCGGCACCCGGGAACTGCTCGACCGCACCGCGCACGACGTCGCCGACCTGCAGTGCGGCGGCACGGCGGCCGACAACAACGTCTACGGCGAGGGTCGCCTGGACGCATACGACCTGGTGACGCAGGCGTCGACGGCGCAGCTCGGCGGCGTCGTGGTGCACGCCGTCCGGGGTGGCAACCCGCTGCCCGGCGCGCGGATCACCCTCACCTCCGACCTGGTCACCCGCACCGCCCGCACCGACGCGCGGGGCACCGTGCAGCTCGGCCGGGTCCCCGCCGGTGACTACACGTTGACGGCGACGTTCTTCGCGCAGCGTACGCAGCGGCGCACGATCAGCGTGTCGACCAGCGGGACGGTCAACCTCACCCTGGACCTGTCCGAGTCCGCCCCCTGGCAGCCGGTCGCGGGTCGGGTCACCGACCCGGCCGGCAAGCCGGTCGTCGGGGCCCACGTGACCCTGGCCGACGAGACGTTCCCCGGCTTCGTGACCGGCAAGGACGGCCGCTACACCGGCATGCTGCCGGAGGCCGACTACGACCTGCGCGTCGAGTACGGCCGCTGGCTGGCCCCGAAGACCGTCGCGGTGACGGTGGACGGGCCGGAGACGGTGGACGTGACGCTAGCCGCGAAGGCCGACCGGCACGGCTACACCGCCGGGGTCGCCCGCGCCTCCTGGGTCGACGGCGGCGCGGTGCTGCCGCTGACCGGCGACACCGCCGACCGGGCGGTCGAGTTGCCGTTCCCGATGACGTTCTACGGCACCACGTACGACCGGATCGCCGTGCACACCGACGGCTACCTGACCTTCGGCGCCGACTCGGCCGGCTCGGTCGGCGGCAACGGTCCGCTGCCCGCCCCGGCGGTACCGGCCGCGGCCGTCTACGCGTTCTGGGACGACCTCGTCCTCGACCACGCCTCGACGGTGCGGACGAAGACGACCGGCAGCGGAATGAACCGCCAGTTCGTGGTCAGCTGGACCCGGGCCGCGCTGAAGAGCGCGCCGAAGACCCGGGTCGACGTCCAGGTGCGGCTCGGCGAGAACGGCACCGTGGGCATCCAGTACCGCAAGCTCGGCGACGGGTCGGCGGCGGCCGGCGGGTCGGCGACGGTCGGCATCGAGGACGCCACCGGCCGGGACGCGGTGACGTACTCCCGGGACGAGGCGGTGCTCGACGACGCCACCGCCGTCACCTTCCGGGTGCCCGGCCGGGGCCTGCTGCGCGGCACCATCCGCGACGCCAACGACCGCCAGCCGCTGGCCGGCGCCACCGTGCGCGTCGAGTCGCCGGACGCCCGCCAGCCCGTCACCGCGGTCACCGACGCCGACGGCTTCTACCAGCTGGAGGCACCGGCCGGCACGGCATCGCTGAGCGCCCTGCAGCCCGGCTACGAGCTGCCGGCCACCACCGTCACGATCGCCGAGACGAAGGCGCACAAGCAGGACCTGGCCCTGCGTACGCCGCTGCTGCTGGCCAACCGGGACGCGGTCGAGGTGAGCGCCCGGGCCGGGACGACCAAGACCGCGACGGTGACCCTGACCAACAAGGGTGACCTGCCGGCCACCTGGCTGGCCCGGGAGATCAACTCGCCGACGCCCCCGACCGGGGTGCCCGGCAAGGTGCTCGACTCGTTCGCCACGCCGGACCTCTACAACGCGTACGGGGTCGGGTACCGCAACGGCGAGCTCATCGTCTCCAACTCGTACCTGTTCGGTCAGCTCCAGAAGTTCTCCACCGACGGTCGGTCGCTCGGCAAGGGTGTGCTGGACATCGGTGGCTGGCCGTCGGACATGGCGTACGTGGCGGCCCGGGACCTGATGTGCGCGCCGAAGATGTCGTTCATCGGGGACCTGCCGATCGTCTGCTTCGACCCGGACACCCTGGAGGTGAAGGAGACCATCACCGGGCCGTGGGCGGGCAAGCTCTACTACGGGCTCGCGCACCGCGCCTCGGACGACACCTTCTACCTGGCCGGTGACGGGAAGATCCAGCATCTCGCCGGCCTGTCCCACCCGCAGCCGGGGGCGGTGCTCGACGAGTGCACCCCGCCGGTCCCGTGGATCACCGGGCTGGCGCTCAACGAGAAGCACAACGTGCTGTGGGGTATCAACCAGGACTCCAAGGAGTCGATCTGGGCACTCGACCCGCAGACCTGCCAGGACCTCGCCTCGGTGCCCGACCCGGACCCCAACCCGCTCACCGGGGCCGGCCTGGACCTCGACGAGCAGGGCAACCTGTGGGTGCTCGCCGGCGCCACCGGCCGCCCGTACCGCGCGAAGGTCTACCACGTCGACGGGTCGCTGCCGGCGTACAGCGAGGTGCCGTGGCTCTCCGCCGCCACGTCCGGGCAGGTGGAGCCGGGGGCGAAGCAGCAGTTGACCATCACGGTCGACACCACCGGCCTGGCCCCGGGCCGGTACGCGGCGACGCTGCTGGTGACCAACAACGGCGCCAAGGGCGGGTCCACGCCCGTCACCGTCGCCGTCACGGTCACCCGGTGAACCGGGGGCGCCGCCGGCCCACGCCGGGCCGGCGGCGCCCACCGGTCACGGGTTCAGAGCCAGTCGTTGCGGGCGGCGTACCAGCCCAGCTGCATCCGGGTGGCGCTGCCCGTCACGTCCATCAGCTGCCGCAGCCGCCGCTGGACGGTACGCAGGGAGATGCCCAGTTGGGAGGCGACGGCCTTGTCCGGCAATCCGGTCATCAGCAGGGACAGAATCCGCCGGTCCGTCGGCGTCGGCACCGCCCAGCGGTCCACGTCGTCGAGCACCGAGCCGGGCGGGGCCAGTCGCAGCGGGGTGGCCCGGTCCCACACCTCGGTGAAGAGCGCCACCAGCACCTCCACCCAGGTCTCGCCGCGCACCATCAGCGCCCACGGCTCGGTGCTCTCGGTGCGGCCGGGGAACGAGAGCAGGGCGATCCGCCGGTCGGCGACGGCGAGCTTGCCGGGCACGTTCACCGCGACGCGCGCCTGCTCGCCGGCCGCCACGAACCGGCCGATGTGGTCGGACGCGCCCGGCCGCTCCAGCGCGCGCCGGTCGTACACCACGCGGAAGCCCACCCCCCGCTCCAGCAGCTCCAGCTCGGTCGGGTTGTCGTTCAGGTCGGCCGCGTACGGCGGGCACTCGAAGCCGAGCACCTCGTCCTGGGCGCCGCGCAGGAACTGGTCGAACGTCTGGATGATCGCGGGCACGCCGACCACCATCTGCACGCCCTGGTCCACCGGGTCGGCCGCGCGCTGCCGGCGCAGCCACTCCCACAGGCCGGTGCGCGCCTCCTCCAGCTCGCGTACGCGCTGGGTCAGCAGCGAGTCGATGGCGAGGTCGGGCGGTACGGCGCCGGCGCGGCCGGCGTCCAGGCGTACCAGCCCGAACCGGGCGAGTCCGGCCAATGCGTCCTCGACCTCGGCGGCGCCGAGCGCGAGCCGTTCGGCGAGCTCGCCGGCGGTGCCCGGCCGGCCGCCCACCAGTTCCAGGTAGACCTTCTCCTGCGGCTTCGTCAGCCCGAACGCGCCCAGCACGTCGCCCCCGCACCCCCTACGGCCGCCCACCCGGGCCCGCCGACCTGATCTTGGAGCGCTCCCAGCAGCGCGTCAAGCACCCGCCCGCCCACCGGACGGAGGCAGCCGGCGCACCGGACGGACGTCGACGCCCGCTACCGTGACCGCTGCGGTCGACCACCCGGGCCACCGGGCGACCGCCGACGCCGGACGGGAGGGGTTGGATGCGGCTGCACGTGGGATGCGCGATGTGGACCCACCGGGCGTGGCAGGGTCGCCTGCTGGCCCACCCGCTGCCCGCGCACGAACGCCTGCGCCACTACGCGGCCTGGTGCACCGCGGTCGAGGGGAACACCACCTTCTACGCGACCCCGTCCCGGGACACCGTCGCGTCCTGGGCCGCGCAGACCGACCCGGACTTCCGGTTCGTCCTCAAGCTGCCCAAGGCCGTCACCCACGAGCGCCGGCTCACCGACGCCACCGAACCCCTGCACGCCTTCCTCGACGCGATCGAACCCCTCGGGCCGCGGGCCCACGCGCTCTGGCTGCAACTGCCCGGCTCGTTCGCCCCCGCCGACGTGCCCGTGCTCACCGGTTTCCTCCGCCGGCTCCCCGCCGCCCACCGGTACGCCGTCGAGGTCCGCCATCCCGCCTTCTTCACCGACACCACCGCGGCACGGCTGCTCGAAGAGGCTCTGGCGACCGTGGCCGCCGAGTGGGTCCCCTTCGACACGACCGCGTTCTTCCGCACCCCACCGACCAGCGACGCCGAACGGGACGCCTGGACCAAGAAACCCCGCATGCCGCTGCGCACGCGGGCCCTCACCGACCGGCCGATCGTCCGCTACCTCGGGCGCGACGCCACCGCCGAGACGGTCGAGGGCTGGCGGCACTGGATCGACGTGGTCGCCGGGTGGCTGCGGGAGGGCCGCTCGCCGACCGTCTTCGTGCACACCCCCGACAACGCCGACGCGCCCGTGCTCGCCCGCCGCTTCCACGACGACGTCCGCGACCGCGTACCCGGTCTGCTCCCCCTGCCCGAGCCGATCCCGGTCGCGCCGCTGACGCTCTTCTGACCGCCCGCCCCGATGGCGTACGTCTCGTCGGCGCGACGCCACTGGTCGGGCGTCACCGGCCGGAGCTACCGTGGCCCGGCCCCGTCGCCCCGGCGGGGCCGTCACCGCCCCCGGTCGGGCGACGGTGGCGGTGGCGACGGAAGGCAGGGTTGCCCGTGACGTCCGGGTCGTTCACCCAGGACGGCGTCGCCGTCGAGGCCGGTGCGCCCGCGCCGGAACCCGTCGACGGGGCGGACGTCCTGGTCACCGTACGCGGTGGCACGCTGCGCGGCGAGCGCGCGGACGGGCTGACCATCCTGCGCGGCGTCCGCTACGCGACCGCGGACCGCTTCGCCCCACCGGTGCCCGAGCGACCCTGGTCCGGCGTACGCGACGCGCGGCGGCACGGCGGCGTCAGCCCGCAGCCGCCCACCCGGTCGGTGGCGACGGGCGGCTGGTCCGAGGTGGGGGTCGAGTCAGAGGACTGCCTCAACCTCACCATCGTGACCCCGGCGGCCGACACGCGACGCCGACCGGTGGTGGTCTGGCTGCACGGCGGGTCCTACCGCTCCGGCGCCGGATCCTGGGACCGGTACCGCACCGACCGGCTCGCCCGGGAGGGCGACGTGGTCGTGGTGAGTGTGACCTACCGGCTCGGCGCGCTCGGCTACCTGTACGCGCCGGGCGTCTCCCCCGGCAACCTCGGGCTGCTGGACCAGATCGAGGCACTGCGCTGGGTGCGTGACAACGCCGCCCACCTCGGCGGCGACCCGGAGAACGTGACCGTGATCGGGCAGTCGTCCGGCGCCCACTCGCTCGCCTGCCTGCTGAGCGTGGCGCAGGCGCGGTCGCTGTTCCGCCGGGCCGTGCTGCAGAGCCCCCCGCTCGGCCTGGGGCTCGGCAGCGCGACCACGGCCGGTCGGGTGGCGCGGCGGTTCCTCGCGCGGCTCGACGGGGACCCGCACGCCGCGTCGCCGGCCGCGATCGTCGCCGCGCAGCGGGCCGCCGAGAAGGACCTCGCCCTACGGCTCGGGTTCGGGCTCGCCCCGGCGTACGGGCCGGTCGCCGGCGTGGACCCGCTGCCCGACCTGCGGGGCTGGCGGGAGGCGACCCGCTCCGGCGCGGACGGGCTGGAGGTGGTGCTGGGCACCACCCGGCGGGAGGTCGCGTACTTCCTGGCGGACGGGCCGTTGTCGCGGCGGGTACCGCTGGTCGGGCGGGCCGTCGAGGAAGGGCTGATCGGGGCGGCGACCCGCCGCGTGTTCCACCGGCCCACCCTGCGCTTCGCCCAGCGGTTGGCGGCGGCCGGGGCGCGGGTGTTCGCGTACCGGATCGACGAGCCGGGCTCCACCTCGGCGCACCGGGCCTGTCACTGCAGCGACCTGCCGCTGCTCTTCGGCGACGAGGCGGCGTGGGGTCGGGCGCCGATGCTCGCCGGCCGCACCTGGGCGGAGGTGACCGATCGCGGCGCGCCGCTGCGCGCGGCCTGGCTGGCCTTCGTGGCCGACGGCGCGGACGCGCTGGCCGGCCGGGGCTGGGCCCCGTACGCGGGCCGGGGCGGCCACATCCACTCGTTCGGGTAGCCGCCCGCGCCGACCGAGGGGTCCCGGCCCGTTGGCGGACCAGCGGGCCGGGACCGCCGCCGGTAGACGGTCAGAGGCTGAGCCGCTGACCCGGGAAGATCAGGCCCGGGTCGGCGCCCACGACCTTCCGGTTGCGCTCGTAGAGCGCCTCCCAGCCGCCGGTCACGTGGTGCGCCGCGGCGATCTCGGACAGCGTGTCGCCGGGCTTCACCACGTACGCCCCACCCGAGGCCGGGGTGGTGGCGCGCCGCTCACCGGTCGACCGCTGCGACGGGGTCTTGGAGGTGGCGGTCGACTTCGCCGTGGTCTTCGACTTCGTCGTCGTCTTCGGCTTCGTGGTGGAGCCGGCCTTCTTGCCGCAGGTCGGCCAGGCGCCGATGCCCTGACCGTCGAGCACCTTCTCGGCGACCGCGATCTGCTCGCCGCGGGTGGCCAGGTCGGCGCGGGCGGCGTAGCGGGTGCCGCCGTAACCCTTCCAGGTGCTCTGCGAGAACTGGAGTCCGCCGTAGTAGCCGTTGCCGGTGTTGATATGCCAGTTGCCCCCGGACTCGCACTGGGCGATGGCGTCCCAGTTGACCGCCGCCTGGGCGGGGGCCGCGGCGCCGAAGACGGCGACGGCGCCGGTGACCGCCCCGGCGGCCAGGGTGCCGGCGGCGACCCGGCGGGTGGTCACGGCTCGGTGTCGTGCGTGATACGCAGGTGCCATGGTGATACGTCCTCCACGCCGGCGAGGTGAGCTGTCGGGTTCGGGCTGAGGTGCCCGGCCGCGGGTGGCGGCTTCACCCCGAGGCGCCCTGGCGGCTCGCGCTGGGCGCCGAGGAACGGTGGGTCCCCCGCTCCCGCCTGACTGACGAATGCCGACGACCGGCGGCGGGATTTGGCGTTACCGGTCTCGGTGTCCGCGTTCGCGAACTCGACCGACGTTAGGCACGGTCGGCGACGATCGCCCAGTTCGTGTGAACCTCTTCACCGGTCCACGCGGGACGGTCGCGCCTGCGGTTGCGGATTCCCGCCGACCCGCTATGGACGACGCCGCGGTGGCGTACGTCACCTCGTCGGCCCGGATCCGTCGCCGCGGCGGTGTGGCACGCTGGCCTGGTGGCGCAATCTCCGCTGACCGGCGTGCTGGTGGTCGTGGGCGTCCTCGCGCTCGCCACCGCCTTCGGTTGGTGGCGCCGCCGGCGGGACGGCCGGCTGCGCGTGGTCGCGGGCACCGGTCCGGCCGCGGCGGACGAGACCAGCGCCGTGCTCGCCGCGGTCGGCGTACGCCCCGGGGGCGTCACCCTCGTCCAGTTCTCCTCCGCGGTCTGCGCGCCCTGCCGGGCGACCCGACGGATCCTCGACGACGTCACGCGTGACGTCGACGGCGTACGTCTCCTGGAGGTCGACGCCGAACACCACCTCGACGCCGTCCGGGCGCTCGACGTGTGGCGTACGCCCACGGTGCTGGTGGTGGACGCCGACGGGCGGGTCGTCCGACGCGCGTCCGGCGTGCCCGTCCGCGCCGAGCTGGTCGCCACGATCCGGCCGCTGCTCGCCGGGGCCGCGCGGTGACGGGCGTGTGGCTGACCCGACGCCGGGCGGTGGACCACGGCCGGACGGCGACGAGCCTGTGTCGCGCGGTCCGTTCCGCCTGACCCGCCACGCTCCTCGCCTCTCCCCGCCCGGTCACCCCCGCCTCGCCCGGGGTCCCCGCCGAAACGGACGTCCACCATGCTGCTCGACCCTCGCGCGCCGCGCTTCGCCGCCGCCGTCACCACCGTCGTCCTCGCCGTCGCCCTGATCACCGCGTCCGCTCCGCTGCTGCTGGCCCAGGCGGCCGTCTTCGCGGTGACCGCCGCCAGACCCCGACTCGGCCCGTACGGCCTGCTCTACCGGGTGCTCGTGGCACCGCGTCTCGCTGCCCCGACCGAGCTGGAGCCGGTCGCGCCGGTGCGGTTCGCGCAGCTCGTCGGGCTGGCCTTCACCGTGGTGGCGGCCATCGGTCTGCTCGCCGGCGTGCCGGCGCTCGGGCTGACCGCGACCGGCGCCGCGCTGGCGGCCGCGTTCCTCAACGCGGCGTTCGACCTCTGCCTCGGCTGCGAGGCCTACCTGGCGCTGCGGCGGCTGTCCGGACGACCGATCGCGGCCCGGGTGCCCGCACCGTCGTCCTGGCCGTCCCGCCCCTAATCCGCGCCACGACAGCGCCGAGCCCGCAGCGACCCGACCGCCCTGGTGGCGCCACCTCGTCACGTCCAACGGCGACGGGCCGAAGCGGCGTCGTGACGTGCCGTGAGCGCAGGCTCGTTGCGGCCCCTGCTTTCGTGACGCCTGCGACACGGCGACGAACGGCGCGCGGCCCGGGCGTCGGCCTCGGCGAGAATCGGGGGTACGGGCAACACAGCCCAGGTCCGCCGCGCCACCGATGTTTACCGGGGGGTCGCACGGGTGAAGGTACGGCGGCACCGTATCCGAGGGGGGATTTCGCCATGTCCGAAACAGGCCACGTCGACGGCGGCACCGACCGTCCTGACGGGGTGACCGACCCACTGCTGTGGAAGCTCGCCCTGGGGGTCGCCGACGCGCACGAGCCCGACGGCGAGGGAGGATGCCGCAACCTGCTGTGCGCCGGCGATTCGTGGCCCTGCACGCCGTGGAACAACGCCCAGCTGGCACTGCGGCAGGCGCAGGCCACCGAGCGGGTGGGAACGACCGGCGCCGAGGCGTCCTCCGGTTGGTCGGCCCCGGTGGTGCCGGCGGCCCGGCGGGCCACCCCGACCGCGACCCGCGACGCGGGGGCCACCGCCTCGGCGGCGTGACACCCGCCGGGGCGGGTCCAGGGATCGCGCGGCGACGTCGGAGCTGAACGGCGACGGCGCGTACCGGCCCCGCCCCGGGGTCGGCGGCCGCGGCGCGGAATATGACATGCGCGCCGCGGCCGCGCCCTCTACCGTTCCGGCCGTGACCCTCGACATCGTGTCCCTGGCGGACCGCCCGGACCTGCGGCCGCTGCTCGACGAGGACTTCGAGGGAGCCTGGCCGCCGTTCATGCTCTGGGACCCGATGGGTTCGGTCTACTACAGCGTCGCGCACGACCTTTACCCCGAGTTCGTCTTCGCGGCCGTCGACTCCGACGAGCCCGGGCGCGCGGTGGCCCGGGCGTACGCGGCCCCGTTCCGGTGGACCGACGACGAGCTGCCCGACGGTGGCTGGGACCGGGTGATCCAGCGGGCGACCATCGACCGGCTCACCGCGGCCGACACGACCATCGTGTCGGCGCTGGAGATCTGCATCCACCCTCACCGGCGCGGCACCGGCCTGTCGGCGCTGATGCTCGACGCGATGCGTCAGGCAGTCGCGAAGCACGGCTACGACACCCTCGTCGCGCCGGTGCGCCCGAGCGGCAAGCACCTCCAGCCGGACCTGCCGATGACCGAGTACGCCGCCCAGGTCCGCCCTGACGGCCTGCCGGTCGACCCGTGGCTGCGGGTCCATGTCCGCGCGGGCGGGCGCATCGAACGCGTCGCTCCCCGGTCCATGACGATCACCGGCACCCTCGCCGACTGGCGCGGGTGGACGGGGCTGCCGTTCGACACCAGCGGCCCGGTGCACGTGCCCGGCGCCCTGGTGCCGGTGCAGGTCGACGTCACGCACAACTACGCCGTCTACGTCGAGCCCAACGTGTGGGTCCGGCACCGGCTCTGACCGCCCAGGTCTCCGGGCACGCTCGGAACCCGGCGGCCGGGCGGGCGCCGGGCCCGCCGGAAGCGCGCCCGGGCCGGCACATTCCCGGGAACAATGGAAGACCGGGGATGAGCCGCGCACGAGAGACCCGGGGGGCGAGCGTGCTCGCAACCAGCCTGGCGTGGCTACGCCGCCGCGACCCCGGGTACGTCGCGCTGCGGCGCGCGGCCCGGCTGACCCTCGTCGCGTCCACCGTCTTCTACGCCGGCCGGTACGCCCTGCACAGCGTCAATCTCGCCACGTACGGACTCTTCGGCGCGGTCGCCGCCGGGGCCTTCGCCCAGCTGCCCGGATCGGCGCGGGAACGCGCCCGCAGCCTGCTCACGGCGGCGCCGGTGGCCTGGGCGCTGGTCGCCGCCGGCACCGCGCTGGCCGGGAACACGTGGGCGGCGGCCGGCGGGATGCTCGTCATCGGCTTCGCCGTGGCCTTCGCCGGGGTGGGTGGTCCCCGCCTGGTCGGGCTGGCCACCGCGCTCCAGCTCTTCTACATCCTCGCGTCGGTCCCGCCGTACCAGCCGGACACGCTCCCGGAGCGGTTGGGCGGGGTGACCCTCGGCATCGGCCTGATCGCCCTCACCGAGGTGCTGCTCTGGCCCGACCCCACGCCGGTGCCCTACCCGCACCGCCTCGCCGAGGCGGCCGGGCGGCTCGCGACGTACCTGGACGCGACGGCGGCGGCGATGGCGGACCCCGCGGGCGGCCAGCCCGACCGGAACCGGCTGCGCGAGCCCGCCGCCGAAGCGGTGGACGCTGTGCGCCTGTCCCGGCTACCCGCTCCGCAGCGGCCGACCGCCGCCGGGATTCGGGACCAGGCGCTGCGGTTGTGCGGGGCGGCACTGCGGGAGGCCCTCGCCGAGGCCGACCGGCTGGCGGCGGAGACGCCCCCGCGGTCGGAGCCGGCAACCGAGGCGGGCGCGCTGCTGCGCTGCTGCGCCGACACCGCGCGCGCCGCCTCCCGCGGCCTGCGCACCGGTACGCCACCGGACGACCTCGCCGCGCTCGACGCGGCCATCCGGCGGGCCGAGTCGGCGTACCCCGACAGACCGGCCGCCGACGGACTCGACGTGCCCCGGTTGTGCCGGGACGTGACCGCGTTGGCCGTCGCCGACCACGTCCGCATCGTCGCCGTCGCCACCCGGCTGGCCGTCGGCGCGCCGGTACGCGACGAGACCGACTCCGGGGCGTACCACGAGTTGTTCGTCGACGCGGGCCAACCGCCGTGGGTCCGCTACCGGCGGCAGTTCTCCGCCTACCTGTCACCCTGGTCGGCGCCGGCACAGTCTGCGTTGCGGGTGGCGGTGGCGTTGGCCGCCGCCCGGGTGGTCGCCGGAAGCCTGAGCCTCGTGCACGGCTTCTGGGTGCTGCTCGCGACCCTGACCATCCTGCGGACCTCGGCGGTGGACACCCGCACGGCCCTGCGGCCGGCGGTGCTCGGCACGGCCCTGGGCGCCGGCGTCAGCGGTCTGCTGCTGATCCTGGTCCATGACCCGATCATCTACGTGGTGGCGCTGCCCGTCGCCATGGTGCTGGCGTTCACCGTCGGCCGGCTCTGGAGCCAGGTCTGGGCGCAGGCGATGTTCACCCTGCTGCTCACGTTCGTCTTCGCCCAGTTGGCGCCCGCCGACTGGCGCCTCGCCGAGGCGCGCCTGGAGAACGTCCTGATCGGTGCCGCGATCGGCATCCTCGCCGGGGTGCTCATGTGGCCGCGTGGCGCGAGCGGCGACCTGCGCCGCAACGTCGCCGGCTACCTGGCGGCGAGCGGCGACGCGGTCGTCGCGACGGTCGAGGCGGTCCTCGCCGGCGGGCGCCCCGAATCGGCGCTGACCCGGGCGCGTGCGGCGATGAACCTCACCAACGCCTCTTACCACCAGTACCAGTCGGAACGCCACGGCCGCCGAGCCCGGCGGCTGGACTGGGAGGCCGTGATGGCCGCCGGCCAGCACGCGGTGTACGGCGCGGAGGCGTTGCTGCGTCGCAACCCGCCCGGCTCACTGGCCGGGTGGCCGCGGGTGGACGCCGCGCTGCGGGACGCGGCCGCAGCCGTCCGCTCGTCGTACGTCCAGGTGTCGGAGCAGGTCGCCCACGGGGAGTCGCCGCACGTGGAGGTCACCGGCAGCGGCTGCACGGACCAGGTCGACCGCCTCCGGCCCCTGGTGGACGGGGAGACCGAGGCGCCGGTCCGCCACCTCGTGGAGGTCGACCTGTGGCTGACCGGCCTGACCGGCAGGCTCGCCCGGATCAGGCCGTCCCATGACGCCGGCCCGCCGCCCGCCGCCGACGACGACGACGACGACGAACCACGTTCGGGCGGGAACGGTTAGTACTCGAAGCGGGACGGGTCGCCGGCGCCCCGGCGCAACACCTCCGGCTCGTCCTGCGACAGGTCGACCACGGTGGTCGGCTCCTTGCCGCAGTCCCCGGCGTCGACCACCGCGTCGACCAGGTGGTCGAGGCGTTCCTTGATCTCCCACCCCTGGGTCATCGGCTCGTCGTCGCCGGGCAGGATTAGCGTGCTCGACACCAGCGGCTCCCCCAGCTCGGCCAGCAACGCCTGGGTGACCGCGTGGTCCGGCACGCGCACGCCGACGGTGCGCTTGCGCGGGTGCAGCATCCGGCGCGGCACCTCGCGGGTGGCCGGCAGGATGAAGGTGTAACTGCCCGGGGTGGACGCCTTGACCAGCCGGAACACCGCGTTGCTGACCTTGACGAACTGGCCGAGCTGGGCGAAGTCCCGGCACACCAGGGTGAAGTGGTGGCGCTCGTCGAGGCGGCGGATCTCGCGGATCCGGTCCAGGCCCTCCTGGTTGCCGAGTTGGCAGCCGAGCGCATAGCAGGAGTCCGTGGGGTAGGCGACCAGCCCGCCGGAGCGGATCAGGTCGACGACCTGTCCGACGGCCCGGGGCTGCGGGTTGTCCGGGTGCACGTCGTAGTACCTCGCCATGCACCGAGCCTAGTGGGAGCCGCCCCGGCGGCGTACCGGCCCGGGTCGCGGGCCGGTACGCCGAGCCGTGTCAGGCGGGGTAACGCGGGATGGTCGGGGTGTCGTTGACGTCGGGGCCGAAGAAGGTGAAGACCACCAGATCGGTGTCGCCGGTGTTCTCGATCGTGTGCGGCGCGGTCGCCACGTCGTGGCTGATCAGCAGCTCGTCCCGGTCGGCGTCGCCGGCCTGGACGTCGTGGCCGCAGTACCGGCCGCTGCCGGACCACACGAGCAGCGAGTAGACGCCGTTCTCGATCGCGGTGTGCCGGCCGCCCGGCGGGACGACGAGTTTCTTGCCGCTGTACTTCGCGGTGTTGTAGAAGATCCACGACTCCTGGCCGCCGCCCGACCCGTCGATCGGCTGGGGCGTCAGGTGGTTGTTCTCGTAGAAGAACGGGTCGCCGTTGAGCTCCCACTCCACGAAGTTGAGCGGGAACCGCTCGCCGTGCGCACCGCGGTCCTCGGCGCGTACGTCGTGGAACAGCAGTTCCTTGTCGATGATCCGGCCGGCGTTGAGGGCCTGGAACATCGCGAAGACATCCGAGTCCTCCTGCAGCTCCAGGGTCAGCGCCGTGCCCGGTCCGTGCAGCACGCCCGACGGCACCTGGAAGCCCTCGTCCGGCACCTGAAGCTCGGCACGCGAGTGCCGCAGGATCAGGTTGCTGTTCCAGTCGACGAGGTACGGCAGCAGCACGTCGTACCTGCCCTCCCGCACGATCGACGGGTGGACCCCGAAGAACGTCTCCGGGTGGGCGCCCATGTCGACGCCGGCCGGGAAGTAGTACGCCTCGTCCTTCGAGCGGCGACCGACCAGCTCGGCGAAGCGCTGGGGCGGGTGGATGTGGAACGGGATCCGGTCACCGTAGTCGAGCAGCTTCGCCAGCCGTCCGAGGCCCGCGGGGTGGGTCGACGCGTACGCCGCACCCATGATCGCGCTCGGGTCGGCGGCGACCGCGTCCCGGAGGGTCATCCGTGGCCGTCCGGTGGAGTCGACGATGTGGCTGAGCCCCTCGTCGGCCGGGCCGATCCGGTTGTCCGCCTTGGTCGTCGAGCCGAGCCACCGCTCGCAGATGTAACCCCGCTCGCCCAGGTCGTACGCGTCCTCGGGCAGGCCGAACCGCCGGCCCGGCGGCACCAGGTCCCGGGCGACGAAGGCCGGCGCGAGGCGGAGCACGCCGCCGCCGTCGTTCAGCAGCTCCTCGACCAGCTGCCGGGGCGATCCGTCGGTCATCCCCGCACCCCGCTCGGGGAGGCGACCGGGACGAGCCGGAACCGCGACACAGTAACGATCATGGGCAGCGTGACGACGGCCGAGCCCGGAGCCCGGTTCCGCGACGTCCGAATCTTGATCACGCACCATGCTAGGCCGAGCCGACGGCGGCATTCGCCCGAACCGTCGATCACTGTGGCCTCCCCCACGGCGCTGCCGCTCAGAGCCGGGGAACGGGCAGTTCCGGCGTCCGTCCGCGCGCCCGCCGCAGGTCCGACAGGACGACGCCGAGCAGGACCGCGGTCGCCACGCCACCGGCGGCCAGCGACGGTACGCGCCACAGCACCGGCACCAGCGCGCCGAGCACCGCGAAGCCGGCCCACCGCGACCGGGAGACCCGGCTGAACACCTGGAACTCCAGGACCGCCCGCCCGGCCAGGAAGATCGCCGGACCCCCCAGGATGGCGAGCAGCCACATCGGTTCGGACGCCCCGAACGGCGCGGAGATGATCAGCTCGTAGCCGACGCCGGCCAGGACGATGCCGACGATCATCGGTAGGTGGGCGTACGCGGCGGAGAAGCCGATGATCGACGGTCGCCGGGCGGCGCCGATCGCCTCGGTCAGCACCCGGCCGGCCCGTTGGAAGTAGATCTGCCAGAACAGCACCGTTCCGATGAGCCCCAGCGCGAACCCGACCGTCTGCGGCAGCAGGAAGGCGCCGCCGCTGAACGCCACACCGATGGTGAAGATGACCTCCCCCAGGGCGATCAGCAGGAACTGCTGGTACCGCTCGGCCAGGTGCGCGGCGGCGACAGGCTGGTCGGCGATCCGGTCCCGGCCGTACCAGGGGACCGGGTAGCCCGTCGCCCAGGCCGCGTACTGCACCAGCAGGCCGCAGGCCCACAGGGCGGCGCGCACCGACTCGTGCGGGATCAGGGCGCCCACGATCCACAGCGGCGCGGCCAGCCCGGACCAGAAGAGGGAGCGCAGCGCCGACGGGGCGCCGCCCGACCGGCGCGTCGCGACGCCGTAGTAGACGACCCGGGTCAGTTGGACGCCCGCGTACGCCGCCGCGAAGACGAGCGCGTGATCGGTGAAGCCACGCGGCGCGGCGACGGCCATCACCATGCTGCCGGCCATCGTGATCAACAGGACCACCCGGATCACCGGGACCTCGGGATCCAGCCAGCTGGTCGACCACACGGTGATCAGCCAGGTGAGCCACAGGGCCAGCAGGAGCAGCAGCGTCTTACCGATCTCGGCGAACGGCAAGCGCGTCTGCGTGGTCACGTCGTCGATCAGGCGTTGGGAGATCCGGGTGAGCGCGAAGACGTACACCAGGTCGACCAGCAGTTCCAGGAAGGTCGGCCGCTCCGGGCTGCCCGCTGTGCGCAGGACGGAGGGCGCCGTCACCGGCGAGCCTCGGTCCCGATCGGGCATCCCACGGCCACCACATCCCTTCCGCACGGCGGTCCCATCGGGTGAACGAGTCACCGCCGTCCCGGAGCGCGCGCCGGGCAGGGGCGGTGCCCCCGCGTCGTGTACGGGCCCGGGTGGGCCGGATCACCCGTCCCTGTCAGCGGACCCGCCACCCTGCTACCGTCGGACACACTGTCCGACAGATTGTCCGGACGCCGGTTCGCGCCCTACCCGCGACCGGGCCCCCGACGGAGGTACGACGATGACCGCAGGTCCCGACCGCCCGCTGGTCGTGCTGGTGCACGGCGCCTGGCACCGCCCCTCGACCTGGGACGCCGCCCGGAGCGCGCTCGCCGCGCTCGGCTACGAGACCCGGGTGGTCGCGCTGCCCAGCGCCGGCCGCGATCCGGCGCCGACCGCCTCGATGTACGACGACGCCGCGGTGATCCGCAAGGAGTTGGACCAGGTCGACGGGCCCGCCGTGGTCGTCGCCCACTCGTACGCCGGCATCCCCACCAGCGAGGGCCTGACCGGCGCGACCAACGTCGCGCACCTGATCTACCTGGCCGCGTACCTGCTCGACGACGGCGAGTCGATGTACAGCCGCCACGGCATGGACGTGCCGGCGGACACCACCGGCCTCTTCCCGCTGATGGGCAGCCCCGGCGAGGCCCTCTACCACGACGTGCCGCGGGACGTGGCGGCCCGGGCGGTCGAGGACCTGGTCGACCAGAGCCTCCTGTCGTTCACCGGCACGGTCACGCGCGCCGCGTGGCACGACATCCCGTCCACGTACGTCGTCTGCGACGACGACCGGACGATCCCGCCCGCCCTGCAGGAGACGATGGCCGCGCACGCCACCGCGACCCGCCGCTGGCCCGGCGGCCACTCGCCGTTCCTGGCGGACCCGCAGCGGTTCGCCGCGCTGGTGGACGACATCATCCGCTCGCGCTGACCCCCGCGCGGCTTCCGTTCCGCGTCCCCTCCGCAGCCCCGGTACCGGTCGGCCCACCCGACCGGTACCGGGGCTGTCCTCCTTGGACGAAAGCTCCCCACCTGGCGCCCGGTCGGCCCGGTCCGTCGCGGGTGACCACGGCCGGAGCCTTGTCCCGGCCCACGTCGGGCAGCATGATCGTTCTGTGCCGTGGCACCTCGACCAGCCAGGTCGTGGCCCGTGCACGCGACACCAAGGGCACAACGGGGTACCCGGTAGGTGACGGTCCGCCGACGAGCCGACGGGAGGAACTCGTGCAGGGTGAGCTGCAGCGCCTCGTAGACGCTCTCGCCGCCTACGCCGGCCGTCCGGCGCTGATCGAGGACCGGCGACAGCGGGTGGTGGTCTACAGCGAGCACACCGGGCTGATGGACGACGTGCGCAGGGCCTCGATCCTGCGCCGGCAGACCACCCCGGAGGTGATGGCCTGGTTCCGCAACACGGGGATCATGGACGCCCGGGCGCCGGTGCGTACGCCGGCCTCGGCGGAGTTGGACCTGCTGCCGCGGGTCTGCGTCCCGATCCGCCACCAGGACCTGCTGCTGGGGTTCGTCTGGTTCATCGACCCGGACGGCACGATGGCCGACGCGGACCTCGCCGCCACCGGCCTGATGAGCGAGTTGTCCCTGGCGCTGTACCGGGAGAACCTCCTCGGCGAGCTGGCCTGGAAGCGGGAGACCGAGGCGACGCGGACGCTGCTGTCGGACAGCAGGGCGACGCGGACACAGTCCATGCGGACGCTCCGCGAGGCCGGCATGATCACCGGTGACGGGCCGGCCACGGTGCTCGTCGCGCACCTGGTCACCCCCGATGACGACCTGCCCGACGAGGTGGCCCGCCTCGCGCTGGAGCAGGCGCTGGTCGCCACCCGCCGGTGGATCGGCACCCGCGAGGCGCTGCACCTGGTCCGCGACGACCACGGGGTGCTGCTGCTCTGCGGCGGCCGGGGCGGCGGGCGGCCCTCCCCCGAGGTCGCCGCGAAGCTGCTCGAGGACAACCTGCGGCACGCCAGCCGTGGGCTCGACTCGGTCGAACGCGCCGTCGTCGGCATCGGGCAGACCCGGCCGGAGCTGGCCGAGGCGTTCGGGTCGTACGGCGAGGCGTTGCAGGCGGCGCGCGTGGGTGCCCGACTGTCGGCGCTCGGCCCGGTCGTCTCCTGGGCGGGGCTCGGCATCTACCGGGTGCTGTCCCGGTTGGAGGGTCGGCACCTCGACATGGCCGACGTGCACCCGGGGCTGGAACGGTTGCTCCGCGACCAGCCGAACCCGGTGCTGCTGCAGACGCTGGAGCGCTACCTGGACCTGGCCGGCAACGCGCACGCGACCGCGGAGCAGCTCCGGCTGCACCGCACCACCCTCTACTACCGGTTGCAGCGCATCGAGGAGCTGGCCGAGACCGACCTGAAGGACGGCAACGAGCGGCTGTGCCTGCACCTGGCGTTGAAGCTGGGCCGGCTCACCGGCGCGTACCGGCCCGAGGAGTGACCCGGGGGGCGGGCGGGGCGCCGGGAGCGCCCCGCCCGCCCGCCGTCACAAACCGGCCCGGGCGGCCGCCGACCGGCCGCCGACGACCGGCAGCTCGATGCGGGTGCTGTCGAAGTGGACGGTGATGTCGGCCCGGTTCTGCTTGGCCCGGCTGCTGTAGCCGGAGTACGAGCCGAGCAGCACCACGCCGATCTGGTTGCCGGCCGCGAAGACGTAGTCCTCGGGCAGCAGCGGCACCTCCACCGTGTTCTTCTTACCCGGCACCAGCGGGGTGGTCACCGACAGGGACTTCAGGTTCTGACCGTCGAGGATCCCCTTGGTCACCAGCTCCTGCGGGTCGGTGGTCACGACCTTCTCGGTCTCCCGGTAGCAGGCGTTCTCGGCGAACCCACCCCAGGTCGCCTGCTCACCCCAGCAGTTCTCCTCGGTGAGGGTGCGGATGCCGTCACCGGAGGTGCCGAACCGGGGTCGGGTGCCGTAGTCGACCAGCAGGCCGGCGAAGCTGGTGTCCTCGCCGTTCACCGACGCCTTGATCCGCACGACCGGCGTCCCCGAGAGGTGCAGCGGCGCCTTCAGCGGCTCGGACAGGAACACCAGCCGGTTCTGGGTGTTGGCCTGCGGGTCCGACGGGTGCCGGATCGCGTTGGCCTGGCTCATCGTCGGGGTGTCCTGGAACGTCCGGGCGACGTTGCCCCGCTCCGGGTGCAGCGACAGGGCGCCGGCCGCGCCCTCGGCGCCGGGCCGCAGCCACACCTGCGTGGTGCGGGTGCCCGGGACCGGCCAGTCGCGGTGGGTCTCCCAGACGTCCGGCGTCCGCTCGATGTCGACCCTCGGCTCGGTCATGATGCCGTTGCGGATGTCGTACAGCCAGTAGTCGAACCAGCGGTGCAGGGTGTCCACCCACTCGCCCCGGCGGAAGTCGAACGGGTCGATGTGCCCGGTGCCGGTCATCCAGAGCTTGCGGGGCACGTTGTGCGCGGCCAGGGCGTCCCACCACTTGCTGAAGTGGTCCGGCCGGACGTTGTTGTCGTTGATGCCGTGCACCACGAACACGCTGGCGCGCACCCGGTCGGCGTCCGGGACGTAGTCGCGTTCCGCCCAGAAGGGGCTGTAGTCGCCGGTGACGTCGTCGCCGTCGACACCGAGCTGCTCCCGCACCGCCGCGCAGTGCTCCCGCCGCTCCGGGTTGGTCACCGTGTTAGCGAGGCTTCCGGAGTAGTTGTTGGCGCGGGTGACCAGTCCGTTGCTGCGCGAGTAGTCGTACCAGCTGGAGATGGCCGAGATCGGCACGATCGTGCTGAGGCCGCGTACGCCGGTGGCCGCGGCCGCGTTGGCGAGCGTGCCGTCGTACGACTTGCCGATCATGCCGCTCTTGCCGTTGTGCCAGGACGCGTAGACCCGCTTCCCGCTGGCGTCGGTGCCGGCCCGCCGGCCGTTGAGCCAGTCGATCGCGGTCGGCGCGCTGATGTTGTCGGCGCGGCCACCGGTGACCGGGCAGCCGGTCGAGTTGTTGGTGCCGATCATGTCGAGGAGGACCACGGCGTAGCCGCGGGGGACGAAGTAGTTGTCATAGAAGAGCGGCCACTGGTCGTTGAGACCGTCACCGTCCACATCGGCCTTGCACTCGCTCTCGTTGCCCCGGCAGACCGTCGAATAGTACGGGCTCGCATCCATGATCACCGGCACGCGCAGGCCCCGGCTGCTCGCCTTGGGCCGGATGATGTCCATGGCCACGACGTCCCGCTGCCCGTCGGCGTCCGTGTCGACGTCGGAGGTGACGAACACCCGCTCGCGGATCGCGTCGGCGTACCCGTACACCGGTTGGGTCACCCCGTTCTGAACGACCGGCCCGAGGCGGTCCGCCGGCGGCTTGGCCGTCGCGGCGCCCGCCGGCAGGCCGACGGCGACGGTCATCGCGACCACCGCCGACACTCGCCACCAGCTCCTTGTGGTTCGCATCGTGCTCCTCCCCATGTCCGGCACCGGCCATGTCCCCGCTCGTCCCGCGAGGGCGAGCGGCCGCCGGTGCGGCAGTTGCCTCGCACCCTAGGAACCCGGAAGCGGTGGGTCATCGGACAGGTGCGGGAGGTGATCGTCGCCGGCTCCTACGTCTGTCGTATACAGGTCGCCCGATGAGGACACGGTCCGTAGGCTCCCCCGGTGGACACCTTCCCGACCGACGACGGCACCCGGCTCGCCTACCACCGGACCGGAGACGGCCCGCCGCTGGTGTGCCTGCCCGGCGGCCCCCAGATACCCTCGTCCTACCTCGGCGACCTGGGTGGGCTGTCCGCGCACCGCTGCCTGGTGCGACTGGACCTGCGCGGGACCGGCGACTCCGCCGCGCCGGCCGACCCGGCGACCTACCGGTGGGACCGGCAGGTCGGCGACGTCGAGGCGTTGCGCAGGCACCTCGGGCTCGACCGGCTCGATCTGGTGGGGCACTCGGCGGGGGCGTCGCTGGCCCTCGGGTACGCCGCCCGACACCCCGACCGCGTCGCCAGGTTGGCCCTGGTCACGCCGAGCCCTCGGCCGGTCGGCGTGGAGGTGACCGACCAGGACCGTCGCGCGCTCGCCGAGCTGCGCCGGGGCGAACCCTGGTTCCCGGCGGCGTTCGAGGCGTTCGGTCGGATCTGGTCCGGTGACGCGACCGAGGCGGACTGGTCGGCGATCGAACCGTTCAGCCACGGACGGTGGGACGCGGCCCGCGAGGCGTACTGCGCCCGGATGGACGCCGACCGCGACACCGCCGTCGCGCGCCTCTACTACGCCCCCGGTGCGCTCGATCCCGCCGCGGTCCGGTCCGCCGTCACGCACCTCCCGGCCCCGGTGCTCCTCCTCGCCGGCGGGTACGACGTGGGGCTTCCGCCGAAGCGCGCGGCCGACTACGCCGGTCTGTTCCCGCACGCCCGACTGGTGGTGCAGCCGGGCGCCGGGCACTTCCCCTGGCTCGACGACCCGGAGTCGTTCGTGGCGACGATGGCCGACTTCCTGCGCTGACGCGGCTTCCGCCGGGCAGGCCCGGGCGGGGCCCGTCGCACGAGCCCGCCAGGTCGTGGACCGGCGGCCACGGCGCGGGACGGTGCGCCGCGGCCGCCGGTCGACGGGCCGGAATCAGCCGGTGGTGAGGACCGCCTGACCCTTGCGGTAGTTCTTGCCACGGCCGTCGGGCTGGTAGTTCTGCTCGACGTTGCCCGCCGCGTCCACCGAGAACCAGTGGATCCGCGTGCCGGCCGGGACGGTCAGCGTCTCGCCGCCCTCCCGGATGCCGGCCGAGCCGTACAGGGTGGACTCGTAGGTCGGCGCGACGCCGTCGAGGGTGTAGAACACCGCCGCCGGCTCACTGGTCTCGAACGTCACGTTCACCATGCCCGGCGTCGAGCTGGCGGTGACGGTCAGGCCGCTCTCCGGGCGGCTGTTGTCCTTCGCGAAGTCGCGGGCGACCCGCATCAGCTCGACGAGGCCGTTGGAGAACTCCATCGTCTCGGCGTGTGCCTCCTCCCAGTCCGGCTGGAAGGACGTGCCGACCTCGAAGTTCCAGGCGTAGATGCCGTACTTGTACCAGAGCATGTCGCCCGAGTTGCCCGCCGCCGAGTAGAGCACGTCGGAGATCGGGCCGGTGCGCGCCGGAGTGACCGCCAGGTTGCGGTGCTGCTTGATGGCGGTCAGGATCCGCGAGGAGGCGCCCCAGAAGAACGACTCCTGGGCGAGCGTCGGGCGCGGCGCCGAGGTGCGGTCCGGCAGGGCGTACGCGCCCGGCGACCACATGAAGTAGTTGCCGGACGAGTGCAGGTTCATCGAGAACCGGATGTTCGGGCGGGCCGCCAGCCAGTCGAGGTTCCTGTTCTCCGGCTCGGACAGCTCGCTCGGCCCGGCGTACGTGCCGCTGGTGCAGCTGGTCGACGCCCCCGAGTAGCCGTCGAAGAGGCTGTACTCGGTGTAGTTGCGGTTGTTGTCGACGCCCCACGAGTCCCGGCCGAGGAAGTCCGCGGAACCGGTCAGCGGGCAGTGGTTGGTCATGTTCTTGCGCTGCGAGTTGAAGTCGTAGAACGAGTAGTGGCCGCCGTCCGGGTTGATCGACGGGGCGATCCAGATGTCCAGGTTGTTCAGCAGCTGCTTGGTCTGGCCGTCGTGCGCGTAGTTGCGCAGCAGCCGCTCGGCGGTCTCGACGGTCACCAGCGGAGGCACCCACTCCCGGGCGTGCTCCTGCGCGTACGCGAGCACCCCCGGCTTGGAACCGTCGCGGACCTTGCCGATGCGGATCGCGTACACCGGGTGCGGCTCACGGGAGACGGTGGCCGGCGCGCTGAGGTCGTCGGTGAGCGCGGTCCGCGCCGCCGGCGCGACCACGCCGGTGCCCGGGCTGCCCCGATAGGTGTACGCCCGGATCAGCGACCCGGCCGCGGAGTTGAGCGCCGCGACCACCTGGGCGGCGGTGCTGGTGACCGCACCCGAGCCGTCGGTGGCCAGGTCCACCCGGATGGCCGGGCCGGTGACCGTCACGGCCAGGGCGGCGTTGCCGGCGCCCGGGTTGGCCAGCTCGACGGAGATGTCGTTGCCGCCCTGGTGGCCCCAGGCGAGCGAGTCGACCGCGACCCGGCTGTTGGTGGCGGTGCCGAGGACGGCCTGGGCGTGCCGCCGGTAGCCGTTGGTCTTGTACGGCAGCTCGACGATCTCGGCCAGGTTCGGGAACTCGGCGGCGAGTTGCCGGATCCGCGCGTACAGCTCGGTCGGGGTGAGGTAGCTGGTGACGAAGTCCTTCTGGTAGCCCGGCCCCTCGGGGCTGGTCTCCGGGGTGGGCAGCCACTCCTGCACCTTGGCGACGGCCACGTCGCCGGTCGGGCTGGTGATCCTGATGTACTCGGGCCGGGTGGTCACCGCAGCGGCGCCACGGTGGTAGAGGTAGACGCCGGCGTCGACGAAGCGGGAGATGGTCTGCGTTCCGCCCGAGCCGATCGCGGTGCCCGGGCCGCTGTCCCGCTCGACGGTCAGCGTGTCGGTCGCGCTCTGCCCCTGCGCCCACTTCGCCTCGACGGAGAGCACCTGCCCGGTCCCCGAGGTGTAGTAGTCCGCGCGGATGATCTTGATGTCGGAGACGTCCGGGGCGGTCGGGTCGGCCGCCGCGGCGGCGAACTCCCGGTTCTCCGCGACATGTTCGGCGATGGTCGCCTCCCGCTCGGCGATCCGGGCCTGCGCGTCCTGCGGACGGTGCAGCACCTCCCCGAGGGTGAAACCGGCGGCGGTCAGCCGCGCGGCCTCGCTGGGCGTGATGACCGCGTGCGCGACGACACCGTTCTCGGTCCGCTCGACGTGGTGGTCCAGGTCGACGCCGGTCGCGACCAGCGCGTCCAGCTCGGCGGTGCCCGAAAGTCGCACCTCGACGACGTTAGCCGGCTCGCCGGCGACCGGCCCGGGATCGGCGGGCGGGGCCTGCGGCACGGTCGCCGAGGCCGGCGTCACCAGCAGCGCGACGGCCATGGTCGCGGCCAGGCCGGCCACCATCGGGAGGCGACGTCGCCCCCGTACGGACAAGGGTTTCGGCATGGGTTGTCTGCCCTTCTGGCTGGTCGGCCTGATCGCCGACGGAGGTGGCCGAGGGGCGCGCTCGGGGTCTGCGAGCTCCATCCGGTGGGTCGCGGGCGGTCGTTGCGGCAACCGGGCACGCGACACGGTGAACGGGACAGGTGGTGAGAGCCGACCGCCGGGAAGACGCCGTGGCATCGCCGAAGTGCGACAGCATCCCGTGTCGGTGCGGTGGCGGTCGGTGAACTGAGGCCATCCTCAGCGCCGGCAGATCATCTGTCAATCCTCCACCGGAACGCCGACGGCCCGCAGTCCGATCGGACCGCGGGCCGTCTGGTGCGGACGGTCAGTGCCCGCCGCGGTCGTGCGGCACGGTGACGGCCACCGTGCAGCCGACCGGCCGGCCAATCTCGTCGTGCCCGGCGTAGGTCAGGGTGTAGACCCGGTCGCCGCCGTTGCCGGCGCGCTCCGCCCGCAGCCGCCCGGACAGATCCGGCGCGCCGACGGTGAAGTCGCTGACATCGGCGGCGTCGCCGCCGCTGACCCCGGTCAGGGCGAAGGCGCGCGGACCCAGGACGCCGTCGGGCAGGTCGACGGTCACGGCGACGTCAACCAGCCTGTGGTTCGGCGGCCAGAGCACCGGGCGGTCGACGGCGCAGTCCAGTTGGCGGGTCGGCACCGGCTCGGGCAGGGTCGCCACCGCGTGCGCGATGGTCGCGGTCAGCCGTCCGCCCGCCTCGTAGTACATGTGGACAGTGCGGCCGTCGAAGTAGAACGTCGGCGCCGCGGAGCGGCCCAGGTCGGGCGCGGTGTTCATCGAGTCGTGCACGACGCCCAGGTGGACCTCCCGGTCGAAGTCCTCGCCGACGTCCACGGCGTGCATGTTGCCATCGGCGGCGTGGTAGATGACCAGGTTGCGGTCCTGCCAGCGCAGGAAGAACGGGCCGGAGGCGTTCGGGCCCTCGTCGCCCTGCGGGGTCACCAGCGGATCGGGCTGGATGGTCCAGGTGCGGGCGTCGGGGGAGACCGCCCAACGGATCCGCCGGGATACCGGCCCGGTCGGGCCGGGCGCGGCCGCCGTCGGGTTGTCCATGAACACCATCAGGTACCGGCTGCCGAGTCGAGGGATCGCCTGCTCGAAGACCCGGGCGTACGACGTCTCGCCGCCGGTGGTCGCGTCCCGGCTCACGGCGGTGCCGCCGTAGCCGAAGTGAATGCCGTCGGCGGAGGTGGCGTACCGGGTGATCGAGTTCTCGCCATGGAAGTAGAGGAAGAGCTTGCCCTCGCCCTCGATCCAGACCGCGTGCGGTGAGGAGACGTGGCTGACCGTCGAGTAGTGCGGCAGCCAGGTATTGCTGATCAGCGGGTTGCCCGTGTACTCGGTCCATGGGCCGTCGATCGAGTCGGCGTACGCGAGGGCGATGCCGCCGGGCCGCTCGTGCGGGGCGTAGTAGAGGTAGTAGGCGCCGAGCGGGTTCGGGAAGTAGTCGGCGGCCCGGATGACGCTGGGGAAGATGAACTCGTTGGTCGGGTTGTAGGCGAGGTCGGCCTTGTCGAACGCGGTGCCCACGTAGCCGAACCGGGGAAAGTCGATCCCCGGCTCGTCGGCGGCGGCGGGGGCGCCGGCCACGGCGGTGACCAGCAGACCGACTCCGGCCGCGGCGAGGGCACGGCGCGCGGGTGCGGGGACACGGGTTCTCGTCATGCGTCTTCCTGTTCTCGGGACGGGATCGGCGCGGCGGTGGTGCGCAGCGCCGGGCGGGCGGCGGTGACGCTGGGTGAGGCGGGCACGGCGACGTCCGTCGGACGGTGGCCGACCCGACGAGGATGCTAATACGTATTATCAACCGTGTTTCTCGAATGTTGCTCGGCGGCGGGCGCGACTGTCAAGAGGGTGCGCCGGAATCCGTCGACAGTGCAGGGTTGAGCCGGCAGTCAATCCGGTCGTCTCGGCTAATACGCATTACTCCTGCGGGTTCACGTTCCCGAAATCTTCGTTCACCCCCTTGACACCGGCCGGGTCCGGCCGCGAGGCTCCTCCCTACACCGAGCGCTAATGCGTATTAGCGCCGTCGGAAGGAACCCCCGTGACCGCAATCCCTCGTCGCGTCACTCAACGTGACATCGCCCGGCTGGCCGGCGTCAGCCAGGCGACCGTGTCCCTGGTGCTCAACAACCGGGCCGACGCCGACGTGCGGATCGCCCCGGAGACCCGGGACCGGGTGCTGCGGGTGATCGCCGAGACCGGCTACGCCGCCGACCCGGTCGCCCGCCGGCTCGCCGCCCGCTTCAACCGGATCATCGGTGTCTTCACCTACGAGCCCGCCTTCCCCAGCGGCAGCCGGGACTTCTTCCACCCGTTCCTGCTCGGCATCGAGGAGTACGCCGAGCGAGCCGGCTGCGACCTGCTGCTCTTCACCAGCGCGCCGGTCGTCGACGGTCGACGGCGGATCTTCCACCAGGACAACCGGCTGCGCCTGGCCGACGGCTGCATCCTGCTCGGCCGCGAGATCGACGGCGCGGAGCTGCACCGGCTCAACCGTGACGGCTACCCGTACGTGGCGGTCGGTCGTCGCGACGACGCCGGCGGCCCGGTGCCCTACGTCGGCGCCGACTACGCCACCGCGGTCGGCCACCTCGTCGAGCGGGCCCTCGCCCACGGCCACCGCCGGCTGACCTACCTCAGCATGGGTACCAGGGCGGAGTCCTCCGAGGACCGCCGCCGCGGCTACCTGGCGGCCTCGGCTCCCGCCGAGAGTGCCCGCGACCGCCCGGCCGCCGCCGACGACGCCGACGCGGTCCTCGACGACCTGCTGGCCGACGGGACCACGGTCGCCCTCGTGGAGGACTTCGCCACCGCGGTGGCGGTGGAGCGCGCCGCCCGCCGGCGCGGGCTCACCGTCCCGGGCGACCTGTCGCTGCTCACCCTCGGCGACCCGACCTCCCCCGTCCCGGCCGACCTGGTCTTCACCGGCTTCCACATCCCGCGTGAAGAGATGGGCCGGCAGGCGGTCGAGGTGCTCACCCACGTCATCGACGGCAGCGCCAGCGGCATCCAGCAGCGGCTGCTGCCCTGCGAACTCGTCGAGGGGGCCACCCTCGGCGCCCCCGAACCGGCGGTCGGCCGCCCCTGAGCGGCGACCGCGCAACTGGAAGGAAGCACGTGGCACAGATGCGAGCGGACGTCCTCGTCGTCGGTGGCGGGTTGGGTGGTGTGGCGGCGGCTCTCGCCGCCGCCCGCGCCGGCCGGTCCGTCATCCTGACCGAGGAGTTCGACTGGCTCGGCGGGCAGTTGACCAGCCAGGCGGTCCCGCCGGACGAGCACTCCTGGATCGAGCAGTTCGGGGCCACCGCCAGCTACCGGGCGCTGCGCAACGGGATCCGGAACTACTACCGGCGGCACTACCCCCTCACCGAGCGGTCCCGCGCCTGGACCGACCTCAACCCGGGCGCCGGCTGGGTCAGCCGGCTCTGTCACGAGCCCCGGGTCGCCGTCGCGGTCCTCGAGGAGATGCTCGCGCCGTACCGGGGCTCGAGCCGGCTCACCGTGCTCCAGCCGTACCGGCCGGTGGCGGTGGAGACCGACGGGGACCGGGTGATCGGCGTGACCGTGGCGCACCGCGACCGGGACGAGCGGATCGACCTGACCGCCCCGTACGTGCTGGACGCCACCGAGACCGGCGAGCTGCTGCCGCTGTCCGGCACGGAGTACGTGACCGGGTTCGAGTCGCGGGCCGAGACCGGCGAGCCGAGCGCGCCCGCCGAGGCGCAGCCGATGAACATGCAGGCCGTCTCGGTGTGCTTCGCCCTCGACCACGTCGACGGCGACCACACCATCGACCGCCCGGCCGGGTACGACTTCTGGCGCGACTACAAGCCGGACTTCTGGGGTGACCGGCTGCTCTCCTGGCGCTCCCCCCACCCGCGCACCTTGGAGATCGTCGAGCGCAGCTTCACCCCCAACCCGGACGACGACCCCCTCGCGGTCAACGCCGACCAGCGGCTCAACCCGGGCGACGGCAACCTGTGGACGTTCCGGCGCATCGCCGCCCGGCGCAACTTCACCGACGGCGTGTACGGCAGCGACATCACCCTGGTCAACTGGCCGATGATCGACTACTTCGAGGGCCCGGTCATCGACGTGCCGAACGCGTCCTGGCACCTGTCCAAGGCGCGGGAGCTGTCCTACTCGGTCCTGTACTGGCTGCAGACCGAGGCGCCGCGGCCCGACGGCGGCACCGGGTTCCCCGGGCTGCGCCTGCGCGGCGACGTGACCGGCAGCCGGGACGGCCTGGCCCAGGCCCCGTACATCCGGGAGTCGCGCCGTATCCGCGCCGAATACACGGTGGTGGAGCAGGACCTGTCGCTGGCCGTGCGCGGCAGCCACGGCGCCGTGCACTACGACGACGCGGTCGGCGTCGGGATGTACCGCATCGACCTGCACCCGTCGACCGGCGGCGACAACTACATCGACGTCGGCTCCTGCCCCTTCGAGATCCCGCTCGGCGCGCTGATCCCGCAGCGGGTGGAGAACCTGCTGCCCGCCGGCAAGAACATCGGCACCACGCACGTCACCAACGGCAGCTACCGGCTGCACCCGGTCGAGTGGAACGTCGGCGAGGTCGCCGGTCTGCTGGCCGACTTCTGTCTGGCGCGGGGCGAGTCCCCGCGCGCGGTCCGCGGCACCCCCAGCCTGCTGGCCGAATTCCAGGACCGCATCTCGTCGGCCGGCGTGGAGCTGCGCTGGCCGTCGATCGCGGGCTACTGACAACCCCCCGGTGAGGAGATGATTGTGAAGACAGGAAAGGGCCTGCGGCTCGCCGCCGCGGCACTGGCCGGCGCCCTCGCGCTGTCCGCCTGTGGCGGCGGTGGTGACGAGGCGGCGGACGGCCCGGCCAGCCTGCGGGTGACGGTGTGGTCGGCCAACGAGGCGCACCTGAAGCTGTTCAACGAGATCGCCGACGAGTACCGCAAGAGCCACCCGAACGTCAGCGCCATCACCTTCGACCCGCTGCCGTTCGAGAACTACACCACCACCCTCACCACGCAGATCGCCGGTGGCAACGCCCCCGACCTGGCGTGGGTGTTCGAGAACTCCGCCTCCGACTTCGTCACCTCCGGCGCGCTGCTGCCGCTGGACGACACGCTGAAGAAGGCCGAGGGCTACCAGTACGACGACATCTCGCCCGCCACCCTGAAGCTCTGGCAGGACGGCGGCAAGCTGTACGCCTACCCGTTCTCCACCTCGCCGTTCGGCGTCTTCGTCAACACCGACCAGGTCAAGAAGGCCGGGCAGAAGACCCCGGCCGAGCTGATCGCCGCCGGCCAGTGGACGTGGGAGAACGCCCTCGCCACGGCCGCGGCCACCGCGAGGTCCACCGGCAAGGCCGGGCTGGTGATCCGGGACTTCGACTACAAGGGCTGGGACAACCTGTCCACCTTCTGGACCGGGTGGGGCGCCCAGGCGTGGAGCGAGGACGGGCAGTCCTGCGGCTTCGCCGCCCCGGAGATGGTCGACGCGATGACCACCCTGCACAAGGCGATCTTCACCGACAAGGCGCTGCCCGGACCGGGGACGACCGCCGACTTCTTCGCCGGTGACGCGGCCATGACGGTCACCCAGATCTCCCGCGCCTCCCTGCTCAAGGACGACGGGTTCGGCTGGGACCTGGTGCCGCTGCCGGCCGGCCCGAAGGGTGACTACGCCGTGGTCGGCCAGGCCGGCATCGGGGTGTTCAAGAAGAGCAAGCACGCCGACGCTGCGGCGGACTTCCTCGCCTACCTCACCAACCCGACCAACTCGGCGAAGCTGGCGCAGTTCTTCCCGCCGCCGCGGCAGTCCCAGCTGACCGCGGAGACCCTGGCCAAGACGAACCCGAAGCTCAAGCCCGAGCAGCTCCAGAAGGTGGTCATCGACGGCATCACCTCCGGTGTGGTGAAGCCGAGCCACGCGGGTCAGGCCGAGCTGAGCCAGCAGGTGCGGGCGGCGCTCGACCCGCTGTGGAAGGCGGACGCGGACGTGAAGACCGTCCTCGACGGCGTCTGCGCCAAGATCCAGCCGATGCTGGCGAAGTAGGGCAGCCGGATCATGTCCCAGACGGACACCAGGGTGGGCGAGGCGCAGGCCCCGCCCGCCCTGGGCCCCGCCCCACGGCGACCCTGGTGGACCAGCCGCCGCCGCGACCAGCTCGCCGGTTACCTCTTCGTGGCCCCGCAACTGCTCGGCAGCCTCGTCTTCGTGATCCTGCCGCTCGTGCTGGTGGTCTGGTACAGCCTGCACGAGTGGAACGTGCTCGCCGGCACGTTCGACTTCGTGGGCGCGGAGAACTACCGCGACCTCGCCGACGACCCCAACCTCGGGTCGGTGCTGCGGGCCACCGGGCTGTTCTCCGTGGGCCTCGTGGTGCTCAACCTCGGCCTGGCGCTGCTGCTCGCCGTCCTGCTCAACCAGAAGCTGCGCGGCACCATCGTGTTCCGGACCCTGTTCTTCTCCCCCGTCGTCGTCTCCCTGGTGGCCTGGACCATCGTGTGGGGCTTCCTGCTAGAGGACAACGGCGGCGTCAACGGCCTGCTGGACACCATCGGCGTGGACGGGCCGAACTGGCTGCGCGGCGAGGGCACCGCGATGCTGTCGGTGATCGTCGTGCAGGTGTTCAAGAACGTCGGACTGAACATGGTGCTGTTCCTCGCCGCCCTCCAGGGCGTGCCGGCGGAACTGTACGAGGCCGCCGAGGTCGACGGCGCGAGCCGGCTGCGCCAGTTCTGGCGGATCACCGTGCCGCTGATCAGCCCGACCATCCTGCTCACCTCGATCATCACGGTGGTCGGCTCGTTGCAGGTCTTCGCGCAGATCGCGGTGCTCACCCAGGGCGGACCGGGCACCTCGACCACCGTGCTCGTCTACTACCTGTACCAACAGGCGTTCCAGTTCCATCACTTCGGCTACGGCGCAACCCTGTCGATCCTGCTGTTCGGCATCGTCCTCGCGCTGACGGTGCTGCAGTGGCAGATGCGCAAGAGGTGGGTCTTCCATGAGTCGTGACCTGTCGCCCCGCACCAAGCTGGTGCTCTACGGGGTGCTGCTGGTGCTGGCGATCCCGTTCGTCTTCCCGACCTGGTGGATGGTCACCTCGTCGCTGAAGCCGGTGTCGGACATCTTCGCGTTCCCGCCGCAGCTGCTGCCCGTGCACCCGCGGCTCGACGCGTACCAGCGGGTGTTCGAGTTGCAGCCGTTCGGCCGGCAGTACCTGAACAGCCTCTACATCGCGCTGGTCGTCACCGTCGGCACCCTCGCCGTGTCGGCGCTGTCCGGGTACGCCTTCGCGCGAATCCGGTTCCGGGGCCAGAACGTGCTGTTCCTGGTCGTGCTCGCCGGCCTGCTCATCCCGAGCGAGGTCACGATCGTGCCGCTGTTCCAGATGTTCTTCAAGCTCGGCCTGATCGACACGCACTGGCCGCTGATCCTGGTGCCGATCCTCGGCGCGCCGAGCGTGCTGGCGACGTTCATCATGCGGCAGTTCTTCATCAGCCTGCCCGGTGAGCTGGAGGAGGCGGCGCGCGTCGACGGGCTGGGCCGGTTCGCGACCTTCTGGAAGATCGCCCTGCCGCTGTCCCGGCCCGCCCTGGGCGCCGTCGCCATCTTCACCTTCCTGCACAGCTGGAACCTCTACCTGGAGCCGATCGTGTTCCTCTCCTCCCCGGAGAAGTTCACCCTGCCCCAGGCGCTCACCCAGTTCGTCGACGCGTACGGCGGACCGATGTGGAACGTCCAACTGGCCGCCGCGTCGATGACCGCGCTGCCGGTACTGGTGGTGTTCGTCCTCGCGCAGAAGCAGTTCGTCGAGGGCCTGGCGCACACCGGCCTGAAGGGATGAGCGACCGGGTCGTCGGCCTGGACATCGGTGGCACCAAGACCGTCGCGGCACTGGTCGACCCGGCCGGCGTGGTGCTAGACCGCCGGCGGGCGCCCACGCCCGCCCGGTCCGGGCCGACGGCCGTGCTGGACACCGCCGCGCGCCTCGCCGCCGACCTGCTCCCGGCCGCCGGCGCCGGGCCGGTCGGGGTGGGCACCGCCGGCACCGTCGACCCGGCCACCGGCACCATCCGGTACGCGACCGACAGCCTGCCGGGCTGGACCGGCACCCCGGTCGCCGAAGAGCTGGCCCACCGGCTCGATCGCCCGGTGCGCGTCACCAACGACGTGCACGCCGCCGCACTCGGCGAGTGCTGGGTCGGCGCCGGGCGGGACAGCACCGACGTGCTGCTGGTCGCGGTGGGCACCGGGCTCGGCGGGGCGGTGGTCCGGGACGGCCGCGTCGAGACCGGCGCCCGGGGCGGCGCCGGGGCGGTGGCCCACCTACCGGTGCCGGGCGCCGAGCGGCTGCGCTGCGGCTGCGGCCGGTACGGCCACCTGGAGGCCGTCGCCTCCGGCACGGGCCTCGCCGCCGCGTACGCCGAGGAGACCGGCGAACGGCTCAGCGGCCGGACGGTCGCCGAGCGTGCGGCCGCCGGCGAGCCCACCGCGGCGCGGGTGGTCGAACGGGCCGGCAGCGCACTGGGCCGCGCCCTTGCGGGGCTGGTCGCCCTGCTCGACCCGGTGACCGTGCTCGTCGCCGGTGGTGCCGCCGGGGCGCTGCTGCCCGCCGCCTCGACCGCCTACACCGCCGACCTGCCGGCGGCGTGGGCCCACGTGCCGCTGCGGCCCGCCGGCCTCGGTGAGGACGCGGTCGCCGTCGGCGCGGCCCGGCTGGCGATCCACCCGCGAGCCTGACAACCCGTGCCGCCGCGCCGTGGCCACGGACGTGATCGGACGGCGACGCACCCGCGCCGCCGCGAGCAAGGAGGAGACCCAACGGTGAACGCGTTCGACGACCTGGCCGGCGGCCTGGTGGTGTCCTGCCAGCCGCTGGTCGACGACCCGGACGACCCGATGCGGGACGCGTACGTGCAGGCACGGGTGGCGGCCGCCGTCGTCCGGGGCGGCGCGGTCGCGGTCCGCGCCAACGGGCCCGAGGACGTACGCGCCATCCGCGCGGCGGTCGACGTGCCGGTGATCGGCCTGCACAAGGACGGCCACGCGGACGTCTTCATCACCCCGACCGCAGCGCACGCCGTCGAGATCGCGATGGCCGGGGCCCACATCGTCGCGGTCGACGCCACCGACCGGCCCCGCCCCGACGGGCGGACGTTCGTGGACACCGTCCGGGCGCTGCGGGAGCACACCGACGCCCTCGTGCTCGCCGACGTCTCCACCGTCGCCGAGGGGGTGGCCGCCGTCGAGGCCGGCGCGGACGCCGTGGCCACCACCCTGTCCGGCTACACCGCGGCCAGCCCGCGCACCGACGGGCCCGACCTCGCCCTGGTCGCCAGGCTCGCCGCCGCGGTGCCGGTCCCGGTGCTGGCCGAGGGCCGGTACCGGGACGTGGAGCAGATCGGGCGGGCGTTCGCGGCGGGCGCCCACGCCGTCGTGATGGGCAACGCCGTCACCTCGCCGCTGTGGATCACCCGTCGGCTGGTGTCCGCGATCCGCCCCGCCTGACCGCGCCCGGTGGCCACGCCGGGGCAACCCGCGTGACCCGCCGTGTTCACGGCCGGCGCGCGGTGACCGACCTAAGGTTGGCGTCGGGGCGCCAACCTCCCCGCCCCGCTGGAGGTGCTCGTGGGCCGGCCCGTACTCACGATCGACGAGGTCGCCGCCTGGTCGGGGCCACCGCTGGTCCTCTTCGTCGGGATCGACACCGGCGGCTCCCTGGTCCACCGCGTCTTCGGGCGGTGGGCGCGGGAGCTGGGGCAGCCGTGGACCCTGCGCGGCGTGGACCTGCCGCCGGACACGCCCCCGGCGACGTACCGCCGGCTCGTCCGGGCCATGCGGGACAACCCGGCGGTGCGGGGCGGGATCGTCACCGCGCACAAGCTCCGCCTCCACCGCGCCTGCGCCGCCGAGCTCGACGGCGCCGACCGGCTCGTCGGCCTCACCCACGAGGTGAACACCCTCGCGACGGCCGACGGCGCCGTCACCGCGTACGCCCGCGACGCGGTGTCCCTGGCCCACGTCCTGCCGCGCCTGCTGCGGCACAGCTCCGCGCGCGACCGCACCGGGCTGCACGTCCTCTGCCTCGGCGCCGGCGGCGCGGCGACCGCGCTGCTGCTCACGCTGCACCTCGACATCGACGCGGTCGCGGGCGCCCGGGGGCCCGTCGACTCGCCGGCGCGGGTCACGTTCACCGACACCCGTCCGGAGGCGCTCGACGACCTCCGGCGCGTCGCCGAGCGGGCCGGCGTCGCGAACGCGCGGCTGTCGTACGTGCCGGTCGGCGCCCCGGCGGACCACGACGCCCTACTCGCCGACCTGCCCACCCCGGCGCTGGTGGTCAACGCGACCGGCCTGGGCAAGGACGCGCCGGGCAGCCCGCTCACCGACACCGCGCCGCTGACCCCGGACACGGTGGCCTGGGACCTCAACTACCGCGGCGACCTCACCTTCCTCCGGCAGGCCGTCGAGGCGGGGGCCCACCCGGTGGACGGCTGGGACTACTTCGTGGCCGGCTGGGCCGGTGGGTTGACCGCGATCGCCGGGATCCCGCTCACCGATGCGCTGCTGGCCCGGCTCGCCGACGCCGCGGCCGCCCACCGCCCGCACCTCGCCGGCAGCACGACCTTCCGGTAGCCGCACCCGCGGCCTCGGCGACATCCGCGCGTCGCCACCGGGGTTTGCGGACGCGGGTCAGGGGAAGACCCGCGCGATCGGGACGGCCGAGGGACCGGCTGCGCCCGGCGTCCGGCGACGCTGACCGTGCCGGGGCAGACCGGAGGAGGAACGAGGATGACCGCAGGCAGGAGCGCCGTACCGGCGGGCAGCCGACCGACCGGGGCCCGCAAGTCCACCGGGGCGAAGAAGGCCCCGATGAGCCGGAAGGCAGCCGCGAAGAAGGTCGCCACCGCCACCAAGCGGGCCAGCGGGGCGAGCGCGGCGAAGAGCCCGGGCGGGAAGCCCACGGCGACCACCGCACGGGTGGCGCGGAAGAAGGACACCGCCGCGACCACCGCCACACCGACCCGCAAGCCGACCGCGAAGGCGGCCGCCGCGAAGAACGCCCCGCCGAAGAAGGCGACGGCGACCCGGGCGGCGACGAAGAAGGCCGCGGCGAAGAAGGCGGCACCCACCCGCGCGCGTACTACGTCCGCCACGCGGGCACCGGCGAAGAAGGCGACCACGATGGAGTCCTTCGGCAATCGGCGTACGCCCCGCAAGGCCTGACCCGGCGGCCCCGGGACACGGGCCGGTCAGCCGGTCGGCTCGGGGCAGCAGACGGTGAGCGCCCCGGGCACCGACCGCACCTTGAGCTTGCGGACCGCGCCACGCGCCCCGCCGTCCAGCTCGTACGTGCGCGGGGCGGCGAAGCGGACCGTCACCTTGCGCCCGCGGGTGATCCGGACGAACGGTGACTCCTCCGAGCGGCCGGCGGCCATCCGGCTCAGGGTGCGGGCCCAGTCGATCGCCCCGTTGGCCGTCGACACGCCCACCTCCAGGCACCCGTCGTCCGGGCGGGCGTCGTCGAAGGCCGGGATGCCGCCGGTGATCGTGCCGACGTTGCCGAACAGCACGCAGCTCGCCTCACCCTCGAACCAGGTGCTGCCGTCCACCCGGATCCGGGTCGCCACCAGCTCGCCCCGCACGTGACGCAGCCCCGTCCAGGCGTACGCCAGCCGGCCGAAGCGGCCCTTGAGGTCCCGGTCCGCCTCGCGGATCAGGTCGCCGTCGAACCCGGCGCCGGCCATCACCGCGAAGTGCTCCCCGTTGAGGCGGCCGAGGTCGAGCCGGCGGCGTCGGCCGTGCAGACCGATCCGCACCGCCTCCGCCAGGTCCTCGGGGATGCCGAGGTTGGCGGCGAAGAGGTTCGCGGTGCCGGCGGGCAGGATCGCCATCGGGGTCCCCGAGCCGGCGAGCGTGTCCGCGCAGCGCTGCACCATGCCGTCCCCGCCCCAGACGAAGACCAGCTCGGCGCCCTTCTGCACCGCCTTGCGGACCTTCTTCGGCGCCTTGCGGCTCTTCGGCACCTCGTACCAGAGCAGGTCGTCCACGCCCGCGCCGGCGAGGGTGGCCCGCAGCTCGTCGAGGCCGCCGCCGAGGGTCTTGCGGCGGTGGGCGACGACCGCGACGGTGCCCAGCCGGCCGGTGGCGGTCCGGGGTGTCGTGGGGGCGGTGCTCGTGCTCATGGCCGCCGGTGTTACCCAGACCTCCGCCCGTCCACGCCTCGGGCCGGTGGGAGGCACCCACCGGCCCGGGCGGTGGATTCAGAGGGTACGGGCGAGCCGGTCGGCGAGGATCCGGGTGAACCGGGACGGATCGCTCAACTCGCCACCCTCGGCGAGCAGCGCCATCCCGTACAGCAGCTCGGCGGTCTCCCGCAGCTCGGTCTGCTCGCCGCCCTGCTCGTGCGCCTTGCGCAGGCCGGACACCAGCGGGTGGCCCGGGTTAAGTTCGAGGATCCGCTTGACCGACGGCACCTCGTGGCCCATGGCCCGGTACATCTTCTCCAGCGTCGGGGTGAGGTCGTGGGCGTCGCCGACGACGCACGCCGGCGAGGTGGTCAGCCGCGACGACAGCCGGACCTCCTTCACGCTGTCGGCCAGGGCGCCGCCCAGCCACGTCAGCAGCTCGGCGAAGTCCTGCCGCTGCTGCTCCCGCTCGGCCTCGGCCTCCTTGCGCTCCTCGTCGGTGTCCAGGTCGACCTGGCCCTTGGCGATCGAACGCAGCGGCTTGCCGTCGTACTCGCCGACCCGCTCGACCCATACCTCGTCGACCGGGTCGGTGAGCAGCAGCACCTCGTGGCCCTTGGCGCGGAACGCCTCCATGTGCGGGGAGTTCTCCAGCATGGCGCGGGACTCACCGGTGACGTACCAGATGTCGCTCTGGCCGTCCTTCATCCGCTCGACGTAGCCGCGCAGGTCGGTCAGCTCGGCGGGGTCGTGCGTGGACGCGACGCTCACCAGGTCCAGGAGGGTGTCCCGGTTCTCGGTGTCGTCGATCAGGCCCTCCTTGACCACCGCGCCGAACTCCGCCCAGAAGGTCCGGTAGCGCTCGGCGTGGTTGGCCTTCAGGTCCTTCACCGTCGCGAGGATCTTCTTGACCAGGCGACGGCGGACGACCTGGATCTGCCGGTCCTGCTGGAGGATCTCCCGGGAGATGTTCAGGGACAGGTCGTGCGCGTCCACCACGCCCTTGACGAAGCGAAGGTAGCCCGGCATCAGCGCCTCGCAGTCGTCCATGATGAAGACGCGCTTGACGTAGAGCTGGACGCCGCGGCGGCCCTGCGGGGCGAAGAGGTCCAGGGGCGCGTGCGACGGGATGAACAACAGCGCCTCGTACTCGAAGGTGCCCTCGCCCCGCATGTGCACGATCTCCAGCGGATCGGCCCAGTCGTGGCTGACGTGCTTGTAGAACTCGTGGTACTCCGCCTCGTCGACCTCGTCGCGCGGACGCGCCCACAGCGCCTTCATCGAGTTGAGCGTCTGCGTCTCGGCGGCGGTGGCGCCGTCCTCGCCGGGCCGCTCGACGGTCATCCGGATCGGCCAGGCGATGAAGTCGGAGTAGCGTTTGACGATCTCCCGGACCGTCCACTCGGCCGTGTAGTCGTGCAGGTTGTCCTCGGTGTCGGCCGGCTTGAGGTGCAGGGTCACGGCGGTGCCCTGGGGCGCCTCGTCGACCGGCTCGACCGAGTACGTGCCCTCGCCGGTCGACGACCAGCGGGTGCCGGTCTCCTCGCCCGCCTTGCGGGTCACCAGCTCCACGCGGTCGGCCACCATGAACGCGGCGTAGAAGCCGACACCGAACTGGCCGATCAGCTCCTGGGAGGCGGCGACGTCGGCGGACTCGCGCAGCGTCCGCAGCAGCTCGGCCGTGCCGGACTTGGCGATCGTGCCGATCACCGAGACGACCTCGTCGCGGGTCATCCCGATGCCGTTGTCCCGGACCGTCAGCGTGCGTGCGTCGCGGTCGACCTCGATCTGGATGTGCAGGTCGGAGGTGTCGACGTCGAGGTCCTTGTCGACCATCGAGGCCAGGCGCAGCTTGTCCAGCGCGTCCGAGGCGTTCGAGATCAACTCACGGAGGAAGACGTCCTTGTTCGAGTAGATCGAGTGGACCATCAGCTGGAGCAGCTGACGCGCCTCGGCCTGGAACTCCAACGTCTCGACCCGGTTGCCCACACCGTCTCCCTTCTCCGTCGCATGGGGTTCGCGCACAGGATACGAGCCGTCACTCCCGCCGCCCGCGTCGGCGTCCGGCGTCCTATTCCCGCTCGCGACCCTTCCGGTGGAGTGAGATAGCTGACTTTGTCATCCCTAAGTCAGCCTCGGTAGTGTGGCCGCCATGACGGACTACCTCGCCGACCGGGACGCCTGGCTGACGACCAACTGCTCCATCGCCCGGACGCTGGACGTGGTCGGCAACCGCTCGACGCTCCTGCTGCTGCGCGAGGCGTCGATGGGCACCCGACGGTTCGACCAGTTCGCCGCCCGGGTGGGCATCAGCGAGCCGGTCGCCGCCGCCCGCCTCAAGCAGCTCGTCGCCGACGGGCTGCTGAAACGGCGCCCCTACCGGGAGCCCGGCCAGCGGACCCGCGACGAGTACGTCCTCACCGACAAGGGCGCCCAGCTCGTGCCCGTCCTGGTCGCGCTGCGGCAGTGGGGCGACACCTGGGCGGCCGACGAGGCCGGTCCGTCGGTGCGGGTCGAGCACCACGACTGCGGCGCCGAGGTCCACGCGGTGCTGCGGTGCGCCGCCGGACACGACGTGGCGGCGGACGCCATCGACGTACGCCCCGGACCGGGCGCGCTGCGCGCGGACCGGACCTGACCCTTCTGCGGACGGCGACCGCCGACCTCCGCACACCCTGCGAACACCCAGGAGCACCAGCATGAAGATCGCCGGAAGCACCGCCCTCGTCACCGGGGCCAACCGCGGCTTCGGCCGGCACCTCGCCGCCGAGCTCGCCGGCCGGGGCGCGACCGTCTACGCCGCCGCGCGCAAGCCGGAGACCATCGACCTTCCCGGAGTCACGCCGATCCGCCTGGACATCACCGACCCCGCCTCGGTCGCCGCGGCCGCCGAGCTCGCCAACGACGTGACCCTGCTGGTCAACAACGCCGGCACCGACACGCACGCGGATCTGCTCGACGCCGACCACCTGGACCGGGTGCGGCTGGAGATGGAGACGCACTACTTCGGCACGCTGGGCGTGGTGCGGGCGTTCGCGCCGGTCATCGCCGGCAACGGCGGCGGGTCGATCCTGAACGTCCTCTCCGTGCTGTCGTGGATCAGCCTGCCGACCTCCGGCGCGTACAGCGCGGCCAAGGCGGCCGAATGGGCGATGACCAACGCCCTGCGGGGCAAGCTCGCCGAGCAGAACATCCGCGTCGCCGGCCTGCACGTCGGCTACATGGACACCGACATGGCCGCCCACGTCACCCAGCCGAAGTCCGACCCGGCCGAGATCGCCAAGATCGCGGTGGACGCTATCGAGGCGGACGCGTACGAGATCGTCGCCGACGAGATCAGCCGGCAGGTGCTGGCCGGGCTCTCCGGCGGCGTGGCCGCCCTCTACCCGAACCTGCCCTGACACGACGCGCGGAGGCACTCAGGTCGCACGAAGCGGGCCGCCGCCGGAGCTTCTCCGGCGGCGGCCCTGCGCGTCACCCGGTCAGCTCCACCGGGCTCGCGCTCGACGTCAGCAGCCGCAGGTGTAGTAGAGGATGTCCCAGTGGCTGCCCTCCTTCGTGTAGAGGTTTCCGGAGGCCGCCCGGTACTGGTATCCCCAGCCGGAGATGTAGCCGAGGTACGTGTAGGCCGACGAGATGTAGTTCTGGATGCACGTGCTCAGGGCGATGTCGACCTTGTAGCCGTTCCAGTGGCTGTAGGTGCCGCTGGCATGGCCGACCTCGGTGCCGGCGGTGATGGTGACCGCGCATCCGCTCGCCCGCTTGAAGGTGATGATGCCGTCGATCGTGGCCTGCCGGATGCCGTCGAACGAGGTGCAGGTGGCGACGTAGCGGTCACTGCAGTTGCCGCTGGAGGTCCACGAGATGCCGGCGGCGCGCAACTGCGAGGTGGCGCTCGAATGGCTGATGGCGAAGGCCGGACCGGCCAGGCCGAGCGAGAGGCCGAGCGTGGCGAGCGTGGCCACCACCAGGGTGAGCACGCGGCGGCGCAGGGTGGGTCGGGTGGACGACATGGCTCTCCCGTTCACTCAGGGGTCGGGATTGTGCGAAACAGGAGGCCGGCCTTGCAGAATTCTTACAGACATCGATAGTGATAACTAGATGGCGTCGGGCCACGATTCGTCGGGGCGGGATGGGCGCGACACCCACCCCGCCCCGCGTCGCTCAGCTCGCCTGGAGCGTCACGTCGTCGATCACGAAGCTCGTCTGGAGCGACGCGTCCTCGACGCCGGTGAACGTCAGCGTCAGCGTCTGCCCCGCGTACGCCCCCACGTTCAGCGTGCGCTGCTGATAGCCGGCGGCGGCGTCGAGGTTGGACCACGTCGCCAGCGTCGCGCTGCCGAGCCGCACGGTCAGCCGGTCGTACGCGGTCGACGAGGTCGTCTCCGCCGTGTCGATGTGCAGCCAGAACGACAGCGTCGAGGCGGTGCAGCCGGCCGGCAGCGTCACCGACTGGCTCAGCGTGTCGGTGCGGCTGCGCCCGTACCCGTCGAGCCACGCCTTGTAGGAGCCGGTCCGCGCCGGCTGGCTCGCCGAGTTGGTGATCACGCCAGAGCTGGCGGTCCACGGGCTGGTGCCGCTCTCGAAGCCGCCGTTTCCGATCAGCTGCCCGCCCGCACAGCCGCCCGTACCGGTCACCGTGAGCGCGTAGGTCGCCGACCGGGTCACCGAGCCGGTGCCGGTCACGGTCAGCGTGAACGTCCCGGTCGCCGCCGAAGCCGACGCCGACACGGTCATCGTCGCCGACCCGCCCGAGGTCACCGACGACGGGCTGAACGAGACGGTCACCCCGCTGGGCGCCCCCGACGCCGACAGCGCCACCGACTGCGCCGACCCCGCCGTGGTGGCGGTGCTGACAGTCGCCGTACGGGAGCCGCCCCGCGCGACACTGCCCGAGGTGGGGCTCAGCGCGAGGGAGAAGTCGTTGCCCGGGGTGCCGGTGCTGACCGCGAGCTGCCAGATGGCGTACGCGACACCGTCCGCGGCCCGGTTCAGCACGGTCGCGCTCACGTTGGCCGTGGTGTCGCACGAGCGGTGGTAGCACGGGTCGTACGCCGAGTTGGCCGTGCCACCCCACTTGGTCGCCTGCGCGCTCGTCTTCCGGGCGCTGGCGCCGGCGGCGTACCCCGACGTGGGGATGCCGGCCTGCTGGAACGAGTAGTCGTCGGAGCGGCCCTGACCCTCGACGTTCTCCTCCGGCTGCAACCCCAACGAATCCCAGTACGCCTTCAACGGCGCCGCGGTGGTCGAGGTGATCCGGTTGATGAAGTACCCGCCGTTGACCGACCCGACCATGTCGAAGTTGTAGTACCCCTTGATGTGGCCGCGCTGGGTCGAGGTGAGCGAGTTGACGTAGAACCGCGACCCGTTGAGCCCCTGCTCCTCGTCCGTCCACCAGGCGAAGCGCACCCGCTTGGTCATCGTCGGGTTCTGCTGCGCCAGCACCAGCGCGTTCTCCAACAGCGACGCCGAGCCGGTGGCGTTGTCGTTGATGCCCGGCCCCGCGGACACACCGTCCAGGTGCGCCCCGAACATGACCACCTGGTCCGCCGGGCCACCCGGCCACTCGGCGATCAGGTTGTTCGACGGGTACGTGCAGGACGAGCAGTACTGCTCGGAGACCGTGTAACCGGCCGCCTGGAGGCGACTCTTCACGTAGTTCAGCGACGCCGTGTAACCGGCCGAGCCAGCCCGGCGGTTGCCGCCGTTGCTGCTGGCGATGCCGCCGAACTGGGTCAGGTGCGCCTGCACGTTCGCGACGGCGATGTCCGGCGCCGCCAGCGCGACCGCGTTCGCCACGGTGGGGAGGCTTACCAGTGCCGGGGCGTGGGCCGGGGCGGCGGCCGCGACTACGGCGATCTTCGCCGGTACGGCGGCGTTCGCCGGGGCCACGGCGTTCGCCCGTACCGCGGCGGCCGTGCTCGCGGACGGGGTCGCCACCGCCGGGTGGGCGGCCAACGCCACCGCCAGTGCGGTGGACGCGACGAGTGCGACACGCACACCGGATGCGCTGCGTCTCATGGAGACTCCTCGAGGGTCGGAGGGGAACTAGACAATGACATGCGTCAATGGAATGCGGCACCGGTCGTTCGTCCGGAACCCACGGCGGTTCGGGGACCACGAGACGGGCCCGTCCGCCACCCGCACGCCGCCAACCCCCTCCACGCGTCGCCTGAGGTGGGTGATCCACTCCGGATCCTGGAAACCGGGGCGTCCCCCGCGTCCGGACACCCCGATCTCCAGAAACCCGAGTCGATCGGGGCCCCGAAGCCGGATCGGCGCGAGCACAACCAGCGCCCAGCCGGAGACGCGGCATGGACACCACTCGGGACGTGGACACCCCCGGACCACCGGGCCCGGTCGATCCGCGGCCACACCTGTCCGCTCCACCCGACCGTCACGGGCGGCCGGCTGATCCACTTCCTGTCACCGACCTGGCGGCAGAACCACGCTCCCATTGGCGCCAGATGGGCGACGTGGAGTGGATCTCACGCACCGCCCCACAAGCGTGCCGCTGCCCACACGGGCTGATCGAGGCCATCAAGCCCGCACCCGCCGCCGCCGCCGCCGGCACCGAAACCCGGCACCCGGCACCCGGCACCCGGCACCCGGCACCCGGCACCCGGCACCCGGCACCCGGCACCCGGCGATCATGCAGTCGTGGTGCCCGTTAAGCCCGTATTTGCACCTTTCCCGAGGCACCACAACTGCATGATCGACCGTGGCCACAGGTCGAGCCGGGCGAGGCGCGGTAGATCTTGGTGGATTAGTGCCCCTGTAGGGGCACTAATCCACCAAGATCTGCGGGCGGCATCCGCGTCGACCGTTCCGCGCGTGCCTTCTGTCCGGTTCGGGTGGGTGGGGGTGTCCGGGTTTGGGGGTGCGGGTCCCGTGGGCGGGGCCACCCTCAACCCGGAATCGTGGGCCCGGCCGGGTCGTTGAACATGGCATACCGGCGCGGACCCGAGCCGCCACCGGACCACCGGGACCACCGGCCGACCGGACCCCCGGCCCAGGCCACCGGCCCGACACCGGGAATCACCAACCCGCCCCGGTCGTTGCACACCCCCGACGCCACGACCCCCCGGCCGTGACCGTCACCGGGCCGCCGGAATCACCGGCCCACCCCCGGTCGTTACACCCCCGAGCCGCCCGAGCAGGCCACGCCGCCGAGCCGGCTCGCTCCACCCCCAAAAACCTCCCGGCACCCGCCCCCCAACGCGGGCCGCCGCGCACCCCCGAACAGAGAGGCACACACCATGCGTACCGATCTGATCCGCAAGACCGTCCTCACCGCAGCCGGAATCGCCGCCGCCGGCGGCGGCATCGCCGGCCCCGCCATCGCCGCCCACGCCGCCCCCGCCGACACCAAGCCCGCCCAGGTCCAGGACCGCAAGAACAACAGCAGCGAGCGCGAACTCAACGTCCGCTACGAAGCCCAGCCCAACTTCTACTACTGCGGCCCCGCCGCCACCCGCAACGCCCTCTCCGTCCAAGGCAAGGACATCAACGTCGACGCCATGGCCAAGGAAATGGGCACCACCGAAGCCGGCACCAACTCCATCAACGACATCACCCCCGTCCTGAACAAGGAAACCGGCAGCAACGTCTACAAGTCCGTCGAGATCAGCTCCACCAAGGCCGACGACAAGCAGACCGACAAGCTGCGCCAGGACATCGTCCGCACCATCAACGACGGACGCGCCGTCGTCGCCAACATCGCCGGCACCACCACCGACACCGACGGCAACACCCACTCCTTCGAAGGCGGCCACTACATCAGCGTCATCGGCTACCGCGACGACGGACACACCGTCACCATCGCCGACAGCGCCGACCCCAACATGGCCTCCTACCGAATCAGCGTCGACAACCTCGCCGACTGGATCGCCACCCGCGGCTACTCCACCAACTGACCCCAACACAGCAACACAGCAACACAGCACCAAGCGACAGGGCCGGCCCCCACCACAGGGGCCGGCCCTTCGTCGTGTCCGGGCCCGCCGGACAGTCGCCCCGTCGGCCCGACCTGTCGTCATCGCCGAGCCGGTCATCGCACGCGACCGCCCGCCTGACGCCACCGGCCGGGAGGTGCGTATTTCACCAACCGGACACGTATTGACAATCGTCGACATCAGCCCGAGGCTGGATGTGAGAGCGCTCTCCCACCACCACTCCCGCCAGGGACCTCCGTACGCCTTCGGCGGCGGCGACGGACCGCACCCTGGCCCGCCCCGACAGGAGTCACGAGATGGACAGGGCCGCACCCCTATCCGGCATCCGCCACCGGTTCCGCTTCGCCGCGGCGATCGGCGCTCTGCTGGTGCTCCTCGGCACGTACCTCACGTCCACCACGGCTCGGGCCGACGCCGACCCGGGCCCCAACGTCATCCGGGTCGCCGAGTTCCCGGCCGACTGCACCTACAGCCACCGCCTGCCGGACGACCCGATCATCTTTCCCGGGCTGCCCGGCGCCTCGCACATGCACAGCTTCTTCGGCGCTACGGTCACGAACGCCCACACCACGCTCCCCGACCTGGTGAGTTCCCCGACCACCTGCAACCCGCGGGTCGACGTCTCCTCGTACTGGGTGCCGACGCTCTACAACAACAACGTGCCGGTGGAGCCGGTGATCTCCACGTTCTACTACCTGGGTGAGGGCGTACGCGCCGACGTCGTCGCGAACACCCAGCCGCTCCCGCTGGGGCTGCGGATCGTCGCCGGCAACGCCCGGGCCGCCGGGCCGAACGACAGCATCGCCCGCTGGTCGTGCCTGCACGCCGGGCACGTTCCGCCGTCGAAGAACTTCGTCACCTGCCCGGCCGGCACCATGCTGGAGTCGTACCTGGACTTCCCGCAGTGCTGGAACGGCCGTGACCTGGACTCGCCGGACCACAAGAGCCACATGGCCTACCCGGTGAACCAGGGCTGCCCGTCGACGCACCCGGTGCACGTGCCGAAGCTGCGGCAGGTGCTGCGCTATCCGGTCAGCGGTGACCCGGCGCAGTTCCGGCTGGCCTCCGGGCCGGGCTACACGATGCACGGCGACTTCTTCAACGCCTGGCCGGTCGCGGAGATGGAGCGTCGCGTGCGCGACTGCATCCGTCCGGTCGTCAAGTGCGGGCACGACGGGCGCCCGCTCTGACCCGACGTCCCCTGAGTCAGGGAGCGGGCCCGATGGCACGGGGCCCGCTCCCGCGGGGCGGAGAGGAGACCAGCGTGCGCGTCGCGATCACCGTACCGTCGCTGCTGCTCGGCACGGCGCTGCTCGCCGCCGGCTGCGCGACGAGCGCGGGGCCGCCCACCCCGGCCGCGACGGGCGCCGACGCCACCGCAGGCACCGGCACCGCGACGGCCGCCGGCACCACCGCACCGGCGGCGACCCCCGGCGGTACGACGGATCCGGCGTTCACCCCCACGGACGTCGCGTGGCTCCAGTTGACGGTGGCGATGGCCGAGCGACTGCTGCCGGTGCTCGCCCTGGCGCCGGAGCGCACCAGCGACCCGGCCTGGCGACGGCTCGCCGCCGGCGTCGCGGACGCGCACCGCACCGACCTGGCCCGCGCCCGGCGGCTGCTGGCCGAGTCGGGCGCACCGGAGTCCAACCCGCACGAGGGTCACGACATGCCGGGCATGGTCACCGCGGAGCAGTTGACGGCGCTGCGCGCCGCGACCGGGGCGCGGTTCGAGCGGCTGGTCGGCGAGCACCTGCGCGCGCATCTGACCCAGGCCGTCCGGATCGCCCGCGCCGAGCAGCAGGGTGGCGGCAACCCGGCGGCGACGGGGCTCGCGGCACGTGTGGTCCGGGACGGCACCGCCGAACTCGCCCGGCTCGACCGGCTCGCCCCGGCGCCGGCCACGACGCCCACCGGCTGAGTCCCCACGGCGTCCGGCACGACGGGTCAGCCCGTCGCCGCGGGCCCATCCAGTGGGTCACCGCTCGGCTACCACCGGGTCCGGTCACCCAGGAACGGCCACCGCCGGGTCGGTCACCCGTCGTAGCGGGCGGCCAGGTCCACGACGCGTCGGGCGGCGGCGACCATCGCGCGGTCGGCGAAGCGCCCGTCGGGTAGCACCACCGTGCCGGAGTCCCGGCGCTCGGCCTCGGCCACGGCGGCGAGCAGCTCCGCCGCGCGGGTCACCTCCCGTTCGGCGGGGCGGAACGCCTCGACGATCACGGGCAGCTGACGCGGGTGGATCGCCGTACGGCCGAGGAAGCCCAGCCGTCGGCCCACCGCGCACGAGGCGGCGAGGCCGTCGGTGTCGGCGACGTCGGCGTACACCGACATGGCGGGCGGGGGCAGACCGGCCGCGCGGGCCGCGACCACGACGCGGCCGCGCGCCCACAGCAGGCCGTCGTCGTCGCTGACCCCGAGGTCGGAGCGCAGGTCGGCCTCGCCGAGCCCGATGGAGGCGACCGCCGGGTGGGCGGACGCGACGGCGTACGCGACCTCCAACCCGAGCGCCGACTCGACCAGCGGGTGCAGGGGCGCGTCGACCCGGGCGGCGAGCAAGGCCACCGTGGCGGCGGACTCGACCTTCGGCAGCCGCAACCCGCCCAGCCCGGGGCGGCCGGCCACGGCGGCCAGGTCGGCGTCGACGTCCGGTCCGGTCAGCTCGTTGACCCGCACCTGCACGGGCACCGGGTGCGGGTCGGCGAGGAAGTCGGCGACGGCGTCACGGGCGTACGCCTTGCGGCCGGCGACGACCGCGTCCTCCAGGTCGAGGATGACCTCGTCGGCGCCGGACGCGACGGCCTTGGCGAACCGGTCCGGCCGGTCACCGGGCACGTAGAGCCAGGTGAGCCGCATCAGACGACGCCCCGCTCACGCAGCGCGGCCAGCTCGTCGGCGGTCAGCCCGAGCGCCCCGAACACGGCGTCGGTGTCCTGCCCGTGCCGCCGCCCGGCGTGCCGGATCTCGCCCGGCGTCTCGGAGAGCCGGAACGGCACGTTCTGCATCCGCACCTCGCCCAACTCCTCGTCGGGCACGGTCCGGACGGTGCCGAGCGCCGCGTACTGCGGGTCGGCGAGGATGTCCCGCACGTCGTAGACCGGGGCGACGGCCGCCTGCGCCTCCTCGAACGCGGCCACCACCTCGTCGCGGTCCCGCTGGGCCACCCAGGCGCCCACGGCCGCGTCCAACTCGTCGGCGTGGGCGGCGCGGCCGCTGCCGGTGGCGAACCACGGCTGGTCGACCAGCTCGGGTCGGCCGACCAGCCGCAGCACCCGCTCGGCGATGCTCTGCGCGCTCGTGGAGACGGCCACCCAGCGCCCGTCCGCGCACCGGTAGGTGTTGCGGGGGGCGTTGTTGTTGGACCGGTTGCCGAGCCGGGGTTGCACGTAGCCGATCTGGTCGTACCAGGTGATCTGCGGGCCGAGCATCGCCATGATCGGTTCGATGATGGCGAGGTCGACCACCTGACCCGCGCCGGTGAGGTCGCGGGAGCGCAGGGCCAGCATCACCGCGTACGCGGTGGCGAGCGCGGTCACCGAGTCGGCCAGCCCGAACGGGGGCAGCGTCGGCGGGCCGTCCGGTTCGCCGGTGGCCGCCGCGAAGCCGCTCATCGCCTCGGCGAGGGTGCCGAAGCCGGGCCGGCGGGCGTACGGGCCGACCTGTCCGAACCCGCTGATCCGGGCGATCACCAGCCGGGGGTTGACGGCGTGCAGCTCGGCGGGGCCGAGCCCCCACCGTTCGAGGGTGCCGGGGCGGAAGTTCTCCACCAGCACGTCGGCGTCGGCGAGCAGCCGGCGCAGCAGTGCCGCGCCGTCGGGGTCGGACAGGTTGAGGGTGACGGTCCGCTTGTTGCGGCCGAGCACCTTCCACCAGAGTCCGACGCCGTCCTTCGCCGGGCCGTGTCCCCGGGACGGATCGGGCTTGGCCGGGTGCTCCACCTTCACCACGTCGGCGCCGAAGTCGCCGAGGAACGCCGCCGCGAGCGGCCCGGCGAACAGGGTGGCCAGGTCGACCACCTTCACCCCGTCGAGCGGGCCACGGCCCGCGCCGGCCGTCACGGCATCCCCGTCGTGGGGTCGACCGCGGCGAGGAACACGTCGCCGTTGCCGAGCGACCCGCCGCCCACCGGCGCACCGGCGGTGAGCCCGCTGACCCGCAGCCGGCCGTCGACGCCGAGGGTGGCGTACACGTTCTCCTCGCCGAACGCGTCGGCCGCATCGTCGCGGGCGGTGCCGTACTGGCCGACGCCCAGCTGCCGGCCTCGGGAGTCGAGCCGCAGGGTGAGCACGTCGGAGCCGCCGACCGGCAGGCCGAGCCGGCTGCCGGTGAAGCCGACCACGGCGACCGCGCCGTCGGGCAGGGGCACGACGTCCGCGCCGGCGTCGGCGTTCGCGCCGCCGGTGACGGTCCGCCACCGCTGTCGACCCGCTGACGTGTACGCGACGGTCAGCACGTCGGTGCCGCCGGCGGTGGCGTCACCGCCGGTGGCCCCGGTGGCCACCACCGTGCCGTCACCGGCGATCGCGACACCGCCGAGCAGGTCGTCGCCGGCACCGCCGGCGGCGCTCACCCAGCCTAGGGTCCCGTTCGGGTCGAACCTGGCCAGCCAGCCGTCGCTGCCGCCGAGGCTGGTGGTGCCGGCCAGCCCGGCCGACGTGCCGCCGGCCACGTAGACGCCGCTCGCGTCGGCGGCGACCGCATACGCCTTGTCCTCACCGGGGCCGCCGAGCTGCCGGCTCCAGGCGATCCGACCGTCCGGGCCGACCCGGACCAGCACGGCGTCCTTGTCCCCAGCCGGGGTCTGCCCCGCGAACGAGCCGCTGGTGTAGCCGGCCAGGTAGGCGCCCCCGTCCGGGGCGGGTGCCACCGCGTAGAAGCGGTCCGCCTTGGCGGGGTCACCGGCCTGGGTGAGCCAGGCCCGCTGGCCCGTCGGGGTCAGCCGGGTCACGAAGGCATCGTCGGCGGGGCTGCCCGGGTGCGTGCCGTCGAGGTCACCGCGGGTGTAGCCGGCCGCGATCACGCCGCCGTCGGCCAGCGGCACCACGCCGTAGAGGCGGTCGTTGGCGGCGGTGCCGAACTGTGTCGTCCAGCGGGTGCCGCCGTCGGCGCCGAGCCGGGTCACCACCGCGTCCAGCCCACCGGCGTACGGCTCGCCGGCCACTTCGCCGGACGCCGCATAGCCGAGGGTGGTGGAGCCGTCCGGATGGGCGGCGACGCCGCCGGCCCAGTCGGCGCCGGCGGTGCCGTGCAGCGGCCCGGCCAGACCGGCCGGCGGAGTGACGCTGAGCGTCCCGGCCAGGTGCTTCAGCCCGTCCACGAACGCCGGTCGCCAAACGTCCCAGTCGTGCCCCCCGTCGAGCACACGGAGTTCGGCGGCCACCCCGTCGGCGCGACGCACCGTGTTGTAGAGCGTGGCGGCCTCGTAGTCGAGGTCGTGGGCCGCGTCCGCCGGGTCCGGGTTGGCCCACTCGTCGTCGCCGACCGCGATGTACATCCGCACCGGTGACTCCGGGTCCAGCCCGGACAGCAGGGCAGGGTAGTTCAGCCGCTGGTACACCTCCTCGGAGAAGCGCTGCGTGCCGGAGCCGAACGCGCCGTACTCGCGGGCCGACGAGTCGGCGGGCGGCAGCGGCCGGTACACCGCCGGGCTGAGCACGAGCGCGTTGGCGAACAGGTCGCTGTGGGCGAGGGCGTAGCGCAGGGCCCCGGCGCCGCCCATCGAGTAGCCGCCGACGAGCCGGGCGCCCCGGTGGGCGGCGGTGCGGTACGTGGCGTCGACGTGTGCCACCAGGTCCCGGGTGAGCGCGGTCTCCACCGGCCGCCCCGGGTCGTCGGCGCCGGTGTACGCGGAGTCGACGTACCAGTTGCCCCGGCTGCTCCACGGGGCGTCGGGCAAAACCGCGATGACCGGCGGCACCTCACCGTCGGCGATCATCCGGTCCAGGTCGGCCTTCACCCGGGTCCACGCCTGCATGGTGTCGCCGCGCCCGTGCAGCAGGTAGAGCACCGGGTAGCGGGTGCTGGTCGCCTTCGCGTAGTCGTACGGCAGGTAGACGGTGTAGTCGATGGCGCCGCCCAGCGCGGGGGACGGCGCGGTGGTCGTGGTGAGGGTGCCCTCCCGGGGCTTCTTCGCGTCGGCCGCGCCCGGCACCGCGCCGGTGAGGCCCAGCGCCAGGAGCACGGCGGCCACGCCGCCGCCGATCCGCCATCGTCTGCTCATCGGGTCACTCCTCGGGGGTGGGGAGGTCGGCCGCGCAGCGGAAGCCGACCTGGTCGGAGCGGGTGAGGCCGGCGCCGGTGAGCAGCAGCTTCACCGACACGTCGGGGGCCTGCGGGCCGCCGTCGAGATACCAGTCGGAGCCCTCCGCCCGGTACGCGGCGCCGCCCTTGAGGATGGCGAACCGGGTACGCCCGTCGGAGTGCTCGCTCTCGGTCAGGTTCCACACCAGGGGTTCCCGGCGGGCGAGCAGGCCGGCCTCGGCGGCCACCTGCCACTCGTCCTCGGTGGGCAGCCGCAGCCCGGCCCAGGCCGCGTACGCGCGCGCGTCGGCCAGCTCCACGCCGGTGACGGGCGCGTCGGCCGGCCCCTGACCGGCGGTGAACCGCTCGGGCCGCACGGGACGGTAGCCGGTGGCGCGGAGGAACGCGGCGTACTCGCCGTGGGTGACCTCGTGGGTGGCGATGGCGAAGCGGCCGAGCCGGACGCTGCGCCGCACCGTGGCGGTGTGGTGCAGCCGGGGCGGCAGCGGCTTCCACTCGTCGACGTACGGCGTCTCGCCGTACAGGCCGGTCTCCCGCACCCGGTGCCGGACGGTCAGCTCCCGCCGGCCGCCGTCGACGGCCACCAGGCCCGCCGGCACGTCGGCGCGCGGCGCCCACGGGGTGCGGACGCGGACGGCGGCGCGGGCCGGGAAGGACGGGTCGCCGACCGGCGACTCGTGCCGCGCGACGGGTGCGTCGGTGGCGACGACGGCGGCGATGGCACCGGCGGGCAGCGGGCCGCCCACCGTCACCCGACCGTCGCCCGCCTCGGTGACGGTGAGGTCGACGCCGGTGACCAGGTCGACGAAGCGCCGGCCCGGGCGGGCGTCGGTGACCAGCCACGGCCCGTCGTGGTCGCCGCCGGAGTTGACCACCGTCCACAGCGGTTCGCCGTCGTGCGTCCAACGGGACGCGTACACCTGGCCGTCGCCGGGGTGGTCGGCGAGCGGGACCCAGTCCTCGGCGCGCAACCATGCGGCGTGGCTGGCCTGCACGCGGCGCATCGCCCGCAGCACCGCGCGGTCCCGTTCGTTCCAGCCGACCCAGACGCCGAAGACGCTCTCCCACACCAGCACGCCGACGCCGTTGAGCCAGGCGGAGTGCAGCTCGTCCAGGTGGTCGCGGTGCCAGCGGCGAGTGTGGTGCAGCACGTGCCGGCGCTCGAACCACTTGGCCCGCAGCACGCCGGGCACGTCGGAGTCCGCGAACCACTGCGCCCAGGACATCGCGTGGTCGGCGATCCGGGCCAGCGGCACGCGGCTCTCACCCTCCAGGACCATCCCCGGGCGTACGGCGTCGAGGGCGGCCCGCAGCTCCCCGGCACCCTCCTTCAAGGTGTCCAGGAAGACCCCGTCGACGCCGAGCTTGCCGGCCAGCGCCGCGACCTCCTCGGCGTCGCCGCCCGCCTCGCGCCGGGTGCCGGTGTCCCAGGGGTTGTAGTCGACGAACACCCGCACACCGCGCGCCTGGAACGCCCGCACCACCTCGGGCAGCTCGGGGATGTCCCGGTACCAGTCGAACTGGTTGCGGTCGTCCAGGCCGATCACCGGGTACGCGTGCCAGAGCACCACCCCGTCGAAGCCGCCGAAGTCCCGACCGGCGGCGTCGAGGAACTCCTCGACGGTGAAGACGCCCCGCTCGTGGTCGTAGAGCGCCTCGTCCCACAGCCAGGCGAGGCAGACGGTGAAGCAGTCGCCGGTGATCTCGTCGTAGTGCCGGCCGGTGTAGCCGGTGCGGGTCCGCGCGTCGGCGCGCCAGCGGGTGAGCTGCTCGCGCCAGGCGGGCCAGTCGGCGGGGTCGTCCGGCGCGGCGAAGACCTTCGCCTCGTCCAGGGTGGACAGGTCGGCGTGTCCGCCGAGCGGCACCTCGGTCGGCCGGTCGATCGGTCGGGGCACGTACGGGTTGAAGCTCACGGGGTACCTCGGTAGGTCGCGTCGTGCAGGGCGTCGATGGCGGCCCGCTCGGGCAGGGCGGTGGACGCGCCGGGGCGCTGCGCGCAGGCGGCGCCGGCGGCGCACGCCCAGCGCAGGCTCGCGGTGACGGTGTCCTCGTTGAGGGCGCCGCCGCGCTCGGCCCAGCCCACCGCGAACGCGCCGGTGAAGGCGTCACCCGCGGCTGTCGTATCCACCGCCTCGACGACCGGGGCGGGGATACTCAGCCGCAGGCCACGGCGGTCGGCGTACGCGGCGCCGCGCGCGCCCAGCGTCAACACGACGCGGGGCACCAGCTCCAGCAGGGCGTCGAGCAGCTCCGCCGGCTCGTCGGCGAACACGCCGGCGACGATCGCCGCCTCGTGCTCGTTGACCACCAGCACGTCGACCAGGTCCAGCAGCTCAGCCGGCAGCGGCGCGGCCGGTGCCGCGTTGAGCACCACGGTGGTGCCCCCGGCGCGGGCCCAGTCGGCCGCGCGGACCACGGTGGGCAGCGGCACCTCCAGCTGCAGCAGCAGCACGTCGGCGCCGGTGATCGTCGCCCGGTCGTCGGCGTCGAGGTCGGTGAGGGCCGCGTTGGCGCCGGGGGCGACGACGATGAAGTTCTCCGCGGCCCGGTCCACCGCGATCAGCGCGACCCCGGAGGCGCCGGGCACCGTACGCAGGCCCCGCACGTCCACGCCGGACCCGACCAGGCTCGCCCGCAGCTGCCCGCCGAAGTCGTCGTCGCCGACCGCGCCGACGAAGTCGCAGGCGGCACCGGCCCGGGCCGCGGCGACGGCCTGGTTGGCGCCCTTGCCGCCGGGGACGGTGCGGAAGTTCTCGCCGAGCACCGTCTCGCCGGGCTTCGGCAGTTGCGGCGTCGTCACCACCAGGTCGAGGTTGGTGCTGCCGACCACCACCACGCGCGCGCTCATGCGATGCTCCCTTCCGTCCGCCGCCCGCTCACGACTCCGCCCCGGTCGCCACCAGGGCCTGGGTCCGCCGCGCCAGCTCGTCGAAACCGATCCCGTCGAAGCCGGCGATGCTGCTGGCCAGTCGGTTGCGCAGCGGCGCGACCCAGCGCTCGGGCAGTGCCCGCGCCCCGGTGAGCGCGCCGGTGACCGCGCCGACGGTGGCCCCGGTCGAGTCGGTGTCCCAGCCGCCGCTGACCACCGCCGTGATGGACCGCTCCAGGTCGCCCCGCCCGTACGCGAGCGCGGCGGCCACCAGCGCCGCGTTGTTGCGGACGTGCACCCAGTGCAGGTGGCCGTGCCGCGCGTACAGCTCGTCGACCACCCGCTCCCAGTCGTCGGCGCCGGCGCCGAGGGCACGCGCCTCCCGGACGGTGGCGGCGAAGCGGCTGCGCGGCGGCAGCACCGCCTCGGCCGCGTCCAGCACCTCGTCCACGTCGGCGGCGACCGGCGCGGCGGCGGCCAGGGCGGCCGCCCACAGCGCGCCGTGCACCCCGCCCCGGACGTGGCTGACGACGGCGTCGCGCCAGGCCAGCTCGGCGGCCCGGTCGGGGCGGCCCGGGTTGACCCACCCGTACACGTCGGTGCGGATCTGCGCGCCGATCCACTCGCGGAACGGGTTGTGCCGTCGGGCGCTGTCCGGCGGCGCGTGGCCGAGCAGCAGGTTCCGGTACGCCACCCGCTCGGCGGTGAAGACCCGCCCGCCGGGCAGCCAGTCCAGCCACAGCTGCGCCACGTCGGCGCTGGTGAAGTCCCGCCCGCGGGTCTCCAGGACGCGCAGCGCCAGCAGCGCGTAGTTCAGGTCGTCGTCCTCGGGCATGCCCGCGATGTTCTCGGCGAGGCTGGTCGGCGCGCTGCGCCGGTTCCACGGCCAGCGGCCCGCCACGTCGTCCGGCAGCCCTATCGCGGTGAACCAGTCGCGCAGCGGCCACCGGCCGGTCGCCGTGAGGATCTCGCGGATCCCCTCGCGGGGGATCTTCTCCACCGGCTTGCCGAGCAGGCAGCCGACCGCGCGACCCAGCCAGGCGCCGTGCAGCCGGTCGTACGACACGTCGGTCGGCAGCGCCCAGGCCGCCGGCCAGGTGGCCCGCAGCCCGTCCAGGTCGTCCGGCTCGTCGGCGGCGTGGGCGGGCGGCAGCGCGTCGGCGGCGTCCAGCAGCTCGGTGGCGAGCGCCCGCAGCCGCGGGGTGGCCGGCGTCGCCGACGCCCCGCTGACCGGCGGGGTGGGGTCGCCGCCGGCCGCGGTCCACCGCCGGGCGAGGTCGGCCACGTCGCGGCCCTCGTCCCGGCTGGCCGCCAGCTCGTGCGGGAGCAGGTCCTCCGGCTGGACCCAGGTGATCCTCACCGGGCCGGCTCCCGGTCCTCCGCACCGTCGGCCAGGCCGGCGAAGCGCTCCGCGCGGCGGGCGAACCGGGCACGGTCGCGGTCGAAGACCTCGGTGGCCACCTCCGCGAGGACGCGGGCCGGCTCCACCAGGTCGGTACGCGACGCGGTGGCCACCGCCTCGGACCACTCGGCCGGCACCGCCGCGGCACCGCCCAGCGCACCGGCGATCGCGCCGGCCATCGTGGCGGTCGAGTCGGCGTCGCGGCCGTAGTTGACCGAGCCGAGCACCGCCGGGCGGAACTCGCCACCGGCGACCACGAGCATGCCGAGGGCGACCGGCAGCTCCTCGATGGCGTGCAGCCGGCTGGGCCGGCGGGCACCCAGCCCGGGGTTGCGGTACTCCTCCCCCACCGTGTCGTAGGGGGCGACGGCGGCCCGCAGCGCGGGGATCGCGGTCTTCCAGTCGTGGTGCCCCCGGGCCTCCTTGACCACCGCGTCGATGGCCGCCCGGGTGCCGTCGCGGGCCAGGTCCAGCGTCGCCGTGACCACGTCCTCGACGCCCGCGCCGGGGGTGGCGGCCGCGGCGACCGCGGCGGCGAACACCGCCGCGGCCTCCCGCCCGTAGCTGTGCTGGTGCGCCCCGGCGACCTCCACCGCCTCGGCGTACGCACCGGCCGGATCGCCCGCGTTGACGATGCCGACCGGCGCCATGTACATGGCCGCGCCGCAGTTAACGATGTTGCCCACCCCGGCCTCACGCGGGTCCGCATGGGCGTGGTGCAGGCGGGTAACCAGCCACCGCTCGGCGGCCGCGAGCCGGTGGAAGGTCACCCCGTCCCGCTCCAGGTCGGGGATGTAGACCACCCGCTCGATGAGGTCGGGGACGAGCAGATCCACCACGTCGTACGCGTCGAGGTGGTCCCGCTTGGCCGCGTAGGCCCGGACCAGGGCGTGGGTCATCAACGTGTCGTCGGTGATGTGCCCGTCGCCCTTGTGGTACGGCGCGAGTGGCCGCGCGGTGGCCCAGTCCGCGTGGTACGGGGGCACGATGCCCTCGACCCAGCCGCCGAACCGGGAGCGGATCTGCTCCGGCAGCGCCGTCTCGGTGGCGCCGCCGAGGGCGTCCCCGACCGCGGCGCCGACGAGGCAACCGACCGAAGTGTCGAGCAAGAGTGACATTGTTCTACCTCAGAACCTGCTTGCCACCGTCGACCAGCTGCGTGGCGAGCTGGTCGAGGGTGATCTTGTTGGCGAAGTACTGCTGGAGGGCCGGGGTGGCGTACTTGGTCTTCCACTCCGGGTAGCCGTCGGCCATCTGGAACGGGGCGACCGTCAGGTCGGCGGCGCTGTTCGCGGCCACGTCCCAGCCCTGCTTGCCGCCGGTGAGCTTCACCAGCTCCTCGTTGGCCTGCTTGCCGGTCGGGACGAGCCAGTCACCCTTGGCCAGGGTGGCCATGTTGGTCGGGTTCAGGAAGTACTCGAGGAACTGTGCGGCCTGCTTCTTGTGCTTCGAGTCCGCCGAGACGGACAGCGTCTGCGGGTTCGCCGCCTGCTTGGCGGAGAGCCCCTTGACCGGAGGGAGGGTGACCCACTCGAACCCGGCGGGCGCCTGCTCGACCATCTGCTGGCGCAGCGAGACCGAGCCGGGCAGCATGGCGTACTTGCCGCCGAAGAAGCCGGGCAGGGTGTCCGCGCCGCTCATGCCGAGCGCCTCCGGGGAGGCGGACTTCGACGTGTAGATCATGTCGTGGATCCGCTTCGGGATCTCCTTCTCCGGGTCACCGACCCTGACCTCGGTGCGGCCGCCGTCGGTGTAGAAGAACTTCCCGTCGTAGTTGAGCGCCAGGTTCAGCACCCGGTTGGTCGGGGACTTGAGCGCCCAGGCCACGCCGAACTGGCCGGGCTTGGTGAGCTTCTGCGCGTTGGCCTGGAACTCGTCCCAGGTCCAGCCGCCGTCGGCCGGCGGCACCGCGACACCGGCGGCGTCGAGCAGCTTCTTGTTGGCGATGACGACCTGCGACTCCAGCAGGAACGGCACGCCGCTGACCTTGCCGTCGTACGTGACGGTGTCCCAGACGCCCTGGTCGATCTGACCCTTCAGGTCGTCGGAGATCAGCCCGGACAGGTCGGCCAGGTAGCCCTGCTTGGCGAACTCGCCGATGGCCGACGCCTCGTAGTGCACGATGTCCGGCGCGTCGCCGCCCTCGAACGAGGTCAGCAGCTGGTCGTGCACCGAGTTCCAGTCGCCCTGGACGTACTCGACCTGGATGTCCGGGTGCTCGGCGTTCCACTTGGCGACCAGGTCCTTGTTGGCCTGCAGCGACTCCTTCTGCCAGGCGAGGCTGAGGAAGCGCAGCTTGACCGGACCGGAGGTGGCCTCGTCGTCGCCGCCACCGCAGGCGGCGAGGGCGCCGAGGCCGACGACCGCGACCGCGGTGGCCGCGGCGAGTCGACGGAATCGGGTACGGAGCATGGGGGAAACCTCCTTGGTGGTGGATGGGGGACGGTTCAGCCCTTGACCGCGCCGGCGAGCGACCCGGACGAGAGCCGGCGTTGCATGAACGCGAAGAAGATCAGGCTGGGCAGCGTGGCCAGCAGCGAACCGGCGGCGAGCGGCCCCAGGCGGGCGGTGCCCTCGATGCCGACGAACCGGGCCAGCGCGACCGGGAGGGTCGCCAGCTCCGGCGTCTTGATGAGCACCAGGGCGAAGAAGAACTCGTTCCACGCCGAGATGAAGGAGAACAGCGCGGTCGCGACCAGGCCGGGCGCGAGCAGTGGGAACACCACCCGACGCAGCACCTGCACGCGGGTGGCGCCGTCGACCGAGGCGGCCTCCTCCAGCTCACGCGGTATGTTGCGGACGAAACCCTGGAGCATCCAGAGCGCGAACGGCAGCGCCCAGACCACGTAGATCAGCACCAGCCCGGCGTGGGTGTTGGCCAGGCCGACCTGCCGCAGCACCAGGAAGATCGGGATGATCAGGAGCACGAACGGGAACAGCTGGGACAGCAGCACCCAGCCGAGCGCGGCGGTGCCGAGCTTGGAGCGGAACCGCGCCAGGGCGTACGACGCGGGCATGGCGACCAGGACGGTCAGCACCGCCGAGGCGAGCGAGACCTGGAGGCTGTTCCACGCCGCCCGGCCCAGCTCCTGCTCGGTGAACGCCTGCACGAAGTTCTGCACGGTCGGGTTGTCGGGGATCAGCGTCGGGTGCAGCCGCACCAGCTCGCGCGGCGGCTTGGACGCCGTCGAGACGAGCCAGACCAGCGGGAACCCGAGGAAGACCAGGTAGCCGGCGAGCGCGACGTACTGCAGCGTCCGCCCGGTGCGGCTCGGCTTTCCGAACATCACTGCCCTCCGTTCCGGACTGCGGGGCTCGCCAGCTCACTCCTCGCACCGAACATCAGTTGGCCTCCCTCAACCGGCGGCGGAGATAGACGGCGAGCAGCGTGACGATGATGACGACCATGACGTTGCCGAGCGCGGCGGCGTAGCCGTAGTTGCCGTAGCGGAACGCCTCCTCGTACGCGAAGAGCATCGGCAGCATGGTCTTGCCGCCCGGTCCACCGGCGGTCAGCACGTAGACCAGGCCGAACGAGTTGAAGTTCCAGATGAAGTCCAGCGACGTGATCGCCACGATTACGGGTGCCAGGGCCGGCAGGGTCACGTGCCGGAACCGGTGCCAGGTGCTGGCGCCGTCCACGGCCGCCGCCTCGTGCAGCTCCCGGGCCACGCCCTGGAGGCCGGCCAGCAGCACCACGGTGGTCTGCGGCATGCCCGCCCACACGCCGACGATGATCACGGCGGGCAGCGCGGTGCTGAAGTCCCCCAGCCAGTTCGTCCGCAGACCGTCCGCGCCGATCCGGTGGAAGAACTCGTTGAGCAGGCCGGCGTCCGGGTGGTAGACGAGCTTCCAGAGGATGCCGACCACGACCGGTGGCATCGCCCACGGCACCACGGCCAGCACCCGCGCCACGCCGCGGAACCGCAGCTGCTGGTTGAGCAGCAGCGCGAGCCCGAGGGCGAGCACGAACTGGAGCACGGTCACGCCGAACGCCCACAGCAGACCGATCTTGAAGGAGTTCCAGAACAGCTCGTCGTGGAGCAGCTCGCGGTAGTTCTCCAGGCCGGTGAACGTGACGTCGACGTTGCGGCCGGCGCGGGCGTCGGTGAAGCCCAGGTAGATGCCGCGCAGCAGCGGGAACACCGACAGCACCAGGATCGGCAGCAGCGAGGGCAGCAGCAACAGGTAGATGGCGGTGCGGTCGGAGCGGGACCGGGTCGGGCGGGGGGACTTTCCGGCCCGCTCGACGTCCGGCCGCTCGGCCAGCGTGGTCATGGCGTCGCCCCTTCGCTGGACGGATGGGAGGGCGCCGGCTCGACGCCCGGGTCGGTGGTGGTCGCGCCGTGCGAACCGGTGGCGCCCGCGGTGGTCGCGGCTCCCGGGTCGGTGGCGGCGCGGGGTGCCGGCAGGGCCGCCCCGCTGGAGGCGCGGACGACGAGGTGGGGTGGCACCTGCTCGCGGCGCGGCGGCAGGGTCGGGTCGGCGATGCGCTCCAGGAGCAGTTCGGCGGCCCGACGACCACGCTCGGCCGAGCCGAGCGAGACGCTGGAGAGCTGGGGGAACATCATCCGGGCGAGGTCGGTGTCGTCCATGCCGACCAGTGCGACGTCCTCGGGCACCCGGCGGCCGGCGGCGAGCAGGGCGTGCAGCGCGCCGACCGCGATCAGGTCGTTGGCGCAGATCAGGGCGTCCGGATCGGTCCGGGCGAGCAGCCGTTCGGTGGCGGCGCGGCCGGCCGCGTACTGGAAGTCGCCGACCTCGACCAGGTGCGCGTCCAGGTCGATGTTGTGCCCGGCCAGGGCGGCACGGAAGCCGGCGTCACGGGCGGCGCCCGGGACGGTGTCCAGTGGACCGTTGACGAAGCCGATCCGGCGCCGGCCACCGGCGACGAGGTGGTCGACGGCGAGCGCCACGCCGTGGCGGGAGTCGGTACGGACGTTGTCGACCGGCGCGTCCGCGCCGAGCTGGCCGACCACCACCACCGGCACCGGGCTGTCCACCAGCGCGGCGAGGTGGTCGTCGGTGACCCGGATCGGCGACACGATCATGCCGTCGACGTAGCGGTTCGCCAGGCGGCGCAGCAGGGCCGTCTCGTTGTCGATGCGCCCGCCGGTGGCGTGCACGAGCAGCTGGCGACCCGACGAGGCGACCACCGACTCGATGGCCCGCATCATCGCCACGTAGACCGGGTTGCCGATGTCCTCGACGGCGAGCGCGACCAGGCCGGTGCGCTGGGACTGCAGCGACCGGGCGATCGCGTTCGGCACGTACCCGACCTCGGCGGCCGCCGCGCGCACCTTGCGGATGGTCTCCGGGCTGCCGCCGACGCCGTTGAGCACGCGCGAGGCGGAGGCTATCGACACACCGGCGCGAGCCGCGACGGTGTGCACGGTCGGTCGCCCGTCCGCCGGTTCCTGTAAACGTTTACGGCCCACACCAGCACCTCCGCCCGATCGGTTGTAAACGTTTCCGGGAGTCTGCGCCGTGGTCGACGGAGAGGTCAAGGGCTCGTTACGAAAACGTTTCCAACCATCGCCGAGCTCCGCGAACGCCGGCCGCTCCGCCGCGCGCCCCGGGTCCGACCCGTGTTGATCAAGAGGTTTGCGTCGGGATCCGGCCCCGGATTGACGCAAACCTCTTGATCACCGTTCGCGGTCCGCGGGGCGGGTGGAGGGTGGGGGGTCGGGGGGTGGGAACGGGGGTGGAACGGGGGCCGGGCTCAGGATCGGCGCTCGCGCTCCTGGGCGAGCCGCTCGTCCAGGCGGCCCAGCTCGTAGATGGCGTTCAGGTTGGTGGGCAGCCGGGTCACGTTGTCGCCGGTCGCGTCGAGCGCGGCAGGCGGCACCGGCCCGGCCACGGGAGGCGCGGCGGCCGCGGGCGCGGGCCGCTCCCGGCGTCGGCGGACCAGCAGCATGATCTGGACCGCCAGCACGGCAACCGCGAGCCCGATCATGGTGAGCCGGAACAACGCGTCGTCGTCGACGGCCGTGGGCGCGGCGAGCCCGTCCGGGCCGGTCGGCGCGGGGGCGCGCCCGTCCGGCGCCCGGGGCACGGGCGCCCCGACCACCGGGTCGTCGGTGTCGCTCCAGGACCCGACCCGGGCCGGTGCGCCACCCTGCGTTCCCGGCGTCCCCGCCGTCGCACCGCCCGCGGGCGCGCCGGGCACCGCGCCGCCCGGGGTGACGGGCACGCCCGTCGGGGGCACGACGGGATCGGGGATCGACGTGGCCGAGGGTCCCGGGGTGGTCGGCGCGGCGCTGGGGCTGGTGGTCGACGAACCGCCGCCCAGGCCGAGCAGGCCGTCGACGACTTCACCAAGACCACCGAGCAGACCGGTCACCGGCCCGGCGGGCGCCGACGGGGCGGGAGACGGGGACGGCGCTGGAGCCAACGCGAGGGTCAGGGCGAGCGCGGCCACGGCAGGCATGGGTCACCTCTGCAGGTTCGATATGTGAGGCACCGTACCGCACCGGCCCGGGAACGAGGGTGCCCCGGGCGGCGGGCGTGCCGCCGACGGGCGCCGGGGTGGCGAACCCGCCCCACCCCGACTCGGCTCGTCCGTCCGTTCGGGACGGCGGACCGCTCAGGACGGCGGACCACTCAGGACGGCAGGCCGCCGACCCGGGTGTTGATCCAGGACCGGATCGACGGCAGGTCACCGTGGATCGACGGCGTCGGCGCCGGCTGCGGCGAGCAACGCCTCCGCCGCCGTCGTCCGGGCGTAGAGCACGAAGCGACCGGCCCGGTGGGTGCCGACCAGGCCTGCGTCGCGCAGCGCGCCGAGATGCGCGGACACCGTGCCCGGGGTCAGCCGGCAGCGCTCGGCCAGCTCGGTGGTCGACGTGGGCACCGCCAGCTCGTGCAGCAGCGCGGCCCGGGTCCGTCCGAGCACCCGCGCCAGCCCACGGCCGGGCAGCGGATCCCGTTCCCAGAGGGTGGCCACCGCGCGGGCCGGGTAGCGCAGCACCGGCTGCCCCGGCGAGCCGAAGTTCGACCAGACCCGCGGGCCGCAGAAGACCGAGGGGACGAGCAACAGCCCGCGTCCCTCCAGCCGCACCGCGCCGGAGCGCACGAGGTGTTCCACGTGGAGGGTGTCGCCGTCCAGCCGGACGTACGGGTCGAGGTGGTTGAGCAGGCCGTGCAGACCATCGGTCGCCATCCGCCGCGCCCCGAGCAACACCTCGCGCTCCAGCAGCGTCCGCATCCTCGGCCAGTACGGCCCGATCGCAGCCTCGGCGTACGCCCGGACGACGTCCGCCAGTCGACGCAGGCCGGCGGTCGGGTCGGCGTACAGCTCGGCGAGCCGGGGCGACCGCGGCCCGGGCAGGCGGTCCAGCTCGGCCCGGACTGCCTCGGCCGGCATGGCGGCGAGGGTGGCCAGCTCCACCTCGAGCGTCGGCTGCGAGGTGGACGGCGGCGGGCACACGAAGCCCGGAATGACGCCGGTGGGCGTCGAGACCGTCTCGGCGAGGAGCCGCCAGTCGATGCCGGCCAGACGCGGCCGGACCCGCTCGACCCAGGGCAGATGCTCCGGAAACGACCGGGGCCGCGTGATGGTCCGGACGCTGCCGATCGCCTCCCACAGCGGCGACACCGCGAACCGGGTCGCCGCCAGGTCCCGCGCGTCCAAACCGACGAGCATCATCGGCGCCTCCGTTGGATTTGGGGAGCGCCAAATCTATCGCCGCCGGCGGACCCGCGCCGGCACGGTACACCGCATGACCACCGCCACCGGGGCAACGGCCGTCGGACACCGTCCGACCGGCCGCTGGCCACGTCCCTTCCGGCTGCTCTACACCGCGACTGTCGTGCACGACGTCGGCTTCCACGTCGGCCAGTTGGCCGTTCCGGTCCTCGCCGTGGACCTGCTCTCCGCGAGCCCCGGCCAGGTGGGGCTGCTCGGCGCGCTGAGCACCGCCGCCTTCCTGGTGATCGGCCTGCCGGCCGGGGTCTGGGTCGACCGCTGGCCCCGCCGCACCGTGCTCGTCACCGCGGACCTGCTGCGCGCGGCGCTGGTGGCCTCGGTGCCGGTGGCCTGGTGGGCGGGTTGGTTGACCATCCACCAGCTCTACGTCGTGGTGCTGCTCACCGGCGTCGGCACCGTCTTCGCTGACGTGGCGGCGCAGAGCGTCCTGCCGGAATTGGTCGGCCGGGACAGGTTGGTCGCCGCGAACTCGCTGCTGATGACCACGAGCGGCACCCTGCAGATCGCCGGACGCGGGCTCGGCGGTCTGGTGGTGCAGGCGCTCACCGCGCCGGTCGCCATCGTGGTGGACGCGATCGGCTTCGCGATCTCCGCGGCCGTCCTGCGCCGGATCCCGGCGCCGCCGCGAACGGCGCCGACCCGGCGGCACGGCGGATTCGGTCGGCAGCTCGGCGCCGGCGTCCGGCACGTGCTCGGCAACCCGCTGCTGCGCCCGCTCGCCGCCTCGACCGCGGGCATCAACCTGACCATGCAGCTGACCACCACGATGCTGCCCGTCGTCTTCCTGCGCGAGCTGGGCCTCGGCCCGGCCGCGCTCGGGCTGTTCCTCGCCGTCGGCGGGATCGGAGCGCTGCTCGGGGCGGTGACCGCCCAGCCGATCGCGAGGCGGATCGGCCACGGCCGTGCGCTCTGGCTGCCCGGCCTGCTCGTCGCGCCGCTCGGCCTCCTGGTCGCGCTGATCGAAGCCGGCCCGATGCTGTGGCTGGCCGGCCTCGGATGGCTCGCGCTGGCCTGGCGGACCGGCATCGGCAACGTCATCGGGGTGAGTTTGCGGCAGCGCGTCACCCCCGACGCGCTGCTCGGACGAATGAACGCCACCTTCCGGTTCCTGCTCACCGGGGCGCTCACCGTGGGCGCCGCGGTCGCCGGGCTGCTCGCCCAGTACGTGGACGTACGCACCTCATTGCTGGTCGGCGCGGTCGCCAACGGGCTCACCTGGCTGCCGGTTCTCTGCTCGCCGCTGCGGGCCCTGCGCCGACCGCCGGCACCGCACGCCACCTGACCGCGCGCTGTTACACGGGCGTTACGGCACGGTGAAGCTGCTGCCGTGCGGCGTCTCCACCGTGGACCCCAGCTCACCGGCGACGCGGCCGGACACCGGAACGGATTCAGGGGAGACGACGATGAGGATCAGGAGCGCACTGACGGCACTGGCCGTCCTGGTGGCCGGACTGGTGGCCGGCGCGGGCAGCGGCACGGCGGACACCGTCGGCACGGCCGGCACTGCCCGCGCGGTGGCCACCGGGTCGCCGTACTGCGGGATCACCTGGGGCAGCGGCGAGAAGACCGCCGGCACGCTGAGCAGCGCCCCGCTGGTCGAGGTACGCACCGGGCGGCACGAGTGCCACGACCGGGTGGTGTTCGAGTTCGACGGGCCGGTCAGCGGTTACGCCGTCGGCTACGGCGAGACGTGGACCGAGGGTGAGGGGCTGCCGCTGTCGCCGTACACGGCGGGCGGCGCGCTGCTGCGGGTCTCCCTGCGGGCACCGGCGTACGACGAGACGCACGCGGCGACCGTGCCGTACCGGGTCGGTGAGCACGCGGCCAACGTGCTGCGCTACCAGACCCTGCGGGACGTGGTCTTCGGCGGCAGCTTCGAGGGCTACACGACCTTCGCGGTCGGGGTGCGGGCCCGGCTGCCGTTCCGGGTGTTCGTGCTCGCCGGCCCGGGTACGCACAGCCGGATCGTGGTGGACGTGGCCCACCAGTGGCAGGAGTGACACCCCGCGTGGCCGAGGGCCCGGCGCCGGCCGGGCCCTCGGTGTCGTCCGTTGCGCCAGGACTGTCCACGCTCGCCCACGGTTACGCTGGTGGCGTCATGGACGGCCGCGTGCTGGTGGTCGAGGACGATGCCTCCATCAGGGAGGTCACCGCCCTCGGTCTGCGCCGGGCCGGGTTCCGGGTCAGCACCGCCGTCGACGGCCGGGAGGCGCTCGCGGTCTGGCGGGCGCAGCCGGTCGACCTGATCCTGCTCGACGTCATGCTGCCGGGCATCGACGGCCTGGAGGTCTGCCGCGAGGTCCGCCGCAGCAGCCAGGTGCCGATCCTCATGCTCACCGCCCGCACCGACACCATCGACGTCGTCGTCGGCCTGGAGTGCGGCGCGGACGACTACCTGCGCAAGCCGTTCGACCTGCCGGAGCTGGTCGCGCGGGTGCGGGCCGTGCTGCGCCGGGCCACCGCGCCGACCGTACGGACCGTGCTCACCGTCGGCGACCTGGAGATCGACCCGGGCAGCTTCGTCGTCCGCCGGGGCGGGACGGAGCTGCCGCTGACCGCCACGGAGTTCCGCCTGCTGCTGGAGTTGGCCCGCCACCCCGGCCAGGTCTTCACCCGCGAACTCCTGCTCGACCGGGTGTGGAGCCATAGCTACCTCGGCGACTCCCGACTGGTCGACGTGGCCGTGCAGCGGCTCCGCGCGAAGATTGAGGACGATCCCGCCCACCCACGGCTGGTCCGCACCGTACGCGGCGCCGGCTACAAGCTGACGACGCGGTGAGCGTGACGCCGTGGGCGCGGACCGCGTACCCCCGGGTCGGCTCCGTCGGCGGCTGACCGTCGCGTTCGTGCTGGTCGCCGCGGTCTCCGCCGGGGTGCTCGCCGCCGGGTCGTACGTGCTGCTGCGGCAGGCCCGGCTGGACGCCTCGGTGCAGCAGGCCGCCGCCGACGCCCGCTACCAGCTCGTCCTCGCCGGGCAGTTCCGGCCGTTGACCGATCAGCGGCGCGCCGAGCTGCTGCGCAGCTTCGAGACCAGCGGCCGGCACGTGCTGCTGGCCGACCGGGACGGCGTGTCGGCGTCCAACACGGCCTTCGCGCCGCCGTTGGGCCCGGCGCTGCGCGCCAGCGTCGCCTCCGGTCAGCTGGCGTACGAGCGTTCCGCACCGGCGGCCCGCCCCCGCCTGCTGGTGGTCGGCGGTCGGATCCCCGCCGCCGACACCGAGCTGTACGTGGTGACCGTCGAGGAGGACCTGCTCGCCGACCTCGACCAGCTCCGCACCGCGCTGCTGGCCGGCTGGGCGCTCGTGGTGCTCGTCGCGGCCGGGATCGGGCACGCGCTGGCCCGGCGCACCCTCGAACCCGTCGGCCGGGCCAGCCGCGCCGCGCGGGCCGTCGCGGAAGGGCTGCTCGCGACCCGCCTGCCGGTACGCGGGCGCGACGAGTTCAGCGACTGGGCCGCCTCGTTCAACGAGATGGCCGAGGCGCTGGAGGCGAAGATCGAGGCGCTGTCGCGGGCCCAGGCCCGGGAGCGGCGGTTCACCGCGGACGTCGCGCACGAGCTGCGTACGCCGGTGACCGCCCTGGTGGCCGCGGCCTCGCTGCTGCGCGAGCACACCGACCAGCTCCCCGGCGACGCGCGACGCGCGGCCGAGCTGCTGGTCGCCGACGTCGTCCGGCTGCGCCGGCTTGTCGAGGACCTGATGGAGATCTCGCGCCTGGACGCCGGTCAGGAGCCTCTGGCGGTGCGGACGGTCGACCCGCTCGCCCTGCTGCACGCCCTGGTCGGGGCGCGCGGCTGGCACGACCGGGTCGCCGTTGACGGCGTCGCCGCGACGCTGCGCACCGACCCTCGGCGGCTGGAGCGGGTGCTGGCCAACCTGGTCGGCAACGCGATCGAGCACGGTGGCGGCGAGGCCAGGGCGACCGTCGACCGGGTCGGCCCGGACGTGACCGTCGACGTGGTCGACCACGGACCGGGCATCCCCGCCGAGCACCTGCCGCGCCTGTTCGACCGGTTCTACAAGGTCGACCCGGCCCGCTCGGGTCGGGGCAGCGGCCTCGGCCTGGCGATCGCCCGGGAGAACGCCCGCCTGATCGGTGGTCGGCTCACCGTCCGCAGCGAGCCCGGCCTCGGCACCCGCTTCCGGCTCACCCTGCCCGCCGCCGGCCCACCGCCGCCCCGCCCGGCACCGAACGGGACAGCGGCGAACGAGGCGCCGGCGACCGCTCCGGAGGAGGCGCGATGAGACGACCACAGGTCGCCGTCCTGCTGGCCGCCGCGCTGGCGACCGCCGGGTGTGCCCCACCCCGCTCCGGCTCGCTGGGTCCGGCGCCGACCGCGGCCCCACCCTCCGCGGCCCCCACCCCGTCCATCCCCGTCACCGGCGGGACCACGGTCGGCCCCGGCCCGGCCACATCGAGTCCCGGCCCCGCCCCGGCCACCTCGTCCCCGACCAGCGCACCGACGGCCACGGTCACCCTCGAACTCTGGTTCGTGCGGGACGGACGGCTGGCGCCGACCCGGCGCACCCGGCCCGGCACCCCGGCCACCTCGCGGCTCGCGCTCACCGAGCTGGCCGTCGGCCCCACCGCCGCCGAGTCGAGCGCCGGCCTGACCACCCTGGTGCCCGGCGGCACCGAACCCGTCGGGGTGGCCGGTGGCGTCGCGACCGTACGGCTGGGGGCGGCCGCCGCGGCGACCCGGCGCCTGCGGGAGGCGCAGGTGGTGTGGACCCTCACGCAGTTCCCGACCGTGCGGCAGGTGCGCTTCGACCCGCCCGGCGCGGACGGGCCGGTCGACCGCGGCGACTACGCCGACCTGCTGCCACCGGTCGTGGTGACCAACCCCGTCATCGGGCAGCGGATCACCAGCCCGTTGACCGTGACCGGCACCGCCGACGTGTTCGAGGCGACGGTGAGCGTCCGGCTCCTCGACGCCGGTGGCCGGGAGATCGCGACGACCTTCACCACCGCGAGCTGCGGCAGCGGCTGCCGAGGCGACTACCGGACCGCGCTCGGGTGGCGGGTCGCGGCCGAGCAGCGTGGCGTCCTGGAGGTGTACGAGGTGTCCGCGCACGACGGCTCCCGGATCAACGTGGTCCAGGTGCCGGTGACCCTGGTGCCCGGTCGGGGCTGAGGCGCCCGACCCCGTACGGGTGACGTGCCGCGGCCCTCCGGGGTGGTTCCCGCAAGCCGCTGCGCCGGGCGAAGCCCGCCAACTAGCGTCGGACGCGACATCTTTTCGCAGATCCCGCGCACGCCGCCCGCCACCGAGCCCGCACGGGAGGCCTCACCATGCCCGGAACAACCTCGACCAGCCCCGGCGCGTCCGGCGCCCCCGGCGGCGAGGCGGTCGCCGCGGCACACCCGCGGCGCTGGGTGGCCCTGGCGGTCATCGCGATCGCCCAACTGATGGTGGTGCTCGACGCCACGATCGTGAACATCGCCCTGCCGCACGCCCAGGCCGACCTGGGGATCAGCGACGCCGACCGGCAGTGGGTGGTCACCGCGTACACGTTGACGTTCGGCGGCCTGCTGCTGCTCGGCGGCCGGATCGCCGACTACTGGGGCCGCAAGCGGGCGTTCCTGGTCGGCATGGTGGGGTTCGCGCTCGCCTCCGCCGTCGGCGGCCTCGCCACCAACGGCGCGATGCTCTTCGCCGCCCGCGCGTTGCAGGGCGTGTTCGGCGCGCTGCTCGCCCCGGCGGCGCTGGCCCTGCTCACCGTCCTGTTCACCGAGACCCGGGAACGGGCCAAGGCGTTCGCCGTGTACGGCGCGATCGCCGGCGGTGGGTCGGCGGTCGGCCTGCTCCTCGGAGGCGTGCTCACCGAGTACGCCTCCTGGCGCTGGTGCCTGCTGGTGAACATCCTGATCGCCGCGGTGGCGCTCGCCGCCGCGATCCCACTGGTGCCGGAGAGCCGGGCGCACGGGAACACCCGCTACGACGTGCCCGGCGCGGTCGTCGTCACCGCCGGGCTGGTCCTGCTCGTGTACGGCTTCACCCGGGCGGCCGAGAACGGGTGGAGCGCCGGCAGCACGCTCGCCTTCATCGCGATCGGCCTGGTCCTGCTGGCCGCGTTCGTGGTGATCGAGCTGCGCTCCCAGCATCCGCTGTTGCCGATGCGGATCCTGCTGGACCGCAACCGGGGCGGGGCCTATCTCACCTCGACGCTGATCGGCGCCGGCCTCTTCGGCGCGTTCCTCTTCCTGACCATCTACTTCCAGGTGGTGCTGCGGTACACCCCGTTGGAGGCCGGTCTGGCCTCGCTGCCGGTGACCGCCGGCGTGCTGGTCGCCGCGGGCGGCGCGAGTCAACTGCTACCCCGGGTCGGGGCGAAGCCGCTGATGTTGTCCGGCGCGGTGCTGGCCGTCGCCGGGATGGTCGCGCTCACCCAGGTGGACGTGGACACCTCGTTCGTCGCTCTTCTGCTGCCTGCCCAGTTGGTCCTCGGCCTGGGGCTCGGCTTCACCTTCGTGCCGCTGTCGAGCCTCGCCCTGTACGGGGTGCCCGAGCACGACGCGGGCGCGGCCAGCGCCACCCTCAACGCCACCCAGCAGGTCGGCGGCTCGCTGGGCACCGCACTGCTGAACACCATGTACACCAGCGCGGTGGCGGACTACCTGGTGTCCCGGGCGCCGTCGCCGGAGAACCAGGTCAAGGCGTTGATCACCGGCTACTCGACGACCTTCGCCTGGGGCGCCGGCCTGATCCTGCTGGCCGGTCTCGCCACCCTGGTGCTGATCCGGGTCCGCCGGGAGGACGTCCCCACCGGCGGCGCGGTGCACATGGGCTGAGCGGTGTCGCCGGGCTCCGACCCGCCTGGTCTAAGGTTGATCATGCCCGTGACCAACCCCTGGCTGGCCGGCCCGGCGCCGACCACCCGGCTCGACCGGCACCGTCTGGAAGAGCGCATCCTCAACCTGCTGTCGTCGCAGAACATGTGCGTCCTGGCGACCTCCGGCCCGGACGGGCCGCTGGCGACCCCGGTGCGCTACTTCCACCTCGACTTCGCGCTGGTCTTCACCGCGGCGGCGACGTCGCCGAAGATGCGCAACATCGCCGCCGACCCCCGGGTGTCACTGGGCGTCTTCGCACCGCTGGTCGGCCAGGCCAGCAGCCGCGGCGCGCAGCTCTTCGGCCGTGCCCAGGTGCTGCTCCCCGGCGATCCGGCGCGGGAGCACTACTGGCCCGCCGTCCGCTGGCAGTCCGACCACGTGGAGCGGTCCCGGTCGCTGGACGAGCCGCCGGCCGACCCCCTCGTGGTGGTGGAGGCGGACCGGATCGTCTACACCGAGCACTGGCTGCGCCGCGACGGCTACGCGCCCCGCCAGTTCTGGCGACGCGCCACCTGATCGCTTCTCCAGCTCCCGACGGTCACCGCGATCCCGGGGCGGTGACGGCCGCCGGGGTGCCTCAGACCGAGTGCCGCAGCACCGGGACGATGCGGAAGTCGACGCTGCCCTGGTCGATCGTCGCGTGCACCGGCGAGTTGGCCATCTCCGTCATGATTCCCGACGCGCTGCGCCGGCCGTCGGCCGCGGATTCCCACGCCACGATGTCGATGATCGTGCCGTCGTCGTCCTGCGCGATGCGACGCCAGCGGAAACCGGGCTGGCGCCGGAGGTAGTCGTCGATGTCCGTGTTGGCCGCGACGAAGTCGGCCCCGGTGAGGCCGGCGACGAGCCGGAACGTGGTCACTTCGAGCGCTTCAACCATTGAAGTGCTTCCTTCTGATGGACGTCGTCAGCTCAGGGCGGTGGGGCGGACGACCAGCTCGTTGACGTCGACGTTGTCGGGCTGGGCGACCGCGTAGCCGATCGCGTCGGCCACCGCGGCGGCCGGGATCGCCAGGCTGTCGGAGGCGGCCCGGACGGCGGCCCGCACCTCCGGGTCGCCGCCACGGTCGAGGAGTTCCGAGCGGGTGTAGCCGGGGCTGACGACGGTGACCCGGATGTCCGGATTCTCTTGGCGCAGACCTTCCGACAGCGCGCGGACGGCGAATTTCGTCGCGCAGTAGACCGCTGCCGTCGGGTCCACCCGGTAGGCGGCCGTCGAGCCGACGTTGACGATGTGTCCCGCGCCCCGGGCCCGCATCAGCGGGAGGGCGGCCGCGATGCCGTGCAGGGCGCCCCGCAGGTTCACGTCGATCATGTGGTCCCATTCGTCGACCCGCCCGGCGTCGAGCGTCGAGAGGGGCATCACACCGGCGTTGTTGATCAGGACGTCGATCCGTCCGTGCCGCTCGTGCGCCCCATCGACGAAGGCTCGCACGCTGTCCAGGCGGGTCACGTCGAGCTCCTGGTGTTCGGCCGTGCCGCCCGCGACACGTAGCTCGGCGACCAGGGCGGCGAGCCGGTCGACCCGCCGGGCGCCGAGCACGACAAGGTGGCCGTCTGCGGCCAGTCGGCGGGCTGTGGCCTCGCCGATGCCGCTGCTCGCGCCCGTGATGAGGACGATCTTGGACGTTGGGGTCTGCGTCTGCATCGGGACTCCTGATCACTCGTGCCGGCTGTCCGGCTGGCTGGGGTCAAGGATCAGGCGGTCGTCGGGCTTGGAGAAGGCCGCTTCTTCCTGGGTGCGCCGCACCCTGGCAACCTGCCGGCGACGCGATCTACGCTGGTCAGATGCCGTCCGCCACCAGCACCCTCGGGGAGTTCCTGCGCGCCCGCCGCGCCCGGGTGGACCCGACGGACGTCGGCCTGCGCGGCGGTGGCGACCGCCGGGTGCCCGGCCTGCGCCGGGAAGAGGTCGCCGTGCTGGCCGGGGTGAGCGTCGACTACTACGCCCGCCTGGAGCAGGGCCGGGAACGGCACCCCTCGCCGCAGCTTCTTGAGGCGATCGGGCGGGCCCTCCGCCTCGACGGCGACGCCCGCCTCCATGTCTTCCGGCTTGCCGGGCTCAACCCTCGCCCGGCCCCGAGCCGCGCCCGGGACCAGGTGCACCCGGCGCTGAGACAACTGCTGGACGCCTTCCCCACCTCGGCCGCCTACGTGCTCAGCCCCGCGTTCGACGTGCTCGCCGGCAACGGTGTCGCCGCCGCGCTGCTCTCGCCGTTCTCCGGTGTGCACAACATGGTCCGGGTGCTGTTCCAGCACCCCCAGGCACGCACGGTGTTCGTGGAGTGGCCGACCCTGACGGAGAACGTCGTTCATGCCCTACGGCTGAACGCCGGCCAGTTCCCGGACGATCCGGACATTCGCCGGCTAGTCGCCGAACTCCGGCAGACCTCACCGCAGTTCCGGTCTCTGTGGGACGACCAGACCGTCAGCGGGCTGAACCGGCTGTTCAAGGTCTTCGTCCACCCCGAGGTCGGTCGGGTCGAGCTGACCTACCAGAGCTTCGACGTTCGCGATGCGCCCGGTCAGCAACTGCTCGTCGGCACGCCGGAGCCGGGCAGCCGCAGCGCCGAGGCCCTCGCCTATCTGGCCGCCATGCACGTGGCGGCCTGACCAGGCCGGTCCTCGACCGACCTGGTCCACCACTCCCCCAACCCGGAAGGCCCCACGGCCACCGGCCTCACCCCTTCACGCAGACCACCTGCTTGAGGTGCGCGACCACCTCGACCAGGTCCTCCTGCTGCGCCATCACCTCGGTGATGTCCTTGTACGCGCCGGGGATCTCGTCGACCACCCCAGCGTCCTTGCGGCACTCCACCCCCGCCGTCTGCGCCGCCAGGTCCTCCGTGCTGTAGGTGCGCTTCGCCTGCGCCCGGGACATCCGCCGCCCCGCCCCGTGCGATGCCGAGCAGTACGCGTCCGGGTTGCCCTTGCCCCGCACGATGTACGAACCCGTGCCCATCGACCCCGGGATGATGCCCAGGTCCCCCCGACCGGCCCGGATCGCGCCCTTGCGCGTCACCAGCACATCCACCCCGCCGTAGCTCTCCTCCGCCACGTAGTTGTGGTGGCACGAGATCGGCTCGTCGTAGCCGACGTGCGGGAACCGCTCACGGACCACCTCGCAGAGCACCGCGAGCATCACCGCCCGGTTGCGCCGCGCGTACTCCTGCGCCCACCACAGGTCCCGGCGGTACGCGTCCATCTCCGGCGTGCCGACGAGGAACACCGCGAGGTCGCGGTCGGGCAGGTCGGCGTTGTGCGGCAGCCGTCGGGCCACCGCCATGTGCCGCTCCGCCAGCTCCTTGCCGATGTTGCGGGAACCGGAGTGCAGCATCAGCCAGACCCGGCCCTCGTCGGCGCCGCCCTGCTCCAGGCAGACCTCGACGAAGTGGTTGCCGCCGCCGAGGGTGCCCAGCTGCCGCTGCGCCCGTACCTCCAGCTGCGCCACACCCCGGTCGAGGTCGGCGAAGCGGCGCCAGAAGTCGTCCCAGCCACGCTGCTCCAGGCCGCGCACCCGGCGCGGGTCGATCGCCCGCTCCCGCTGCGCGAACCCGACCGGGATCGCCGCCTCGATCGCGGAACGCAGCCCACCCAGGTCGTCGGGCAGGTCGTCGGCGGTCAGCGAGGTCCGCACCGCCGACATGCCGCAGCCGATGTCGACGCCGACCGCGGCCGGTGACACGGCCTGCCGCATCGCGATGACCGAGCCGACGGTCGCGCCCTTGCCGAAGTGGACGTCCGGCATCACGGCGACGCCCTCCACCCACGGCAGCGCGCCGATGTTGCGCAGCTGCCGGGCCGCCTGCTGCTCGATGGCGTACGGGTCGGTCCAGACCCGGACCGGCGCCCGGGTGCCGGCCAGCTCGGTGAATCCCATCGTGGTCTCCTCGTGTCGTACCTGAACGTGTCGGAGCGGTTGGCCGGATTCGAACCGGCGGCCTTCACCGTGGCGGGGTGACGCGCTGCCAGACTGCGCTACAACCGCGATACACCGACGACGCCGGAGACGCCGTCGGGTGGACAGGACCGTGTCGCCCGGCGCCGGGGCCCGGGGACGAAAAAGCCGCCCGGACCCCGGCGGGGTGGGCGGCTGCGCGGACGCGCTGGCGCGTCAGTCGCGCCGCCTCCCCCGGTGCCGGTCCTCGGTGGACCGGCGCTGACCCAGGGCTGGCGCACCGCCGGGCAACAGGGCACCGCCACACGGCATGGGCCGCGTGGTTCGGGTGGTGGTGCGCTGCGACACGGTGTGCTCCCTGGGTCCGGTCTGTTGACCTTGCGCGGAGAACGGTATGCGGCCCGGTCCACGGCCGCAATGGATATTCACCGCCGCCTCGGTGCGGCGGGCCGGCGGCGCGCCGGCCCGCCGCCGGTCAGCCGCGGGCGTGAAGCACCTCCAGGTAGTGCGGGTTGCGCATGACGCCGAGGATGTTGCCGAACGGGTCCACGACCGAGGCGGTGACGAAGTCGCCGGCGCCGCGCGGAGTGGGCGGCTGGTGCTCCGTCGCGCCCGCGGCGAGCAGGGCCGCCACGGTCGCGTCGAGGTCGTCGACGTGCCAGTAGACGATCGCTCCGCCGGGCGTCGCCGGTGCGCCCCCGGGCGCGTAGCGGGCGTCGACCAGGCCCAGTTCGTGCTGGTGGTCGCCGAGCCGGAACTCGTAGTACGCCGGCCGGCCCTCGGGGTCGCGTACCTCGTAGTAGGGCTCGACGCCGAGCAGGTCGGCGTACCAGGCCTTCGCGGCGGTCAGGTCGGCGGCCCAGAAGCTCACGGTGGCCAGTCCTCGCAGCTGCATGGTGGTTCCCTCTCGTCGGTCTGGCGTCGTCCAGACCGACGCTACGGTCAATCGCGGAACATCCGGTTCCGCGATCGCTGGCAGACTTGTGGCATGTTGGCGACCTCGACCCGGCTGCTGCGACTGCTGGCCCTGCTCCAGGACGGCCGGGACCGCTCCGGCGCGGACCTCGCCGAGCGGCTCGACGTGACCACCCGGACCGTCCGCAACGACGTCGAGCGCCTGCGCGAGCTGGGTTACCGCGTGGAGTCCCGGCCCGGCGTCGGCGGCGGCTACCGGCTCGGTGCCGGCTCGGAGCTGCCGCCGCTGCTGCTCGACGACGACGAGGCGGTCGCCGTCGCGGTCGGGCTGCGGGCCGCGGCGGCCGGCACCGTCGCCGGGATCGAGGAGACGTCGCTGCGCGCGCTGGCCAAGTTGGAGCGATCGCTGCCGTCCCGGCTGCGGCACCGCGTGGACGCGTTGCGGGCCGCCACCGTCTCCGCCGCAACCGGAGGGCCGACCGTGGACGCGGCCATCCTGACGACGGTCGCGTCCGCCATCCACCGCCGGGAGCGGCTGCGCTTCGACTACGTCGGCCACGATGGCGCGGACAGCGTCCGCACCGTGGAGCCGAACCGGCTGGTCTACACCGGACGCCGCTGGTACCTGCTCGGCTGGGACACCGAGCGGGCGGACTGGCGGACGTTCCGGGCCGACCGGGTCCGGCCCCGCGTGCCGACCGGCCCGCGCTTCCCGCCCCGGGAGCCGCCCGGCGGCGACGCCGTCTCGCACGTGCTGCGCGGCGTCGGCTCGGCGGCCTGGCCGCACCCCGCACGCGTACGCGTGCACGCCTCGGCGACCACGATGGCGCGGCGGCTGCCGGCGACGGCGGGGCTGCTGGAGGCGGTCGACGAGCAGTCCTGCCTGCTGCACACCGGCGGCGAGTCACTGGCCGACCTGGCCGCCTTCCTCGGCACCCTCGACGTGCCCTTCGAGGTGCTCGACCCGCCCGAGCTGCGTGACCTGCTGCGCCGGCTGGCGCAGCGGTACGCCGCTGCCGCCGCCGATCCGACGGCCTGAACGGTTGGCGCGGCCGAAGCGCCCACGTCGAGATCGGCTTCGGGCGCGGTGGTGCGGTCAGGCGCCGACGGTGCCGTCGATCGCCTCGCGGAGGAAGTCGGCGTGCCCGTTGTGGCGGGCGTACTCGTGGATGAGGTGCAGCATCACCAGCCGCAGCGACACGTCCGTCCCCCACCGCGCGTTGTGCCCGACGACGTCGAGCGACTCCGCCTCCCGCTCGATCCGGCGAGAGTGCTCGACCTCCCGCCGCCACGCCGCGAACGCCTCGGCGCGGGTCGACGCGCTCGCGTCGTACGCCTCCTGGAAGTCACCCTTGGCCGACCAGACCAGCGGGAGGTCCTGCCCGTCGATCACCCGCCGGAACCACTGTCGCTCCACTTCCGCCATGTGCCGCACGAGGGCGAGCAGCGACAGCGTCGACGGCGGCGACGACTGCCGGCGCAGCTCGTCGTCGGAGAGCCCGTCGCACTTCAGTGCGAGCGTCGACCGGTGGTAGTCGAGGAAGGCCCGCAGCATCTCCCGTTCGCCGCCGGTCAGCGGCGGATCGATCCGCTCGGTGGTCACCGGGTCCTCCCCTTCCCGTTGGCGGCGTCGGGGCTGTCGCGCCCGACCGCGCACCTGATCATGCCGTACCCGCCCGGTGGGCCCCTCACCCCACCGACGACCGGGCCACCGGGGCGTCGAAGAACGTGTCCGGGTAGGGCTCGTCCCGGTAGGAGTAGTGCCACCACTCGCGGTCGTAGTTGACGAACCCGGCGTCGGTCATCAGCCGTTTGAGCAGCATCCGGTTGTCCCGGGCGGGGCCGGTGACCCGGGGGTCGGCGGTGTGCGCGAGGCTGTCGAAGCAGTCGAACCCGGTGCCCATGTCGACGCTGTTGTCCGGGAACCGGTCGGCGCGCGGCGCGGTGCAGGCCGCCAGCGGCTGGCCGGGCACGTACGCGGGCTGCGTCGCGGCGGGCACCGCCACCAGGGTCAGGTCCAGGGTGCTCCCCCGGCTGTGCGCGGTGGGCGCGCCGATGTAGCCGTCCGCGAAGAGCCGCGACTTGGCCAGGTGGGGGTAGAACTCGGCCTTGGTCTGCTGCTCACCGGGGCGCTTGGCCCAGTCGACGAAGTCGTCGACCGCCGGCACCGGCCGGTAGCAGTCGTACACCTTGAGGGTGTGCCCGCCAGCGAGCGCGGCGTCCTCGACGCGGCGCAGCGCCTCGGCGGCCCGCCGGGTGAGCAGGCAGAGCGGCTCGCGGTACGCGGTGATCGGCCGGCCGACGAAGTTGTGCGGGGTGGCGTACCGGATGTCGGTGAGGATGCGGGGGTCGACGTCGCCGAGCACCACGAAGCCGGGCAGCGCCGGCCGCGCCGGGCTGGAGATCGACGGGGACGGGCCGGACGACGTCGGGCCGGCGGGGGTCGGCGCCGGACGCGGCTCCGGCCGGGAGCAGGCCGCGAGCACGCTGGCGAGCGCGAGCAGCGCGACCGCGACCCGGACCGGCGTCGGGCCCAGACGGAACGGCGCCACACCGGCCCGCCATGGGGCGCCCGACCGGCCTGACCTGCGCACCCGTCCTGTCTACCAGCCCGGGCGGGCCCCCGGGTCCGAGTCGGGTGCCAGGTGTTCCCGGAGGAACCGCAGGGCCGCCGCGTCGTCGTCGATGCCGCCCCCCTCGTGGCCGTTGTAGCGCCACACCGACAGCTCGGTCGGCCCGGCGTGCGCGTTCACGGCGGCGTAGACGGTCGACGGCGGCACGATCTCGTCCATCAACGCCACCGAGTAGCGCGCCGGCAGGTGGCACCGGCGGGCGAAGTTCACCCCGTCGACGTACGCCAGGGTGGCCAGGACCCGCTCCTCGGCGTCCCGGTGGACCGCCAGGTAGTCGCGGACCTCCCGGTAGGGGCGGGCGTCGGTGACCACCACGCCCCGCGGAATGTCGCAGAGGAACGGCACGTGGGCGACGACGGCCCGTACGCCGGTGGCGAGCGCGCCGGCGGCGAGCGCCAGTCCGCCGCCCTGGCTCTGCCCGAGCACCGCCACCCGGCCGGGGTCGACCATCGGCAGGGTCCGGACGGCGTCCACCGCCCGGACCGCGTCCGTGATCAACCGCCGGTAGTAGTAGCTGCGCGGGTCGGCTATGCCCCGGGTCATCACCCCGGGGGCCTCCGGGCCGGCGGTGGCCGGATCCGGGGTGTCGCCACGGCTCCAGCCGGAACCCTGCCCACGGGTGTCCATCTGGAAGTGCGCGAACCCGGCCGCCGCCCAGAGCAGGTTCTCCAGCGGGTGCCCGCGCCCACCGCCGTAGCCGGCGTACTGCACGACGGTGGGCAACGGCGTCGGCGCGTTCCGGGGCAGCCGCAGCCACCCCCGGACGGGCTGCCCGTCGAAGCCGGCGAACGTCACGTCGAGGACGTCGACGGCGCTCAGCCCGGCCGCCACCGGCTCGGCCCGCACGGCCGAGCCGGCCGCCCGCGCCTGCGCGAGCGTGCCCTGCCAGAACCCGTCGAAGTCGTCGGGCTCCCGCACCGCGCTGCGGTGGGCGCGCAGCTGCTCCTCCGACAGGTCCGTGAACACGGGCGGTCAGCCCTGGGACGGAGTGACGGTGAACCGCGGGTGCAGCCGCCGGGTGTGGTCGACGTGCCGAGCCGACCCCCGCAGCGACGCCGTCACGGCGAGGCGGACGTCGGCGCTGGACGCGGAGAGCCGCAGCTCCACCTCGCCCGGCTCGACCACGCGCCGGCCGTCCCGTCCGGTGAACGAGAACAGGTCGGCGGGCACGTCCACGTCGATCCGGCAGGCCGCGCCGGGGTCCAGCGGCACCCGCAGGTAGCCGATGAGTCGCTGGACCGGCTGCACCACCGAGGCCACCGGGTCGTGCGCGTAGAGCTGCACCACCTCCCTGCCCCACCGGTCGCCGGCGTTGCGCAGCGTGAAGCCCACCCGCAACTCGCCGTCGGTGTCCGCCACCGTCCGTTCGGCCGTCAGCTCCGACCAGTCGAACCGGGTGTAGCTCAGCCCGTGCCCGAAGCCGTACGCCGGGGTCGGGTCGAGGTTGGACACGTCGGTTGCGTGTCCGAGCCGCGCGGCGAGGTAGGTCGTCGGTTGGCCGCCCGGGGTGCGCGGGACACTGACCGGCAGCCGTCCCTGCGGTTCCAGCCGACCGCTGAGCACGCCGGCGATCGCCGGCGTGCCCTCCTCCCCGGGGAAGAAGGACTGCACGATGGCGGCGGCCTCGTCGACGGCCCGGCCCAGCGCGTACGGGCGGCCGGCGACGAGCGTCACCACGACCGGCGTGCCCGTGTCGAGCAGCGCGTCGAGCAGCTGCTGCTGCACGCCGGGCAGGACGAGCGACTCGACGTCGCAGCCCTCGCCGCTGGTGCCCCGGCCGAACAGCCCGGCCCGGTCGCCGAGGGCGACGACCACGACGTCCGCGCTCCGGGCCGCGTCGACGGCCGCCGCGAACCCGGCGGTGTCCGGGTCGTCGACGGTGGCGCCCAGCTCGACGACGACCTCGCTGTCCGGGAACTCGGCGCGCAGCGCCTGCGCCAGCGTGGGCAGCTCGATCCCGAGCGGCACCTCGGGGTGGTGGGGGCCGACGTGCAGCGGAAAGGAGTAGCAGCCCAGCGTGGCGGTCGCGTTCTCGGCCTGCGGGCCGACCAGCGCGATGCGGGCGGGCCGGGCGAGCGGCAGGGTGCCGTCGTTGCGCAGCAGGACGACCGCCTGCTCGGCGACCTGGCGGGCCAGCGCCCGGTTTCCCGGGGTGTCCAGGTCGATGGTGCCGCGCAGGGCGTCCGGGTCGGTGAGGTCCACGCCGCGCAGGGCCGGGGGCACCGGGTCCCAGTCGGGGTCGAGGAGCCCGAGCTCCGCCTTCTGCAGCAGCACCCGCCGCACCGCCCGGTCGACCAGCGCCTCGGGCACCTGACCGGCGGTGACCGCCGCGTGCAGCGGCGCGCCGAAGGTCTTGACCGTGGGCAGCTCGACGTCCACCCCGGCGGCGAGAGCGGCGCCGGCCGCCTCGGCCCAGTCACCGGCCACGCCGTGCAGCATGCGCAGGAAGGCGATGCCGAAGTAGTCGGAGACCACCGTGCCGGTGAAGCCCCAGGTGTCCCGCAGCAGGCCGGTGAGCAGCTCCTCGTCGGCCGCCGAGGGAATCCCGTCGGTGTCGGTGTAGGCGTGCATCACCGAGCGGACGCCGCTCTCCATCACGGCCATCTCGAACGGCGGCAGGATCACGTCGGCCCGCTCCCGGGCGCCCATGCTGACCGGCGCGTGGTTGCGGCCGGCCCGGGACGCGGAGTAGCCGGCGAAGTGCTTGAGGGTGGCGACCACCCCGGCGCTCTCCAGCCCCTGGATGTACGCGGTGGCGATCGTGCCGACCAGGTAGGGGTCCTCACCGGGGGTCTCCTCGACGCGCCCCCAGCGGGCGTCGCGGACCACGTCGAGCACCGGTGCGAGCCCCTGGTGCACGCCGAGGCGGCGCATGTCCTCGCCGATCGCGTCGGCCATCCGCCGGACCAGTTCGGGGTCGAAGGTCGCCCCCCAGGACAGCGGCACCGGGTACGCGGTGGCGCCCCAGGTGGCGAAGCCCGCCAGGCACTCCTCGTGGGCCAGCGCGGGGATGCCGAACCGGTTGGCGGCGACGATTCGCTGCTGGGTCCGCAGCAGGGAGAGCGCGCCGAGCGCCGGGTCCACCGGCGCGGTGCCGAAGGGCCGGGTGAGCTGGCCGAGACCGGTGCCGAGGAGGGCCTCCAGGTCGACCGGGTCCTCCATCTCGTGCTGGTGCGGCGCGACCTCGCCGCCGTCGGCGGAGGCGCCCACCCACACCCCGTACAGCTGGGCGATCTTCTCCGCCAGGGTCATCGCGGCGACCAGGGCGTCGACGCGGGTCGGCAGGTCGTAGGAGGGGTCGTTCCAGATGGCGATGCTCGGTTCGGTGTCCACGGTCACGTTGTCGGTCACTTTCCTCCGCCCGTCGGCCCCCACAGGGCGGCCGGCCGGGCGAACAGGTAGACGGTCATGCGGTGTTTCGCCTCTCTGCGCGTACCGGTGCCGCTCAGCCCTTCACGGCACCCTGGAGGCCGCCGACGATCTGCTTCTCGGCGAAGGTGAAGAAGAGCAGCGCCGGCAACATCGCCAACGACGTGAACGCGAGGATCCCGGCGGTGTCGGAGGTGTACTGGCTGGAGAAGTTCTGCACGCCCAGCGGCAGGGTGTGCAGGTCGGCGTCGCCGAGCACGAGCAGCGGCAGCAGGAACGCGTTCCAGCTCGCCACGAACGCGAGCACCCCGACGGTGACCAGCGCGGGCCGGGACAGCGGCAGCATGATGCGCCAGAGGAAGCCGAGTCGGCCGGCACCGTCGATCGCCGCGGCATCCTCCAACTCTCGGGGGACGGCGGCCAGGAACGGCCGCAGGATCACGATCGTGAGCGGTAGCGAGAAGGCGACCTGCGGGAGGATCACCGCGTAGTAGGAGTTGATCAGGTCGAGGTCGCGCAGCATGAGGTAGAGCGGCAGGATCGCCGCCCCGGAGGGGAAGAGCAGGCCGAGCGTGAAGAAGGTGTAGAGCGCCTCGCGGCCGCGGAAGGCGTACCGGGCGAGCACGAACGCGGCGCAGACGCCGAGCACCACGACCGCGAGCGTCGTGCCGACGGCGATGACCGCGCTGTTGAACGCCTGCTGCCAGAAGTCGCTCTGGGTCAGCACGCGGGCGTAGTTGTCCCAGACCCACGGGTCGGGCAGCCCGGCCGGGTCCGCGATGATCTGCGGGGTGGTGCGGAAACCGCCGACGATCACGTAGACCACCGGCGCGATCGAGATGGCGGCGACCGCGAGCGCCAGGGCGTAGGTCAGCGGACTGCTCCACGCGAAGGGCTTACGCGAGGGGGATGAAGCGGGGACGGCGTCGGCGGTCACGTCAGTTCCTCCTTCCGGTGACGGCGCCCTCGATGTCGCGGCGCAGGAGGAAGCGCTGGAACAGCAGCGCCGCGATGAACGAGATGACGAAGAGGATCACGGCGACGGCGTTGCCGTAGCCCCACAGCCGGGCGAAGAAGCCGTTGTCCACCATGTAGGTGGCCATGGTGGCCGAGGCGCCGAGCGAGCGGACCGCGGGCACCGAGGTCACCCAGATCACCTCGAAGGCCTGCAACGAACCGATCATCGACAGGAACATCCAGATCCGGAACGTGGGCCCCAGCAGCGGAAGCATGACGTGGCGCTGGGTCTGCCACCAGCTCGCGCCGTCGATCGCGGCGGCCTCGGTCAGCTCGGGCGGCACGTTCGACAGGCCGGCGAGCAGGAGGATGATCGCGAAGCCGACGTACTTCCAGGTGAGGACGAACAGCATCGTCCAGATCACGACGTCGAGGTCGGCGAGCCACGCCTGCACGAAGCTGCCCAGACCGAGCTGCCGGAGCAACGCGTCGACGGTGCCGTCGCCGGTGAGGAGCAGCTTCCACATGATGCCGACGGTGACCTCGGCGAGGACGTACGGCACGAACACCAGCAGCCGGAAGGCGGCGCGTCCACGGAAGCGTCGGTTGAGCAGCAGGGCCACGGCCAGGGCGATGGGCCCCTGGATCACCAGCGACCCGACCACGATGATGACGTTGTTGCGCAGCGCGTCGAGGAAGACCGGGTCCTGGAAGGCGAGGACGTAGTTGTCGTAGCCGACGAAGTCGGTGGGCGGCCCGACGCCGCGCCAGCGGTACAGGCTGTAGTAGACCGCGAATCCCATCGGCACCAGCACGAACATCACGTAGACGACGATCGCCGGCGTGGTGAGCCCGATGATCTCGTACCACTTGCGTCTGGTCTGGGCGGCCCGGGCGGACGAGCGCCGGGCCGGCCGGGGGCCCGCCGGCGGCGCGTCCGCGCCGCCGACGGGGATCCGGGTCGGGTTGGTGGAGGTCACTTCTTCGCGGCCGCCTTCATCTCCTCGACGACCTTCTCCGGGGTGCCGGTGCCGGCGAAGATGGCGACGACGCCGTTGTTCATCGCGGTGCCGACGGTGCTGCCGAAGGCCGTGTCCAGCCAGAGCTGCGTGTAGGTCGCACCGGAGGTGGCCTCCAGGATGGACTTCAGGGAGGGGTCGACGACGCCGGCCTCCGCACCCTTGGTGACCGGCAGACCGGTGCCGGTCTCGGCGTAGCCCTTCTGCACCTCGGGACTCACGATGTACTTGAGGAACTCGACGCACTCGGCCGGAGCGTTCTTGGCGCAGGAGAAGCCGTCACCGCCACCGAGGGCCGCCTTCGGGTCACCGGGCGAGCCGGCGATCGCCGGGACCGGGAACCAACCGAGGAACTTCTTGAGGGCCTCCGGGTTCGTGGAGACGGTCTCCAAGGTGCCCCGGTTCCAGTCGCCCATCAGCTCCATCGCGGCCTTGCCGTTGGCGAGCAGACCGTTCGCGCTGGTCGGATCGTTCTGGCCCGGCGTGGCGATGAAGTTGGGCTGGAAGGGCTTGGTGTCGATGAAGGCCTTCAGGTCCTGGCCGGCCTTCACGAAGCACGGGTCGTCGAAGACCAGCTCGACGGAGGCCTTCTTGAGCGTGTCGACCGAGCAGGCGCGCAGCGCGAAGTTGTACCACCAGTGCGCGGCGGGCCACTTGTCACCGGCGCCCAGGGCGATCGGGATGACGTTGATGGCCTTGAGCTTCGTGACCGCCTGGTTCAGCTCCTCGAACGTGGTCGGCGGAGCGGTGATGCCCGCTTGCGCGAACATGTCCTTGTTGTACCAGATGCCCTCGATGCCCATCCGGAACGGCAGGCCGTACTGCTTGCCGTCCACCTCCCAGATCTCGGCCGCGCTGCCGATGTTGGCAACCTCGGTCTTGACCTGATCGGTGAGGTCCTTGAGGTAGTCGGCCTCCACCTGCTCCCGCATCTCGCCGCCGCCCCACGTCTGGAAGATGTCCGGCGGGTCGTTGGTCAGCAGCGCGGCGGGGAGCCGGGTGCGCTGGAGCTGGTTGGTCTCGATCGCCTCGATCTGGATCGTGACGGTCGGGTGCAGTGCGGAGAAGTCCTTGGCGACCTTCTCCCAGTACGTCTTGCCAGGCCCGTCCTGGGAGGCGTTGTGCCACCAGGTCAGGGTCACCGGGTTCTTGTAGAGCTCGTTCTCGGCGGGTTCCTCGCTGCCGCCGCCGTTACACCCGGCGACGAGCAGTGCGGTGGTCGCGAACAACGCCAGGGCGCCCTTCGCGCGGTGCTTCATCGCCATCGACACGTCTCCTCGACTAGCAGTGGCGGTAATTAGGTGCGGCGAGTTTTACAGTCTCGTAACGGGGTGTCAACCGTTGTCGATAACGTTTTCGACTCCCTCGCGAGGAGGCGCGGGTGGCCCTCTATCATCGTCGGCGTGACCTTCCCCGAGCGTGTCAAGATGTCGGACGTGGCCCGTACGGCCGGCGTCTCGGTGGCCACCGTGTCGAAGGTCGTCAACGGTCGCTACGGCGTCGCGCAGGCGACCGTGGAGCGCGTCCGGGAGGTGATCCACCAGCTCGGCTACGAGGCCAGCCTGGGGGCGCAGAGCCTGCGCAGTCACCGCACGAACGTCCTGGGCATCCTCGTCGCCGAGTTCGAGCCGTTCTCGACCGAGCTGCTCAAGGGGGCGTCGAGGGAGGTCGCGGGCACCGGCTATCAGCTGCTGGCGTACTCCGGCGGCGACGGCGACGGCACGGCCGTCGGCTGGGAGCGACGCTCGCTGGCCCGCCTGTCCGGGACACTCATCGACGGGGCCGTGATCGTCACGCCCACGGTGGTCGAGACGAAGCAGGGCTTCCACGTCGTGGCCGTCGACCCGCACACCGGCCCGTCCGGGCTGCCCACCGTCGACTCCGACAACTTCGCCGGCGCGGTGCTCGCGACCAACTACCTGCTGTCGCTCGGGCACCGCCGCATCGGCCACATCAGCGGTCGCGCCGACCTCGAGTCGGCGCGCCTGCGCGAGGCCGGCTTCCGGCGCGCCATGGCCGACGCGGGCGTCGCGGTCGACGAACGGCTCGTCCGGGTCGGCGGATTCCGCGTCGAGAGCGCCGCCGCCACGGCCGCGGAGCTGCTCGGACTGCCCGACCGGCCGACCGCCGTCTTCGCCGGCAACGACCTCTCCGCGATCTCCACGATGGACGTCGCGCGGGGGATGGGACTCACCGTGCCCGACGACCTGTCCGTGATCGGCTTCGACAACATCCCCGAGTCGGCGCTGGTCACCCCGCAGCTCACCACGATCGCGCAACCGCTCCAGCGGATGGGCGCGGAGGCGATGCGAATGCTCATCGACCTCGTCGGCGGCATCGAACGCGACCCGCACGTCCGGCTGCCGACCGAGCTGGTCGTCCGATCGTCCTGCGCCCCGTACACGCCGTCGTCCGGTCCCGGACGGCCGGCGTCAACCACCGGCTGAACGTCGGCGGCACATCGACCGGTACGGACGGTCCGACTTCCGGTAATTTCCGGAACCCCGGTGCACCCGACGGCGCTCCGCCCTGTCGCCAGCGCCCCGACCGGTGCGGCAAGATGACCGGGACGGGCAGCGGCGACGGGCTTCCGGCACCGGCGCCGCCGGTCCGGCCCCGAGCCGGGGAGGGAGACGCCGGTGGACGCCGACGGGGGACGCAGGGTGACCATCACCGCCATCGCGCGGGAGGCCGGGGTCTCGGTGCCGACCGTGTCGAGGGTGCTCAACGGACGGTCGGACGTCGCGCCCGGCACCCGGGAGCGGGTCGAGGAGCTGTTGCGCCACCACGGCTACCGCCGCCGGGTCACCCGCGCGGTGCGCAGCCCCGGCCTGCTCGACCTGGTCTTCAACGACCTCGACAGCCCCTGGGCCGTGGAGATCATCCGCGGGGTGGAGGACGTCGGCCACGGCGCGGGTCTCGGCACCGTCGTCTCGGCGATCCACCGCCAGCCCACCGCGGCTCGCCAGTGGTTGCAGAACCTGCGGGCCCGGGCGACCGACGGGGTCATCTTCGTGACCTCCCACGTCGACCCCCCGCTCTACGCGCAGCTGCGCCGGCTCAACGTGCCGGTCGTGGTGGTCGACCCGGCCGGCGTGCCGGCCACCGACGTGCCGACCATCGGCGCCACCAACTGGGCCGGCGGCCTCGCCGCGACGGAACACCTGCTGTCGCTGGGCCACCGACGCATCGGTTTCGTCGCCGGGCCCACGCACCTGCTGTGCAGCCGGGCCCGCCTCGACGGTTACCGGGCCGGGCTGGAGGCGGCCGGCGTGCCGATGGACGACCGGCTGATCTGCCCGGGCGACTTCTACCACGCCTCCGGCTTCGCCGCCGGCACCGCGCTGCTGGATCTCGACGCGGCGCCGACGGCGATCTTCGCCGCCAGCGACCAGATGGCCTTCGGCGTCTACGAGGCCATCCGACAGCGGGGCCTGCGTGTCCCGGACGACGTGAGCGTGGTGGGCTTCGACGACCTGCCCGAGGCGCGCTGGGCGTCGCCGCCGCTGACCACCGTGCGGCAGCCGCTGGTCGAGATGGGCCGCCTGGCCGCCCGCACCGTCCTGCGGCTGGCCCAGGGCGAGGGCATCGACTCACCCCGGGTGGAGCTGGCGACCGAGCTGGTCGTCCGGGACAGCACCGCCACTCCCCCGGCGGAGGCGCACACCTGAGCGGCCCGGAGGTTCGCACGCGGCGGCCCCGGGCCGTCGCCGCGCCGGGCACGTCGGCCGGCGCGGCGACGGAGGCCGGTCAGTGGTGGTGGTGACGTACGGCCTTGCGGATGTCCACCGGCAGCGCGGGCGCACCGTCGACCGGGGCGGGGTCCTCCTCCGTCGGCGCGATCCCGCCGGCCGCGATGCGGTCGAGGGTGGCCAGCCCGGCGGCGTCGACCGAACCGAAGACCGTGTAGTTCGGTCGCAGCGCGGAGTCGGCGTAGACGAGGAAGAACTGGCTGCCGTTGGTGTCCGGGCCGGCATTGGCCATGGCGAGCGTCCCCCGGGCGTACAGGCGGCGGACGCCGGTCGGGTCGGTGGGCGCCGGGGGCAGGTCGGTCGGCAACTCGTCGCGGTAGCGGTAGCCGGGCCCTCCGGAGCCCGTGCCCGACGGGTCACCGCACTGCAACACGCTCAGCGTCGGGTACGCGGTCAGCCGGTGGCACGACGTCCGGTCGTAGAAGTGGTGCCGGGTCAGGTGCAGGAAGCTCTGTACGGTGCACGGAGCCGCCGCCCGGTCCAGCGTCAGGCCGATCAGACCATGGTTGGTCCGCAGCGTGACGCGCACGGTGCCCCGCTCCGGCGTACGTCGAGGGTCGGGCGGCAGCGGGACCGGCCGCGCGGCCGGTTCCTCCGGCGTCGTGGTGTAGCCGCACGGGCCCTTGGTGGTCCGCGGCCCCTGCGGCCCGCCAGCAGTGGCGGCCGGGACGGCGGCGCCCGCGGGGGCGGCGGCGCCCGCGGGGGCGGCCACGGCGGCGGTGCCGCCGGCGGTGACCAGCACCCCGGCGATCAGCGCGGCGCCCGCGAGGCGGGTCAGCGTACGGGCCGGGCTCGGTGGGACGGGCACGGACGGCGGGTGGGGTTCACGCGACACGGGCATCCTCCTGGACTCGTGGTACCGGAGCGACCGGAGTCTATGGATGCCGTCGGCCGTTGTCGATCCGTACGGCCCCGGCGGCCACGGTCGACGCCGGTGCGGCCCGCGTCAGCCGGACCGCGGCGGGTGGTCCGTCAGCGGAACCGCGGCGGGTGGTCCGTCAGCGGGTGGCGTCAGCGGGCCCCGCAGCCGGTGGTCCGTCAGCGGGTGGCCCGGCGGGTGGCCCGGCGGCGCCGGAGCAGCCCGGCCAGCAGCAGGACGACGCCAGCACCGGCCCCCGCCACCGTCCACCACGAGCCTGCGACGCCGACGCCCCCCGACCGGCTGGCCGCCGCCGGTCGGGGCGCGGCGCTCACCACGGGCGTGGACGCCTCGGCAGTGGGCGTGGCCAGCAGTTCCCCCGGCTGGACCAGCCGCCCGACCTCGGCCGACCGGGGCAGCGTGAAGCCCCAGTCGAGCAGCGCCGCACCCTGCTCCCAGCCCCGCTTCGGCTGCGGTTCGGCCCCCAGCAGGGTGACCACCAGGCGTCGGCCGTCGCGCTCGGCCGCGCCAACGTAGGTGTGCCGGGCCAGGTCGGTGAAGCCGGTCTTGCCGCCCAGGGCGCCCGGGTAGCGGTAGATGAGCTGGTTCTCGTTCTGGATCTGGAAGCCCTTGGTCCGCTTCGCCGGCTGGGCCGGGATCTGGGTGCGCTCGGTCAGCGCGTACCGGCGGAAGGTGGGATCGGCGAAGCAGACGCGGGCGATCAGCGCGAGGTCGTACGCGCTGGTGAACTGACCCGGCCCGTCGAGCCCGGAGGGGGTCACCGCGTGCGTCTGGAGCGCGCCCAGCCGGTGCGCGTACTCGTTCATGGCCCGCACCCCGCCGGCCACGCCGTCGACTCCCCCACCGAGTCGGGCGAGCACGTTGGCCGCCTCGTTCCCGGAGTTGAGCAGCAGACCGAGCCAGACCGTCTCGACGGTGTACCGGCCGCCCTCGACCAGGCCCACGGCCGACGACCCGGGCTCGATGTCCATGTCCTCGTCGGTGACCGTGACGACCTGCTTCGGGTCCAGCCGGGGCATCATGGTCGCCGCCAGGAGCAGCTTCTGCACACTGGCCGGGGTGCCGTACTCGTGTGGCCCGCAGCCACCGAGCACCTGGCCGGTGTCGAGGTCGGCGACGAGCCACGAGGCCGCGGTGGTCGCCGGTGGGGCCGGCGCACCGGCGGGCGCGACGAGCCCGGCCGTGGCCAGCGCCGGGCCACCCACGAGCCGGTCCTCGGGCACCCCGGGCGGCGGGACCGGACGCGGCGGACGGGAGACCTTCGGCGCCGGCACCCGGGGGCAGGGAACGGCGGCGCCGGTTGCGGGTGCCGTGCCGGCGGGTGTGCTGCTGGCGGGTGTGGCCGCCGCTGGGGCCGGCGCGGCCGACGCTGGGACGGCCGGCCCGGCGGAGAGGAGGACGGCGGTCGCCACGCTCACCAGCAGCCGAACTTCCATGCCAGCCACCCTAATCGGCGGGCGCGGACCGGTTTGGGCGGACCAGGGAGGACGACGCCCGCGGCGCCGGGTGGGACTGCAACTGGGCGGCAAGGATGGCGGAGTTGCCGGGCCTGCAGCCGGGACGGCTCGGATGGCAGAGTTGCGGCAATGAGCCCCCTGGTCGACCGAGCCACGCTGGAGTCGGTGTTCAACGCGGACGATCTGGTGACCCTGGACGAGGCGACCCTCGTCGCCGTCGCCCACGAGCCGACCCGGGACTTCCTGCGGGACGTGGGCCTGCCGGACCAGGCGGGATGGTTCGAGGTGGCCCAGGACCTGCTCGACGGCAACCTCCGGATCGGCGGTGCGGCGTGGGAGGCCGTCGCGGCGCGCTACCCGAGCCGCGCGTACGACATGTCGACCTGGCTGACGCTGGGCGGGGTCGGCTTGGACGACGTCATCATCGACGTGGCCACCGGCATCGTCTACTGCATCCCGGATGACGGCAGCCCGCATCGCCTGAACAGCGGCGTCGACGCGTTGGTGCTCTTCCTGTGCGAGTTGGAGAAGGAGCGACCCGAGTACGACCCCGAGGCCGCCACGGAGGAGGGAGTCGACCCGGAAGGGTCCGCGGAACGGCTGCTCCACCGGATGCGTCGTGCCGATCCGTCCGCCATGGCCGATCCGGGGTCGTCCTGGTACGCCGTGCTCCGGCTCGTCCGGCGTCTCCTGCAGAGCTACTGAACCGTTCCGCGCCGCACCTCCGACCGACCCCGTCCCGCGAGATCGCCTGGGTCACAACCTGTTGCCAGCGGGTCACCGTACGACTAGAACGAGGGGACGATCGCCCGGGCGTCCCGGCGACGGTGGCGAGGTGATGAGCGTGGCCCTGATCTCCTACGACGACACCGACGCGGCGGCCTTCGCCGCGACCCGGGAACTGCCCCACAGCGGGCTGCACCGCTGGCGGCACGCTGTGCAGCAGCACCTGCGGCCGCGTACCGGCACGACCGTGCTCGACCTCGGCGCCGGCACCGGTGCCTGGGCGGCGGCCTTCACCGACTGGTACGGCGTGCGGGTGGTCGGTGTGGAGCCGTCGGCCGCGATGCGGTCCCGCGCCTCGCACCGGCCACTGCTCGCCGGGGACGCGCTCGGTCTTCCGCTCCGCGACTCCACCATGGACGCCGCCTGGCTCTCGACGATGATCCATCACATCCCCGACCTCGACGCGGCGGCCCACGAGCTGCGACGGGTGCTGCGGCCCGGCGCCCCGGTGCTCGTCCGCTCGCCGTTCCCCGGCCGGCACCGGCGGATCAGCCTGTTCAAGTGGTTCCCCGAGGCCGTACGCGTCCTGGATCGCTATCCCGATGTCGCGCGGGTCCGATCGGCGTTCGCGGCGGCCGGCTTCCCGGTGAGCACCATCGAGGCGGTGGCGCAGACCAGCGCGCCGTCCCTGGCGGAAGCCGCCGCGCATCTCGATCGGCGGGCCCACACCCTGCTTCAGCTGATCACCGACGACGAGTACGACGCTGGCCTGGCGCGGCTACGGACGGCGGCCCGGGACGACTCCGGCCCCGTCGTCGACCACCTCGACCTGCTCGTCCTGCGCTGAGGCAAGGGCGAGGCGCGGGGCGGGCAGCACGCGCGGGGCGCGGGCCAGGGCGTGAGTGGGGCGTGAGGGGGGTGGCGTCGGCGGGACGGCCAGGCTGCGGCTGCCGGGCGGTGACTGCTAGGTCCGTGGTGGCCGGTCGGTCGCTGTCGTCGCGGTCAGACGAGGCGCCGCAACCAGCGCCGCTGCCAGGGCGTCTCCACCGCCCGAGGGCGGTAGTTCGCGCGTACCCAGTCGACGGCCTGCTCGGCCGGCAGCCCGTCAAGGACGGCGAGCGCGGCGAGCGCCGTCCCCGTACGCCCCTGCCCGCCGCGGCACGCCACCTCCACCCGCTCGCCGGCACGCGCCCGGCGCAGTGCCTCCCGCAGGGCATCCAGCGCGTCCGCACGGTCCACCGGCACCCAGAAGTCGGGCCACCGGATCCGCCGGTGCGGCCAGGCTGGGGTCGGACCCGACGCCAGCAGCAGAGCGAAGTCCGCCGCCGAGACCGGATCGGCGATCCGCCGGCCCCGCACCGCCGCGCCACTCGGCAGTACGACCACACCGGGCTGCCCACTCCACGACGTCTCGACGCTCATTCCGGCATTCTCCCCGCCCACCGCCCGCCCAGGGGTCCCGCCCACCCCGATCCGCCGTGGGATCTTGGAGGTTTGTGGCCCCGGGAGGGGCGCTGGTCTTTCAAGATCCGCGTGGGGAGGGGCGGTGTAGACAGCGCCGCCCCCGACCGGGTGGTCGGGGGCGGCGCTGGGTGTCGGTGTGCAGGTCGCCTCGCGGCGAGTGGCACGAACGCGGCTCCAGCCGAACGGTAGTCCGCGACGGCATTTATTAGGTGAGGCCCGGGGACACTGGGCACACCGACACTGCACACAACCTACCCGCGCCCGCCCTTGTTCCCACCCACCGATGCTCGCCTTTTCTCCGCTCCCACCGCCGGCCGACCTGGTCGGCGGCACGGACGCGGCCAGCGGCCGGGGTGGTCCGTCGGCGTCGGGTCCGCCACGCTCCGCCGGGAGAGCACACCGCTGACATGACCTTCGTACCTGGACATGCCGCTGGCCGGCGCCCCGGGTTCGGGGTGCCGGCCAGCGGCTTCTGTTCGTGCTGTGCCGTTCGTGCTGGTGGTGGTCAGCTGTTCCAGTGCTGGGCGACGAGGTCGGCGGCCTGCTGCTCCCACTGGGCGTAGGCGTCCGGGTAGGCCGACACCTGCACCGTCTGCGCGGCCTCGGTCAGCGGCATGTCCTGCCAGCCGTCGACCTGCTTGAGACCCTTGAGGAACGCCTGGGTCGAGTAGATCGGGTCGGTGATCTGCTCCGGCGTACCCCAACCCGAGGACGGGCGCTGCTGGAACAGGCCCAGCGAGTCGTGGTCGTTGCGGTCACCGAGGTGGCCCAGGTTCTCCAGCTTCGACTCCTGCAGGCTGGTGGCGATCGAGATGACCGCGGCCCGCTCGTCCATACCCGACTTCTTCGTGCCGGCGATGATCGCCTTCACGTTGCCGGTCTGCTCGTCGTTCAGGTCGATGCGCGACTGCGCACCCTGGGTGCCGTGCGGAATCAGCTTGGCCTTGTCGACCGTGCTCTTGTCGGTCTGCACGACGGCGACGGGCTTGGCGTCCACCGCGGGGGTGGCGGCGTGGGCGGCGATCGGGCCACCGGCGATGCCACCGGCGAAAGCCAGACCAGCAATACCAAGAACGCTCTTACGCATGATCGTGTTCATGTCAGAAGCTCCAATGTTCGGGGGTGGAGCCCCGGATCGACCCTGGGGGTGGGTCGGTATCGGGGCGGCACCGAGGAACCGGCGCCCTGCAAAAGGGGGAAAAGTCTTCGGGGGTGGGTCGGCGGTAACGCCTGACCCGAACGGTCCGGGTTCGCTCACCGGACCAGGGGCTCCGGCGACCGGGTCGAGCCGGGGGGCTCACCGCGCCGGGTCCATCTCCAACGACCGCCGGCCCGCCATCATTCCGGGGGCCCGCCGATCGCGTGGTCCATGTCCAACGACCGGGGCCGGGCCATCATTCCGGGCCCTCACCCACACCCGCCAACCCGAACGAGCCAGCAGGCCAGGGCTCCTACCTCGGCCGTCAGGGGGTATTCAACGCCCCCGACCAAGCCACCATTCCGCCGACCGAGTGGCCCCGACCACAGGACCGCAACCCCCGAACCCGGACACCCCACCCACCCGTACCGGACGAACACCCCACCAGGCACCGCCCGAGCGAACGCTGCTAGCGGATCTTGGACGATTGAGGCCCCCAGAGGGGCCACAACTCACCAAGATCTCCAAGACCGGCTCGACGACCACCCCGACCTGGCCGGCCGATCCAGACAAGTCGACCGAAACGCCTCACCGGGCGTCATGGTCGCCCCGCAGACCGCCCCCGCCCGCCGTGATCCACTCCGAATCAGTGAAATCGCGGTATCCGGCCGCCTTGGACACCGCAGCTTCAGGGAAACGGAGTCGATCACCCGTACCGCTCACCGGGGACGATGGTCGATCACGCTCGGCGGCCCGCCGCCCCACCAGGCCCGACCCGCACAGCCCGGGTCATCCACCCCGGTTCAGCGATATCCCAGCCGATCGGCCGGCCGACCAGGCCCGGCGCGGGAGGCGTCTGTTGTCAGCGGGAGGCGGGCCTGGGGTCCGCGGCCCGTTCGGCCGATTTCAGTTGCCGAGGTAGCGGAGGATCGCCAAAACCCGGCGGCTGTAGCCGGCCGAGTGGGACAGGTCGAGCTTGTCGAAGATGGCGTTGACGTGCTTCTCCACGGCGCTCAGCGACACGTGCAGCCGTTCGGCGATCGCCGCGTTGGTGTGGCCCTGGGCCATCCGGTGCAGGACGTCCCGTTCGCGTGGGCTCAACCGGATGAGCGGATCGGCCCGGTCCGACCCGGCCACCACCTGACGGACCACCTCGGGGTCGAGCGCGGTCGCCCCGGCGGCCACCCGGTCCAACGCGTCGAGGAAGTCGTCGACCTGGGCCACGCGGTCCTTGAGCAGGTATCCCACTCCTTCCGGACGGTCGGCGAGCAGCCGGCTGGCGTAGCGCTTCTCGACGTACTGGGAGAGCACCAGGACCCCGGTGTCGTGCCAGCGCCGGCGGATCTCCAGCGCGGCGCGCAGTCCGTCGTCGGTGTGGGTCGGCGGCATCCGTACGTCGGTGACGACCACGTCGGGCGGATCCCGGTCGACGGCGGCGACCAGGTCCGGGGCGTTGCCGACGGCCGCGATGACGTCATGGCCCTCCTCGGCGAGGAGCCGGACCAGGCCCTCTCGCAGCAGCGTCGAATCCTCGGCGAGGACTATCCGCACGGCAGCTCCGCCAGCACCGTGGTCGGCCCGCCGGCGGGGCTCTCCACCCGCAGCCGCCCGTCGAGTGCGGCGACCCGTCGGGCCAGTCCGGACAGGCCCCGCCCGGAGGGGTCGGCCCCGCCCGTGCCGTCGTCGCGGACGCGCATCCGGACGTTTCCCTCCCGTACGTCGATGTCGATCGTGACCAGGGTAGCGGCGGCGTGTTTCGCCGCGTTGGTGAGCGCCTCGCAGGCCACGAAGTAGAGCACCGTCTCGATCTGCCGGTCGGGCCGTAGCGGGAGGTCGCACCGGATCCGCACCGGAACGGTGGACCGCTGGGCGACCATCCCGAGCACCTCACCGAGGTCACTGTCGTCGAGCGCCGACGGGTAGACCCGCCACGCCACCTCCCGCAGCTCTTCGACCGCCCGCTGAAGGTCCTCGTGCGCCTGGGCGATCAGGGCGTACGTCCGGTCGGCCTGCCGGCTGCGCCGAGCCCGGCCGAGCAGCATCCCGAGCGCGACCAGTCGCTGTTGCAGCCCGTCGTGCAGGTCACGTTCGATGCGTTGGCGTTCGACGTCCACCGCGGCGATGACCTGCGCCCGGCTCGTGGCGAGTTCCCGGACCCGTGCCTCCAGGGCGGCCCGGGGTTCGGGGTCGAGGAGCCGCTGGGCCAGCCAGCGGTCCACGGCACCGAGGCTGGCGACGGCCTGCGCGTTGAGCAGCAGCAGAACCACGCCGATGACGACCTGCGACAGGAGGGCGGCGACGGTCAGGTCCCCCCGCAGCGCGGCACGCAGCAGGATCCCCGCGAGCACCACCCCGATCGCCAGCAGTCCGAACGCGAACGCCCCCAGCACGCCGGGAAGTGCCCGCGCGGCCAGATAGCCGATCTCCCGCCACCCGGCGGTACGCACCGCAGGGGATCCGCCGGCCCCGCCAGACAGCCACGTCAGCCGGCGGCGCTCCAGCCGGACCAGCGTGGCCGCGTACCGCGAGATCAGCGCGGCGACCCGACGGCGGGCCGGCGGCGCCGGGGCGGACCCGGCCGCGGCGACCGCGGCGACGAGCAGGAAGAGCAGCCCCGCGACGGCGGTCAGGACGCCGGCGGCGACGGCGAGTGCGGTCCGCCCGGCCGACGCGAGTGACCCGACCCGCCGGCTCGACGCCGCGCTCGCCGCCGGCCCGCCCGGAGCGTCGGCCGCCGCCCGACCGTCCGGCACCCCGGTCACCGCCGGCCCGTCCGGCACCGGGCCGGCCGCCTGCCCGGTGGGCTGCGTCAACGCACCCCGCCGCGGGTCCGCTCCTCGTCGCCCCACCCGCCGCTGCGGTAGATGGTGCCGCGACCGCTCGGGTCGGGGACGCCGAACGCCGGCCCGGTCGGCGTCGGGGTGGCGTCCTCCCCCGGTTCCGGGGTGGTACGTCGGGCGCGGAGTACGCGGGTCACCACGAACCAGCCGGCGGCCGCCACGCAGACCACGATGACGACCTTCTGCAGGGTGCCGACGTACCCCTCGACGAGGTGCCAGTTGTCGCCCAGCAGGTAGCCGGCGAGCACGAACGTCGAGTTCCAGATCAGGCTGCCCAGCGTGGTGAAGAGCGCGAACGTGCCGATCGGCATCCGTTCGACCCCGGCGGGGATGGAGATGAGGCTCCGGAAGATCGGGATCATCCGCCCGAAGAAGACGGCCTTGACGCCGTGCTTCACGAACCACGCCTCGGTCTTGTCGACGTCGCTGAGCTTCACCAGCGGCAGCCGCGCCGCGACGGCCCGGATCCGGTCCCGGCCGAGCCACGCACCGATCCAGTAGAGCGCGAGGGCACCCACCAGCGATCCCAGCGTGGTCCAGAAGATCGCCCCGACCACGCTCATCCGCCCCTGCCCGGCGACGAAACCGGCGAGGGGCAGGATCACCTCGCTCGGGATCGGCGGGAAGAGGTTCTCCAGCGCCACCGCCAGGCCCGCGCCCGGCCCGCCCAGTCGTTCCACCAGGTCGGTCACGTAACCGACGATCCCGTCCTGGGGCGGCTCGGCGTCCGCCGCGAGGCTTCCGGTGGCGAGCAGGACGTGCGACGTTCGAATCATGCCCCCACGCTACGAACCCATCCTGAGAGTCGACCATGGGGCGGGCCGTACGACCGCGACGCGGATCCGCACCCGCACCGTTGCGGGAAACCGCACCCCGCTGCGGCTCGCGGTCGCGCAGCCGCCGTGCGTACCGCGGGATGTCGCGGCCAACGCCCGGGCGCACGCCGCAGCGGTCCGCGCGGCGGGAGCGCGGGTGGTGGTGTTCCCGGAGCTGTCCCTGACCGGGTACGAGTTGGAGGCGCCCGTGGTGGCGGAGGACGACCCCCGGTTGGCGCCGCTGGTCGAGGCGTGCGCCGAGACCGGGACGCTCGCGCTCGCCGGCGCGCCCGTCCGGGGCGACCACATCGGCGTGCTCGCGGTGGACGCGGGCGCTGTGGTCGTCGCGTACCGGAAGATGTGGCTCGGTGGGGCGGAGAGCAGCCGGTTCGTGCCGGGTGACCGACCCGCGGTGCTCACGGTCGACGGTTGGCGGCTGGGCCTCGCGGTCTGCAAGGACACCGGGGTGCCGGAGCACGCCGATCGGACCGCGGCACTCGGCATGGACGCCTACCTGGCGGGGGTGGTCGAGGCCGCGCGGGACACGGCCGTGCCGGAGCAGCGGGCGAGACGGGTCACCGCGGCACACGGGGTGTGGGTGGCGGTGGCGAGCTTCGCCGGAGCGACCGGCGGAGGGTACGCCGAGACCGCCGGACGGTCGGCGATCTGGACGCCGGACGGAGTGCTCGCCGATCGGGCCGGCACCGAGGCCGGCGGGATCGCCCGAGCCGTCCTCCGACCCGGGACGTAGGAACGCCCGCGGCAACCGGGGGGATGTACCGCGGGCGTCGACGAGTCCAACGCCCCCCACCACCCCACGATTCCCCGGCCCTCGCGGGAAGGTGGGGGGTCAGCCGTCGCGGGTGGTCAGGGAGTCCAGGTGGGTCAGGAGGGTGTCCAGCTGGGCGGCGGTCCTGGCGGAGAGGCCGTCGCGCTCCACCGCCCTGCTGATGCGTTCGCGCAGGTCCTCGATCCGCTTCTCCCGGTCCTTCGGCTTGCCTCGGCCGAGGTCGGCCAACTCCTCCCGAAGGTCCTCGGCGGTCCGACGGTCGACCTCGCCCCGGAGCTGGGCCTGGGCGAGGATCGCGGCGAACTCGGCGCCCAGCTGGCGCAGGCTGACCGTGGCGGGCCCCGGCGTGCTCGGGCTGGGCTCCGGACGCGACGGCGGTGCGGTGTCGGGAGTCTCCGGGCTGGGTGGCGCCTCCGTGGCGGAGCTGTCGGGCGCCGCGGCGGGCGGGTTCACCGGGTCGCGGTCGCCGAGCACGACCAGCGTGCCCAGCCCGAGCAGGAGGACGAGCCCCACCGCGACGAGCGCGGCGACCGGGCCGCGGGACCGCCGCGCCGGGCGGCGGGCGGCGTCGGCGGGCCTCGACGCGACCGGGGCGCGGTCGATCAGGGTCGGCGGGTGCGCGGGCGGGACGGTGGCACGGCCGGCCGGCCAGGTTGACCGGGTCGGACGCCCGGCAGACGGCGCCGCGGCGCCCGACCCGGCCGGTGACGTCGGAGCGAGCGGCGCCCCTGCCGGCGATGTCGGCGCAATCAGGTGCCCGGTCGGTGCGAGCGGCGGCCCGGCCGGCGACGTGGGCGCGAGCGGATGCGCCGGTGACGTGGGCGCCAGCGGATGCGCCGGTGACGTCGGCGGGAGCGGCGGCCCGGCCGTTGCGGTGGGCAGGATCGCTGCGGGCAGGTCGACCGGCTGGGCGGCGGCGAGCCGAGTGGCGAGTTGCGCCGCCGTCGGCCGTCGGGCCGGATCGGCGCGCAGGGCGGCGAGGGTCATCTCGGCGACGTCGAAGGGCAGACCGGGGACCCGCAGAGGGGGTACGGGAGTGCGCCGCTGGTGCACCTCCAGCGCGTCCTCCCACGTCTGCACCGGCAGCGGCCCGTGGCCGGTGAGGGTGCGGTAGAGGAGCGCGCCGAGGGCGTAGACGTCGCTGGCCGGGTCGGGCGGGCCGGGGGCGAGACGCTCCGGCGCGAAGTACGCCGGGGTGCCCATCAGCAGCTCGCCGGTCTGCCCGGCGACCGGGTGGTGCGGGCCGGCGAGCGCGGCGATGCCGAAGTCGAGCACCTTGGCGCCCGACTCGGTGATCATGACGTTGCCGGGCTTGACGTCGCGGTGCACGACCCCGATGCGGTGCGCGGCGGCGAGTGCGGCGGCGACCTGGGCGGCGACCCGGACGGCCTCGGGCCAGGCGAGCGGGCCGTCGGCGAGCCGGTCGGCGAGGCTGTGCCCCTCGACGAGCTCCATCACCAGGTACGGCACGACGGTGCCGCTGTCGAGCGTCGCCTCGCGGTAGTCGTACACCCGGGTGATGTGGGGGTGGGTCAGCCGGGCCGCCGCGCGGGCCTCGCGCTGGATGGTGGCCCGCAGGTGCGGGTCGACGGCGAACTCCCCCGCCAGGGCTTTGACCGCGACGGGGCGACCGAGCACCTCGTCGTCGGCGCGCCACACCTCGGACATTCCGCCAAGCCCGATGCGCTCCCGCAGGACGTACCGGTCGTGCAGGCGGAGGGTGGGCGTGAGCGGCGACATGGGCGTCCAGTGTGCCTGGCCCGTGCCGCCGCCCACCAGTCACGACGTCGGATTGCGCACGGCCTGAGGGGCACCGTGCCCGAATGGGCGGTTCCCCGACGGTCAGGAGCAGCGGGGCGTGGCGGGCACCGGCCGGGGTTGGATCCGGTCGGCGAGGCGGCGCAGCGCGCCGGCCGCCGCCAGTCGGGTGGGGGCGAGCCGGGCCGGTCGGGGACGCTCGACCTGGACCGGCGCTTGCGGCCGGGCCGAGTTGACGTGCCGGTCGACCGCGTCGAGGGCGAAGATGAGCCCGCTGGACTGTTCCATGGTCAACTCCTTGGGACAGGTCCGGTGGAGGTCCGGACGACGAGTTCGGTGGGCAGGAGCAGCTGGCCCGCGGTGGGATCGGCGGGCGGGTCGAGCAGCAGTTCGCCGGCGAGGCGACCCTTCTCCTCGGCCGGTTGGCGCACGGTGGTGAGGCCGGCCGTGGCGGCCTCGGCGATGTCGTCGAACCCGGTCACCGACACGGGCGGGCCGCCCGCCGCGCGCAGCGCGTCGAGGACCCCCAACGCGAGCACGTCGGAGCAGGCCAGCACGGCGGTCGGCGGGTCGGGCAGGCCGCGGAGGCCGGCGACCGCCTGGGCGGCGGCGTCCCGGTCGTTGCCGGCGGCGGTGAGCACGGTGAGCGCCGACCAGGGCACCCCGACCGCGGCGAACGCGTCGGCGAACCCGGCCAACCGGCCACGGGTGGTCGGGCTCGGCACCTCGTCCGGTGTGGACAGTCGCAGCGGCCCGGGTGGTGCGCCCGGCAGCACGCCGTCGCCGAGCAGGGCCACCCGCCGGTGACCGAGGCCCGCGACGTGCGCGGCGACGCTGCGCGCCGCGGCGCGCTCGTCGATGCCGACGTAGCGGTGCAGCGGGCCGGCATCGGCGCGGTGGGCGGTGGTGACGTAGGGCAGTCCCCGGTCGCGGATGGCGTCGAGCACCCAGGTCTCGTCGCCGACGCAGTAGATGCAGAAGCTGTCGACGGCGGCGTTCTCCACCGCCCGCCGGGCCTCCGCCGGGTCGGTCGAGAGCGGCACGAGCAGCAGGCTGGAGCCGTGCCGCTCGGCCGCCGCGCTGACACCGGTCAGGAAGCGGATCGCGAACGGGTCGGTGAAGGCGTACGACAGCTGCGAGGTGAAGAGCACCCCGATCGCGCCGACGAACCCGCGGCGCAGCGAACGGGCGGTCGGGTTCGGACCCGGGTAGCCGATCGCCTTGGCCGTTTGGAGGATCCGCTGGCGCAGCGCCGCCGAGAGCTGGTCGGGGCGGGCGTACGCGTTGGACACCGTGCTGCGGGAGACCCCGACGGCGTCGGCCACGGCCTGGAGGGTGGGCTTCACCGGTCCTCCGTTCTGCATCGATTCAGATTCTGGATCGATGCAGAGACTAGCGAACACGTCGATGCCGGTCAACAGGAAACGGCGGCAGGGGCGGTCAGCAGCCCGTCAGCTCGTCCCGGAAGCGTTCGAGCAGCTCCGGCGTACGCTCCGGCGGCTCCGCCTCGACGCACAGCCGCTCCATCGCCAGCGCGTAGTAGTCCAGATCGTCGCGCTTGTCGAGATAGAGCGCACTGGTCAGCTGTTCGATGTAGACGATGTCGGGCAGGTCCTGGTCGCCGAAGCGCAGGATCGTGAAGGCGCCGCCGGCGGCGGCGTGACCGCCGGCGGCGAACGGGATCACCTGGAGGCGGATGTTCGGCGACCGGGTCGCCTCGATCAGCGCGGTGAGCTGTCCGCGCATCACCTCCGCGCCGCCGATCGGCCGGCGCAACGCCGCCTCGTCGACGACGGCCCACAGCTGCGGGGGATCCGCCCGCCGCAGCAGCTCCTGCCGACGCATCCGCAGGTCGACGCGGCGGGAGATTTCGGCGGGACTGGCGGTGCCGTGACCGAGCAGCACGACCGCGCGGGCGTACTCGGGGGTCTGCAGCAGGCCGGGGACGAACTGCACCTCGTAGCTGCGGATCAACACGGCCGCGGCCTCCAGGCCCAGGTAGGACTGGAACCAGGTGGGCAGGACGTCACCGTAGCGGTGCCACCAGCCCGGGCTGTTCGCGTCCTGCGCGAGCTTGAGCAGCACCGCGCGCTCCTCGGCGTCGCTGACACCGTAGAGGGTGAGCAGGTCGGCCACGTCACGCTCCTTGAACCCGACCCGACCCAGCTCCATCCGGCTGATCTTCGACTCGGAGGCGCGGATCTCCCAGCCGGCACCCTCGCGGGTGACGCCACTGGACTCACGCAGCCGGCGCAGCTGGGCGCCGAGCAGCATGCGCAGCACGGTCGGCCCGGTCGCCGGACCACCCTCGGCGGAAACCATCGTCACGTGCCGCCCTCCGCGTACCACGCGCGGCCAGGCGGTCCGGCCCGGCCGACGTGTAAGCATGCCATGGACCGACAGTGAGATGAACTCCTCCGGGCCGGCGGTTCGGCCGACCCCGACGAGGACTCAGGCGATCAGATGGTCGAAGTCTCCGTCGCGAGCACCGAGCACGAAGGCGGCGATCTCGTCGACCGTGTAGATCAGCGCGGGCCCATCGGGGTGACGGGAGTTACGCAGAGCGATGCCGGCGCCGTCGGGCAGTTCGGCGAGTTCCACACAGTTGCCGCTCGGGTTGCTCCGGCGGCTCTTCTGCCAGGTTAGCGGAGGGAGCTCGGTGACGGGAACGCCGTTGTCCGGCTGCTGCATGTGGTGCGGTCCTTCGGTTCAGGTGTCGGCCGATGCCGTGGGGAGGAGCGGTGGCGGCGCGCGAGAAATGTCGACATCGGACGGTGCTGCACGTGCATCTGCTATTGCATCTGCATCGGACGGCGAGCATGATAACGCACGTGTGCGGTACCCGACCGCTCACACAGAGTCACCACGCCTGGTTCACCAGCGGGCGAACCAGGGGGCCCGACCCCGCGCGTTGCCCGCGGGCGGTCCAGAACGGTCGCGCGATGGGAGGGCTCGTGCCGGATCCGATGAGTGTCGCGTCCGGCGTCTGCGCCGCCGGCGCGCTGCTCTCCACCTGGCACCTGCGCCGCCGCGCGATGCGCGCGGAGGCCGAGGTCGGGCACCTGCAGGCCGAGCTCGCCGCCGAGCGGCACGCCGCCAGCCACGACCCGCTGACCGGCCTGCCGAACCGGCGCGCCTTCTACCGACTGGCGGCGACCCTGCTCACCGACGCCGCGGGTCGACCGCTGATCGCCGTCATCCTCGACCTGGACGACTTCAAGCAGGTCAACGACCGCTACGGGCACGCGGCGGGCGACCAGGTGCTGATCAGCGTGGCGGAGCGGCTGGCCGCCTTCGCGGGCGACAACCTGGTGGCACGCCTCGGCGGCGACGAGTTCGCCGGGCTGCTGACGAGCCCGACCGTGGACTCGCGCTGGATCGACCACGCCACCCGGCGGCTCTGCGAGATGCTCGCCGCGCCCATCCCGCTGGGCGGGCTCACCCTGCGGGTGACCGCCTCGGTCGGGCTCGCGCCGGTCACCGGCCCGACTCAGCTCACCGAGGCCCTCCGGCAGGCGGATGCCGCCATGTACCGGGCGAAGAGCCTCGGCGTCGGCCGGGAGGCCCGTCAGCTCGTCGACACCGCCCACCCGGCGGAGTGACCGGCCGGGGCGGGCGGCGGGCACCGGAAAGGCGAGGCAGCCTCCCGTCCGCGCCGGACGTTTCAACTGCTTCGCGCCCGCCGTCACCCGTGTGCGCGAAAGTGAACTAATCGGGTGTTCCAATCACATCTCCATCGTTCATCCGGTTGTTCGGAATATGAAAACCCGCCGCTGATCTGAAGTCCACAAAGTGGACATAAGCGGCTTTTGACGTCCCTAGCCTCGTGCGGGTGGTCGTTCACATTCACGACGGCAACTCGCCCGCCGTCGCCGCCGACAGCGTCGTTCCCCACCTCCCGGCCGCCGCACCGGTCTTCGTCGATGCCACCGGACGACGCGCGCGCCTGATGCGGTGGTGCGGGGTGCTCCTGGCGGCCGTCGCCCTCGTGTACGTGCCGATCGTCGGTCTCGCCGTCCTGACCGGACCGCCGGCCGACCGCTCCGCGCCACTGCTCGACGAGGAGGCCGGCCTGGCGACCGGCGACCAGCCCGCCGCCCCTGACCTCCCGCTCGATCGGGCAATCGTCGACGACCTGGCGGGCTCCGACCTCCCGCCGCCCGACCACGCCCCCGAGGCGGTGGCCCGGCCGATCCCCGTGCCCGCACCCGGGCCCGCGGATCCGGTGCCGGCCCGACCCCCGGAGGGATCCACCAGGGAACCCTCCCCACCGTCTCCCTCGACCGTCGGCCCCACCCAGCCGTCGGAGTCACCGTCACCGTCCGGCGCGGCGCCGAGCCCGTCTCCCCAGACGCCACCGCCCCTCCTGGTGCCGAACGCGGCCGCCCTCCTCGACGCGCAGCGGAGGCCCTGACCGATGGCCGTGACGACAAGGGTTCCCCGGTCCTCCGCGCCCCGCGGGCGCCGCCGGGTGCGGTTCCCACTGCGGACGAGCTGGGTGGTCTACGGGATGCTGGTCACCGTCGTGCTCAGCGTGCTGCTGGTCGAGGCGTACGCCAACGCGGAGTTCACGCCGGACCACGGGCGGGAGACCGGCGACCAGGGGGCCGTCCCCACCTCGATCATCTCCGGTGGGCCGGTCATCGACACCACGGAGGGCCGGGTGCGGTCCTACCGGATGCCGCCCCGCACCATCGCCCTCACCTTCGACGACGGCCCCGATCCGGTGTGGACGCCCCGGATCCTCGACGTGCTGCGACGGCACCGGGCCCAGGCGACCTTCTTCGTCGTCGGCAGCCAGGTGGCGCGCCACCCCGACCTGACCGGACGCATCGCGGCGGAGGGACACGAGCTGGGGGTGCACACGTTCAGCCACCCGGACGCCACCCTGCTGCCCGGCTGGCAGCGGCGCCTGGAGTACGCGCAGACCCAGATGGCAGTCATGAACGCCGCCGGAGTCCGGACGACCCTGCTGCGCTTTCCGTACTCGTCCCGCGCCGACGCGATCGACGACGACGCGTGGGAGGCCATCCGGCAGGCCGGCAGCCTCGGCTATCTCACGGCGGTGAACGACACCGACAGCCAGGACTGGGCCAGGCCCGGGGTCGACGTGATCGTCCGGAACATGACGCCGCCGGCGGGGCAGGGCGCCGTCGTCCTGCTGCACGACGCGGGCGGCGACCGCGCCCAGACGGTCGCCGCGCTGGAGCGGTTCATTCCCGCGATGCGGGCCCGCGGCTACGACTTCATCACTGTCGGGGACGGCGTCAACCGGACGCGGGGCGAGGACGACGACGGCACGGCGACGGTCTCGGCGAACCAGCCGGTGGCGGAGGCCGCACGCTGGCGCGCCGGATCGGTGGTCCTGGCGGTGCAGGTCGCCGACCTGTTCATCGCCGCGCTCCGCGTGCTGTTCGTGGTGGTCGGGCTCCTGATGCTGGCCCGTACGGCGCTCCTGCTCGTCCTCGCGCCCCGACTGGCCTGGCGCCGCCGTCGCGGCTACTGGGGGCCGCCGGTGACCGAACCGGTGTCGATCATCGTGCCGGCGTACAACGAGCAGGCCGGCATCGCCGCGAGCGTACGGTCCCTGGCCAACGGCGACCATCGCGGCATCGAGGTCGTCGTCGTCGACGACGGGTCGACCGACGGCACCGCCGACATCGTGGAGGCGCTCGGGTTGCGCAACGTACGCGTGGTCCGCAAACCCAACGGCGGCAAGTCCAGCGCCCTCAACACCGGAGTCGCGTACGCCAGTCACGAGATCATCGTGATGGTCGACGGCGACACGGTGTTCGAGCGGGACTCCGTCCGCCGGCTGGTGCAGCCGTTCGCCGACCCGTCGGTGGGCGCGGTGGCCGGCAACGTCAAGGTCGCCAACCGTCGGGGCCCGCTCGGGTGGTGGCAGCACATCGAGTACGTCATCGGCTTCAACCTGGACCGCCGCCTGTACGAGACCCTCGGCTGCATGCCGACCGTGCCGGGCGCCATCGGGGCCTTCCGCCGCCGGGTGCTGCTCGCCGCGGGCGGCATGAGCAACGACACCCTCGCCGAGGACACCGACATCACCATGGCCGTCCTCCGGGCCGGGTGGCGCGTGGTGTACGAGAAGCGGGCCCGCGCCTGGACGGAGGCCCCCGCGACCCTCACCCAGCTGTGGCGGCAGCGGTACCGCTGGAGCTACGGCACCATGCAGGCGATGTGGAAGCACCGCCACGCGGTGTTCGACAGCGGCCCGTCCGGGCGGTTCGGCCGCTTCGGTCTGCCCCTGCTCGCCCTCTTCGGCGTGGTGCTGCCACTGCTCGGGCCCGTGCTGGACCTGATGGCCCTCTACGGCCTGTTCTTCCTCGGCACCACCGAGACGGCCGTGGCGTGGCTGCTGATGCTGGCCGTGCAGTGGGTCGTCGCGCTGGTGGCCTTCCGCCTGGACCGTGAACGTCTCCTGCCGCTGCTGGCCCTCCCCCTGCAGCAGTTCGCCTACCGGCAGCTGATGTACCTGGTCCTGCTCCGGTCGACGGTGACGGCGCTGACCGGCACCCGGCTGCGGTGGCGGAAGCTGAAACGCGCCGGTGACCCGCCGGCCGGGCAGCGCGAAGGCGTGGTCGACGGAGGCCTGGTGCCACCGACGCCGGCCGGCAGCGCGGCGAACCCGGCGGTCGCCGTCGCCGGCCGCGACCGCTGGTTCGACACGCTCCGGGCGCTCGCCCTCACCCGGGTGATCGCGTACCACATGTGGGGTTACGCGTGGCTGAGCTTCGCGTTCCCCGCCATGGGTGTCATGTTCGCGCTCGGTGGGTCGCTGATGGCCCGCTCGCTGGACCGGGCGCCCACCCGGGCGGTCAACGGCCGGCTGCGGCGGCTGCTCCCCGCACTGTGGATGTTCGGCGCGGTGCTGGTGCCGGTGATGGTGTGGCACGGCTGGCCCGACCGGCCGGCGTGGCCGGGGCTGCTGACCTGGCTGGTGCCGATCGCCCAGCCGGCGGGCAACGCCTGGGCGCAGGACGTCACCGGAGTGCTGTGGTACCTGGTCACGTACCTCTGGCTCGTCCTGCTCTCCCCCGCGCTGCTCGGACTCTACCGCCGGTGGCCGCTGCCGACGCTGCTGCTGCCCCTCGCCGGGGTCGTGCTGCTGCAGACCACGTCACCGCTCAACGGTCACGTCAACTCCGTCGTCTCCGACCTGGCGACCTTCGGTGCCTGCTGGCTCGTCGGCTTCGCCCACCGGGACGGCGCGCTGCACCGCGTCCCCCGGGCGGTCCTCGTCCTCGCGGCGGCCCTGTGCGTGGGGATCGGCGTCGGCTGGACGGTGACGCACCGCGCGGACGGGTTCGACCTGAACGACATCCCGGTGGCCCAGGCGTTCTACTCGCTGGGTTTCGTGCTGGTCCTGCTCCGGGTGCGCCCACCGATGGCGTGGCTGGCCCGGGCCCGACCACTGGACCGACTGGTCACCTGGCTGAACAGCCGGGCCCTGACCATCTACCTCTGGCACAACGCGGCCATCGCGGTCTGCTTCGTCGTCGGCGACCGGGTCGACGCCTGGCGGCTCGGAAAGGTCGGCTACCTGGCCGTCGCGTTGCTCCTGCTCCTCGCCGTCGTGCTGCTGGTCGGCTGGGTCGAGGACGTCAGCGCCCGACGGCGCCCCCGGCTGGTCGGTTGGCCGACCCGCACCCCCACGGCGACCGCGCGCGCCCGCCGCGCCGCGGTCGCCGCCCCAGCGCGGCAGGTCCGGGCGACCACCCGGACCTGACCACGGGTCACAGCAGGAAGGAGGTGCAGCGGGCGGGGTCGGCGGCTGAGGAACCGTCGGCCCCGCCCGAACTGGTCAGAAGGACCGTCGCGGCCGGGGCAGCCAACCGGTGAACCGCTGCTGGAGCGCCGCCACCGGCACGCGGCGCAACTGATCGGACGCCGAGGCGAGGCAGGCGGCCAGGTAGACCCCGAGCGCGGCACGGTCGCGCTGGTACTCGTCGAGCAGGCGGCGCCGCTTCGTCGCACAGGGCCAGTCCGCGCCACACGTGGCGCAGGTCCAGTCCGGGGTGACGGGCAGGTGGTCGTCGGGGAGAGCAGGGTGTCGTGGCACGCCACCGTTCATCGTCGCGGTCCTCTCCGGTCCGAACGGACGCCGTCGACGACGCCGTTCCCCTGCGGTACGGAACCCGGTGCGACTCCCCAGTGGCATAGTGTGCAGCGCCCGGCGATGGCCCGGCGTTACACCCCGCGAATCCCGCCCGAGCGGCGGTCAGCGCCAGCCGTAGCCGGCGCGCAGCGCCTGACCGATCCGGTCGAAGCGGGCCCGGTCCAGCACCGCGCCCTCACGGCGGATGCTGTCCTCGCGCATCGTGAGCACCCGGTCCAACCGGATCCAGCTCGGCCGGCTGTCCCGGTCCCAGGCGCCGGGCCCCAGCGCCAACCAGTGCCGCTGTCCGTCCCGCTCGCTCTGGCTGGAGAGCATCAGACCGAACAGGGTGCGGCTGTGCCGGCCCACCACCAGCACCGGTCGGTCCTTGCCCTGCCGGGGGTCGTCCTCGTACGGCACCCAGGTCCACACGACCTCGCCCGGGTCGGCCTGCCCGTCGAGCTCCGGGGCGTACGTCAACTCCCGGCGCTGCAGCGCGGCGACCTGGCGCCGACGCGCCACCTGGGCCGGCGTCGGCCCGGACCGGCGGGGGGACGGGACGATGGCGCCGACACGGCCGATGCGCGCGGCGACATTCCTCAACAGACCTGCCACGGCGGGCAGCCTATCCGTGCCCGAGGTCGGCGCACGGCGCGGGCCGGGGTGTCGCCGCCCGGCGGCCGCGCTCCCCCGGCCCGCCATGCTTGACTGGACGCGTCGGTCCGGTACGCACGGAAGGCGGTCACGGATGACCATCGAGGTACGCACCCGGTGCCTGCCCGGGCAGCCGGCCGCGATCGGCTCGGCCGGGCCGTACACGCTCGTGGTGGACCGGCCGGCGGACGCCGGCGGTGACGGGATCGGGTTCAACGGCGGCCAACTGCTCTACCTCGCCATCGCCGGCTGCGTCTCCAACGACCTGTTCCGCGAGGCCGCCGCCGCCGGCATCGACCTGCACCGGGTCGAGGTGACCGTGCGCGGTGATTTCGCCGGCGACCCCGCCGTGTCCGGCGAGGTGACCTACGACGTACGGGTCGAGGGCGACGCGCCGACCGACGAACTGCGTGAACTGGTCGACCGGGTCGACGCCATCGCCGAGATCCCCAACTCGCTGCGCGGGGGCACGGCGGTCACGCTGCGCCGGGCCGAGGTGACCGGAATCGACCGGGCCGGACCGGGCGTCTGAGACGTCGGGCGGGGGCAATCGACTGGACCGGGGGCGATCTCGGCGCGCAGGATCGGCGACGTGACTGTTCCCCGCCACCAGATCCGGGCACGCTTCGACGCCGACACCGTCACGGTCTACCAGGCGTACCCGCCGGAGATCGCCGAGCCGGCGCTGGCCGCCGGGCGGTTCGTCGCACCGTTCCGGCGTGAGCGGATGACGTGGATCAAGCCGTCGTTCCGCCTGCGGGCGAGCCCCGTCCGGGTGCAGTGGGATCCCGAGCGCTCGCTGCGGTTCGCCCCGCTGACGCACCGGTCGCTCCAGGTCGGACTGGCCGGCGAGGCGGTTCGCCGGTACGTCGACGAGTGGTCGACGGCCCTGACGGATGTGACGCCGACCGTCCGCGCGATCCGGGCACGGCTCGACGTGGGCGACGACGCCGCGGCCGAGGGCCTGCTGCCGGCCGAGCACCCGTACCCGCTGCCCGCCGATGTCGCCGCCGTTGTCGGCGCGGACGCCGGGGAGTCGGAGGTGGCCCGATGGTGAGCCCGCCGGACCTGCCGCCTGACCTGCCGGTCATCGAGCGTCGGGCGGTGCGGCTCGTGGTGCGCGACGTCGACGAACGGGTGCTGCTGTTCCACACCCGCGACCCGGATCACCCCCGCCTCGGTGAGTGGTGGGAGCTGCCCGGCGGCGGGCTGGATCCGGGCGAGACGTACCTCGACGCGGCGGTGCGTGAGCTGCGGGAGGAGACCGGCATCGTGGTCGCGCCGGCCGAGGTCGGGGCGCCGACCTGGCGACGTCGAGCCAGCTTCATCCATCGGCAGCTGCGCCACGTGCAGGACGAGGTCGTCGTGACGGTACGACTTGCGGGGCCCGGCCCCGACGTGGACGAGGCGCAGCGGCTGGACTACGAGCGGGAGGACTACTTCGGGTTCCGCTGGTGGCCGGTGGCCGAGGTGGTCGCCAGCATCGACCGGTTCTATCCGGGCCGCCTGCCGGAGCTGCTGACCCCGTTCCTCGCCGGCCACGAGATCGACGAACCCTTCGAACTCTGGTCCTGACCACCCGCCCCGCCCCGCCTCGCCACGCGGCGGAGGGCGGGTGGGGTGGCGGGGGTCGGGGGTGGCGGGCAGAGTGAGGTGGTGATTGTTCTGACCGGGCCCGTGGCCCGTTACGCGCAGCGCCTGCACGGCCACGTCGGCTCCGGGCACCACGTCGCCTCCCCGCTCGGCGCGTGGCTGCTCCTGGCCCTCGTCGGTCCCGCCGCCACCGGAGCCACCCGCGTCGACCTGGAGGAGGCGCTCGGCATCGACGTCGACACCGCCGCCGCGACCGCCCAGGCGCTCCTGGAGGATCCGCATCCGCTCGTCGCGTCGGCCAGCGCCCTGTGGGAGCGGGCGACCCTCGACGAGCTGGCCGGCTGGCGGGCCACGCTGCCGGCGAGCACCGAGACCGGGCCGCTGCCCGACCAGGCGACGCTGGACGCGTGGGCACGCGAGCGCACCGACGGCCTGATCGAGCGCTTCCCGCTCACCGTCAGCCCGGAGACGCTGCTGATCCTGGCCACCGCCCTGGCCACCCGCGTGTCGTGGCAGACGCCGTTCGAGGTCGCCCCCGCCGACGTGCTCGGACGGGGCAGCACCTGGGTGGGCCAGGTACGCCGGGTGTTGCGCACCCCGGCGTACGACCACCACTGCTGGATCGCGGGCACGGCGCAGGCCGGGGACGTGGCCGTGCACGCCACGGCCGCGCAGTCGGACACCGCCGGGGGCCGCGAGGCCGGAATGCTCGTCGTGTCGGTCGCGGCGGCGCCGGACGTCGCCCCGGCGGACGTCCTCGCCGCCGCCCACGAGGTGGCGATCGATGCGGCCACCTTCCCGGGCGGCGGGGCGGGCGGTCGGCGTTCCCTCTTCGACCTGCCCCTCGGCGACACTCCGTTGTGGACGCTGCGGGAGGTGCCGACCCGGGCGTGGGGCGGCCGGGAGGAGCGGGTGTCGGCCGTGCTGCCCTGCTGGTCGGCGGAGAGCCGGCACGACCTGACGGCGAACGATCTCGGCTTCGACGCCGCCGCGCGCGCCCTCGGCGAACTGCTGGGCCAGCCACGGCTGCCCTACCAGGCGGCCCAGGCCGCGATGGCCCGTTACGGCCGCTACGGCTTCGAGGCCGCCGCGGTGACCGCCTTCGCCATGGCGACCGGGCTGCCCCCGGAGGGCGTCGCCCGGGTCGCCGAGCTGCGCTTCGGTCACCCGTACGCGGTCGTGGCGGTCGCCACCGACAGGCGCGGCGGGCAGGTCGGGCCGTGGCACGGTGTGCCGGTCTACTCGGCGTGGGTGGCGCAGCCGTCGGAGCTGCCGGAGTCCGACCTGGCGGAGCCCACCGCCGCACCGTGAGCCGGGCAGGCCGTGAGCCGGGCAGGCCGTCAGCCGGGCAGGCCGTCAGCCGGCGGGGCCTCCGGGTCGACCGGAGGCCCCGTGCCGTCACGCGGCGACCGGCACCTTGTCGGCCTCGCGCTCGGCGGCGCGGGCGGCGAGCCGCCGTTCCCGCTCCTGCGCGCCGATCAGGTCGTCCGGCAGGGAGTCCTCGACCTCGATGTCGAAGCGACGCAGCAGCCGGATGGCGAACCCGCCGAGGGTGATGAGCACCAGGGCCGCGCCGAAGCAGACGTACGCGAAGCCGATGCCGCGACCCGGACCGGTGCCGATGACCGCGCCCACCGACCCGGCCAGCGCGCCACCGGGGGCGAGCATCGGCTCGAAGAGGCTGGTGGCTCCCGGCGCGAGCAGCGCGAACCCGATCGGCAGCGTCGACCAGGAGATGGTCTGGTTGAGGCTGAACACCCGACCGTGGAAGCGCTGCGGCACCTTCACCTGGACGATGGTCGCGTAGATGGACTGCGCGGTGGTCATCGCCATGGCCAGCCAGAACGCCCCGACGCAGATCATGGCGACGGAGGCGTCCAGGCCGATGAGGACGCAGCCGACCGCCGTGCCGAGGTTGCCGACCAGCACGCCGATCATCCGGCGGCGGCGGGGGCCGCCCCAGAGCGACATCAGCACGCCCCCGGCGACCGCTCCCAGCGCCTCGGCGAGCGCCACCTGGGCCACCTGGGTGGCGGTGCCGAAGGACAGCACCAGCGGAGTGACCAGCACCAGCGCGGGGGCGAGGAAGATGTTGCCCAGCGCGAAGTAGCCGAGCATCAGCCGGAACCCGCGGTGCTGCCAGGAGTAGCGCAGGCCGTTGGCGATGGCCACCAGCAGCCGCTCCCGGGGCCGCCAGCCGAGGGTGTCGGGGAAGCGGACCAGGGCCAGGGTGAGCACGGCGATCACGTAGCTCGCCACGTCGAGCAGCAGGATGCCCTTCAGCTCGATGGCGGCGAGCAGGCCGGCGGCGAACACCGGCATGAGCAGCATCGCGAAGCCGTTGGAGAGCTGGGTGATGCCCATCGCGTGGCCGAGGTAGCGCTTCGGCACGAGCTGCGGCACGGCCGACTGGAACGCGATCCGCTGGAACGATCCGGCCACCTGGCTGAGGGCCACGAGGCCGTAGATGTGCCAGAGCGCGAGGTTGTCCGTCCAGAGCAGCGCGGCGAGCACCACCTGGATCGAGCCGGCGCTGCTGCTGGCGATCATCATGATCTTGCGCCGGCTGACCCGGTCGGTGATCGCCCCGGCGACCGGCAGCATCAGCACACCGCAGATCAGCGCGAGCGCCCAGAGCAGGCCCAGGTCGGCCACCGAACCGGTCTGGGTGAACAGCCAGATCGGCAGGGCGAACGCGGTCAGCGCCGACCCGGTGGTCGAGACGAGCTGCCCGGCGGTGACCGCCACGAACCGGGTCATGCTCGGGCGGACGGTGGCGCGCTGCGGCGCGTCGTCGACGCCGACCCGGAGGGTCTCGTGGACCGCCCAGCCGGCGTCCTCCCCGCGCGCCTCGCGGGTCAGCTCGGCGACGTCACCGGCGGCCACCGCCCGGTGGGTGCGGGTGACGATCTCCGCCAGCTCCTCGGCCCGGTACTTGAGGAAGAAGTGCCCGGCCTGGTCGAGCACCACCAGCGCGAGGCGGTCGCTGAGGAACTGCCACTCGGCGTACCGCTCGGTGTGGTAGTCGGTCACCGGGTCCTCCGAGCCCACCACCGAGACGATGGGCGCGCGCAGCTTGGTCGCCTGCCGGTCGAGCAGCCCGGTGAAGTACTCCTCCGACGCGCGCGAGTCGGCGCGCATGTTGCTGATGATCCGGTCGGCCTGCTCCGGGTCCAGCTCGTCGGTGTCCACGCCCATCGACTTGAGCCAGCTCGCGTAGTGCTTGTTGCTGCGCAGCTTCTCCAACCGAGCGCGTACGGCGGCGAACAGACCCTTCGGGCGGGCGAACGGGAACATCGCCCCGATGTAGAGCGCATCCAGCTCACGACCGGCGGCCTCCACCTTGCGGGCCACCTCGGTCACGATGGCGCTGCCCACCCCGCAGTGGCCGTACAGGACGAGCGGACCCTCGACGCGTTCCAGGATCTCCTCGGCCACCCGCGTGGTCAGCTCGTCGAAGGGCACCGCGTCCTCGCTGAGCCCCACGTCGTGACCGGGGATGGCCAGCGACCAGAGCGCGTGCCCGGCGGGCAGCGCGTCGGCGAGCGGCTGGTAGACGATGGCGCTGCCACCGCCGTACGGAACGCAGACGTAGCTGACCACCCGCTGCGCCGCCGGGATCGGCTTGGTCAGCTCGTAGAGCAGCCGACGCGGGCCCTCCTCACCGGCGGCGCCGGTCATGAACGCGGCCAACTCCCGGACGGTTCGCTGCTGGAACAGGTCCATCACGCCGACCGCGCGGCCGCCGTGCTCCGCCTTGCGGATCTTCGCGACCACCTGGGTGGCGAGCATCGAGTGCCCGCCGAGGTCGAAGAAGTCGTCGTCGATGCCGAGGGTCGGCACGCCGAGCACCTCCGACCAGATCCCGGCGAGCAGCCGCTCGGTGTCGTCGCGCGGCTCGACCAGCGCCACCGACGCCTCGCGGGTGACCACCGGCGCGGGCAGAGCCTTGCGGTCCAGCTTGCCGTTCGGGCTCAGCGGCAGCGCGTCGAGCGTGACGAACGCCGCGGGCACCATGTATTCGGGCAGCGTCTCCTTGAGCGCCGCCTTCAGCGGGGCGTGCTCGGCCGGCCCCACCACGTACGCGGTCAGCCGCTTGTCGCCCGGGCTGTCCTCCCGGACGACCACCGCGGCCTCGGTGACGCCGGGCAGCTCCCGCAGCGCGCTCTCGATCTCGCCCAGCTCGATCCGCAACCCGCGCAGCTTGACCTGGTGGTCGATGCGGCCGAGGAACTCGATGACCCCGGAGGGACCCGCGTCGCCCGGAGCAGGCGCACCCGACGCGGCGGCCACACCGGGCGCGAGCCGCCAGCGGGCCAGGTCACCGGTGCGGTACAGCCGGGCGCCGGGCTCACCGGAGAACGGGTCTGGCACGAACCGCTCGGCGGTCAGGGCCGGCCGGCGGTGGTAGCCGCGGGCCAGGCCGACCCCGCCGATGTGCAGCTCGCCGGCCACGCCGACCGGGCACTCGTTGCCCGCCGCGTCGAGCACGTGCAGCCGCAGGTTGGTGATCGGCGCCCCGATCGGCACGCTCGTGAGCCCGGCCAGCAGCGCCGGGTCGCAGTGCCAGGAGCTGACGTCGATGGCGGCCTCGGTCGGGCCGTACAGGTTGTGCAGCCCGCACCAGGGCAGCCGGGCGGTGAAGTCGATGGCGGTGGCCAGCGGCAGCTCCTCGCCCGAGCAGATCACCCGGCGCAGCGCGGTGGCCGCCTCGACGCCGTCCTCGGCGAGGAAGACGGTCAGCATCGACGGCACGAAGTGGGCGGTGGTGACCCGCTCCGCGACCAGAAGGTCCCGCAGGTAGCCGGCGTCCTTGTGGCCGCCGGGCTTGGCGAGCACCAGCCGCGCGCCCTCCCGCAGCGGCCAGAAGAACTCCCACACCGACACGTCGAAGCTCGCCGGGGTCTTCTGGAGAACCGCGTCGTCCGAGCCGAGCCGGTAGGTCCGCTGCATCCAGTCGAGCCGGTTGACGATGCCCCGGTGCGTGTTCGGCACGCCCTTGGGGCGGCCCGTCGAGCCGGACGTGTAGATGACGTAGGCGAGGTGGGCGGGGCCGGCCAGCGGGGCCGGGTCGGTGCTCGGCTGGCCCGCCCACACCCGGTCGTCGTCGAGGGCCAGCACCGTGGCGCCGGTCTCGGGCAGCACGTCGCGCAGGTGCTCCTGCACCAGCACCACCGGCGCGCCCGCGTCGGTGACCATGAACGCCAGCCGGTCCGCCGGGTACTCCGGATCCAACGGCAGGTAGGCGCCGCCGGCCTTGACCACGCCGAGCAGGGCGGCGACCAGTTCGACGGAGCGCTCCGCGCAGACCCCGACGAGCGTCTCCGGCCCCACGCCGGAGGCACGCAGCCGGTGCGCGATCCGGTTCGCGGCGGCGTTCAGCTCGGCGTACGTCACCGAGCGGCCCTCGAAGCGCAGCGCCACCGCGTCCGGGGTGCGCGCGGCCCGCTCCTCGACCGGCCCGTGCAGGGTCTGGGTGCGCGGGAAGTCCGCCGCCGTGTCGTTCCACGCGGCCAGCAGCTCCCGCTCGGCCGCGGCGAGCACGGCCAGCGCGGAGACCGGGGTGTCCGGGGCGGCCACCGCCGCCCGCAGCAGCGCGGTGAACCGGCCGGCCATCCGCTCGACCGTGTCCCGGGTGAACAGGTCGGTGTTGAAGACCAGCTTCCCCCAGAGCCCGTCGACGGTCTCCACCGCGTGCAGCTCGAAGTCGAACCGGGTGGCCCGCAGCTCCATCGGGTTCCAGTCGAACGTGACGTCGCCGGTCTCGGGCACGTCGGCGTAGCGGCCCATGTCGTAGTTCTGGAGCACGAACATGGCCTGGAACACCGGCGAGCGGCTGACGTCGCGGGGCAACCCCAGCTCGTGGACGACGCGGGCGAACGGCACGTCGCCGTGCTCCAGCGCGTCGAGCACGCTGCGCCGGGTGCGCTCCAGCAGCTCCGTGAAGGTCGGGTCGCCGGCCAGCTCTGCCCGCAGCGGCAGCATGTTGACGAACATGCCGACCACGTTCTCCAGCTCCGGTGCGGACCGGCCGGCGACGGACGCGCCGACCGCGAAGTCGTCCTGGCCGGCGTGCCGGGCCAGGAAGACGTGGTACGCCGCGAGCAGCGTCATGAATAGGGTGCCGCCGTGGGCGGCGGCGAGCGCGTTCAGGCCGTCGGTGGTCGCCTTGTCCAGGGTGAACTCGACGAAGTCGCCCCGGTAGGTCTGGGTGGCCGGGCGGGGCCGGTCCAGCGGCAGCTCCAGCGGGGTGATGCCGGCGAGCCGCTGCTTCCACCACGCCACGTGCCGCTGGGCCTGCGGCCCGGCCAGCTCCCGCGCCTCCCAGACGGCGAAGTCGCCGTACTGGACGGGCAGCGCGGGTGGCTCACCACCCCGGTAGAGGGTGACCAGGTCGCGCAGCAGCACGTCGACCGACCAGCCGTCACCGACGATGTGGTGCTGGCCGAGGAAGAGGACGTGGTCCTCCGGCCCGAGGCGGATCAGCAGGGCACGCAGCAGCGGCCCGCCCGCCAGGTCGAACGGTTCGGCGGCGGCCGCGTCCACCAGCTCCTGGGCGGCGGTCGCGTCGGCGGCGTCCACGATGGTCAGTGGCACCTCGACCGTGTCCTCGACCACCACCGTGGGGCGGCCGTCGGCGTCGGCCGGGAACCGGGTCCGCAACGACTCGTGCCGCCGGGTCAGCCCGTCCAGCGCGCCGCGCAGCGCGGCCAGGTCGAGCGGGCCACGCACCCGCAGCGGCACCGCGATGTGGTACGCCGCCTCGCCCGGGGCGAGCTGGTCCATGAACCAGACCCGCTCCTGGGCGTACGACAGCGGCACCTCGGCCCCCGGCGGACGCGGACTGATCCGCGCGGCCGGCGCGGCGGCCTGCCGCCGCCGCAACCGTTGCGCGATGAGGGCCTGCCGGGCGGCGTCCCGCGCCGGATCCTTCAGGTCGGTCATCAGGGACTGTCCTTCTCCGCCGCGAGCAGCGCGGCGACCTCGGTGTCGGATAGCTCGTCGAGTTCGGCGGCGATCCGCTGTTCGATCTCGGCGGCCAGGTCGGCCACGACCGGGCTGGTGAACAGGGCCCGCATCGGCAGCTCGACCTCCACCTCGGCGCGGATCCGGGCCATCGCCCGCATGCCCCGCAGCGAGTTGCCGCCGAGGGCGAAGAAGTCGTCGAGCGCGCCGACCTTGTCCACCTGGAGGATCTCGGCGTAGACCTCGGCGACCAGGGCCTCGGCGTCGGTGCGCGGGGCCACGAACCCGCCCGCTTCGGGGGTGGCCGCCGGCGCCGGGAGCACCGCCGTGTCCAGCTTGCCGTTCGGGGTGAGCGGCAGCGCGTCCAGCCCGACGAACGCGGCCGGCACCAGGTGCGCGGGCAGCTCCCGGGCCAGGTCCGCGGCGAGGGTCGCCGGGTCGGCGGCGCCGACGACGTACGCGACCAGCGCCGGGTCGCCGGAGTCGCCGCGCACCACCACCACCGCCTCCCGCACGTCGGGACGGGCCAGCAGCACCGACTCGATCTCGCCCAGCTCGATCCGCATGCCCCGGACCTTCACCTGGCTGTCCCGGCGGCCCAGGTACTCCAGCGCGCCGTCGGCCCGGCGGCGGGCCAGGTCACCGGTGCGGTACATCCGCTCCCCCGGAATGCCGTACGGGCAGGGCAGGAAGCGCTCGGCGGTGAGCGCCGGCCGACGGTGGTAGCCCCGGGCCAGCTGCTCCCCGGCGACGTACAGCTCGCCGACGACGCCCGGGGGCACCGGGTTCAGCGCCGCGTCGAGCACGTAGGCCCGGGTGTTCCAGGTGGGGTGCCCGATCGGCACCGGACCCGCGGGAACCGTCTCCCCCGGCGCGATCCGGGCGGCCACACAGCCGACGGTCGCCTCGGTGGGCCCGTACTCGTTGACGACCGCGACCGACGCGTGGCCGCCCCGCCAACCGGCCAACTGCTCGCCGCCGAGCGCCTCGCCGCCGATCACCAGGTCGGTGGTGGGCGACAGGTCCGGTTCGAGCAGCGGCAGGTGACTTGGGGTGATCTTGAGGAAGGTGGGTCGGCCACCGGCCCGGGCGGCGGCGGCGTCGAACGCGGCCAGCCGGACCGTGCCGCCGGCGGTCAGCGTGCCGAGCAGGCCGGTGACGGTGAGGTCGAACGAGACCGGTGAGTGCAGCAGGGCCGTGCCGGTCAGGCCCGGATAGGTGTGCCGGGCCCAGGCGAGGTACGCGGCGAGCGCCCGGTGCGCGACCACCACGCCCTTGGGATGGCCCGTCGACCCGGAGGTGTAGAGCACGTACGCCGGATGCCCGGGGTGCAGCGGGGCGAGCCGGTCGGCGTCGGTCAGGTCGGTGTCGGCCAGGTCGGCACCGGTGCCGGCGTCGATCGTGAGCGCGCCCGCCGGGACCAGCCCCGCGGTCTCCGCGCTGGCCAGCACCAGCGCCGGCTCGGCGTCCTCGATGAGGTACGCGATCCGGCCGGCCGGGTAGCCGGTGTCCACGGGCACGTAGGCGGCACCGGACTTGAGCACCGCGAGGATCGCCACCACCAGCTCCGCCGAACGGGGCAGCGCGAGCGCCACCCGGGTCTCCGGGGCGACGCCCCGGGCGACCAGCACCCGGGCCAGCCGGTTCGCGCGGGCGTTCAGCTCGGCGTACGACAGCGGCACACCGTCGTGGACCAGGGCGGTGGCGTCCGGCGTGGCCGCCGCCCGCCGCTGCACCTCGTCCACCACCGTGGTGGTCGGCACCTCCTGGGCCGTGTCGTTCCAGGTGTGCAGCACCCGCTGCCGCTCCGCGTCGTCGAGCAGCGGCAGGGCGGAGACCCGCAGCTGCGGGGCGGCGACGGCCGCGGCGAGCAGCCGCGCGTACCGGGCGGCGAGCGTCTCGGCGGTCCCCCGGTCGAACAGCGCCGTCCGGTAGACCAGCCGGCTGGTCGTGGTGGTGATGTCGAAGGCCAGGTCGTCCTTGGTGGTGCCGAGCGCCACCGGATCCAAGCCGCTGTCGGGGATGAAGTTCAGCGCGGTCTGGAAGATCGGCTGCACGGCCGGGTCACGGTTCGGCGCGACCGCCTCGACGATCCGCTGGAACGGGATGTCGCCGTGCTCCATCGCGTCGACCAGGCCGCCGCGGACCCGGGCGAGCAGGTCGGCGAAGGTCGGGTCGTCGGTCAGGTCGCAGCGCAGCGCGACCGGGTTGACGAACATGCCGATCAGCGGGGCCAGCTCGGGGTTGTCCCGGCCGGCGGTGGAGACACCGACGACCACGTCCTCGTCGCCGGAGATCCGCGACAGCAGCGCGGCGAACGCGGCCAGCAGCACCATGTACGGCGTGGCCGCCGCCTCGGTGGCCAGCTCACCCACCCCGTCGAGCAGGCCCTCGGGCAGGTCGAAGTGCACCTCGTCGCCGGCGAAGCCCAGCTGCGCCGGGCGGGGCCGGTCCAGCGGCAGGCCGGTCACCGTGGGCGCCCCGGCCAGGTGGGCCCGCCAGAAGGCGAGCTGCCGGTCCAGCTCCTCCCCCACGAGCTGCTCGCGCTGCCACACCGCGTAGTCCGCGTACTGGATGGGAAGCTCGGGCAGGTCGACGGGCGCGCCGGTCGTCACGGCCCGGCTGAACGCGGCCAACTCGGCGGCGAGGAGCACCGCCGAGCGGCTGTCGAACACCGCGTGGTGCACCACGAACATCAGCGTGTACCGGTCGTCGCCGAGGCGGGCCAGCCGGGCCCGCCACAGCGGCGGCGCGTCCAGCGGGATCGGCGTACGCCCCAGCTCGGTCAGCGCCTCGTCGAACCGCCGCACCTGGTCGGCGTCGGAGAGCCCGCGCAGGTCGATCTCCGGCAGGTCGACCGGCTCGGTCGCCCGGACCACCTGCACCAGCGTGCCGTCGTCGACCCGCAGGTGGGTCCGTAGCGACTCGTGCCGGTCCACCACCCGCTGGAGCACCTCGACGGCCTGCTCCCGGGTCGTGCCCGTGGGGAAGCGCCACGGGTTGGAGACGTTGAAGACCGGCGAGTCGGCGTCGAGCTGGTTGGCGATCCAGACCCGCTCCTGCGCGTACGAGGCCGGGAAGGTCCACTCGCGGGTCACGGGGTCGCCTCCCGCACCGACCGGGGCCGCATGTCCGTCCACACGGTGTCGATGTGCGCCAGGCACTCCTCGCGGTCGCCCGCGAACCCGGTCTCGTGCCAGCCCGCCGGCAGCTCCCGGTCGGCCGACCAGATGGAGTACTGCTCCTCGTCGTTGCGGACGACGAGGAATCGGGTTTCGGCCATCACTGCTCTCCGTTGCTCTCAGGGGTGTGCGGCTCCGCCATCGCGACGGCGATCTTCCGGGCGCCGGTGAACGGCTCCCGCCCGTGCGCGGCGGTCATGTTGTCCACCACCAGCACGTCGTCGCGCTGGTAGTCGAATCGGACGGTCGCGGCCCGGTAGGCGGCCCGCAGGTGGTCCATCACGTCGGCGGGGATCTCGCCCCCGTCGCCGTAGTAGGTGTTCGACGGCAGCCCGTCGGCGCCGAACATGGCGAGCAGGCCCTCCTGGTAGTCCTTCGGAAGGGTGCTCACGTGGAAGAACGTCGCGTGGTTGAACCAGCGCGGGGTGTCCGAGCCGGGGCGCCGGTGGACGACGTCCCGCACCGCCCGGGTACGCAGGCCGTCCGCGCCGCGCCACTCCAGCTCGATGCGGTTCGCCGCCGCGTACGCCTCGACCTCGGCCCGGTCGTCGGTGTTGAACACGTGCTGCCACGGGGTGCCGAAGTCGGAGTGGAAGTTACGCACCAGCATCCAGCGCCGCCGGACGAACTCCTCCCGCACCGCGGGGTCGATCTCCCGGTAGACGCGGCGGACGTCGGCGAGCGGCGTCGCGCCTCGCGTCTCCGGCGGGGTGATGCAGTAGAAGAACAGCGTCAACGGCCAGCGGGCCTGGTACGAGTTCTCGTTGTGCAGGAAGATTTCCTCGTCCGGGGGGTAGTCGGTCGAGGTGTAGACCCGGCCGGAGATGGCGTGCCGGGGTGAGGACCGCTCGGTGTAGATCAGTGGCTCCCCGGACAGGGCGCGCACCACCTGGTCGAAGCCGTCCACCCCGCCGACGTCGAAGCCACGGAACAGCAGCCCGCCGTGCTCGGCGAGCGTGGCGCGCAGCTCCGCGCGCCGGTCGGCGATGAGGTCGGTGAGGCGTCGGCCGTCGTTCTCGACGACCACCGGGAGCGTGGCGATCGTGTCGCTCATGGTTCGGTTCTCCTGGTTCTCGGGGTCAGGCACGGGGCAGCCGCGGAATGGCGGGGATGCTCGCCGCCGCGGCCGGTTCCTCGGTTGCGGGGGTGGTGGTCCGCAGCTCCTCGATGCGGGCGGCGAGGCCCGCCACGGTGGGCGTCTCGAAGAGGCTGCGCATCGGCAGCCGGACCCCGGTGGCCTTGCGCACCGCGGCGATCAGCTGCACCGCCACCAGGGAGTTGCCGCCGAGGGAGAAGAAGTCGTCGTCGACCCCCACCTCGGCCACCCCGAGGGCGTCGCGCCACACCTGCGCGATGGCGATCTCCAGCTCGGTGGTCGGCGCGGCCGATCCGCCACCGGTCGCGGCCGGCGAGGCGGCCGTCGTCTCCGGCTCACCCTCCAGGCTCTCCGTGGTCACCCGGCCGGCGCGGTCGCGGATGTCGGCCACCGTACGGGTGGCGATCACGACCTGGGCGCCCAGCCCGGCGGTGAGGCTGCGCCGGAACGCCTCCGCACCGTCCACCGGGCGGATGTCCTCGCCCGACCCGGCGGGGGCACCGTCGGCCGCACCGGTCGGCGCGGCGGCGGTCAGGCCGCCGGTGACCGCGCCCTGGTCGACCCGGCGCAGCACGAAGTCACTGATCGCGACCAGTTCCCGGCCGTCGCCGTCGCGCAGGCTCAGGTCCGCGGCCACCACCTCGTCGGTGGCGCTGGGCCGGTGCCGCAGGTGGCTGGTGAAGCGCGCCGGCAGCGCCCCGCGCACCACGATCCGCCCGTACGACAGCGGCAGGTAGGTGCCGGAGCCCTGACCGCGGCCGAACGCGGTCGCCACGTCGAGCAGGGCCGGGTGCAGACCCCAGGCGGCCAGGTCGGCGGCGACCTCGGCGGGCGCCTCGATCCGGGCCAGCTCCTCGCCGTCGGCGAGGTGGTGCTCGCGCAGCGCGTTCCAGCGCGGCCCGAACGTCAGCATGCTGGTCCGGCCCCGGCCGAACGACGCGTCGTCGTCGACCCGCCGGCCCGTGACCGTCGCCGCCCCGGCCGCTGGCGCGGCCTCCCGCGTCCAGCCGGCCGCGCCCCGCACGTGCGTACGCTCCACGCCGCCGGCGAGGCTGCGGACCGCGAAGTCCACCCCGTCCTCGGCCGGCGTCAGCTCGACCCGGTACTGCGCCACCGTGCCGTCCGGCACCGCGAACGGCTCCAGGAACACCACGTCGCGCAGCTCCACCGCCGCGTCCCCGGCCGGCGCGGGAACCGCCGCCGCGACCGCCGCCCGCACCGACTCCAGGTGCGCGGTGCCCGGCACCACCGGCACGCCGCCGATGCGGTGCTCGTCGAGCACCCAGTGGGTGGCCGCGGAGACCAGGCCGTGCAGCACGGTGCCGTCCGGCGCGGAGACCCGCGTGGTCAGCACCGGGTGGTCGACGGCGGTGGTCACGGTGTCCCGTCCGGCGGCCCGGAAGCCGGCCGGCGCGGCGGTCTCCACCGCCATGCCCACCTCGGCCCAACCGCCCCAGTTCTGCGACAGCACCGGCGCCCGCCAGCCCTGGCCGGAGCGGGCGTGCGCGTCGAGGAACGCGTTCGCCGCGCAGTAGTCCACCTGGCCGAAGCCACCGACCACCGCGGTGATCGAGGAGCAGAGCACCACGAAGTCCAGCGGCAGGTCACCGAAGACCTGGGCCAGGGCGAGGGTCCCGGCGAGCTTCGGCGCGAGCACCCGCTCGGCCTCGGCCCGCTCCTTGATCTCCGCCATGCCGCCGCCGGGCAGGCCCGCCGCGTGCACGACGCCGTCGATCCCGCCGTACGCCTCCTCGGCCGCCGCCCGCACCCGGCGCAAGTCGGCCGGGTCGGTGACGTCGGCGGCGAGCACCAGCACCTGCGCCCCGGCGGCCTCCATCCGGCGGATCGCCGCGATCGCCCGGCCGGTCCGGTCGTCGCTGCCGTGCACGGCGAGGTGGTCGTCCCACTGTTCGCGCGGCGGCAGGCCGGAGCGGGCCAACAGCACCAGCCGCGCCCGGGCCTGCCGGGCGAAGTCCTCGGCCAGGGTGATGCCGATGCCGCCCAGGCCGCCGGTGATGACGTACCGCCCGCCGTCGCGCAGCGCGCCCGGCTCCCCCTCGGCGTCCAGGGTGACCTGCTCGTAGTCGGCCACCCAGCGGCGACCGCCGCGCAACGCCACCTCGGCGCGGCGCGCGTCCCGGGCCCGGCGCAGCTCGGCCAGCAGCGCCCGCCCGCCGTCGTCGGTCGGGTCGGCGTCGACCAGCCGGACCGTCAGGCCGGGCAGCTCGGCGGGGAGGACCCGGGCCAGACCGGCGAGCGTGGCGTGCTCCGGCCGCACCAGGTCGTCGCCGCGCACGTCGCCGACCCCGGCGGTGACCAGGTCCAGGTGCAGGTCGCCGTCCTCGGCGGTCAGACCGGCCCCGGCGAGCGCCTGCACCAGGTGCAGCGCGCTGAAGAAGCCGCCGTCCTGCGCCGCCCAGGCGGCCGCGATGTCGGTGCCGGCCGGCGCACCGTCCAGGGTCAACGCGTGGACGAGCCGGGTCGGCACCCCGTCGACCGCGAGCGCGGCGACCAGCGTGTCGTAGTCCTCGCGTACGGCGGGGCGCAGCCGGTAGCCGGTCCCGGTGGCCGCGAAGGCGTCACCGGGGCGTACCTCCACCGGCTCGGCGCCCGCCGCGCGCAGGTCGGCGAGCAGCGCGTCGCCGCGCGGACCGGCGGTGAACACCAGGCAGCGGCCGAGCGGGCCGGTCCCCGGCTCCGGGGCCGCCTGCCGCCACACCGGCACGGCGAACCACTCGGGCAGCGGACGCGGCCCGGTCGGCGTCGCCGCCCGCGGCTGCTCCGGGTCCGGGTCGACCCAGTAGCGACGCCGCTCGAACGGGTAGGTGGGCAGGGGGACCCGCCGGGCCTGCGGGTCGGCACCGAGGCGGACCGGGACGCCGCCGCACCAGAGCGCCGCGGCGGCGCCGAGCAGGGTGGCCAGGTCACCGGTGGCGTCGCCCGGCCCGGGCAGGCTGCCCAGCGGGGTCAGCCGGCGCTGCTCGGCGGACGCCTTGGCGACCTGCATCCGGGCCAGGTTGGCCAGCTGCTTCCCGGGCCCGCACTCGACCAGTTGCCAGGTGCCCTCCCCGAGCAGGGTGCCCACGCAGTCGCCGAAGCGCACCGGCCGGCGCAGGTGGGCCGCCCAGTACGCCGGGTCGGTGGCCTGCGCGTCGGTGATCCAGGTGCCGGTGACGTTGGACAGGAACGGCACCGCCGGCGGGCGGAGGGTCACCGACGCCATGAGCGCGGTGAACTCGTCGAGGATCGGCTCCATCATGGGCGAGTGGAAGGCGTGCGACGTCCGCAGCGCCTTGCTCTTGCCCTTGAGCAGCTCGGCGAAGGCGGCGACCGCCTCGGTCTCCCCGGCGACGACGCAGGTGCCCGGCCCGTTGACCGTCGCGATGGACAGGCCCTCGGGCAGCCGCTCGGCGATCACCGACTCGTCGAGCGAGACGGCGAGCATCGAGCCGGCCGGCAGCGACTGCATCAGCCGGCCCCGGGCGGCGACGACCCGCAGCGCGTCGGGCAGGTCGAGGACGCCGGCGACGGTGGCGGCGACGTACTCGCCGATCGAGTGGCCGATCATCGCCGCCGATCGGGCGCCGGCGTCCTGCCAGAGCCGGGCCAGCGCGTACTCGACGACGAACAGGGCGGGCTGGGTGTAGCGGGTCTCGGTCAGCCGGTCTCCCGCGTCCGGCTCCCGACCCAGGATCAGGTCACGGATGTCCAGCCCCAGCTCGGGGCGGAGCAGCTCGGCGCACTCGTCGACCACGGCCGCGAACCCTGGCTCCTCGGCGTAGAGCTGCGCGCCCATGCCCGCGTACTGCGCGCCCTGGCCGCTGAAGAGGAAACACAGCCTCGGGGCGGGGCCGTCGGCCACCCCCCGGTGTCCGCGCCGCGCGTCGAGCAGGGCCGCGGCCGCCGTCGGCAGGTCGGTGGCGACCACGGCGGCGCGGTGCGGGTACTCCCGCCGGCCCACCCGCAGGGTGTGCGCGACGTCGGCGAGGTGCTCCGGCCCGGCGTCCGCGGCCTCGGTGAGGCGCGCGGCGAGCCGCTGCACCGCCGTGTCGAGCGCGGTGGCGGTCTGCGCCGAGACGTGCAGCAGTTGCGCCGGCCGCACCCGCCGCGGCGCCCGGTACGCCGCTGGCGCCTGCTCCAGCACGACGTGGGCGTTGGTGCCGCCGATGCCGAACGAGCTGACCCCGGCCCGGCGCGGCCCGCCGTCGGTGTCCCACTTGGTGAGGGTGTTCGCCACGTAGAAGGGGGTGTCGGCGAACTCCACCGCCGGGTTGGGGGTCTCGTAGTTGACCGTCGGCGGGATCAGCCCGTGCTCCATGGCGAGGACGGTCTTGATGACGCTGACGATGCCGGAGGGCTGGCTGAGGTGGCCGATGTTCGACTTGACCGACCCGATGCCGCACCAGCCCCGGTCGTCGGTGTCCCGCAGGTAGACGGCCGAGAGCGCGGCGACCTCGATCGGGTCGCCCATCGCGGTGCCGGTGCCGTGCGCCTCGACGTAGCTGATGGTGCGCGGGTCGACGTCGGCCATCGCGACGGCCTGGGCGATCGCCTCCATCTGGCCGTCGATGCTCGGGGCGGTGAAGCCGACCTTGCCGGCGCCGTCGTTGTTGATGGCGTTGCCGAGCACGACGGCGCGGATCGCGTCGCCGTCGGCGATCGCGTCGGAGAGGCGCTTGAGCAGCGTCACGCCGACGCCGCTGCCCCACACGGTGCCGTTCGCGCCGGCGTCGAAGGGGCGGCACCGCCCGTCGGGCGAGGTGAAGCCCTCCATGCCGAGGTAGCCGACGTGCGGCAGTTCGATGTTCACCCCGCCCGCGAGGGCCATGTCGCACTCGCCGTTGCGCAGCGCCTCGCAGGCCAGGTGGAAGGCGACCAGCGACGTCGAGCAGGCGGTGTGCACGGTGAGGCTCGGCCCGCGCAGGTCCAACCGGTACGACACGTTGGTGGCCACGTAGTTCGGCGAGTTGCCGGTGGCGATCGACACGGCGCCGTGCGGGCTGCCGCCGACCCGCTTGTTGCGCAGCACATAGCGGTGCAGGTAGGTGTTCCCACCGGTGCCGGCGTAGACGCCGACGGCGCCGTCGTAGCGGGACGGGTCGTAGCCGGCGTCCTCCAGGGCGGTGTGGCAGGTCTCCAGGAACAGCCGGTGTTGCGGGTCGGTGATCTCCGCCTCCCGGCTGGTCATCCCGAACAGCCCGGCGTCGAACTCGTCGTAGCCGTCGACCAGGGGCGCCCGGTTGACCCAGCCGGGGTCGTCCACCTCCTCGGTGGTCGCGCCCCGGGCCAGCTGCTCCTCCCGGGTGAGTTCGGTGACCGACTCCACCCCGTCGACCAGGTTGCGCCAGAACTCGTTCACGTCGGCCGCCCCGGGCAGGCGGGCGGCCAGCCCGACGATCGCGATCGGCTCGATGCCGTCGCCGTCGCCGGACAGTTCGGTTGCGGTCGAATCGTCCATCACGTGTCCTTCAGTGCGCGGTGCCGCCGGGGCGGCGAGGTGGGTTACGGCGGGTACGACTGCGTCGGGCGGCGGCGCGGAGCGCGGCGCGGGCGAGTTCCGGCCGGTCGGCGGCGCCGTCGAGGTTGGCGGCGAGCGACCGGATCGTGGGGTGGCGGAACAGGTCGAGCATCGCGATGGAACGCCCGCTCGCGGCGGTGAGCCGGGCGTGGACCGCGGCCAGGGCGAGCGAGTGACCGCCGATGTCGAAGAAGTTGTCGGTGACGCCCACCCGGTCGCGTTCGAGGACCTCCCGCCAGATGCCGGCGATCAGCTCCTCCGTCTCGGTGAGCCCGCCGGGGCCGGCCGGCAGCGGCGACCGCGGCGTCTCGGTGGCCGCGACGGTCATCGCCCCGAGCTGGGCCACCCGGACGGTCGGCCGGGGCAGCTCCACGGCGACGGCGCGCGCGGGCGCGTCCGGGTCGGCGGTGAGCGCGCCGACCAGGGCCGCCAGGTCGGCGAGGAGCGCCTCGACCCGCTCGCCGTCGAAGAGGTCCGGGTTGTGCACCACCTCGACGCCGACCCGACCGGCCCGCTCCACCACGTAGACGGTGATGTCGAACGGTGAGCCGGGCTTCGGCACCGGCACCGGTTCGCCGGCGAGCCCGGCCAGCGTCAACCGGGGCGGCACGAAATTGAGCACGTTGAACAGCATCTGCACCAGCGGCGCCCGGGAGGTGTCCCGGCCGACGCCGAGCGCCTCGACGACGCGTTCGAGGGGCGCGCCCGGGTGGGTCGTCACCTCGTGCAGCTCGGCGGCGCACCGGTCGACCAGCTCGGCGAAGCTCGCCCCGGCGGTACGCACCCGCACCGGCACGGTGTCGATGAAGAAGCCCACCACGTCGTCGAAGGCGGCGAGCCGGCGGTCCGCGACGATCGCGCCCAGCACGTGGTCGTCGCCGCCGGTGAGCCGCGCCAGCAGCTCGCCGAAGCCGGCCAGCAGCACCGCGGCGACGGTCGTCCCCCGCCGCTCGGCCAGGGCCCGCACCGCACGGTCGGTCTCCTCGGTGAGCCGCACCGCCGCCTCGGCGCCCGCGTACGTCTGCACGGCCGGGCGCGGACGGTCCCGGGGCAGGTCCAGCACGGTGGGCGCCCCCGCCAGGTGGGACGTCCACCAGGCCAGGTCCGCCGCGCCCCGGTGGGCGTCGCGCTCGGCCCGCCACACCGCGTAGTCCGCGTACGTGGCGGGCAGCGCCGGCAGGCGCGGCACCCGTCCCGCGACCGCCTGGGCGTACGCGTCGGCGAGGTCGTCGTACAGGACCGCCTCGGACCAGCCGTCGAAGACCGCGTGGTGCAGGGTGATCGCCAGCACGTGCTCGTCCGGGCCGAGCCGGTAGACGGTCACCTGCCAGGGCGGCCCGGTCGCCAGGTCGAACGCGTGGCCGGCACCGGCGGCGAGCATCCGGGCCAGCTCGGCCTCCCGGTCGACGCCGCCGGTCAGGTCGACCACCGGCACGGCCACGTCGGTTGGCTCCTCGCGGACCGCGTACGGGACACCGTCGGTCTGCGGAATCCGCCAGCGCAGCACGTCGTGCCGCTCGGCGACGGCGCGCAGCGCGGCGCCCAGCGCGGCGGTGTCGAGCGGGCCGTGCAGCCGGTGGGCCACCGCGATGTTGTACGGCGCGCTGGACGGGGCGAGCTGGTCGACGAACCACAGCCGCCGCTGCGGCGGGGACAGGGTGGGCGGGTTGCCGGTGGTGAGCCCGTCCCCGTCGGCCGTGGCGGCGGCGGTCACCCGGCCGACCAGACCGGCGAAGGTGCGCTCGGCGAAGACGTCCCGGGTGTCGACGTGCCGGCCCAGCTCGGCACGCAGTGCCGCGACCAGCCGCATCGCCGCGATCGAATTGCCGCCGGCGGCGAGGAAGTCGGTGTCCGGGTCGGGGGCGGCGCCGAGCAGCCGCGTCCAGATCCGGGCCACCGCCGCCTCGACCGGCTCGTCGGGCCGCGGGTCGGTAGGCGTGTCCTCGGTGGGACGGTCCACGGTGGCCAGGGCGCGCAGCGCCGGCCGGTCCAGCTTCCCGGTGGTCGGGCTGACCGGCAGCGCGGCGAGGCGCCGCACCCGGGCCGGGAGCATCGCGGCGGTCAGCCGGGGCGCGGCGTACGCCCGCAGCCGCTCGTCGTCGGGCGCGTCGGTCGGGGCGAGGAACGCGACCAGTTCGGTGCCGGCGGGGCCGGGCACCGCCTCGACGGCGACCCCGTCGACGCCCGGCAGGTCGGCCAGCACGGCCTCCACCTCGCCCAGTTCGATGCGCTGGCCCCGGATCTTGACCTGGCGGTCGGCCCGTCCGAGGTAGACGATCCGCCCGTGGGGGTCCAACCGGACCAGGTCGCCGGTGCGGTACAGCCGCTCTCCGGGCCGGTCGGCGAACGGGTCCGGGACGAACCGCTCGGCGGTCAGGCCGGGCCGGTTCAGGTAGCCGTCGGCGAGACCCGGCCCTCCGATGAGCAGCTCGCCGGTCTCCCCCGGTGGCACCGGGCGCAGCCGCTCGTCCACCACGTACGCCCGGTGGTTGGGCAGCGGCACGCCGATCGGCACCGGGTCGGTCTCGGTGGCGGTCAGCGGGCCACTCACCGCGAGCACGGTGGTCTCCGTCGGCCCGTAGCCGTTGAGGAGGGTGCGTCCGGGCGCCCAGCGGGCGGCCAGCCCCGCCGGCACCGCCTCCCCGCCGCAGAGCACCACCCGCCACGCGGGCAGCTCCGCCGGGTCCAGCATGGCCAGCACCGTCGGCGTGATGAAACCCCAGTTCACCTCGTGCGCGGCGACGAACCGGGCCAGCCGCACCGGGTCGGCCCGATCGTCCGCGCCGAGCAGTTGCACGGAGCCGCCGAGCAGCAGCGGGACGAACAGGTCCATGGTGGCCGCGTCGAAGCCGAGCGAGGCGATGCCGAGGCTGCGTACGCCCGCGTCGGCGCCGGTGAGCGCGACGACCCCGTGGACGAACTCGACGGCGTTGCGGTGGGTGGTGAGCACCCCCTTCGGCCGGCCGGTGGAGCCGGACGTGAACAGCACGTACGCCGGATCACCGGGTCGGGCCGGGCCGGGCGTCACCGGCCCCGGCGCCGCCGCCGGTGCGGGCAGCGGCAGGGCCACCACCCCGGGCACGTCCGCGAACTCGGCCTCGGCCGCGTCACCGACCACCACGGACACGCCCGCGTCGGCGGCGATCTCCCGCAGCCGCCGGCGCGGACCGCCCGGCTCCAGCGGCACGTAACAGCCGCCGGCGAGCAGCACCCCGAGCACCGTGGCGACCAGCTCCGGACGGCGGTGTCCGCAGACCCCGACCCGGGTCTGCCGGCCGACACCCTGCCCGCGCAGGGCGGCGGCCACCCCGGCCGCCCGGTCCAGCAGCTCCCGGTAGGTGAGCCGGGCGTCCCACTGCCGCACGGCGACCGCGTCGGGCGTCCGCGCGGCCCGCGCGACGATCAGCTCCGCCAGCGTCGCGTCCGGCCAGGGCAGCGTCTCCCCGTGCACCGCGCTGATGGACAGGATGTCGGTCACCCGTTCTCTCCCCGGTAGCTTCTCGGATCGGTGATCTGCAGGCGCAGTTCGCTGACGTGCCCGCGGCCCTGCGCGTCGGTCACCCAGGTGTCCTCCGGCGCCGGCAGCAGTTCGCTGACGACCACGGACACGTCCGGGCCGGTCCGCGCCGCGGCAGCCACCAGCTGGCAGAGCGACTGGGCGTGCAGCGGGCTGGTCAGGTCGACGTAGCAGGGCTTGACCTCGGTGCCGGTCTTCACGAAGACCCGCTCCGGCAGGCTGAGCCGCCGTCGCCAGCCGCGGACCGCGAGGAAGCGTTCCGCGTCGCCGGTGACCTCGGCCAGGCCGCTCTCCCCGGCCGTGGTCCGCCACGTCCGGCGCGCCACCACCAGCCGGTCGATGGTGATGCGGGGCGTGTGCGGGGCCGGCGCGACCAGCTTGAAGCTGTCCAGCAGCAGCGAGCCGAGCAGGTGCGCGAAGATCTCCACGAGGGGCCAGCGGCCCCCGTCGGGCAGCACCGCGGTCAGCTCGCCGTCCACCGGCTCGACCCGGACCTCGGTGGCCGGGACGAGCGCGTCGACGTCGGCGCCCCGCGCGGTGTCGATGCCGAACTGCCGGTCGTCGGGCCCGGTCGACGCGTACGTGGTGCGGGTGGTGACGCGGGGGAAGCCGTCGGGGTAGAGCACCCGGGCCCGGGCCGGGCCGAGGTCGGCGTCCAGACCGGCGCGCAGGGCGGCCGGGTCCGGGTGGAACGGCGCGAAGACCACGCTGTCGAACGGCGCGTACGCGGGGTGCAGCTCGCCGAGCACCAGCAGGAAGTCACCGGCGTTGACGGCCGCCACGTCGCGGGCCACGACCTGGACGTCCGGGCTGTGGATGCGGGCCGACGGCCAGCCGGGGCCGGTCGCGGCGAAGAGCCGCGCCGCCCGGTCGGCCAGTGCGTCGCCGCGCAGCCGCAGCTCGGGCTGGTCGGCGGCGACCGTGTCGAGGCCGAACAGCTCCGTCCAGCGGGCGGTGAACCCGGCGCTCGCCCCGGCGAGCGGGCCGTCGGGGGCGAGCAGCAGCCCCTGCGCCAGCGCCCAGACGTCGGCCAGCCGGACCGGGCCGTCGCCGCGCAACTCGGCGTGCAGCTCGTCGAGGACGCCCCGCAGCGCCGCGCCGACCTCGGCGGTGAGCCAGCGGGCCGCCTGGAGGACGATCGCCAGCGGTGTCGCGAGGGCGTCGAGCACCCCCGCGCCGATGGTCGCCGTCAGGTCCCGGGCGGTCTCCTCGTACAGCACGGTGCGGCCGGCGTACATCTGGCCGCCCTGCCGCGTCGCGGGCCCGCCGGTGGCGGCGGTGAACTCGGCGTCCAGCGCGGCGAGCGCGACGCGCAGCCGGTCCGCGTCGCCGGCCGCGGCGGCCACCGCGTCGCGGGCGGCGCACAGCCGGTCGAAGCCCTCGGTCACGGCGGCGCGGACGGCGGGATCGCCGACGGCGGCGAGCCGGTCCCGCAGCACCCGTTCGGCGCGCGGGCTGACCGGCAGGGCCGCGTCCCAGGTCAGCAGGCCCCGCCCGACCAGCCGGTCGAGCAGCAGGTAGCCGTCGTCCGCGGTGCGCAACCCGGTCTCCGCGTCGGCGCGGGCGCGCTCCACGACCGTCACGGCCGGGGTCCGCCCGTCGCAGTACGCCAGCAGGCGCGCCTCGGCGGCGGTCAGCTCCAGCGGTGGGTGCAGCGGTCGGCGCAGGTGCCGGCCGGCGACGCTCAGGTGCGGGGGCAGCGCGGGCGCCCACCACCGGCGAACGGCCAGGTCCTCGGCGAGCCGGTCGGCGTACGCGATCAGCGCCCACGCCTCGAAGTGGACGTCCCGGCGGGACACCAGCGCCGGGCCGGGGTCGAGCCGGGTGTCCGGGTCGTCCGGGTCGAGGCGCACCCAGCAGACCGGCCCGAAGAAGCCGATCGTCTCCGCCTTGCCGCAGTAGCGCTGCCAGTACCGCAGCAGGCGGCCCTCGCGTTCGCGGCGGCGCCAGTTGCGGGCCGTCGCGTCGGTGCGCCGCAGGCCGTCCAGCGCGGTCAGCATGCCCGGGTTCTGCCAGGTGACCGCCTCCCGCAGCAGCGGGTCGCCGGCGAGGGCGTCGGCCTGCGCGGAGGTGTCGAGCAGCGCCGCCCGAAACGCCTTGTCGAACAGATCCTCGGTGCCGTCGCCGGCCAGCAGAGCGTCGGCGGCGGCCGCGGCCTCCGGCGCGGTGAACGCCGCCAGCCCCGCGGCCGGGAACCCGGCCGTACGCAGCACCGCGTCGCGCCACAGCCACCAGCCGGTGTCGCCGAGCGGGAACCGGTGGCTCATCGGGTCGCCGCCGGCTCGGCGCCGTCCACGATGTGCAGCCGCAGCTCGCTGAAGTAGCGCCGGCCCTGCGCGTCCGGCACCCACGCGTCGTCGGGTGTCGGCAGCATCTCGCTCACCACCAGCGACACGCCGTCGCCGCCGGCGACGCGGGCGGACCGGACCATGGCGCAGAACATGTTGGCGAACGCCGGGCTGCTCAGGTCGACGAAGCAGGGTTTGGTCTCGGTGCCGAGCTTGATGTAGACCCACTCGGGCAGCCGGAGTCGCCGGCGCCAGCGCCGGATCGCGAGGAACCGCTCCCGCTCGCCGGTCACCGCGCCCAGGCCGCTCTCCCCGACCGTGGTGCGCCACGTCTGGCGGGCCACCACCAGGCGGTCCAGGGTGATCCGCGGCGTGTACGGCGCGGCGGCGACCAGCTTGAACCCGTCGACGGCGTGTGCCGCGAGCAGGCCGGCGAAGATCTCGGTCAGCGGCCAGCGCTGCCCGTCCGCCGCGGTCGCGACCAGTCGGCCGGCCTCCTCGGTGACGGTCAACGCGACCGTCGGCAGCACCCGTTCCGGGTCGGCGCCCGGGGCCGGCAGGAACGCGAGCTGCCGGTCGGTCGGGCCGACCAGCGCCTCGGCGACCCGGCTGGTGCGCCGGGGCCAGTCGGTGGGGAACAGCAACCGGATCCGCCGCTCGCCGAGGTCCTCCGTGAGGGCGGCCCGCAGCCGCTCCACGTCCGGGTGCGACGGGGTGAACACCTGGCAGTCGAACGACGGCCAGGCGGCGTGCAGCTCGCCGAGCACCACCGTGTAGTCGCCACGGGCCAACGCGTCCGCGTCAGTGGCGCAGATCTGGAGGTCGGGGCTGTGCAGGCGGGCGTTGGTCCACTCCGGCCGGACACGCGGGAAGACCTCGGCGACCCGCCCGGCGAGCTCGTCCACCCGCAGCCGCACCTCGGTCGTACCGGGGGGCAGCGTGTCCAGCCCGAACAGCCCGGCCCAGCGGCCCGCGAACTCGGTGGCCACCGCGTCGACCGGGCGTTCGCCGTCGCCCCAGAACATTCCCTGGACCAGGAACCACAGGTCGGACAGGGCCACCGGCCCGTCGCCCGCCTCCGCGCGCAGCTCGTCGTAGAGCTCCCGGAACACCGTCCCGTACGCGTCCTCCAGTGCCCCGGCCAGCCAGCGGGCCGCCTGGAGCAGCACGCCCAGCGGCGCGGCGATGCCGTCCAGCAGCGGCGCGCCGAACACCACGTCCAGGTCGCGGCTGGTGTCCTCGTAGCAGAGCGTCCGGCCGGCGTACATCTGGCCCTCGCGGCGGCGCGGCGGCTGGCCGGTCAACGCGGTGAACGTCTCGTCCAACCCGTCCAGTGCCACCCGCAGGGTGTCCGGGTCGCCGGCCGCCGCGGCGACCGCGTCCCGCGCCGCGCGCAGCCGCGCGAAGCCGTCTCGGGCGGCGGCCCGCGCCTCCGGGTCGCCGACGGACTCGATCCGCTGCGCCAGCACGTCCTCGGCGGCCGGGCTCACCGGCAGCCCCGCGTCCCAGACGACCAGCTCCCGCTCGACCAGCCGGTCGAGCAGCGCGTACCCGTCCTCGGGCCGGCGCAGCCCGATGCCCGGGTCGGTGACCAGGTCACCGGCGGACCGGTGACCGTCGGCGGCGGCGAGCAGCGCCGCCTCCACCGGGGAGAGCAGCACCGGCGGCCGGCCGGGTCGCCGCACCGCCCGGCCGTCGAGCCGCAGGTGCGGGGCGAGCCGCGGCGGCCACCACCGGCGTACGGCGAGGTCGGCGGCGAGGTGGTCGGCGTACGCGGTCAGCGCCCACGACTCGAACCACACCCAGCGGCGACGGGTGAGGGCCGGACCGGGGCGGACGTCGGCGGTGTCCGACCGGGTCGGGTCGAGGGTCGCCCAGCAGCTCGGTCCGAAGAAGCCGACGGTCTCGTTCTTGCCGCAGTAGCGCTGCCAGTACTTGAGCAGCGCGCGTTCCCGATCCCGCCGACGCACGTTGCGCGGCGCGTCGGGGCCGCCCTTGCGCAGCCCGTCGAGCGCGAGCAGGGCGCCCCGGTTCTGCCAGGTGATCGCCTCCCGCAGCAGCGGGTCGCCGGCCAGCTCGGTCAGCCGACGGCCGGTGGCGGCGACCGCCTCGGCGAACTCCTTGTGGAACTGCTCCTCCCCGCCGCCGGTGGCCAGCAGCTCGTCGGCGGCGGCCGACGCCTGCGGGGCGGCGAGCATGGTGAGCCCGTCGGCGGGGAAGCCGGTGGTGCGCAGGATCGCGTCGCGCCACACCGACCAGCCGGTGTCGCCAAGCGGCACCCGGTGGGCACCGACGGCGGGCGCCGGGCCGGCGGCGGTCGCGGTGGCGTCGCCGGTGACCGCCTGCTCGGCGTCGACGGCGGGGACGGACGCGGCGGCGGTAGCGGCGTGGCCGTTGGTCGGCGCGGCGGGCGACCCGTCGGTGTCGGCCAGCGCCGCGGTCAGGTCGGCGCGGATCGCGGCGGCCAGCTCCGGCAGCGCGTCGTGCAGGAAGAAGTGCCCGCCGTCGATCTCGCGCAGGGTGAAGCCGGCCGCCGTGTGCTGCCGCCAGGCCTCGCTGTGCGCGCGGGTCACCGCCGCGTCGTGCCGGCCGGCGAACGCCACGACCGGCACCGGCAGCGGTTCGCCGGGGGCGTAGCGGTAGCTGTCCACCCGCCCGAAGTCGGCGCGCAGCAGCGGCAACAGCAGCTCCACCAGCTCCGGATGGTCGAGCACCTCGGCGGGGAGGCCGCCGCCGGTGCCGAGCCGGCGCAGCAGCTCATCGTCGTCCACCGTGGACAGGCCGTCGAAGAGGCTGGGCGCGGTCACGTGCGGGGCGCGCGCGCCGCCGACGTACAGCCGCAGCGGCAGCCGCTCGCCCTCCCGGCGCAGCTCACGGACCACCTCGAACGCGACCCGGCCGCCCATCGAGTGCCCGTAGATCGCGTACGGGCCGGTGGCCCGTCCGGCGATGGCGCGGGCCACGTCGGCGACCCGGAACCGGGGATCCTCGGTGATCCGGTTCTCCCGCCCGGGCAACTGCACCGGCAGCACCTCGACGTCCGCGCCGAGCGCGTCGGGCCAGTGGCGGAACGCGCTGGCCCCGGCGCCCGCGTACGGCAGGCAGAAGAGTTGGACCGGCGCCGCGTTCCGGGCTCCGGCGGAGACGAACCAGTTCACCGCGCGCCTTTCCGAGAGGGGTCGATCCAGTAGCGCTGCCGCTGGAAGGGATAGGTGGGCAATCCGGTGCGGCGGACGGTGCCCTCCGGGTGCAGCGCCGCCCAGTCCACGTCCCCGCCGGTCACCCACGCGGCGGCGAGTTCGCGCAGCTCGGCCGGCTCGCCGGCCACCAGGGCGCCGGACTCCAGCAGGTCGTCCAGGGCGGCGACCGCACCGGCCAGGTCGGTCGCGACCACCGCGGCCCGGTGGTCGAACGCCCGCCGTCCCAGGGCGAGGGTCGCGGCCACCTCGGCCAGGGCCGGGGCGGCTCCGGCCAGGTGCTGCCGCAGCCGGGTCAGCGCGTCCCGCAGCGCCGCCGGCGTACGCGCGGAGACCGGCAGCAGGTGCGCGGCGGGCACCTCCTCGGCCGGGTCGACCGGCGGTGGCTGCTCGACGACGACGTGCGCGTTGGTGCCGCCCAGGCCGAACGAGCTGACCCCGGCGACCCGGCGCGGCGCCTCCGGCCAGTCCCGCGCCTTGGTCGGCACGTAGAAGGGACCGCCGGCGAGGTCGATCTCCGGGTGCGGTCGGGTGAAGTGCAGGTTGGGCGGGATCACGCCGTGCTGCACGGCGAGCACCGCCTTGATCAGGCTGGCGATGCCGGCGGCGGCGTCCAGGTGCCCAATGCCGGTCTTGACCGAGCCGAGCGCGCAGGTCTCGGCGGGGCCGCCCGCGTACACCTCGTGCAGCGCGGCGACCTCGATCGCGTCGCCCAGCGGGGTGCCGCTGCCGTGCGCCTCGACGAACCGGACCTCGCCCGGGGCGACCTCGGCGGCCGCCAGGGCGCCGGCCACCGCGGCGGCTTGGCCGGCGGGGCCGGGCACGGCGAAGCCGGCGCGGTCGCGGCCGTCGTTGGTGACCGCCCAGCCGGGCAGGATCGCGTAGATCCGGTCGCCGTCGGCCTGCGCGTCGGCGAGCCGGCGCAGCGCGACCACCCCGACTCCGGAGCCGAAGCCCGAGCCGTTGGCGGCCTCGTCGAAGGCGCGGCACCGGCCGTCGGGGGACGCCAGCCCGCCGGGGGTGTGCCGGTAGCGGGGCCAGGTGACGTTCACGCCGCCGGCCAGCGCGATGTCGCACTGGTAGTCGGCCAGGCTCTGCGCGGCGAGGCACACCGCGACCAGCGAGCTGGAGCAGGCGCTCTGCACGGCGAGCGCCGGCCCGGTCAGCCCCAGCCGGTACGCGACCTGCCCGGGCAGGTGGTCGGTGAACTGGCGGCCGACCAGCCGGGCCTCCCAGTCGTCCGGGTCCACGTCGCCGACCACGGCCGGGTTGTCCATGAGGTGGAACAGGAAGTAGCGGTTCGCGGAGGTGGCCGCGTACACCCCGACGAGGCCGGGGAAGCGGTCCGGGTCGTGGCCGGCGTCCTCGATCGCCTCCCACGCGGTCTCCAGGAACAGCCGGTGCTGCGGGTCGGTCCGCGCCGCCTCCTGCTCGCCGAAGGCGAAGAACTCGGCGTCGAAGTCGGCGACGCCGTCGAGCCGGCCGGCGGCGCGGACGTGCCGCGGGTCGGCGCGCAGCCCCGGGCCGATGCCGAGCGCGGCCAGTTCGTCGTCGGTGTGGTCGTGGACGGCGTCGACGCCGGCGCAGAGGTTCCACCAGAACGTGGCGAGGTCGGGGGCGCCCGGGAACCGGCCGGCCAGGCCGACGACGGCGATCTCGTCGCCGGTGTACTCCCGCGCGGCCACCCGCGGCGCGGGTGGGGTGGCGAGCGCCGGCGCCCGGTCGGTGGCGGCCGGCTCGTCGATCAGCCGGGCCTGCGCGGCCACCGTGGGGTGCCCGAAGAGCCGCAGCATGGGCAGCCGCACGCCGAACCGCTCCGCCAGGCGCTGCTGCACCTGGCCGAGGAGCAGCGACTGGCCACCGACGTCGAAGAAGGAGTCGGTGCGGCCGACGGCGGTCCGGCCGAGCACCGCGCACCAGATGTCGTGCACGGCCCGCTCGGTGGGAGTGGCCGGCTCCGCGCCGGGCGGCACCGCCGGCTCGGGGTCGGGCAGCGCCCGCTCGTCGATCTTGCCGGTGACGGTCAGCGGGAACTCGTCGACCGGCACGACGGCGCGGGGCAGCGCGTACCCGGGCAGCTGCCGGGCGAGCGCCGCGCGCAGGGCGGCCGGGTCGAGCGGGGCGCCGGCCGACCGGACGTACGCCAGCAGCTCGCCGTCGCGGGCGATCGCGCGGACCGCGCCGACGCCCGGCTCGGCGGCGAGCACCGACTCGATCTCGGTCAGCTCGACCCGGAATCCCCGCACCTTGACCTGGCGGTCGATCCGTCCGAGGCAGCGCAGCTCACCGCCCGGCAGCCGCTCGCCCAGGTCACCCGTCCGGTACGTGGGCACGCCGTCTGGGTCGGTGGCGAACCGGTCGTCGTCGCGGTCGAGGTAGCCGGGGGCGAGGTGGGCGCTGCGCACCACGATCTCGCCGTTCTCGGCCAGCCGCAGCTGGTAGCCGGGCAGCGGGGCGCCGATCGGCAACGGGCCGGTGGCATGGGGGTCGGCCTCGGCCAGCGGCAGCGCGTGCCGGGCGGCGAACGTGAACTCGGTGGCGCCGTAGCCGTTGATCAGGACGCACCGGGGTGCGAACCGGCCCCGGCCCCGGGCCGCGTCGGCGTGGGTGGCCTGCTCGCCGCCGAGCAGCACCACCCGGACCTGGTCGAGCCGTTCGACGCCCGGGGTGTCGAGCAGGAAGCGGTAGACCGTGGGCGTGGAGTGGTAGATCGTCGCCCCGTGCTGGCCGAGCTGCTCGACCGCGTGGGCGAGCCCGTGCCGGCGCAGGTCGACGGGGATGACGGCGGCGCCGGTGAGCAGCGCCGGGTAGAGGTCGGGGATGGCCGCGTCGAAGCTGAACGAGGCGAGCAGACTGAGCCGGTCGGCCGGGCCGATGGCGAGGGTGTCGATCTGGTTGCGCACCACGTGCAGGAGGTTGCGGTGGGTCTGCCCGACGGCCTTCGGCACGCCGGTGGAGCCGGAGGTGAACAGCACGTACGCGAGCGCGTCGGGGTCGGTCGGCACGGGCCGCAGCGGGGCGGGACGCACCTCGTCCACGCGGACGCTGCGCAGGTCGGGCCGCTCGGCACCGAGCCGCCGGGCCAGGTCCTCGTGCTCGGCTCCACAGAGGACGAGGGACGCCCCGGCGGCGTCGAGCATGTGCCGCAGCCGGCGGTGCGGGAAGCTCGGGTCCAGCGGCACGTACGCGCACCCGGCGGCGAGAGCGCCGAGGATGGCGGCGATGGTGCGGGCCCCGTGCGCGGTCAGCAGGGCGACCCGGTCACCCGGTCGGGCCCCGGCCGCCGCCAACGCGTCGGCGTACCCGCCGGCCAGGCCGGCCAGCTCGGCGTAGCTGAGCTGGTGGGTCTCGCCGAGGACGGCGGGCTGGTCGGGACAGGCGGCGACGACATCGCCGAAGCGATGGATCAGCGTCTCGTGCGCCATGTCAGAAGGTGGGTGCCACACCCGCGATGGGCGCGCAGCGTTCGACGAACGTGACCATGATCCCCCCCAGGACTTCACATTGAGAGCAGCATATGGCTCTATGTGATGGTGGAAAGATCATCAATGAGAGTCCGGCCGAAGAGCCGATCGTCGCCTCGGACAACGGACGTCAGAATTAGTCCGATCATCCCTCTAGCGGATTGATCTATTACCGCCTAAGCGGCTCGCGGCAAGCAATCCTACGGCGAACAAGGCCCATCACAGTCAAATTTCCTACAAGGTGGGCGGATGTCCGACCTTGGACGGGATGGGAGGGCTCCCGGCCTCACCCGTCGTACGGGGCCGGCGGCCGGGGCTCCACACCGCCGTCGAAACCGCGTGGCAGCCGCGCCACCATCTGGTGGAACTCGCCCACCGTGACGGCCTCGCGCAGGGTCGCGAACACCGCGGCGGTGCCCGCTCGCGCGCTCACCTCGTCGACCCCGGCCCGCTCCCCCACCCGGCGCAGGAAGTCAGCCGGTCCGGCCGCCGCGTCCCGGGCCTCCGAGCCCGGCCCGGCCAGGTAGCCGTCCAGGTCGTCCGGGAGGCGTCCGGCGAGATCGTCCGTCTCGCCGGTGACCCGCTCGGCCATCGTCTGAAGCACGGCGCGGGCGACGGCGACGGCCTGCTCCGGCGGCAGCCCGGATCGCCGGGACACCGCGTCGATGAAGCGGGGAAAGCGCACGCCGCCCCTCCTGTCGTCACACCGGCCCCGCGCTTACCCCGGCACCGTGCCGGCAAACGACGGAGCCCGGCGACGGCACCGGACGGATGGCCAATGTGTGCCACGGCACCAGAACGACGCCGCCGATGCCGGATCCGAGAGCGGAAGTGGTCGATGCTTTCTCGCGTACGGCGGCGGACCTGTCCGGCCGCCGTGGCCCACCGGCGGGCGGGCGCACTGGGGGCTCCCGCCCGCCGGGCCGGCCCGCTGCCGGCCCGGTCGCCCGTGCGGGTGGCTACGGTGGGAGGATGCGCAACCCGACCCGCTGGGCCACCGACACCGGCCCCGAGCACTCGCAGTGGTACGTCGACCGGTTCCGCCGACTCGCCGCCGAGGGGGTCGACCTGGCCGGCGAGGCACGCCTGGTGGACGCCCTGGTCACGCCGGGCTCACGGATCCTCGACGCCGGCTCCGGCACGGGTCGGGTGGGCGCCGAGCTGGCCGCCCGGGGCCACACGGTGGTCGGGGTCGACGCCGACCCGGTGCTGGTCGAGGCGGCCCGGGCCGACCACCCCGGTCCGCGCTGGCTCGTCGCCGACCTGGCCGAACTGGACCTTCCGGCACTCGGTGAGGAGCAGCCGTTCGACGCGGCCGTACTGGCCGGCAACGTGCTCGCCTTCGTCGCTCCCCGCACCGAGCCGGAGGTGCTGCGCCGACTCGCCGCGCACCTGCGACCGGACGGCGTGCTGGCCGTCGGCTTCGGCACCGCCCGGGGCTACCCGTTGACCGCGTTCGACGCCGACGCGGTCGCGGCCGGGCTGCGCCTGGAGCACCGGTTCGCGACCTGGGACCTGCGTCCCTGGCGGGACGACGCGGACTTCGCCGTGAGCCTGCTGCGCCGCCCCGCCTCCTGAACCGCGCGGCGGGCGGCCGTGGTGGCCGGCCTCGGCCCCTTGCGTCAACCCAGGCCCGGGTCGAGGCCGTGGGCATGGGTCACCGGTTCACCTCCGCCCGCCGCCCTGGCCGGCGGCGACGGTGCGCGCCGCCGCCGGGTCGAGCGTCGCACCGGCCGGCACCAGGCTGACCAGGCCCGCCGGCAGCCGGACCGGCCGCACGTCCCGGTAGCCGAGCATGCCCAGCACGGTCGGGTCGGCCAGCGCGTACCGCCGGCCCAGGTCGGTGACCACCGACAGCGCGCCGCCGGACGCGCCGGGCGCCGCGACCGCCTCGACGACCGCGCCGCGGCCAGGCTCCACCACGACATGGTCGGCGCGCACGCCACCGTCGCTGGTCGCGCCGGCGGTGCGCGGCGCGGTGGAGAGGTCCGGCAGTGGTACGCGGACCCGAACCTCCGCCACCCCGGCGTCGTCGCCCACCCCCGCGCAGATCCCGCCCGCCTCCGTGTCGGCCAGCCGTGGCGGGACAGGCGGCGGGGCGCCGGGACCCCGGGGAGCCAGGTCGGGTGCGGCGGGCAGCCCGGCGAACCGGCCGAGCGCGATCGGCTCCGGCTCCCCCTGACCCGTGCGGGCCAGGAGCAGGGCGGCCTGCAACTCGGTGACACCGGCCAGACCGTCGCGGACCACGACCGCGTACTGCCGGCCGCCGCCGGTGTTGCGCACCAGGTAGACGTCGCCGATCCGCGCGCCGGGCACCCGATCCGAGGTCCGCCCGAGGTCGGGCAGGTCGGGTGGGGCCAGGTCCACGCCGGCCGGCAGCGTGTTGAGCAGCGCCGGCGCGACCGGCACGGCCCGCGCCGGGGTGGTGGCGAGCGCGGCCAGCACCCGGGTAGCGTCGCGCACCCGGTAACGGCGCTGCTGCCAGACCAGGTGCAGCCCGCCGTCAGGGTGCCGCAGCAGCAACGCGTCCGCGCCGAGGGGGCGGCCGCCGTCCGCCCCGAGGCCGACCAGCAGCGCCGAACGCGGGCCGGAGTGGTCGTCGTCCTCCGGCGGCGCCGAACACACCGTCCACGGCGCCCTCGACAGCCGCCCCGGCGCCGGCAGCGAGTCGGGCGCGTCGGTGATGCCCAGTGGCAGGCCGCGCGGCACACCCTCGATGGACCGGCGGGAGACCAGCACGGTCCGCGCCTGCTCCGCGCCGACGATCAGCAGCGCGGACGCGTAGTTGAGCACCGGGTGCAGCTTCTGCTCCCGGTAGACGTACCGGGCACCGGACTCCTTCTCCACGATCACCGCACCGGTGTCGCGCCAACCCGTGCCGCCGCCCGCGAACAGCCCGTAGAGCGCGAACGCACCGAGGCCGATCGTCGCGACCAGCACGCTGGCCAGGCCGGCACCGGCCAGTCTCCGGAACGGCGACCGCGCCGGGTCGGTCTCCCGCATGACCAGCGCGGCGACCGCCCGCTGGACGGTGAACTGGTACGAGTGCAGCTGGTCCTGCCGCGACGGCATGAGGTCCCTTCCGGTGGGTCGGCCGGGCCACAGGATATGCGTTCCGTCGATGTCTCGAGGACCCTCCGTGTCCGCCCCTGCCGGCGTCGGCCGTCGACGGGCCGTGATGCCTGGTGGCGGGCGACGGTACGGTCTGCGGATGGATCCCGTTCCCGGAGACCGTCCGTGGCAGCGGCCCGACCGCACCGACCCGCTGCTGCCGGGGCCCGGTCAGGGGCCCGGCGCGCTGGCCCTGCTCTGCGCGCTGCTCGCCCCGGCGAGCTGGTCGGCGGTCGCCTGCACGGTCGCGTGGGCGATCGACGGATCCACAGTGGCGGGCGGGTCACCCCGTCTTCCGGACGTCGTCGGCGTCCTCGCCACCGCGTCCGTGGCGGTGCCGATCAGCGGCGTACTCCTGGTGCTGCTCCGGCGGCGACCCGGCCTGCGCCGGCCCGCGGGCGCGCTCGCGGCGGTGGCGGCGGTCCTCGCGGCACCGGCGCTGCCGCTCACCTGGCCGGGCTGAAACCGGGCCACGTCGTCAGCGTGACACCCGGTCGAGCCGGTGCGGCATCTCCCAGCCCTCGGCGAGCCTCGACGGGTGGACGTTGCGTCCTCCGCCGAAGAACTCGCAGAACTTCATGATGAGCGGGTCCCAGCCGACCGGGTCGACGTAGTGCGTGCCGGGGATCAGCAACGTCTCCTCGACGTGGGCACGCAGGACCTCGACCTCGAAGGAGGTCACGTTCGCCGGGCCGGCGAGCGGATGTACCGCGACGACGCGACACTCCAGTTGGATCGGGCACTCCGCGGCCCGGGGCGGCGAGACGAGGTCCGACGCCTGCTCGGTCAGACCAGCCACCGCGAACTTCTCCGGCTCGTACCGGTAGCCCTGCCGCACCTTGTGCTCCGGGACGACCGAGCGGCCGGTGGTGAGCGCGAGCCGGTCGACGGCGTCGACCAACGCCGACGACGGCAGGTTGAGGACGCACTCCCGCTCACGCCGCAGGTTCGCCGACGTCTGGCTGCTGTCGCCCAGGCCCAGCACACAGGTCTGGTTGAGCCACCAGGCGGAGGACATCGGGGCGAGGTTCGCGGTGCCGTCCTCGTTGCGCGAGCTGATCAGCACCACCGGGGTCCCGAAATAGAGCACCTTGAGACCCGGAACGACATGCATGTTCGGTTCACCTTCCGCGCGTCACGTCACTGGAACGGCTCGCCGCGAGAGGGGCGAGCCGCCGTCAACTCTGCGCGGCACGGGCCGCGCAGGCTCGCGGCAATCGGACGTGGCGTTCCGACCCAGGCGCCGACGTGATCCACACGCTTTCCCTGATGTTGCGGTATCAAGCCGGCCGGGACACCGCAACATCCGGGAAACGGAGTGGATCAACCGACCGGGGGCGTCAACCGTCTCCTGCGCGTCCGCCGACCTGCGTGGTCGCGGGGCCGGTGGCGCGCCGGTCGGTAGCATCCCGGGGCGGGACGACGGAAAGAGGACCACGTGGGCGTGCGCTTCGAGGAATTGGCCTGGCGGGAGACGCCGATCGGCGCCATCAGCCTGCGCCGGCGTCGTGACCCCGCGCTCCAGGTCGACGTGTACGAGGTCAAGCTCGACGACGACTTCCTCATGTCCAGCCTCTTCCCCGTCGCCGAGATCGAGCTGGCCCGGCTGGGCCTGGCCGCGCTGGACGGGAACGCCTCCGACGAGGGCAGGCCCGCCGGGAACGAGCCCGCCGGCGCGCGCGCCCTCGACGTGGTGGTGGGCGGTCTGGGCCTGGGCTACACGGCGCGTACCGCGCTGGACGACCGCAGGGTCGGGTCGCTGCTGGTGGTGGAGGCGATCGAGGACGTGATCGACTGGCACCGGCGGGGTCTGCTGCCGTTCGCCGCCGGGTTGGCGGACGATCCGCGTACCCGCTTCGTGCGCGCCGACTTCTTCGCCGTCGCCGGCGCCGACGGGTTCGACCCGGACCGGCCCGGTCGCCGGTTCGACGCGGTGCTGCTGGACGTGGACCACTCTCCCCGGAACGTGCTGCACCCGAGCCACGCGGCCTTCTACACGCCGGAGGGTCTGCGCCGCCTCGCCCGTCACCTGCGTCCGGGTGGGGTGTTCGCCCTCTGGTCGGACGACCCGCCGGACGACGATTTCGCGGGCGTCCTCGCCGAGGTGTTCGACGACGCGCACGCCCACGTGGTCACGTTCCCGAACCCGCTGACCGGCGGCGAGTCGGCCAACACCGTGTACGTGGCACGGCTCGCGGCCTGACCAGGCGCGCTCGCTCGGCCGCCCGACCGCCGGGCCGGAGACCTACGGTACCGTAGGTTACTGACCCGTAATAGCGGCGAAGGGCGGCCGGCCGCCCACGGCAGCGAGGAGAGACCGGATGGACCTGACCGCCGAACAGCCCTGGCTGCGCAGCTACGCCCCCGGGGTGCCGGCGACGATCGACCCGTCCGAGGAGTCACTCGTCGATTTGCTCGCCGACGCCGCCCGCCGCTTCGGCTCCCGGACGGCGCTCGACTTCTTCGGTGCCATCACCACGTACGCCGAACTGGCCGACCAGGTGGACCGCGCGGCCGAGGCGCTGCGCCGGATCGGCGTCGGCCCGGGCGACCGGGTGGCGCTGGTGCTGCCCAACTGCCCGCAGCACGTGATCGCCTTCTACGCGGTGCTGCGGCTGGGCGCTGTGGTGGTCGAGCACAACCCGCTCTATACCCGGCAGGAGCTGGCCCACCAGCTCGCCGACCACGGTGCCCGGGTGGCGGTGGCCTGGGACAAGGCCGCCCCGTCGGTCGTCGGGGTGGCCGCGGTCGAGACCGTGCTGGCCGTCGACCTGACCCGCGCCCTGCCGCGGCGCAAGCGCTGGGCGCTGCGCGTGCCGCTGCCCCGGGTCCGGCAGACCCGCGCGGCGATGACCGGACCGGCGCCCGGCACCCGCTCGTTCGAGCGGCTGCTGGCCGACGCCGGGCCGCTCGCCGCCGACCATCCGGCGCCGGGTCCGGACGACACCGCGCTGCTGCAGTACACCGGCGGGACCACCGGCACGCCGAAGGGCGCCGTGCTGACGCACCGCAACCTGCGCGCCAACGCCGCGCAGGGCCGCGCGTGGGTCCCGGGCCTGCGCGACGGCGCCGAGACGGTGTACGCGGTGCTGCCGCTGTTCCACGCGTACGGGCTCACGCTGTGCCTCACCTTCTCGGTGAGCATCGGCGCGACGCTGGTGCTGTTCCCCCGCTTCGACGTCGACCAGACCCTGGCCGCGGTGCGTCGCCGCCCGCCGACCTTCTTGCCCGCCGTACCGCCGATCTACCAGCGACTGGCCGACGCGGCCCGGGAGCGCGGGGTCGACCTCGGCTCCGCCCGCTACGCGATCTCCGGGGCCATGGCGCTGCCCCCGGCGACGGTCGAGGTGTGGGAGTCGGTCACCGGCGGGCTGCTGGTCGAGGGGTACGGGATGACCGAGACCTCACCGGTGGCCCTCGGCAATCCGGTCTCCCCGGCACGCCGCCCCGGCACCGTGGGCGTGCCGTTCCCGTCCACCGAGATCCGGATCGTCGACCCCGAGGACCCGTCCCGGGACCGGGCCGCGGGCGAGCCCGGCGAGTTGCTGATCCGCGGCCCGCAGGTGTTCGCCGGCTACTGGCGGCGCCCGGAGGAGACGGCCGCGGTGCTGCTGCCGGACGGGTGGCTGCGCACCGGCGACATCGTCGTGATGGACCCGGACGGGTTCGTCACGGTGGTCGACCGGATCAAGGAGCTGATCATCACGGGCGGGTTCAACGTCTACCCGTCGGAGGTGGAGGAGGCGCTGCGCCGGGTGCCCGGGGTCCGGGACGCGGCGGCGGTGGGCCTGCCTGGCGACGGCGGCGGCGAGGAGGTCGTGGCCGTGGTCGTCCTGGACGAGGACTGCACCAGCGACCCGGACGGCATCCGGTTCGCCTGCCGCCGCCACCTCACCGGCTACAAGGTGCCGCGCCGGGTGGTGGTCGTCGACGACCTTCCCCGTTCGCAGATCGGTAAGGTGCTGCGCCGCCAGGTCCGCGACGGCCTCCTCACCGGCGACTGAGCGCGGACGTCGCCGCTGCCGGTGACCCAGCGTCGCCCGACCCTCCGGCTCCGCTGAGACCGCCGGCCTCGGGCGCGGACGGTGCCGGGCAGGGGGTTGACGAACATCCCGCCATTCAACACGGCCCGCACCCGTCGCCACTGCGGTCATCCCCGACGTACAGGTTGTTCCGGATCTTCGTCCTTGACGCAGGGCAGGAGCTGCAAACTTGCCCCCGTGTCACTGGCGCAAGGAAGGTGCTACCGAAGTACGCTGATGGTATGACCACGGTGAAGAAGCTGTCGATCTCCGTTCCCCAGGATGTAGCCGAGACCCTGGAGCAGCAGGGCCCAGGCAAGGCGAGCGCCTACGTGACCGGGGCCGTGCGCGCCCAGAGGGCGTGGGAGCAGTTCCGTGACGAGCAGGCTCGCCGCGGGGTGACGCTGACCCCGGAGGGCATGGCCGCCGCCCGCGCCCGCCGGTACGCGGTGCAGGCCGAGTGGCCATCGGAGCGATTCGCGGCGGTCCGCGAGCGGGTCCGCCAGCACATGGAGCAGGAGCAGGAGCAGGCCGGCGGGGACCAGTCGGCGCCGGCCGCGTGAACCCCGAGGACGAGCTGCCCCCGGTCACGCTCGTGCTGGACCGCTCGGCACTGCTGGCGTACGTCGCGGGATCGATCCACGCCGTGGAGCCAGTAGGCGAGGTCATCACCGACCGGCAGCGCTTCGGCGTCACCGCCGTCACCGTGGCCGAGACCCTGAAGCTGGTGACCGATCCGAAGGACCGGGAAGACCTCCACACGCTGCTGGCGATGGATGCCTGCGCGGCGCTGCCCACGTGGGGCGAGGACTGGTTGGAGCTGTCGTACTGGGTGGGAGTGACCAGTCGGGTCGACCTGGCCACGACGGTACTGGCGTCGCTGGAGCACGAGGCGCAAATTCTGACCGGAGAGGGTCACCGCTACGGCGAGGGCCTGGCGATCAACTACATGCCGAATCAGTGACCGGGGCGGTTGGACCACCGTTCGGGGAAGTCGCGTCAAGGGACGATACGTGATCTTCCAATAACCATCGTCTATTGCGGCACCAGGGAACTACGGGGTGAGCAGGTCTAGGCGTTGGAGCTCAGGTAGCCGCGAGCCATCGGGTCACGGTGTCGGTGAAGACCACTTGATAGGGAAGGCCTCGTAGGTCTTCTGCGGTCGCATCCAGGCCGCGAGCCCGAGCTAGCTCGGCCAGCCACGACCATGGATGTGCCTCCTCCCTTGCGTACTCTTCGTCGGCGGGAAGTACGGCGTTCAACACGTGCTGGGTGATGCTCTCCCGAGTCTCAACGAGCGGAATGACACCACCCGGGACGCCGGTTGATCTAGCAGTGACAGTGAACCCACGTTCCGCGTGCAGGAGCACGCGCCGCCCGTCCTCCAGAATCGCGAGCTCACTGACCGTGAAGCTCCGGGTACTCGCATCGTCGGGTACGCCCCTCGGAGATCGCAGCTGGCAACTAGGCCGACGATGCGGCCGGGCGCGACCGGGGGAAGGTTTTCGGGAGCACGGTAGGCGCCCGGGTGCGGGCGCCAACCCGACTGTCCGCTGCTCACTGCCGGACTCCCGAGATTCCCGTGATCGTTCCTGCTGTACCTAACGAAACCGTGTCATCTGATCACCGGTTACGGTCGTCGCCAGCACGGTGGCAGCTAACGATCGGGGGCTACACGCGCGGTTCACGACACCCCCGTAGTACCAGCCAGACGGGTCGGCAACACCGTTCAGATCGACATCAGTAGCACCCCTCCAGCCGACGGTCGTGCTGCTTGAACAGCTGATCCTCGCATTGAATCTGCGGCCGGAGCCGCCTCCTGCGACGTAGTCGCCCGAGCCTGAGGCAACCGTCACCCACACGACCCCGGTGCCCAGCAACCACGCCCCGGCCATCCGCCACCTCATCCCGTACGCGCCGGCAAGAGCGACCTACCCGGCTCGGCGGTGGGCATGCGGCGCCCGGCCTGGCGGACCGGCCGGGCCCGGTGTCACGGCGTCCCGCTCAGCGCGCGAAGGTCCGGTCGAGCAGGTCGAACATCGCCTTCCAGTGCCGTTCGGTGGCCGGCTCGTCGTAGTGCGCGGTGTCGGCCATCGTGAAGCCGTGGGCGGCGCCCTCGTACACCTCGGAGCGGTGGCGCACGCCGGCGGCGTCCAGCGTCCGCTCCAGCTCGGCGATCTGCTCGGCGGTCATCGACGCGTCCTGGTCGGCGTGTGCGAAGTACAGCTCACCGGTGACCGAGCCGACGCCGCGGTGCGGGCTGTCCGGCGCGTCGGTGACGACCCGGCCGGCGTGGAAGCTGGCGAGCGCGGCGATCCGGTCCGGGTACGCCTCGATGGCCCGCAGCGCGTTCGTGCCGCCCATGCAGTAACCCACCGTGGCGACCGGCCCGGCCGCGACATCGTCGCGGGCGGCAAGGAAGTCCAGGTAGGCGCCCGTGTCACGGATGACGACCTGCGGGGTCAGCTCCCCGATGAGCGGCATGATCTGCGCGAAGATGTCGCCGCGCTGGTCCGGCTCGGCGAGCCGGGACAGGTCGAACAGCGGCGCGCGGCCGGCGCGGTAGAACAGGTTCGGCGCCAGGACCAGGTAGCCACGCTCGGCGATCCGCTCGATCATCTCGGCGAGCCGGGGGCGCAGCCCGAACGCGTCCATGAACAGCAGCACGGCCGGAACGGGACCATCGCCGTCGGGTCGGGCGAGGTACGAGTCCGCCACCCCGTCGTCGGTCCTGACGTCCACCGTCGTCGTACGCACCCGCAGCCTCCTTCGTAACACCGTGCCGTTCGCGGGGGAACGCTACTCCCCCACTAATTGCCTCACGCAACGAGTGGGGCGCGATCCCGCCGCGCCACCGCCGGATCCCCGTCTGCCCGGCCTGCGCCACCTCACACGCCGCTGAGCAGCCCGGTGAGCAGGCCGCGGAGCGTACGGTCGAAGAGGTCCCCCGTCGGCGCGGGGGCCGACGGCCGGGCGAACGCCGCCACCAGGTGCGGATACGCCGTGAGGTCCACCGCGGTGAAGGCGACCGGCGGCGCGGCGGTCTCGCTACGGGCGAAGAGGCTGACGACTCCGGTCATCATCGCGATCGCCTCGAACTTGGCGCTGGCCGCACACGGCACCGGCTCCAGCATCCCGAGGCAGGCGTCGAACCAGGCCAGGCCCTCCGGCCCGATCCCGGACGGCCGGTGGATCACCTCGACCAGCCATGGATGGCGCCGGAACAGCTCCCGTTGCCGGCGGGCCAGCCGCAGCATCCCGTCCAGCCACTGGCCCTCTCCCGTCGGGTACGGCCGCAGCTCGCCCACCGCCCGGTCGGTCATGAGGTCCAGCAGGTCGTCCCGTGAGGACAGGTAGCGGTAGAGCGAGGCGGCACTGGCGCCCAGGGCGGTGGCGACGGCCCGCATGGAGACGGCGGCGAGCCCTTCGGCGTCGGCGAGGGCGACGGCGGCGGCGACGATCTCGTCCCTGCTGTGCGTCGGGTTGGGCCCCCGGCTGCCCCGCGCCGGCCGCCCCCAGATCGGCTGACGGTCGGAGCCGCCCTCGCCCGAGTTCGTGGATGCGTCGGTCACCAAACCACTGTAAACTGCAAACGGCGTTCGCAGTTTCAGTCAGCCGAGAGGGAGTGGCCATGGAGCGGATCACCGCACGCGACGGCGCGAGGCTCGCGTTGCACTCGACCGGGGCGGGGCCCGGGATCGTCGTGGTGCACGGCGGCGGGGTGACCATCGACGTCTACCAGCGACTCGCCGCACGGCTGGCCGACCGGTTCACCGTGCACCTCTACAACCGGCGAGGCCGGGGCGACGCCCCGCCGCGGTCCGAGCCGTACACGCTCGACCAGGACATCGACGACCTCGCGGCGGTGCTGGAGCACACCGGCGCCCGCAACGTCATCGGGCACAGCTCCGGCGGCCTCATCGCCCTGCGCGCCGCGCTCCGGCTGCCGATCGACCGGCTCGCGCTCTACGACGCGGCGGTCTCCGTCGACGGCGGCTTCCCCACCGACTGGATCGAGTCCGCCCGCGAGGCGCTGCGGTCCGGCGACACCGCCCGCGGCCTGGCCATCTCCGCCGCCGCCATCAACCCGCAGATGCCCGGGTCACGGCTTCCGCTCGCGGTCCAGGTCGCGCTCGTCCGGCTGTTCCTGCGGACGCCGATCGGCCGGACGATGGGGGACCTGCTTCCGATGACCCTGGACGAGACCGAGCAGGTCCGGCGCCACGACGGGCCCGCCGAGCAGTGGGCCGGGGTGACGGCCGAGGTACTCCTGGCGTGCGGCGCCGACGGCCCGCCCTACTACGTCGACCTCGACGAGGCGCTGGCCCGCGCCCTGCCCCACGCCCGCACGGTGCGGATCCCCCGGGGCGGCCACGACGCGATCAACCGGGCGCCCCGCGGGCTGGTCGACACGTTCGCCGCGTTCTTCGCGGCCCCGGTGTCGCCGGAGCGGACGAGCCAGCGATGAGGTGTCGCCGCACAGACCGGTGGGCAGCCCGACGTGTCGGGCTGCCCACCGCGAGGTCGGCCGGCCCGGGGTCGGCGACCCCGGGCCGGAGCCCCGGTCAGAAACCGAGGACGCTCCGCCCGCCCACGACGGGCAGGCGCAGCTCGCTGTCGTGCGTCGCCACCCGCAGGGCGGTGCCGCCCAGCGGCAGCAGCGTGTACTCCTGGTCGCTGGAGAACACCACCACGCCGATCCGGTGACCCGCCGGGAAGACGTAGTCCTTCGGCTCCAGGGTCCACCGGTAGTCGTACAGCTTGCCCTGCCGCACCGGCTCGGTGCGCGACGCGCTCTTGCGGTTCTGCGGGTCCATCCAGCCGCGGGTCACCACCGTCGGCGCGGCGGTCGACCCGGCCGGGCCGTAGTCGACCAGGTACACGGTCAGGTTCGCGTCCGGCTTGTTGTCGATCGCCATCCGCAGGCGCATCTCCGGACGGCCGGAGATCCGCACGTCCTGGCTGAGCACCGGCGAGCGGTACGCGAGCCGGTTGGCGCTCGCCGCGTCCGGGTCGGCCACCAGGGTGTCGGGGTGGATGGTCCGGCCCTCGTCGACGAAGGCCTGCTCGACCGTGCCCTTCGGGCGCTTGCCGGTGGTCAGGATGCCCGGCTCGGTGGCGCTGGTCGCGCCCAGCTTCACGGCAACCTCGCGGGCGCCCGAGTCCGGCCAGTTGGCGTACGTGGTGTAGCTGCGGTTCTCCCGCTGCAGCACCGCGGTCGGCTCGTCCATGATCCCGTTGCGGACGTTCCACAGCCAGTAGTCGAACCAGCGGTTCTCCGTCTGCTTGTACGTCCACGTGCGACCGTCCGGGAGCGTCACCGACGCGCTGTTGCCCGGCCCGCCGTGGCCGCCCTGGTGCAGCCAGATCTTGCGCGGCACGTGCCGCTTGGCCAGCTCGTCCCACCAGCCGGCGAAGTGCTCGGTCTTCACGTTCCAGTCGTTGAGGCCGTGGACGACGAAGACGCTCGCCTCCACGTCCTTCGCGTCGAGGTAGTCCCGGTCCCGCCAGAACGTCGAGTAGTCACCGGTGACCCGGTCCTGCTCCTCGGTCAGCGCGGCCATCTCGTCGGCGCAGGGGCCCTCCGCCCGCACCTGCCCGGCCGTGTACTTCGCCAGGATGTCGGTGTCCTCACCCTGGTACGTGCCGGGCGCGACGACCAGGCCGTTGGCCCGGTAGTAGTCGTACCAGCTGCTGATCGCGGAGACCGGCACGATCGTCTTGAGCCCGCGGACCCCGGTGGTGGCGACCTGGTTGGGCAGCGTCCCGTTGTAGGAGACACCGGTCATGCCGACCGCGCCGGTGGTCCACCCGGCGGTCACCGGCGCGCCGCTGGCGTCGTACCCCTTCGCCCGGCCGTTCAGCCAGTCGATGACCGCCTTGGTGCCGAGGGTCTCGGCCTGGTCGCCGCTGGTCGGGCAGCCGTCCGAGTCGCCGGTGCCGACGCTCTGGCCGAGGACCACCGCGTACCCCCGCGGCACGTAGTAGTCGTCCAGTGAGCCGGGCAGGTTGGCCTTGGCCTCCGCGCGCTGCGCCTCGACGTCGGACGACCGCAGGCCGGACCGGCGGGTCACGCCGTTCTGCGGCAGCTCGTCCACCAGCACGCTCGGGTAGGGCACGTCCCCCCAGGTGTTCTTGCGGTACGGGCTGTGCTCGAAAATCACCGGCACCTTGAAGCCCTGGGTGGCGGTCTCCCGGGGACGGGAGATGTCGATCGCCACCCGGTCGAGGCGACCGTCGTGGTCGGTGTCGACCGGGGTCTGCACGTACACCCGCTCCTCGATCGCGTCCGCGAGCGAGAAGACCGGCTGCGTCATGCCGTCGACGACCACGATGCCGGGCGTCGCGGCGGGCGCCGGCTGGGGCGCCGCCGACACCGGCGCCGCGCTCAGCACCAGTGCGCCGGACACGCCGACGCCGAGTAATGCCACATAGGGGGTTCGACGCACGCGCGTCTCCCTTCGATCGGGCTGGTGGCCGGGGTCGGCCGGGAGTGGACCGAAGATCCACTGGCCCCGATGCTAAGGGCGGCGGCCGCTCCCGTCGATCCCCAGCACAGCCCTGCGGGCGATTGGTCCACACCGGACAGGTCGCGTCACGGCCGCGTCCGCTTTCCGTAGGTCTCCAGGTCGGCGCGGGTCAGCAGCGCCCGCAGCGCGATGCCCTCGGCCGCCAGCGCCGCACTCCCACCCTCCTGTCGGTCGATCACACACACGGCGGCGTCGACCCGCGCCCCGAGCCGGCGCAGCTCCCCGGTCGAGAGGACCACCTGCCCGCCCGAGGTCACCACGTCCTCGACGACGAGCACCCGTCGGCCGGCGACGTCCGCCCCCTCCGCCAGGCGGGCGGTGCCGTACGGCTTCGCCGCCTTGCGGACGAACGCGCACGGCAGCCCGGTGTGCCGGCCGAGCGCGGTCACCACGGCGATGCCGCCCATCTCCAGGCCCGCCAGCACCTCGGTGCCGGACGGCACGAGGGCGACCATCCGCTCGGCAAGCGCGTCCAGCAGGACGGGGTCCGCCTCGAACTGATATTTGTCGAAGTACTCCTCCGCCACCCGTCCCGACCGCAGGACGAACCGCCCACTGAGGCGAGAGGTGGCATCGACCCGACGAGCGAGATCAGCAAGCGTCACGCGGGGAATCCTGGCACGCGTACCGCGGGACCGGGATCGCGCCCTCTCACCCAGCCGGCCGGCGCGGAGCGGGTGTGTCCACGTTTATCGCCACGCAAGCGTGGAAAGCGTCGCGCGCTTCCGAAACGGGCCCTGGAGAGGGAGGCAGGAATGGCGGTCAAGACCGAAGCGCGGCCACGCACCGCGGAGATCCGGCCGTTCACCGTGCAGATTCCCGACGCCGACCTCGCGGACCTGCGCCGGCGCATCGCGGCCACCCGCTGGCCCGACCGGGAGACCGTCCCGGACCAGTCGCAGGGCACGCAACTCGCGACGGTCCAGGCGCTCGCGCGGTACTGGGAGCAGGAGTACGACTGGCGCAAGGTCGAGGCGCGACTGAACTCCCTGCCACAGTTCCTGACCGAGATCGACGGGCTCGACATCCACTTCATCCACGTCCGCTCGAAGCACGAGGACGCGCTGCCGCTCATCGTCACGCACGGTTGGCCCGGCTCGATCATCGAACAGCTGAAGATCATCGGGCCGCTCACCGACCCGACCGCGCACGGAGCGAGCGCCTCGGACGCATTCCACCTGGTCATCCCGTCGATGCCGGGCTACGGCTTCTCCGGCAAGCCGACCCAGCCGGGCTGGGACCCCGAGCACATCGCGCGGGCGTGGACGGAGCTGATGAGGCGCCTCGGCTACCCACGGTTCGTGGCGCAGGGCGGCGACTGGGGCGCGATCGTCACGGACCTGCTGGGCGTGCAGGCACCCCCGGAACTGGCCGGGATCCACTCCAACATGCCCTGCGTGATTCCTCCCGACATCGACGCACTCTTCCAGTCCGACATCACCGGGGCGAACAACGCGATGGGCTCGCTGCCACCGAACCTCTCGGCAGAGGAGAGGCGCGCGTGCGAGCAGTTGGACTTCTTCTGGAAGCACGCCGCCTACGGACTCTTCATGGGCACCCGCCCGCAGACGCTGACCGCCCTGGCGGACTCCCCCGTCGGCCTGGCCGCCTTCATGCTCGACCATGACGCGGCCAGTCTGGCGCTGATCTCCCGGGTCTTCGCCGGGCAATCCGAAGGACTGTCGCGGGACGACATCCTCGACAACGTCACGCTCTTCTGGTTGACGAACACGGGAGTCTCCGCCGCCCGCCTCTACGCGGAGTTCAAGCTGTCGTTCTTCGTCACCAAAGGCGTGTCCGTCCCCGCCGCCGTGAGCGTCTTTCCCGACGAGCTCTTCGAGGCTCCCCGGAGCTGGGCCGAGCGGGCCTACCCCAACCTCATCCACTACAACCGGCTCGACAAGGGCGGGCACTTCGCGGCCTGGGAACAACCGCAGCTGCTGTCCCAGGAGATCCGCGACGGCTTCCGGTCGCTGCGCTAGGCGACCATGGCCAGCCCGCACCTGCCACGCCTCGACGGGGCGACCGGATGGCTCAACTCGGCGCCGCTCGACCCCGCGGACCTGCGCGGCTCCGTCGTCCTGGTGAACTTCTGGACGCTGACGTGCATCAACTGGCTGCGCCAGGAGCCGTACGTGCGCGCCTGGTCGCGGGCCTACCGGGACGACGGCCTCGTCGTCGTCGGCGTCCACACGCCCGAGTTCTCCGTGGAACACGACGTCGACCAGGTGCGCCGGGCGGTCGCGGCCCGTGACATCGACTACCCGGTCGCGATCGACAACGCGTACGGGGTCTGGAACGCCTTCGACAACCAGTACTGGCCGGCGCTGTACTTCGTCGACACCGACGGGGTCATCCGCGACCAACACTTCGGTGAGGGGCGCTACGACGAGTCGGAGCGCGTCCTCCAGCGGCTCCTCGGCGTCGACCGCGAGCCCGTCCCGGTTCGCGGGCTGGGCGTGGAGGCGGAGGCCGACTGGTCCCACCTGCGCACGCCGGAGACGTACCTCGGCTACGCGCGCGGGGAGCACTTCGCCTCACCGGACGGCGTCGCGTTCGACGAGGAGGCCACGTACGCGCCGCCCGACGAGCTGCCCCGCAACCACTGGGCCCTCGCCGGGGACTGGACGATCGGCGCCGAGCGGGCGGTGCTCGACCGGGCCGGTGGCAGCGTGGTCGTCCGCTTCCACGCCCGCGACGCGCACCTCGTGCTGTCGCCCGGCGGGCCGGGGCCCGTTCCGTTCCGGGTGCTCCTCGACGGCGAGCCGCCCGGTCCGTCCCACGGTGTCGATGTCGACGAGGACGGCTTCGGGGTGGTCGAGGACGCCCGCCTCTACCAGCTCGTCCGCCAGTGGGACACGATCCGCGACCGGACCGTGGAGATCACGTTCCGCGAGCCGGGCGTCGAGGCGTACGCCTTCACGTTCGGCTAGCCGGCCGGGTGACCCGCCGGCGGCGGCGATCCCGGGCGCGTCACGCCCGGGCGACCCGGATCAGAAATTGACCTTGACTCCGGCCGCCTTGCAGGCGGCGGTCAGGTCGGTACCGGCCTTCTCGAAGGCCGGGTTGTCGGCGGCCGTCGCCGGGTCCGCGGCCGCGGCCGCCCGCCCCGCCTCCGACGCGAACCGCGTCAGCGCCCCGACCACCTCGCCTACGCCGCCCGCGGGCAGCAACGACGTCAGCTTGTCGCCGAGGTCCGCCAGGATCTTCCGGTACACCTCCGCCGACGGCTCCTTGCCGGACTGCACGACGGCGATGAGCGCCTTCTTCATCTCCTGCCCGGCCTTCTCGGCCGACTCGCAGACCACCTTCTCGTTCACCGTGACCGGCGCCCCGCCGGCCGCCGGGGAAGAGGGTGCCACCGACGGGGAAGCGGCGGCCGAGGTGGGAGCGACCGCGGAGGCGGTCGGCGTGGACGACGTCGGGGTGGCGGTCTCCTCCCCACCACAGCCGGCGAGGGCCAGCGCCGCGGCGGAGATCAACGCGATCGAGACAAGGCGAGGGCGATTCACGGACGCGGACGCTAGCCCATGTTCACCTGCTGATCAATCTCGCGACACCCCTGCCTCTCTGGGTGCGAGTGCCGACCGACGGACGGGAGAATCCGAAGCGTGGGTCTGGACACGAGAACGGCGACGCGACTTGCCGATGCCCGGCTTGCCGAATGGCGACGTGCCGGCTACGACGAGTGGCGCGAACTGCTGGACGACAGGGAGGTACGCCACACGGTCGCCGACGACGGCAACCGGTACACCGTCGTCAGCCACACCCTGGACGACGGCGACGGACGCCTCCGCATGACGGTGGCCGTGGACGACGGCGGCTGGTCCGTGTTCGCACCCCTGGTGCGCGACGACATCATGAACGCGGACGGCACATTCGTCGCCTCACTTCGCCAACCCCTGCGATCCACTCCATTTCAGTGAAAGCGTGGTATCCAGCCGCCCCGGCCACCGCAACATCAGGGAGACGGAGTCGATCACCCAGGCGACAGCGATAATCGACGCGGGGCCCGTCCCGACGGCTGAACCGGCTCGGCTGCCCGACGCGGCAGCCCGCATAGCCGTCAGGGGGCCTTTCCGTCCTGGCGTCCCGCCCACACGGCGGCCTCGATCCTCAACAGCAGGCCCACGATCACGAGCAGGGCACCAGCGAGAAGAACCTCGCCGCCGTAGGCCTTGGTCGCAAGGGTGAGCACGAAAATGGTCGCGCCCACGGCCAGGCACGCCGTGCCGACGCCGCCGACGTACTGACCAGGTCGCCGCTTCACGGCAGCAGTCTAGGGGTCAGAGGATCCACGTAAGACCCTGAGGCTCGGCGACGGTGGTACCCGCCGCGTCCGCCCGGCGCGCGCCGACGATGTCGGCGGACCTGTCAGCGAATCTGGCTGTCAGACGTCGACGCGAGATGGGGACCGGCCGGCTCCCGCAGCAGGGCGGGTAGGTCGCCGAGGGCGGCGAGCATCGGTCCGCCCCAACTCGGGTCGGTGTCGTTGTGCTCCGTGGTCCGCAGGACGGTCATGCCGACCGCCGCCGCGCCGGCCAATTCACCGTCCGCGCCGTCACCCACGTAGACACACTCCGTCGGCACGACGCCCAACCGCTCGGCCGCGAGTTTGAAGATCGCCGGATCGGGCTTGGCCAGCCGGACCTCGGAGGAGAAGATCGCGACGTCGAAGCGGCGGGCCAGCCGGCTCCCCGGCCACGCCTCCGCGGTCTCCGAGGTGGCGTTGCTGATCAGGGCCAGCGGATGCCTCTCGGCGCGGAGCGCGTCGAGCACGCCCAGGGTGGCGGCCGAGACGCTGTCCAGCACCCGGCGCGCCAACGCCCGCCGAAGGTGACCGGCCCGGGTCACCTGGTCGTCGGTCGGCGCGCCGCCGAGGCGTCCGGCGAGGAGGCGCACGGTCTCCTCCACGTCCCACCGGACCAACCGGTCGCGCCAGCTGGCGTGGTACGCGGCGACCAACGCGGCCGGCGCCACCCCGACGATGAGAGCCATCTCGCCGACGACCCGGTCTCGCTCCTGGTCGGCACCCTCGACCAGCGTGTGGAAGAGGTCGAAGATCACTGGCCGCGGCATCTGGTCATCCTAGGGGCGACGGCGGCAGACGAAGCGGTGGCGAGGATCCGCAGCGGGTCGACCGACTCCCGGACACCGATCAGGCCACTACTGGCCGGCGCCCGAGCGGGACCGGCGGCTACGCGCCAGCGGTTACTCGACCGCCTCCACGAGCACCCGCCAGACCTGGGCCGCGAGCCAGTCGTTCAGCTGGCTCAGCCCGACCTCCTCCTGGTGGTCGAACCACCAGATGACGCCGGCGTCGACCATTCCGACGACGACAGCGACCAGGTACGCGGGCAGGTCCGCCCGGTACCCGGCGGCACGCAGCCCGGCGCCGGCGGCCCCGGTCAGCTCGGGAACCACCTGGGCGGCGCCCTGCCGGGCCCGGAATCGGTACAGGTTCGGGTGTGCTGCCGCCCAGCTCAGCACCCGGCCGATCATGCCGTGCACCACCTCGTACGGCGTGCCCGGCGCCGGCACCGGCGGGCGGATCCAGGCGCTCAGCAGGCGTACGACGTGCCCGGCGACCGCCCGATCGAGGTCGTCCTTGCCGGTGAAGTGGCGGTAGACGTGCGGCCTGGGCAGCCCGGCCCGGTCAGCCACCGCGGCCAGGCCGGCGTCCGGACCGTACTCCTCGATGGCGCCGACCGCGGCCTCCACGATCAGCTGTCGTCGGCGGGTCCGCTCGTGCGGATCGCCGGCGGCACGACGGGCGGCGACCGTGTCCCGCTTGGTCGTGACGTTTCTCACCGCGTCACTCTAGCGGCTCGGTACCCTGGACTGGGTACGACCTGTACCCATGACGCTGGCATCCGAGGTGGCCATGAGCAACGTGTCCGGTCCCGTCGACCCGGCCCGTCTCCAGGACGTGCTCGACGGACCGTGGGCCCGGGTCCGCTACGGGCACCGGGCGAAGCTCGACGCCCGCTTCCTCCCGGTGTACGGCGAGAGCGGCGACGAGGCACGCGAACGGGTCACCCGGCTGCTCACCCAACTGCCGACCGAGTTCGGGATGCCGTCGGCCTATCCTCCCGAGTACGGCGGCCGTTCCGACGTCGGCGGTTCGATCGTGGCCACCGAGATGCTGGCGCAGGTCGACCTGTCGCTGATGGTGAAGGCCGGCGTGCAGTGGGGCCTGTTCGGCGGCGCGGTCCTGGCCCTCGGCACGCGGCGGCACCACGACGCGCACCTGCGCGACATCGCCTCCGGCGCGCTCCTCGGCTGCTTCGCCATGACCGAGACCGGTCACGGCTCCGACGTCCAGCAGCTGCGCACCACCTGCACGTACGACCCACGGACCCAGACCTTCGACCTGCACACCCCGCACGAGGCCGCCCGCAAGGACTACATCGGCAACGCCGCGCGGGACGGACGGATGGCGGTGGTCTTCGCGCAGCTCATCACCGGGGGACGGCGGCACGGCGTGCACGCGTGGCTGGTCCCGATCCGCAACGCCCAGGGCGACCCGCCGCCCGGCGTGACCATCGGCGACGCGGGCCCGAAGGGTGGCCTGCTCGGCGTGGACAACGGGCGGCTCAGCTTCGACCACGTGCGGGTGCCCCGGGACATGTTGCTGGACCGGTACGGCCAGGTCACGGAGGACGGCACCTACTCAAGCCCGATCGAGAGCGACTCCCGACGCTTCTTCACCATGCTCGGCACCCTGGTCCGCGGCCGGGTCAGCGTCGGCGGCGCCGCGTCCGCGGCCACCAAGTCCGCGCTGACCATCGCGGTCCGCTACGGCGACATCCGCCGCCAGTTCGGCACGCCCGACGCCGACCGGGAGGTGCCGCTCAACGACTACCTGGCCCACCAGCGCAAGCTGCTGCCCGCCCTGGCCACCACGTACGCCCTGCACTTCGCCCAGGCCGAACTGGTCGCCGCGCTCGACGAGGTGCACGGCGGCGACGGCCCGCTCGACGAGCAGCGGCAGCGGGAGCTGGAGTCCCGGGCCGCCGGCCTCAAGGCGGCGCAGACCTGGCACGCCACCCGCACCATCCAGATGTGCCGTGAGGCGTGCGGCGGGGCCGGCTACCTGGCCGAGAACCGGCTACCCGGCCTGAAGGCGGACACCGACGTCTTCACCACCTTCGAGGGCGACAACACGGTGCTTCTCCAGCTCGTGGCGAAGGGGCTGCTCACCGGCTACCGCGACGAGTTCGGCTCCCTGGACGGCTGGGGGCGGGCCTCGTTCGTCGCCGAGCAGGTCCGCGCCATGGTGCTCGAACGCACCGCCGCGCGGTCGCTCATCGAGCGGCTCGTCGCCTCCGTGCCCGGCCGGGACGAGGAGGTCGCCGTCACCGATCGCGGCTGGCAGCTCAAGATCTTCGAGGACCGTGAGAAGCACCTCCTCGACGGCGCGGTGCGGCGCCTGCGCAACGGCGCGACCGTGAAGAAGGACCAGCCGTTCGACATCTTCAACGACGTCCAGGACCACGTCCTCAAGGTCGCCGCCGCGCACGTCGACCGGATCACGCTGGAGGCGTTCGTCGCCGGCATCGAGAACACGGCGGACCCGGCGGCGCGGGCGCTGCTCTCCCGGGTCTGCGACCTGTACGCGCTCAGCGTCATCGAGGCCGACAAGGGCTGGTTCCTGGAGCACGGGCGGTTCACCCCGGCACGCTCCAAGGCGATCACCGCCGTGGTGAACGGCCTGCTCAAGGAGTTGCGACCGCACCTGCGTACGCTCGTCGACGCCTTCGCCATCCCGGACAGCTGGCTGAACTGCGCCGTCCTGCGCGAGGAGGCCGGCCGGCAGGAGACGATGGCGGCCCACGACGCCGCGACGTCCTGACCGCCCCGTCCGACCTCTGGCGACCGGTCGACCGTAGCCGCGGACGACTCCGGTCACCCGAACAGTCCGCTGTAGGCGTTGATCGCCGGCTGGCCGCCGAGGTGGGCGTAGCGGACGTTCGAATCGCGGGGGATGTCGCCGCCGCGGACGAGGTCGATGAGCCCGGCCATCGACTTTCCCTCGTACACGGGGTCGATGATCATGCCTTCGAGCCGCCGGTCAGCGCGATGGCGTCCAGCGTGGACCGCATCGGGATGCCGTAGCGGTCCCCGGCCCAGCCCTCCAGCACGGTGATCTCGTCGTCGCGCAGCTCGCGACCCAGCCCGATGAGCGCGGCGGTGTTGTGGGCGATCTTCGCCACCTGGTTCCGCGTCTCCTCGACAGTGGCGGAGGCGTCGATGCCGAGCACCCGCCGCGGCCGGTCCTGACCGGCGAACCCGGCGATCATGCCGGCCTGGGTGCTGCCGGTCACGCTGCAGACGATGACGGTGTCGAAGAAGAAGACGAGTTCCTGCTCCTGCCGCCGCACCTCGTAGGCCCAGTTCGCGAAGCCGAGACCGCCGAGCGGATGGTCGGACGCGCCCGCCGGGATCGCGTACGGTGTGCCGCCGGCGACGCGGACGTCGTCGAGCGCCTGATGCCAGCTCTGCTTGAAGCCGATGCCGAACCCCTCTTCGCTTCCGCTGTCAAGGTTCGAGCACGGTCCCGGGTTCGGGTCAACGCCGGTCGATCCGATGGGGGATCCTGAGGACGGGCACGAGAGGAGGCAGTGACATGAGACGGCACACTGTGGACGCCGATGACGCGGCGATCACCTTCGGCGAGGCCACCGCCGACGCGCTCCGGCGTTCCGTGGCAACGCGACCCCGGCGGTGGCTGGTGGCGACCACGCTGCTGCTGGGCCTGCTGGCCGCCGTGGCGACGACGGCGGCGCCGCCCGAGGACCTCACCTTCTCCACCCTCTCCGACATGGTGCAGAGCCTGATGTCGGTGACGGTGCCGTTCCTCGGCGTCCTGCTGGCTCACGACCTGAGCCGATCACCCCGCACGCCCCGGCCCGGCCCCACCCTCCTGGCGGCAGTGCTCCTGGCCGCCGCGGTCGGACTCTTCGGGATCCTGGTCAGCGCCGCCGCGCTCGCGCTCGCCCCGTCCGACACCGCGCCGGACCCGTGGCAGCACGCCGCCACCATCGCGGTCGGCGGAGTGCTCGTGCAGATCGTCGCCCAGCTGGTCGGCACCGGGCTGGGCCTACTCCTGCGCCCCACCGTCGTCGCGTGCCTCGCCACCATCGTGCTGCCGCTGGGCCTGTGGGCCCTGCTGGGCGCGGTCGACGCCCTCTCTCCCGCGCAGGCGTTCACCCCGTACGCCACGGTCCGGAACCTGCTCTCCGGTGAGATGAACGCGGCGAAGTGGGCCCAGTGGCTCGCCGTTCTCCTCGTCTGGGGCGTGGGGCTGAACGCCCTCGGCGTGGCCCGGCTCAAGCGGCGGCGGCCGGGAGACGGCGCGACGCCGGAGACCACCACGCGCGACGCAGCGCCGGCAGCGTGACGACGCGACGTGCGGCAACCATCCTGGCCGTCATCCTGACGGTGACCGCCGTCGTTGCCTGGCGGTGGTGGCACGACCATCCGCCGTACGGTCCGGAAGCGCTGGAACTCACGTCCTCGCTCAGTCTCGTGAGCAACGACGAGGCTCAGGCCGCGCTCGGCGAGAACGCGCCCGCCCCGTTCGCCACCGGACGCGACCAGTTGGTGCTCGGCCGGGTCTCCTGGCAGACCCCGCCCAAGCCTCTCGACGGCGGCTACTTCGCGATCTTCCTCATCGACAAGCGCACCGACCACAAGCCGGAGGTCTTCGGTGTGTCCGCGCCGCAGGAGGCCGTCGGGATCGGAAGCGCGGGCATCGAGAGCCGGATCACCGAGCGCTACTCCTGGCTACGCGGCGCGGGAGATGCCACGTTCGGGGACGACGAGTGGCGGAGCAACGGCAACAGACTTCACGTGGCAGACGAGACGGCCGCACCGCTCGCCTTCGTCGCGCTCTTTCCGTACCTTGAGGAGCCCCATCCGGAGGCGTCGATGGCGACCGCGCCGGTTGCGCTGTCCGACCTGCTGCTGGCCATGGTCTACCTGGGCCCGGACGGGCAGGTGTACTGGGCGCAGCGCCTGCAAGGGTAGTCAGACGGCGGCACGCTGCCGCACGCACCGCACCCGCGCGACTCACGTGCCGCAGCGGTCAGTGACCTCGGTCCTGCCGGAGGAAGCACGACAGCAGGTGCCTGAACTCGTGCGGGTGCTCGATCGCCGGCACGTGCCCGCAGCGGCCGAACACGTGCAGACGGACATCGGCCAGGTGTGCGAGCAGGGGCTGGGCTGCCGTCGCGAGCGGGGTGACCCGGTCCTCGGCGCCGTGGACGAGCAGCACGGGCGCGCGGACCGCTGCCAGCGTCCGCGCCGAGAGGGTGAGCTCGTCGACCCATCGTGCCCTGGGCGGAGGGAACAACGGCGCGAACGCGGCCGCGCCCGCTCGCATCGCGGCCGCCCGGGCATCGACCGCGGAATCGGTCACGAGCGCCTGGTCGAAGACAAGACGGCTCAGCATGTCCCGCGCCCCGATCGGACCGGCGGGGGCGGCCCAGACCGCGTCGAGCTCGGCGGACAGCGGCGCCCCGGGGGCGCCCATCGTCGAGACCGCCACGACGTGGGTGACCTGCTGGGGGCGTGCGGCCGCCAACGCCAGCGCCACGGCACCGCCCATGGAGTGACCCACCACGGCGTAGTGCTCGATGCCGAGCGCATCCATCAGGCCCGCGGCCTGCTCCGTCCACAGCCGGAGCCCACCCTTCGCACCCACCGGGACAGGCGTACGGCCGAACCCCGCCTGGTCAGGAGCCACCAGGTGCCAGGACGCACCCAGCGCCTGCGCCGTCGCTGCCCAGGCGCCGGACCCGGTCGTGCCGGGTCCGGAGCCGTGCAGCATCAGCACCGCCGGCCCGGTGCCGCTCTCCAGGACGTGGACGGGGGAACCGTCGACCGTGACCGTCCGAAGTGCGGTCACCGGGGCACGCCAGGTGTGCTCACGCCGAGGCGGAGGTGACGGACTTCGAGAAGACCTCCATCATCGCCCGGCCGAACTGCGGCATGTCGGGCCAGCCCCGGCAGGAGACGAGGTTGCCGTCCACCACGTCCGGGGCGTCGATGACCGTCGCGCCGGCGTTCTCCATGTCCCCCGTGATGGGCGGGAAGCACGCCGTCTTCCGGCCCTTCAGCAGCCCGTACACCGCTGGCACCTGCGCGCCGTGGCACACCAGCGCGATGGGGAGGTTGCGGGCGAAGAAGTGCTCGGTGATGCGCCGGACGTCGGCGTCGACCCGGATCCACTCGGGGGCACGTCCCCCGGGGATGATGAGGGCGTCGTAGCGCTCGACGTCGACCTCGGCCCACGGCACGTCGACCGGCAGCTTCCGGCCGTTCTTCTCCACATAGGCGTCGGAGTTGGGGTCGAACTCGTGGATGACCAGTTGCACGTCACGCGTCGTCCGTGACGAGACGTCGACGTCCCAGCCGCCCTCCTGCACGCGGTAGTAGGGATACATGGTGTCGAGTTCCTCGGCGGCGTCGCCGGTCAGGAGCAGCGCTCTGGGCACCTGCTTCTCCTCGCATCTGGTGGTGGGTGAGGAAGATCCAATCCGATCCGATCCGGTGGGGGTTAGCATTCCTCGGCCCAGTTCCACCCGTCAAGCCTCTACCGCCGTCGCCCGCTGGTCGTCGGCCTCGTCGAACACGCGTCGGAAGCGCTCGCCGGACCGCAGGATGTGCCGTCGCATCGCGTAGGCGGCGGCGTCGGGGTCGCGCGCGGCGATCGCGGCCACGATGTCCTCGTGCTCGGCCATGGCCAGGTGAGTGACCTGGGCGTCGCGGTGCAGCCGGAAGAGGTGCACGTGGCTGTGCAGGCGAGCGAGCGCCTCACGGATGACGTGGTTCTCCGCGCTCAGGGCGACGAGATCGTGGAAGGCGGCGTCGCGTAGCCCGAAGGCGCCGTACGCCATGGGCCCGCTGCCGCCCTCCAGCTCCGCCATCTCCGCCAGCATTCGGCGCAGACCGGCCACCTGCTCCGACGACGCGCGTTCGGCGGATCTGCGCGCCGCCGCCGGCTCGAGGAGCAGGCGGACCTCGAGCATGTCCTCGAATCGGTGCCGGGTGATCTGGGGCGGAATGCGGTAGCCGGCATGCGGCACACGCACGACCAGGCCCTCGGCCTCCATGCGGTTCAGAGCGTCTCGGATCGGCGTCTGCGAGACCCCCAGCTCTCGCGCCAGGACGTCGATCGTGACGCGAGAGCCAGGCTCGATCCGAAGCGACATCAGCTGTCCGAGCAGCGTGTCGTACACCTCGTCGGCGAGCCGGCCGCGAGATCTTCCCGCCGGCGTTCCGCCCGTCACGGACCTGCGGCCCCGCGCGGTCATCGCTTCGTCGTCCATCGTGACGTGAGGTCCTTCCTTGCGCCTTTGTGAAGTTGTTGACATCAGTCACATCACTGCGACATGCTGACGCCCCAACTGGATCGTATAGGAAATGTGATCCCGCACATCGCGGCGTTACTCGTGACTCCGGGCCGCGGGTCGCCCCGGCGACCGCCCGGCAACACGCCTGAACAACCCGGCAACTGCTTGGCGAACCACAGAGCGAGGCCCTAGAAGTTCCCATCCAGAAAGCAGGCCAGATGATGCGATACCCGAAGCGAACAGGACCATCGCGTGTTCCCCGCCGGAAGGCGCGGTTGGCGACGGCGGCCATGCTGCTGGTGGCCACGACCGCGGCGGCGTGCGGCGGTGGCGAAGACGACGGCGGGAAGGCGAGCGCCCCGAAGGCGCCGGCGGCCATCCCGGAGCTCACCAAGGACCCGCTGACCCTCAGCTTCATCTGGTTCGACTGGCCGCCCGCCCAGGCCCTGGAGGCCTTCGCGAACGCGGAGTACAAGAAGGAACGGCCGAACGCGACGATCAAGGTCAACACCGTGCCGAACGCGAACTGGCACGACGCGATGTTCACCCAGTTCGCCGCGCGCAAGACCGACTTCGACATCGCGATCCTGGACTCGCAACACATCGGCGAGGCCGTGACCAACGGCAACATCCTCGACCTCACCGACTTCGTCAAGAACAACATCGACGTCCAGGCCTACAACCCGTACCTCCTGGCGGCGTACGGCCAGTTCCCGCAGGCGGAGACCGGCAAGCGCGACGAGAGCGCCAGCCTGTACGGGCTGCCGCTGCTCGGCGACACCTGGACGATGATCTACCGCAAGGACCTGATCGGCGACAAGCCACCGCAGACCTGGGACGAGATGATCTCAGTCGCCGAGAAGTGCCAGGCGGACAACCCGGGCGTCAGCGGGCTGGCCTTCCACCAGGCCAACGGCTCCGACGCCGCGGCCGTCACCTACAACACGGTCAACGGCGTCTACGGCGGCAACCTCTGGGACCCGAAGACCCGCAAGATCGACGGCGTCCTCAACGACGCCGCGGGCCAGGAGGCGATGGACGTCCTGGTCAACAAGATGAAGCCACTGACTGCCAGGGGCTCCGGCAACTGGTTCATCGACGAGGTGAACGCGGCGGTCGCCCAGGGCAAGGCATGCATCGCGTTCAACTGGATCGCCGCGAGCGGCGGCCTGCTCGATCCGAAGCAGTCGACGCTCGGCACCACGCGGGAGCAGATTCTCGACAAGCTGGGTTTCGCCACCCTGCCGAGCCAGAAGACGAACCTGGTCCCGCTCGGCGGGATGGGGATGCACATCTCGGCCTACTCCGCCGCGGCGAACCAGGCGGAGGCGCTGAACTTCATGAAGTGGTTCGAGCGGGCTGACATCCAGAAGAAGTGGGCCGCGGCCGGTGGCGTGCCGGCGCGTACGGACGCCCTGGCGTCACCCGAGTTCCTCAACGCCGGGCCGTTCAACCAGGTGTACGCCGACTCGGTTCCGCGGATGCGGGACATGTGGAACGTGCCCGAGTACGCGCGCCTCGTCGACATCGAGAACACCAACGTGAACGCGGCTCTCAACGGTGCGAAGAAGCCGAAGGAGGCGCTCGACGACATCGCCAGGGAGCAGCAGAGCGTGCTCGACTCGAGCAACCGCAAGGGCGGCGGCGGACTGTGAGTGAGCCCGCCTCTCTGACGACCGACAACCCCGGGCAGGTGGCGTCCGCGGCGCCGCCCGCCCGGGGGCGGTCCCGCCGGCTGAGCGACCGTGGGCTCGCCGCCGCCTTCATCTCCCCCGCGTTGCTGCTGTTGCTCGCCATGTCGGTGTTCCCGTTGCTGTGGGCGTTGTACCTGTCCTTCACCGACTACTCGGCCACCCGCGGCGGGCCCGCCAATTTCGTCGGGTTCGGGAACTACACCGCCATCCTGACCTCGGCGCAGGTCCACACGAGGGCCCTGACCACGCTGATCTATGTGGTCGGCGCGGTCACCCTGCAGACCGTGCTCGGTTTCGGCATCGCCTACCTGATCTCCCGGCGCACGCACGGGCGGGGAGTGCTGACCACCCTGTTCCTGGTTCCGATGATGCTGTCGCCGGTCGTGGTCGGGCTGTTCTGGCGATTCATGCTCGACGCGCAGTTCGGCGTGGTCAACAGCATGCTCGGCTCGCTCGGCCTCGGGCAGGTCGAGTGGCTCACCCGGCAGCGAACCGCCCTGCTCTCCCTGATCGTCGTCGACACCTGGCAGTGGACGCCGTTCATCATGCTCATCGCACTCGCGGGCCTCAACGCGGTCCCCAAGTACCTCTACGAGGCCGCCTCGATCGACCGGGCGTCCGAGTGGTTCCGGTTCCGCACCATCACTCTGCCGCTGGTGTGGCCACTGCTCCTCATCGCCGTGATGTTCCGGGCCATCGAGGCCTTCCGGCTGTTCGACCTCGTCTACATCCTCACCAACGGAGGTCCGGGTGTCTCCACCGAGACGTTGTCGTTCCACATCTACAAGGTCGCGTTCCTGGGCTTCAACACCGGAACCGCCTCGGCGTACGGAATCCTCGTGGTCCTCGTCGTCATCGTCCTCACGCAGCTCTACCTGCGCTACCTGAACAAGCTCAAGGAGGGCTGATGGCCGTCTCCGTCGACGAGGCCGTGTCCACCGGTCCGGCCCGGGATCACACGCCTCCCGCGCGGCGCCTCGGCGGCCGGGGCCGCTCCGTGCTGGAGGTCGCGCTGCTGACCGTCCTGGCCGCCGTGATGCTCTTCCCGGTGCTGTGGATGATCGAGACGTCCATCAAGGAGAACCGGGACGTCTACGCCATCCCGGCCAAGTTCTTCGACTTCACAGTCACCCTGGACCACTACCGGGACGTGTTCGTCGCCCCCGGCGACGGCCGCACAGCCGTGTCCGTCTCGTTCCTCAACTCGATCGTGGTCGCCGGGGCTTCCACGGTGCTGGCCACCGTGCTGGGGGTCCCCGCGGCCTGGGCCTACTCACGCTTCGCGGTGAAGGCCAAGAAGGACCAACTGTTCTTCATCCTCTCCACCCGGTTCATGCCGCCCGTGGTGGTCGTGATCCCGATCTTCCTCATGTACCGCCAGGTCGGCCTCATCGACAACAAGATCGGCCTGATCCTCATCTACGCCGCGTTCAACGTGCCGTTCACGATCTGGATGATGAAGGGCTTCGTCGACGAGGTGCCCGCGGAGTACGAGGACGCCGCCATGCTCGACGGCTACACCCGTCTGCAGGCGTTCTGGCGATACACCCTCCCCCAGCTCGTGCCCGGAATCGCCGCGACGGCGGTCTTCGCACTCATCTTCTCGTGGAACGAGTTCGTGTTCGCCATCTTCCTCACCTCCAGTGACAGCGTGCGGACGGCTCCGCCCGCCATCGCCGGCCTCATCGGCGGCACCACGACAGACTGGGGTCTCGTGGCAGCCGCCTCCGTGGTGTTCGCCCTACCGGTGCTCGTCTTCGCCTACCTGGTGCGCAAACACCTCATCGCCGGTGTGACGCTCGGGGCGGTGCGACGCTGATGGCGGGCATCGAGGTGAGCGCGCTGCACAAGCGCTACCCGGACGGAACGGTCGCAGTCGATCGCGTGGACCTGTCCATCGGCCACGGCGAGCTGTTCGTGATGCTCGGCCCTTCGGGCTGCGGCAAGACGACCACGCTGCGGGCCATCGCCGGCCTGGAGAGGCAGACGACCGGCGACATCCGGATCGGCGACACACTGGTCAACGACCTGCCGCCCGCCGAGCGCGACATCGCCATGGTGTTCCAGTTCTACGCCCTCTACCCACACCTGCGAACCCGCGACAACCTGGCGTTCCCCCTGCGGGCCGAAGGGCTGCCCAAGCAGGAGGTGCGCGCGCGGGTCGACGAGGCCGCCCGGCTGATGCGGCTCGGTCCGCTCCTGGACCGGCGACCGCGCCAACTCTCCGGCGGGGAGCAGCAGCGTGTCGCGCTCGCTCGCGCCCTGGTGCGGCGACCGCGCGCCTTCCTCATGGACGAACCTCTCACCAACCTGGACGCGGAGCTGCGGACGGACATGCGCACGGAGATCAAGCACCTGCAGGGCGAACTGGGGGCGACGATGGTCTATGTCACCCACGACCAGGTCGAGGCGATGTCGCTCGGTCACCGGATCGCCATCCTCAACAAGGGCCGTGTCGAGCAGATCGGTACGCCGCTTCAGGTCTACGACCGCCCGGCGAGTCTGTTCTGCGCCGCATTCATCGGCTCCCCGCCGATGAACCTGATCGACGTGGAGGTGGCCGACGGCAGGCTGCACGGTCAGGGCGGACTGGTCCTCACGCCACCGCCCGGCCTGCCCCGCGACCGTCACCTGGTCGCCGGCGTCCGGCCGGAGGCGCTGGAGGTCACCGCACCAGGGGCGGAAGGCTCGATCCCGGCCCGGGTGGTCTCGGTGGAGTGGCTGGGCGACGAGATCATCTACGTGGTCGACCACGGCGGCCAGCGCGACGTACGGGTCCGGATGCCACCGACCGTTCGGTTCGCCGCCGACGCGAAGGTCGGACTGCGGCACACCGGCGGAACCCCGGCGGTCTACGACGTACGCACGGAAGAGCTGGTGGCCTGATGGGAACCGTGGCAGCACACGGGCTGCGCAAGTCCTTCGGCAAGGTCCAGGCCCTGGACGGGGTGACGCTGGACGTGCCGGACGGTTCGTTCTTCGTCGTGCTCGGGCCCTCCGGGGCAGGCAAGACGACGACCCTGCGCGCGATCGCCGGCCTGGAGAAACTCGACGCCGGGTCGGTGCACCTGGACGGCAGGGACGCGACCGGTGACGCCCCGGCCGCACGCGACCTGGCCATGGTCTTTCAGAACTACGCCCTCTACCCACGACACACGGCGTACGAGAACATCGCCTCACCGCTGCGGGCCCGCCGCTGTTCGTCGAGCGAGATCGCCGCTGCCGTCGAGCGGATGTCGAGCCTGCTGCACATCGAACGTCTGCTGCAACGTCGTCCCGCGCAGTTGTCGGGCGGCGAGATGCAGCGCGTCGCCCTGGCCCGGGCGCTGGTCCGCCGCCCGCGCGCGTTCCTCATGGACGAGCCGCTGACGAACCTCGACCTCAAGCTCCGCGTCGAGATGCGCACCGAGCTCACCCGCATCCACCGCAGTCTCGGCGCGACCTTCGTCTACGTGACCAACGACCAGGTCGAGGCCCTGTCCATGGCCGACCAGGTCGCGGTCCTCAAGGAGGGGAAGGTGCAGCAGGTCGGAACGCCGACCGAGGTGTACGAGCGGCCCGCCAACCAGTGGGTCGCCGGGTTCGTGGGGAGCCCGCCGATCAGCCTGCTCGCCTGCCGCGCCGAGGGGGATCGTCTCGTCGGTACGGATGGCTGGACGCTGCCGCGACCCCGCTGGACCACGGCAGAGGACGGTCGTGCGCTGCTGCTGGGTGTACGCGCGGAGGACCTGTCCGTCGAGCAGCGTGGGCACGCGTCGTTGTCGGGAGAGCTCTACGGGCTTGAGCCGCTCGGTGACCGGACGGTGGTCGACGTCCGCGTGGGAACGGAGCTCCTCAAGGTCAAGGCACGACCCACCATCACCGGTACGCCGGGCGAACGGCTGTCGGTCACGGTCGATCTGGACCGTGCGCACCTGTTCGATGCGGAGACCGGGTTGTCGTTGTCCGAGGCCGGGCGGTAACCGCGCCGGCAGACCGACCACCGCCACCGTCGACCCGCTCGGCAACCTCGCCCCGACCAGGGCCGTCGAGCCGTCCGGCCACGCGCCCAGCGGTCGCCGGGCACGCCGGACATCACCACGAAGATCACAGGAGGCGACGCAATGAGTGATCCGATGACCGTCCTGTCCCCCGAGCACCGGCGGCTGCGGATCGGCGACGCCTGGCGCGACGCCGCGAGCGGAGCCACCTTCGCCGTCGAGGACCCGGGCACCGGCAAGACCATCGCCGAGGTGGCGGACGCCGACGTCGTCGACGGGCTCGCCGCTTTGGACGCGGCGGACAAGGCGATGGCGGAGTGGGCGGCGACCCCGCCGCGGAAACGGTCCGAGTTGTTGACCGCGACGTACCGGGCACTGACCGAGCGATCCGAGGAGGTCGCTCGGCTGATAACGCTGGAGATGGGCAAGCCGCTCGCCGAGGCTCGGGCGGAGGTGGGCTACGGCGCCGAGTTCTTCCGGTGGTTCGCCGAGGAGGCGGTACGCGTCGAGGGGCGCTTCAGCACCGCTCCCGCGGGTGGCTACCGAATCCTGACCGTGCCGAAGCCGGTCGGCCCGTGCGTCTTCGTGACGCCCTGGAACTTCCCGTTGGCCATGGGCGCCCGCAAGATCGCTCCCGCACTGGCCGCGGGCTGCACGACGATCACCAAGCCGGCCGCCCAGACGCCACTCACCATGCTGTTACTGGCCCGCATCATGGAGGAGGTCGGCGTACCCCCGGGCGTCGTCAACGTGGTGACCACCAAACGCGCCGGCAAGGTGGTCTCGGCGCTGCTGGCCGACGGTCGCACCCGCAAACTGTCGTTCACCGGGTCGACCGAGGTCGGGCGCGTGCTGCTCCGGCAGGCCGCGGACAACGTGCTGCGTACCTCCATGGAACTGGGCGGCAACGCGGCCCTGATCGTGTGTGCCGACGCCGACCTCGACGTCGCCGTCGACGGCGCCATGGTGGCCAAGATGCGCAACATCGGGGAGTCCTGCATCGCGGCCAACCGGATCTACGTCGAGGAGCCGGTGCGCGAGGAGTTCACGGCGCGCTTCGCCGAGCGGATGGGCGCGCTCTCGGTGGGCCACGGTCTCGACGACGGCGTGGACGTCGGGGCGTTGATCGACGACGACTCGGTCACCACGATCGACGAGCTCGTCGCCGACGCGGTCGACCGAGGCGCCCGGGTCCTGGTGGGCGGCGAGCGTCCGGATGGGCCCGGCCACTTCTACCCGCCCACCGTCCTCGTCGACGTACCCGACGACGCGCGGATGCTGAAGGCGGAGATCTTCGGCCCGGTGGCGCCGATCATCTCGTTCACCTCAGACGACGAGGTGCTGGCGAAGGCCAACGACACCGAGCACGGCCTGGTCGGGTACATCTTCACCCGTGACCTCCAGCGGGCACTCCGGTTCACCGAGGGGCTGGAGACCGGGATGATCGGCATCAACCGTGGCCTGATCTCGGACCCGTCAGCTCCGTTCGGAGGCGTGAAGCAGTCCGGCATCGGCAAGGAGGGGTCGCACGAGGGCATCCTCGAGTACCTCGACCTCACCTACGCGGCGATCGACCTACCGTGACCGGCCTGCCGCTTCGGCCGCCCGGCGCGCGCGCCCGCGCCACCCGGGCGGCCGACCTCGCCGACGCCGTCCCGGTCCCGCAGGTGACCTGGACGTCCGCCCAGCACATCGCCGCCGACGTACCGGGGAGGCACTGACATGCTTGAGACCGTCCGCGGACCACGCCAGCTGATAGTGGGCGAAGGGGTCGCGCAGAACATCCCACGAGTGGTGGCCGAGAGCGGCTCGCGAGTCCTCATCGTGACCGACCAGGTTCTTCTGGCCCAGCCCGGCGTGGCCGAGATCGTGGCCGCCGTGCGGGAGACGGTCGAGGCCGTCGCGGTGTTCTCCGACGCGACCTCGGACGTGCCACTCAGCGATGTCGCGCTGGCCGTCTCGGTCGCCGCCGAGGTGGACGCCGACGTGATCCTCGCCATCGGGGGTGGCACGGTCATCGACCTCGCCAAAATCGTCGGCGTCATCCGGCGCCACGGTGGGACGCCACGCGACTTCTACGGCGAGTCGAGGGTGCCGGGGCCGACCCTTCCGCTCGTCGCGGTCCCGACGACGTCCGGCACCGGCTCCGAACTCACACCCGTCTCGGTGCTGACCGACCCGGACCGGGAACTGAAGGTGGGGGTCTCCAGCGTCCACATCGTGCCCGACTTCGCCATCGTCGACCCCGAACTGACCTACACCTGCCCGGCGACCGTGACCGCCCACTCCGGCATCGACGCGTTCTGTCACGCGGTGGAGAGCTACACCGCACGACCCCGGCCCCACGGACCGCGCGACCCGGTGGAGCAGGTCTTCCTCGGCCGCAACCCCATCACCGACCACTACGCGCTCCTCGCCGCGGAGCGGATCGCCCGCAGCCTGCGTCGTGCCGTCCGGAACGGAGGCGACACGGATGCGCGCGCGGACATGTCCTACGGGTCCATGCTCGCCGGGCTCGCGTTCTCCCACGCGGGCAACGCGGCCCCGCACGCTCTCCAGTACCCCATCGGCGCGGCCACGCACACGCCGCACGGCCTCGGCGTCGGGCTGCTCCTGCCGTACGCGCTGGACGCGGCCAGGGACGCCATCGGCGACCGGATGGCCGTCCTCGCCCGGGTGTGCGGGCTCGACGTGACCGACGCCTCGGAGGCCGAGGCCGCGGACGCGTTCCTCACCTGGCTCGACGAGCTCCTCGCCGACATCGGCATCCCACCCACCCTGGCGGACATCGGCGTGGCCCGCGCCGACCTCCCGCGCTTCGCGGAGATGGCCAGTGGCGTCACCCGCCTGATCCAGAACCACCCAGGCCCGACCGACACCGCCAGCCTGACCGCGATCCTCGAAGCGGCCTGGATCGGGGACCGGGCCCGGCGCATCCCGACGCCGAGCTGAGATAGTTACCGGCCTTCCCACATGACGACGGGTTGCCTGTCGCCACCCTGGCTGTCGCAATGCGGGGCTGCAACGTCGCGGACGACCCCTCGTCGCCCAACACCGGGGTGGCGATGGCTCCGTGGCTGCTCGACGGGATCGGGCTGATCAGCGGCGGCACGGTGCTGGTCCTACTCGCCCGGCAGCGACACGCGTCCGGAAGCCGGAGGCGGTGACCGGGCGTGGTTGGCCGGCCCGGGTCTCCGGATCAGAGGACACGTGCCATCTCGATCTCAGGGCCGAGAGATCCGTGGAAACTCTCCCCAGTCGCCGTGAATCCGGCCTTTTCGTAAGCGCGTCGGGCGCGGATGTTGTCCGCATGCACGTAGAGGCGCACCCCCGTCAGCTTCCGCTGACGCAACCAATCCAGGCTTGCGTCGAGCAAGCTGCCGATCACACCCTTGCCGCGGTGTTCCGGCTGCAGGAAGACGCCTACCACATGTCCGCCGGACCGCTCGATCGTCTTGCCCTCGAAGTCCTGCTCGCCCGCCTTCTCGATCAGTGCGACCGACGTTCCCACCCACATGCCGTTATCGGCGACCGCGACGAACTGGCATGCCCCCGCCTGTGGTCCAGCAGCGTCGGACGAACCCTGGGCGCGCGCTTGCCAGAACTCGTCCGGCTGGGTGGCAGCCTCCTCGTAGGACTCAACGAAGGCCAACGGGGCACTCTCGTCCTTCAACGCCGTCAGACGCAGTGCCCGGATCTCGCGCCACTCGTGGGCCCGGATCGGACGGATCGTGTACTCGGTCACGCGGAGACTATGCCAGCACTGCCCGCTGTAGCAGGCAGAGGGACCAGCGCGACGCCGACGCACCTTTCGACGCGGGTAGCGCCTCCCAGGCCGTCGAGATGGTGCTGAGCGGACTGCCGAGGAGAGTCGGGTTCGGTCTCCGAGCGGCATGGCCCGACAGTATCCACGCACGTCCCGCCGTTTGTCAGCGAGTGGACATGGCGCAAGGTGGCCAGCTGGGTTTGACCTTGCCGTAACGCGATCTCTGGAGCCTTGGTGCAGCCGTTCCCTACTGCGCAGGAGTCGCGTTGCTCGTCCATTCGATACTGGCCGTCCTGACGGCCGCCACGATGGGTGCCCCGGCGCCCGTCCCACCCGCGGCGGCCGCGGCCGCGCCACCCGCCGGGTCGCCATCGCGTACGGTCACGCTCATCACCGGTGACCGGGTGACCGTGACCGGGACGGCGGTGACCCGCGTGGAGGCGGCGGAAGGGGTACGCATCAGCACCTTCCGCGGCGAGACGTACGCCTACCCGGACGCCGCTCTGCCGTACGTCGCGTCCGGTCTGCTCGACGCCGACTTGTTCAACGTGACCCGGCTGATCGCCGACGGGTACGACGACGCGCACGCCGACCGGCTGCCGCTGATCGTCGAGTACGCGGCGGGCGCCCGGGCCCTTCCGAAGAGCGCCGCCGAGGTACGTCCGCTGGAGAGCATCGGCGGGGCGGCGATCACCGTGGCCCGCACGCGGGAGTTCTGGTCGACGCTCGCTGCCCCGGGGACGTCGATGCGGGGTGGTGTCTCGCGGATCTGGCTGGACGGAAAGGTGCGCGCCGCGCTGGCGGAGAGCACGGCGCAGATCGGCGCGCCGCAGGTGTGGGCCGGCGGGGACACCGGTGTGGGCGTCGACGTCGCGGTGCTCGACACCGGCGTCGACCGGGAACACCCGGATCTGGCCGGTCGGATCGAGGAGGCGACCAGCTTCGTTCCCGGCGAGGAGGTGACCGACCGGCACGGGCACGGCACCCACGTGGCGTCCACGATCGCCGGCACGGGCGCGGCGTCGGGCGGTGCCGAACGGGGTGTGGCGCCGGGCGCCGACCTGCACATCGGCAAGGTGCTCAACGACCAGGGCGAGGGCCAGGACTCCTGGATCATCAGCGGCATGGAGTGGGCGGCCCGCACCGCACGGGCCCGGGTGGTCAACATGAGCCTGGGCGGCCGTCCGACGGACGGAACCGATCCGCTCAGCGCCGCGGTCGACCGGCTCAGCGCCGAGACCGGGACGCTGTTCGTGATCGCGGCCGGCAACAGCGGACCGGACGTCCAGGTCGTCGGCGCACCCGGCGCGGCCGCGTCCGCGCTGACCGTCGGCGCGGTCGACGCGCAGGACCGGCTCGCGGTCTTCTCCAGCCGCGGTCCACGCCACGGCGACAACGCGCCCAAGCCCGACCTGACCGGCCCGGGCGTCGACATCCTGGCCGCCAGGTCCCAGTACGCGCCCGAGGGCGAGGGCGCGTACCAGACGATGAGCGGCACCTCAATGGCCTCGCCGCACGTGGCCGGCGCGGCCGCCCTGCTCGCCGCGACGCACCCGGACTGGACCGGCGCGCGCCTCAAGGACGCGCTGATGAGCACCAGCAAGGGGACGCCGCAGCATCGGCTGGACTGGGCCGGCAGTGGTCGCGTCGACGTGGACGCCGCCGTGCACGCCACGGTGTTCGCCACCGGCACCACCTTCGCCGGGCTGCGCTGGCCGTACTCGCCGGGGCAGCAGGCCGAGCAGACGATCACGTACACGAACACCGGTGATCGGGCGGTGACGCTCGACCTGGCGGTGACCGGGCAGGCCTTCACGCTGCCGCAACGGCGGGTCACCGTGCCGGCGCGGGGAACCGCCACCGCGTCGGTGATCACGCCGCTCGACGCGATGCCGGACGGCACGTACGCCATCGGGTCGGTGACCGCCACCGGCGCGGACGGCATCTCCCTGCGGACGGTCGTGGGTGTCAACCGGGAAGCCAAGCACGCGAACCTCACCGTGACCGGCAAGGGCCCGGACGGCAAGCCGTTGAGCGGCGTCCTGGTCGTGAAGGACGTGCTGAACGACACCGTCCCGAGGGTCTTCGAGGTCGACGCCGGGGGAACGCTGAAGGTCCGCCTCCCCGCGAGCACGTGGGCGATGTGGATGTACGCCGACGTGCCGGGCGCCAACGGACCGCACTCGTTGGGCCGCGCCGTGCTGGCCGCCCCCGAGGTGGTCCTCGACACCGACCGCGAGGTGCTCCTGGACGGCCGCAAGCTCGTCGAGGCCCGCGCGGTGACCCCGACGCGGAGCAGCTTGGCGCAGCTACGGGTCGACCTGTTCCGCTCGTATCCCGGAAAGTATCCGTTCGGCGACGACTACGTCGCGGGCCCGCAGTACGACAGCATCTGGGCGACGCCGACCGGGCGAAAGGTCACCCAGGGCGGCTTCACCTTCGGCACCCGTTGGAGTTCCACGCAGCCGCCGCTGTCGTTCACCGTGGCCGGTGAGCGCTTCGACGATCTGCTGCCACAGTCCGGCTCGGCGAAACTCCCCGAGGGCGTCTACCGGCGTGGCACGGTGCTGATCCCGGCCGGTGGATCGTTCGCGCCGGCCCGCGGCAAGGTGGCCATCGTCCGTTACGTCGACGTCCCGACCGCGATCGCGCAGGCGGACGCCGCCCACCGGGCCGGCGCGACGATGCTGCTCATCGTCAACACCGGTCCGGGTCGACTGGACGCCTGGTGGGAGGTGGGGGATCCGAGTACGCCACTGCCGGTCGCCGCCGTCGCCCGCGACCCGGGAGAGCGCCTGCTGTCCCTGCTCGGACGTACGACGGTCACCGTCGAGTCGCACCCGGAGCCGCGCTACGTCTACGACCTGAACCGGTGGCACAGCGGGGCCATCCCCGCCGACCTCACGTGGCGACCGCGCGAACGCGACCTGGCCCGGGTGGAGCAGGACTTCCGCAGTCGCAGCGCGGGTACGGGCAACATGACGCGCAACGACGCCCACCCCGACGTGCCCGGTTCCGCTCTCCTCGGGCCGATCCTGCCCATCCCGACGCAGGGCCAGCGCACCGACTGGTTGTCCGAAGGCCCGTGGCGCGAGCAGGCCGGCGCGCCCGGGGTGCTCATCATGTCGGACGAGCACACCTATCCGGTTGGGCGCACCACGACCACCTCCTGGTTCGCACCGGTCGGTCGGCCACGGCTCTTCGACGACGGCCCGTTCCCGGCACCGTCGCGGATCGGTGAACTCGTCGGCGTCTTCGGCATCCCCGCCTTCGGCGACGCCGACCCGCACCACCAGGGCACGCTGGGCCAGGGTGCCACCCAGACGACCGCGCTCTACGAGGGCGCCACCGAGCTGGGCAGGGCCGACGGGGACATCCTGATCGCCGAGGTCGGTACGTCGGCGAAGTCCCTGCGGATGGTCACGCGGACCGCCCACGACGGCAGCGCGACGCCGTACAGCACCCGCACGGACACCGAGTGGACCTTCCGCTCCCCGGCGCCGAACCTGGAGCACGTGGAGGCCGTTCCCCTCGACCTGGTGCAGCTCGACTACCAGGTGGCGACCAGCCTGTCCGGGGTGGCGTCGCGGCACGCCCGCCTCGACGTCACCGCGACCCGGATCGACGGCAGACCACTCGGCGCGGCAGGTCGCGTCGAGGTGTCCTACGACGACGGTCGCACGTGGCACAAACTGGGCCGCAATGGCGTGCTCGACGCCCCGAAGTCGGCCCGGTTCGTCAGCGTCCGGGCCACCGCCACCGACGCCGCGAAACACGGCTCCGTCACCCAGACGGTGATCCGCGCGTTCGGCGTGCGCTGAGCTGATCCCGGCCCGGCCCCGCAGGCCGGGCCGGGATCAACCGCTGGCGTCGTACCGGCAGCGGCCACCGCACACGTCCTGATCAGGGGATCTCACGCCGGCATCACATGATCAAATGGTAGAGATGCGCTACCGCCCGGCGCACTTGACCAGAATTGGTCCCCAGGAAGCCGCAAAGGCCGGCCCGATGCCTCGGACCAGCCTTCTGACCTGCTATTTCAGCCTGTCGGGACGGCCGGATTCGAACCGACGACCCCTTGACCCCCAGTCAAGTGCGCTACCAAGCTGCGCCACGTCCCGTTGCTTCCGCGTCAACTTCCCCGCGACAGCCGGTACAGCTTAGCGCAGCCGCGTCCCCTCGTCCGCACTGGCCCCACCGGTACCGCGCCGCATCATGACCGAGCGGACTGCCCCACACCCCCTACGGCGTCCTAGGAGGCTGCGTGGGGCAGATACGAGGGCGGGCCGGGTTGGGGAGGAAGCTCCCCCACCCGGCCCGCCCTGCAGCGCCTTGGTCAGCCGTGTGCCTTGCCCCGGCCGCCGGGGCCGAGCTTCTTGCGCGGGCGTACGGAAATCTCGATCGGGCTGCCCTCGAAGCCGAACTCCTCGCGGAGCTTGCGCTCGACGAACCGCTGGTAGCCCGCGTCGATCGGGCCCGTGGTGAAGAGCACGAACCGCGGCGGCGCCACCCCGGCCTGGGTGGCGAAGAGGATGCGCGGGGCCCGCCCGCCCCGCACCGGGTGCGGGGTGGCCTGCACGAGCGCGGTGAGCCACTGGTTGAGCTGAGCCGTCGGTACGCGCGTCTCCCAGCTCGCGAGGGCCGTGCGCAGCGACGGGGCGAGCTTGTCGACGGCGCGACCGGTCATCGCCGACAGGTTCAGCCGGATCGCCCAGGGGATGCGGCGCAGTTCCCGCTCGATCTCCTTGTCGAGGTAGTACCGGCGGTCGGCGTCGACCAGGTCCCACTTGTTGAAGGCGATGACCAGGGCCCGGCCGGCCTCGGTGACCATGGACAGGATCCGCTGGTCCTGCTCGCTGATCGGCTCGCTGGCGTCGAGCAGCACCACGGCCACCTCCGCCGCCTCGATCGCGGAGGCGGTGCGCAGGCTGGCGTAGTACTCGGTGCCGCTGGCCTTGCCGACCCGCTTGCGCAGGCCGGCGGTGTCGACCAGGTACCACGTCTCCCCGCCGATCTGCACGAGGCTGTCGACCGGGTCGACGGTGGTGCCGGCGACCGAGTCGACGACGGCCCGCTGCTCCCCGGAGAACCGGTTGAGCAGGCTGGACTTGCCGACGTTCGGCCGGCCCACCAGCGCCACCCGGCGCGGGCCGCGCGGCCGGTTCTCCACGATCGCCGGGGCCTCCGGCAGCGCGTCCAGGATGGCGTCGAGCAGCTCACCGGCGCCGCGACCGTGCAGCGCGGAGACCGTGTGCGGCTCCCCGAGACCGAGCGACCACAGCGAGGTCGCCTCCATCTCGATGGACGCGTTGTCCGCCTTGTTCGCCACCAGGATCACCGGCTTGGCGCTGCGCCGCAGCATCTTCACCGCGGCCTCGTCCACATCGGTCGAACCGACCATGGCGTCGACCACGAACAGCACCACGTCGGCGGTGGCCACGGCCGTCTCGGCCTGCGCGGCGATCGCCGCGGCCCGGTCCTTCGCGTCCGGCTCCCAGCCACCGGTGTCCACCACGGTGAACGCCCGGCCGGACCACTGCGCGTCGTACGGCACCCGGTCGCGGGTCACCCCGGGAATGTCCTCGACGACCGCCTGTCGACGGCCGATGATGCGGTTGACCAGCGTGGACTTACCGACGTTCGGTCGACCGACCACGGCCACTACCGGCTGCGGGCCGCTCGGCTCGGTCTCCTCGACGTCCGGCTCCCGCAGCTCGACCCAACCACCCTCGGCGCTCATGCCAATCCCCGCTCGCTGAGCAGGTTGCGCAGCCGCTGGACGACCTCGTCGATACCCAGCTCGGTGGTGTCGAGCTCGACGGCGTCCGCGGCCTGCTGCAGCGGTGACGCCTTACGGGTCGAGTCGAGCCGGTCCCGGCGGGCCAGGTCGGCGGCGGTGGCCGCCGCGTCGGTGGCGTCCTCGGCGCTGCGCCGGGCCGCGCGGGCCGCCTCGGAGGCGGTCAGGTAGACCTTCAGGTCGGCGTCCGGCGCCACGACGGCGCCGATGTCCCGGCCCTCGACCACGATCCGGCCCGCGTTCACGATCATCTCCTGCTGGCGGGCGACCAGCAGCGCCCGCACCGCCGGCACGGCGGCCACGGCGGAGACCGCCCCGGTCACCTCCGGCCCGCGGATCTCGGCGTCGACGTTCACGCCGTCGGCGGTCACGCCGTACCCCTGCGGGTCGGTGCCGATGCGCAGGTCCACCTCACCGGCGACCTTCGCCACCGCCTCGGCGTCGGTGAGGTCGACCCCGGAGCGCAGCACCGCCCAGGTGATCGCCCGGTACATCGCCCCGGTGTCCAGGTAACGGGCACCGATGCTGGCGGCGAGGCGCCGCGAGACGGTGGACTTTCCCGAACCGGACGGCCCGTCCACAGCGACCACACATCGCCCGGTCCGCACGTTTTCCTCCACCGTCGTCCTCCTCAGCCCGTACCTCACGGATCGCCGGTCCTCCGACGCCGTGAGCGGATGTCCCTCAACCATGATGCCCGCCGTCCCCGTCCGGGACACGCGCGACGCCGCCCGGCGCGACCCACGCCACCGCGTGGCCGCCGCTCGGCCGCCACGGAGCCTACCGGCAGCCGTACCCGGTCCGGTGGGGTCAGTCACCCACCGCCTTGAACAGCGCCGCGACCTCGGCGTTCGTGAGCCGCCGGGTCCGCCCGGAACGCAGGTCCCCGAGCCGGATCGGCCCGATGGACGTACGCACCAGCCGGGACACCGGGTGACCGACCTCGGCGAGCAGCCGCCGGACGATGTGTTTGCGCCCCTCGTGCAGGTTAAGCTCCACCTGGGCGGTCCGTCCCAGGGTGTCCACCACCCGGAACGCGTCGACCTTCACCGGGCCGTCCTCCAGCTCCACCCCGGCCATCAGCTTCTTGCCCAGGTTGCGCGGGATCGGGCCGGCCACCTCACACAGGTACGTCTTCTGCACCCCGTAGGAGGGGTGCATCAGCCGGTGCGCCAGGGTGCCGTCGTTGGTGAGCAGCAGCAGGCCCTCGCTGTCCGCGTCGAGCCGCCCGACGTGGTAGACGCGCTGCTCCACCCGGTTGCCGAGGAAGTCGGCCAGCGCCGTACGGCCCTTCTCGTCGGCCATGGTCGACACCACACCACGCGGCTTGTTCATCGCCAGGTACACCAGGCGGGTGTCGGCCTGCAGGCGCTCCCCGTCGACGTGGATCACGGCGGTGGCCGGGTCGACCTTGTCGCCGAGCTGCGCGACCCGCCCGTTCACGGTGACCCGGCGGCGGAAGATCAGGTCTTCGCAGGCGCGCCGGGAGCCGACGCCGGCGGCGGCGAGCACCTTCTGGAGGCGCTCGGCCCCCTCCGGGGCGACGGCGTCGGGTCGGGGGGTGCGGTTATCGCGAGGCATCGGTCAGCTCTTCCACATCGTCGGGCAGGAACGGCGCGAGCGGCGGCAGCTCGTCGACCGTGTTCAGCCCCAGCTTTTCCAGGAACAGGGTGGTCGTCCGGTAGAGGAACGCGCCGCTCTCCGGCTCGGTGCCGCACTCCTCGACGAGGCCGCGGGACACCAGGGTACGGATCACGCCGTCGCAGTTGACCCCCCGGATCGCCGAGATCCGTGACCGGGTGACCGGCTGCTTGTAGGCGACCACCGCGAGGGTCTCCAGGGCGGCCTGCGTCAACCGTACGGACTGCCCGTCCAACACGAACCGCTCCACGTACGTCGCGTATTCCGGCCGCGTGTACAGCCGCCACCCGCCCGCGGCGCGGCGCAGCTCGAAACCGTACCCGGCTGCGGTGTAGCCGGCCGCGATCCGGTCGAGCATCGCGCCGACCCGCTCCGCCGGCTGCTCCAGCACCTCCGCCAGGGTCAGCTCGCTGACCGGCTCGTCCACGACCAGCAGGATCGCTTCGAGCGCACCACGCAGCTCGGCGTCGTCCAGCTCCGGCGCGGGCTCCGGCTGGGACTGCCCCGCCCGCCGCCGCCCCCCGGCCCTGTCGGCCACCCCCACGCTCTCCGCGGCGATCTTGGTACGTTCCGGCCCCTCCGGGGGCGCTTCCCTACCAAGATCCGCAGGCGCCTCCGTCGGATCCGTCGGGATCTTGGAAGTTCGGGGCCCCTCCAGGGGCATCGGGCTTCCAAGATCTGCTGGCGCGTCGAGGGCTGGTGCGTCGGGGGTCGGCTTCGGGTCGGCCGGGATATTGGCGGTGTCGGGCTCCTCCTCGGGCGTTTCGCTTCCAAGATCTGCGGCGTCGTCCGGGGCCGGCGGGGTGGGGCGCTGCCACGGGGGGACCCAGGCGGCGGCCTGATCGGCCAGGGAGTCGCGGCGCTCCTCGTCGTTCATCGCGGTCACTCCTCGCTCGTCCCCTGGTCGGGCCTACCCGTCGTGGCTGCCCCCGGCCCGTCGGCCGTCGCCGGCTCCGGCTCACCCGCTGTGGCTGCGGCCGGCCCGTCAGCCGACACCGCCGGCCCACCGTCGGATGACGCCGTCCGGCGGCCCTCGGGCCTCGCCGGCTCCGGCCCAGCCGGCTGCGGGGGCTCGGGCGGAACCGTCGGCGTCGGCTCCGGCGGAGTGCCGGGCGAGGTCGACGGCGGCGCGGCGGGATCGGTCGGTGGGGGCGTCGTCTCGTCGGCGGGGGTGCCGGCGTACTCGTCGATCTGCAGGTCGGGGCCGCCCTCGGCGGGGCCGGTCCAGCGTACGGTCAGCTCCTCCAGCGCCTGCTCCTGCACGAACGCCACCAGGCCCTCCCGGTAGAGCTCCAGCAGCGCGAGGAACCGGGCCACCACCTCCAGGGTGGCCTCGCAGTCGGCGCAGAGCAGGGAGAACGTGGCGACGCCGGCACGGCGCAGCCGCTCGGTGATGATCGCGGCGTGCTCCCGGACGCTGACCCGGACCATGTGCACGTGCGCGATGGAGACCTCGGGCACCGGTTTCGGGGTGAGCGCCCGCAGGGCCAGCTTGAGAAGCCGTTGCGGGCCGACACCGAGGACCAGTTCGGGCAGCGCCTCGGCGTAGCGGGGCTCCAGGGTCACGGCGCGGGGGTAGCGCCGGCCGCCGACCGCCTCCAGCGCGCCGATGTGCGCCGCCGCCTCCTTGTACGCCTTGTACTGCAGCAGCCGGGCGAAGAGCAGGTCCCGCGCCTCCAGCAGGGCGAGGTCCTCCTCGTCCTCGACCTCGGCGGCGGGCAGCAGCCGGGCGGCCTTCAGGTCCAGCAGGGTCGCGGCGATCAGCAGGAACTCGCTGGCCTCGTCCAGGTCCCACTGGTCACCCATGGCCCGGATGTAGGCGATGAACTCGTCGGTGACCCGGTGCAACGCCACCTCGGTGACGTCGAGCTTGTGCTTGCCGATCAGCTGGAGCAGCAGGTCGAACGGGCCGGTGAAGTTGGCCAGCCGCACGGTGAACCCGGCGGCCTCCGGCTCCGCCCCGGCCGCGGACGCCTCGGGCGCGGACGCCTCGGCCGGACCCGGATCCGGGGACGACCCCGATTCGGAGGACGACTCCGGCCCGGAAGACGATTCCGACCCCGAGGACGAGGACGGGGACGCGAGATCGGTGTGACCGGGCTCGGCGGGGCGCACGCTCTGCGCGGGGAGCGGCTGCTCGGACGCGCTGGGTGGGTCGAGGGGCGGGGCGGTCACCCGACGACCGTAGTCGACGGGCCGGACCGGCCGGCGCGACGGGGCACCGCGCCTACCGCTCGGCCTGCGCGGCGATCACCTCGCGGGCCAGCTGGCGGTAGTTGCGCGCACCGGACGACGCCGGGTCGAGCGTGGTGATCGGGGCGCCCGCGACGGTGGACTCGGGGAACTTGACGGTCTTGGTGATGACCGTCTGGTAGACCTTGTCGCCGAACGCCTCCACCACCCGCTGGAGCACCTGACGGCAGTGGGTGGTGCGGCTGTCGTACATGGTGGCGAGGATGCCCTCGAGCTCCAGGTCGAAGTTGAGCCGCTCGCGGACCTTGTCGATGGTGTCGAGCAGCAGCGCCACACCACGCAGGCTGAAGAACTCGCACTCCAGCGGGATGAGCACGCCGTGCGCGACGGTCAGCGCGTTGATGGCCAGCAGGCCCAGCGACGGCTGGCAGTCGATCAGGATGAAGTCGTATTCCTTGCGGACCGACCGCAGCACCCGCGCCAGGGCCATCTCGCGGGCGACCTCGTTGACCAGCTGGATCTCGGCGGCCGACAGGTCGATGTTGGCGGGCAGCAGGTGCAGCCCGGCCACGTCGGTCTTGATGAGCACGTCCTCGGCGGTGACGTCGTCCTGCATCAGCAGGTTGTAGACCGACAGGTCGAGGTTGTGCGGGTTGACGCCCAGGCCGACCGAGAGCGCGCCCTGCGGGTCGAAGTCCACCAGCAGCACCTTGCGGCCGTATTCGGCGAGCGCGGCGCCCAGGTTGATGGTCGTGGTGGTCTTGCCGACGCCGCCCTTCTGGTTGGCCATCGCGATGATGCGGGCCGGGCCGTGCCGGTCGGTGGGCATCGGCTCGGGGATGGGCTTGCGCATCGTGTAGGCGGCCGGGTCGGCCGGGCCCAGGTCGTTGCCGAGCGCGGCCTGCTGCTCACGGAGCTCCGACGTCCACGTCTCGGCACGGTCACCGCTGCCAGCCATGTCCTCGTTGCCCCCTCCCGACGACCACCCGGCGTCGGAGCCGTCCGACGTCCTTCGCGGCGCCGCTGCGCACCCCGGGTGCCAGGCTCCCAGGAGGTCCGCGCCGATGCCGACTGTACGCCACCGACCAGCAGGCCGTTCGCTAGCCGCTCGGCGTGTCGGCGACCACCGTCGGCGGAGCCCGGCGACGGGCCCGGGCCGGCAGCTCGGGACGGGTGTCAGCCGCGCGCGCGGGGGTGCGCGATGGCGTACACCTCGCGCAGCCGCTCGACCGTCACCAGCGTGTAGACCTGGGTGGTGGTCACCGAGGCGTGACCGAGCAGTTCCTGCACCACCCGGACGTCGGCGCCGCCGTCGAGCAGGTGGGTGGCGTACGAGTGACGCAGGGTGTGCGGGGAGACGGCGTGCGCCCCGTCGACCGGCAGGCCAGCGCGCTCGGCGGCCCGGCGCAGGATGGTCCAGGCGCCCTGCCGGGACAGCGCGCCGCCGCGGGCGTTGAGGAAGACCGCCGGTGTGCCCCGTCCGGCGGCGGCCAGTGCCGGCCGGGCGCGGACCAGATAGGCGCGCAGCGCCTCGACGGCGTATCCGCCGACCGGCACCAGCCGAGTGCGACCGCCCTTGCCGCGCAGCAGCACCGTCCCCTCGGCCGGGTCCACGTCGTCCACCGCCGCGCCGACCGCCTCGGAGATGCGCGCCCCGGTGCCGTACAGGAACTCCAGCAGCGCCCGGTCGCGCAGCGCGAGCGGCGCGCCGTCGCCGGTCGCGGCGACCGGGCCGGCGGTCTCCAGCAGCCGGACCACGTCGTCGACCGGCAGCGCGCGCGGCAGGCGGCGGGGCGGGGTCGGCGGGTGCACGTCGCGGCTCGGGTCGGCGCCGGTGAGCCCTTCGCGCAGGGCGAAGCGGTGCAGGCCGCGGACGGCGCTGGCGGCGCGGGCCGCCGACGACACGGAGAGCGGCGGGTGCCCGTCGTCACCGGCGCGCAGCCGGGCCAGGTGCGACTCGACGACGGCGGCGCCGACGGCCGCGAGGTCGTCGATGCCGGCGGCGGCGAGGGTCGCGAGGTAGCGGTCCAGGTCCCGGCGGTACGACGAGAGGGTGTTCGCGGACAGGCCACGCTCGACGGTCAGGTGGTCGAGGTAGCCGCGCACGGCACGGCGCAGGGCCGGCGCGGGCTCCTCGCCCGTGCCGGCCCCGTCGAGGGTTCCGGTCAGCCCGCCGCCTCTCAGGCCAGCACGTCCGCCAGCGGCAGGACGTCCATGCCGTGCGCCTCGGCGACCGGGCCGTAGGTGACCTGGCCGGCGTGGGTGTTCAGGCCCAGCGCCAGGGCGGGGTCGCGGCGCAGCGCCTCGCGCCAGCCGTTGTTGGCCAGCTCCAGGGCGTACGGCAGGGTGACGTTCGTCAGCGCGTAGGTGCTGGTGTGCGGCACCGCGCCCGGCATGTTCGCCACGCAGTAGAAGATCGAGTTGTGGACCCGGTAGGTCGGGTCGGCGTGGGTGGTGGGCCGCGAGTCCTCGAAGCAGCCGCCCTGGTCGATGGAGATGTCGACCAGCACGCTGCCCGGCTTCATCCGGGACACCAGCTCGTTGGAGATCAGCGTCGGGGCCTTCGCGCCGGGCACCAGCACCGCGCCGATGACCAGGTCCGCGTCGAGCACGGCACGCTCGATCTCGTACGCGTTGGAGGCGACCGTCTGCAGGTGGCCCCGGTAGATGGCGTCGGCCTGCCGCAGTCGCCCGACGTTCTTGTCGAGCAGGAGCACCTCGGCCTGGAGGCCGAGCGCGATGGCGGCGGCGTTCATGCCGGAGACGCCGGCGCCGATGACGACGGTCTTCGCGGCGTACACGCCGGAGACGCCGCCCATGAGGATGCCGCGTCCGCCGCCCTGCGCCTGCAGGTGGTACGCGCCGACCTGCGGGGCGAGCCGACCGGCCACCTCGGACATTGGGGCGAGCAGCGGCAGCGACCGGTCGGGCAGCTCCACCGTCTCGTACGCGATGCCGGTGACCTTGCGGTCGAGCAGCGCGTCGGTGCACTCCTTGGACGCGGCCAGGTGCAGGTAGGTGAAGAGCACCTGCCCCTCGCGCATCCGGTGGTACTCCTCGGCGATCGGCTCCTTCACCTTCAGCACGAGGTCGGCGGTGTCCCAGACCTCGTCGGCGGTGGGGAGGATCTTCGCGCCGGCCGCGGCGAAGTCGTCGTCGCTGATGCTGGACCCGACCCCGGCGCCGGACTCGATGAAGACCTGGTGGCCGCTGCGGGTGAACTCGTTGACGCCCGCCGGCGTGATCGCCACGCGGTACTCGTGGTTCTTGACCTCGCGGGGGATTCCGACCTTCACGATGCAGACACCTTCCTTCGGGGCGGCTCTCCCCCGACCTGCGCGGTGCGCGCCGGCTCCGTTGCCGTCGCGGTCCACCGGTCCCGTCGGCGGCAGTCTAGGCGCGGAGGCCGGGCGCGAGGGCCAGCACTGTGACATCCGGTGCCGGCACGCGCTGACGGTCTGTCAGGTGTCGGGTCGGGATGCGCGGCGGACGTCACCTCAGCCGTCAGGACAGTGTTCGTCCATTATCGTCCCCCTGTCGGGGTGGCGCTGCGGACAAGAGCGCAGTGGATCTATATGGTGTCGCGTCATGAGCACTCCTCCTTACCAGCCTGGGTACCCCCAGGGCCCTGGATACCCTCAGGGCGTCTCTGACAAGAGCAAGGTCGTCGCGGGCATCCTCGGCATCCTGCTCGGCTTCTTCGGCGCCGGCCGCTTCTACACCGGACACATCAAGATCGCCGTGCTCCAGCTCGTCGTGAGCGTGTGCACCGCCGGTCTCGGCAGCCTGTGGGGCCTGATCGACGGCATCCTGATCCTGGTCAACGGTGGCACCGACGCCCAGGGTCGCCCGCTGCGCGACTGATCCCCGATAACGGAAGGGGCCGTGCGGCATCGCCGCACGGCCCCTTCCGTGTCCCTCTCCCCCGCTCAGCGCGGCAGCGGCGCGTCCGCGCGGCGCAGCACCGACCAGCCGGTGTCGCGGGCGCGGGCCGCGGCGAGCAGCCCCGCCACGCAGGAGGCGTTGGTGATCTCACCGGCCAGCACCATCGACACCGCCTCGTCCAGGTCGAGCCGGACGATCTGGAGGTCGGCCTCCTCGTCGCGGCGCTCGTGGCGCTGCTCCGCCGGCACGTCGGTCAGGTCGCGGGCCAGGAACACCCGCACCAACTCGTTGGTGAACCCGGGCGAGCTGTGCAGGTCGACGAGGACGTCCATCCGCCCGGCGGTCAGGTCGACCTCCTCGGCCAGTTCCCGCGCCGCCGCGGCGGCCAGGTCCTCGCCCTCGACGTCGGTGAGGCCGGCGGGCAGCTCCCACAGGTGCCGCCCCACCGGGTGCCGGTACTGGCGGATCAGCACCACCTGACCGGCGTCGTCGAGTGCCACCACGGCCACCGCCCCGACGTGCCGGACGATGTCCCGCAGCCCGGTGCCGCCGCCCGGCATGGTCACCTCCTCGGTGACCACGTCGAAGATCCGCCCCGACAGGCGCTGCTCGCGGGACACGACCTCGTAGCGGTGCTCGACGGCGCTCACGACGCGGACGCCGCCTTCGCCGACACACCGTTGCGGGCGGCCTGCTCGGCGGCCGGCGCCTCCAGGTCGACCGGGAGCTGGTCGGCCTGCGAGTACGCGATCGCCGCCTTCACGAACGACGCGAACAACGGGTGCGGCCGGGTGGGCCGGCTCTTCAGCTCGGGGTGCGCCTGGGTGGCCACGAAGAACGGGTGCAGGCCCCGGTCCAGCTCGATGAACTCGACCAGCCGGCCGTCCGGGGAGGTGCCGGAGATGTGCAGGCCCGCCTTGGTCAGCGCGTCCCGGTAGGCGTTGTTCACCTCGTACCGGTGCCGGTGCCGCTCGCTGACCTGGGTGTTGCCGTACGCCTCGGCGACCAGCGAGCCCTCGGCGAGCGTCGCCGGGTACGCCCCGAGCCGCATGGTGCCGCCCAGGTCGCCCTTGCCGGCGACGATGTCCTCCTGGTCGGCCATCGTGGCGATGACCGGGTGCCGGGCGTCCTCGTCGAACTCCAGCGAGTTGGCGCCCTCCAGGCCGGCCAGGTGCCGGGCGACCTCGATGGTCATGCACTGGAGGCCGAGGCAGAGGCCGAGCAGCGGGATGCCGTTCTCCCGGGCGTACCGGGCGGTGCCGATCTTGCCCTCGATGCCGCGGACCCCGAAGCCGCCGGGGATCACGATGCCGTCCACGCCGGCCAGGGCGGCCGCCGCGCCGGCCGGGGTGACGCACTCGTCGCTGGGCACCCAGCGCAGCTGCACCCGGGCCCGGTGACCGAACCCGGCGGCGCGGATCGCCTCGCTGACCGACAGGTACGCGTCGGGCAGGTCGACGTACTTGCCGACCACGGCGACGGTCACCGTGTGGCGCGGCTGGTGCACCCGCTCCAGCAGGTCGTCCCAGCTGTTCCAGTCCACGTCCCGGAAGGAGAGCCCGAGGCGGCGCACCACGTACGCGTCCAGGCCCTCCCGGTGCAGCACCTTCGGGATGTCGTAGATGCTCGGGGCGTCCGGGGCGGCGACGACCGCCTCCGCGTCCACGTCGCAGTAGAGCGAGAGCTTGTGCTTGAGCTTCTCCGGGATCTCCCGGTCGGAGCGGCAGACCAGGGCGTCCGGCTGGATACCGATGTTGCGCAGCTGCGCCACCGAGTGCTGGGTCGGCTTCGTCTTCAGCTCGCCCGACGGCGCCAGGTACGGCACCAGCGAGACGTGCAGGTAGAAGCAGTTGTCCCGGCCAAGGTCGTGACGGACCTGCCGGATCGCCTCCAGGAACGGCAGCGACTCGATGTCACCGACCGTGCCGCCGACCTCGGTGATCACCACGTCGGGCACCTGGCCGTCGGCGTCCGGGTCGGCCATGCCGAGGATCCGGGCCTTGATCTCGTTGGTGATGTGCGGGATGACCTGGACGGTGTCGCCCAGGTACTCGCCGCGCCGCTCCTTGGCGATCACGTCCGAGTAGATCTGGCCGGTCGTGACGTTGGCCTTGCCGGAGAGCGCCCGGTCGAGGAACCGCTCGTAGTGCCCGACGTCGAGGTCGGTCTCGGCGCCGTCCTCGGTGACGAAGACCTCGCCGTGCTGGAACGGGTTCATCGTCCCGGGGTCGACGTTCAGGTAGGGGTCGAGCTTCTGCATGACCACGCGCAGACCCCGCGCGGAGAGCAGATTGCCGAGGCTGGAGGCGGTGAGGCCCTTACCCAGCGAGGAGGCCACGCCCCCGGTGACGAAAATGTGCCTGGTCGTCCGTGCTGAAAGGGCCAAGGCCTGCTCCCGTGTCGTCCGTCGCGGTCGTGCAGACCGCCGTGCCGATCAGCAAAGTGATCACGCGATCCACGGGATTCCAGAGTAACACCACAGCTGGGCCGGTACGCGGGCCGCTCCGAGGTCAGGACGGTACGGCCCGCCCACGCGACCCACGGTCAGGGCGCGGTCACCTGCTGCGACGCCGGTGCGGGCTGGCGCGGCGGTCTCGTGGGCCGCGCACGCTCGCCCGGAGGGTCGGACGGGCCCGCCGTGGGCCGCGTCTCGCCGCCGGTGGAACCGGTCGGCCCGGACCCGGAGCCCTCCCCCGACCCGCCGTCCGCGTCGGCGGCCCGGTCACCGGCGCGGGCGTCCCGGTCGCCGGCCCGGTCGTCTGGGGCCTCGGCGGGCCCGGCCGGGACCGGGTCGGGTCGGGAGGCTCCCGACAACCGCGCCGACAGGGCGGACGGCCGTCCGTGCTCCCCGCTCGCCCCGGAGGGCCGAGGGCCGCCGGTCGGGCCGTCGTTCCCGCCGCCGGTGCCGCCCGCGCCTCCGCCGGCACCGCCCTCGCCGCCGGCGCCCGGGCCGTCGTCCCCGCCGACACCCGGGCCGTCCAGGGGCGGACGGCCGGGGCCGGGCAGCGTCCGGTCGGTGGAGTGGTCGAGCACGCGCAGCGAGGCCAGGGCCGCCATCGGCACCACCAGGGCGACGGCGGCGCCGGCCACGTTCAGCGCGGAGGCGCCGAGCACGCCGCCGATCACCGCGGCCACGGCGGTGCCGGCCATCGCGGCGCGGATCGCCGGGTAGATGCCGAACAGCCGCATCAGCCCACCCCAGGGCTGCAGCAGCGCGAACCAGACGAGCAGCGCGCCGGCCAGGGCCAGGAGGGTCAGCGGGCTCCCGACCAGGGTCTCGAAGTTGGCGGTGCTGGCGCGGTGCAGGGTGAGACCGCCGGTGCCGTCGCCCAGCGCGGCCAGGAACCGGCCGAGGCTGCCCCGCTCCACCGGGGGCCGGCGCAGGTCCACCACCGCGTAGCCGATGGTGACCGCGAGGGCGGCCATCGTCGCCCAGGCGAGCCGACTCACCGTCAACCAGCCGCCGGCGCTGATCACCGCGGCCACGCTCAGCCCGGCGGTGAGCGCGATCGCGCCGATCGGGTCGGCGCCGAGGTACGGGCTGCCCACGATCACCACCGCGACGCCGCCGACCGCGACCACGGCCGCCGGTCGCCAGCCACGACGCAGCTGCTGGGCCAGCCAACCCGCGGACAGCAGCGCCCCGGCCACGAAGACACCCAACCCGACGGTGCCCAGGCCCGCGTACCGGCCGCCCTCCTGGGCGGAGTAGCCGACCACTCCGTTGAGCTGGAGCCGGGCGCCGGTCAGCACGTCCAGGCCGACGGTGAGCGTGGCGAGCCCGGCGACCGCGCCGAGCGGGCCGAGGGTGCTGGCGTGCCCGGGCGCGAACCGGACCAGGGCCGTGCCGGCGGCCACCAGCAGGGCGGTCACCGCGGCGAAGGCCCAGGCCGGCCGGTCGGCCCGCCACCAGGGCACGAGGTCGGCGAGCAGCGCGGCGGGCACGGCCAGCGCGGCGGCGACGAGCAGCAGCTCCACGGTGGCGACGATCCGCCGGGAGACCGGTTCCGGCCCGTGCGGGCCGGCGTGCCGGCGGGCCCGCCGCAGCAGCGGCAGCACGGCGACCGCGAGGAGCGTCTGGGCGGCGGCGAGGAGCGTGAAGAACCAGCCGGCCACGGACCGCTGTTGGGCGGCCTCCCGGTCGGCGTCGGCGGGCCGGGCGATCGCGGCGGCCAGGTCGGTGGGGCGGCCGTCCACCGCGACGGCGGGACGGCCGAGGAACAGGCGGTCCGGCATCGGCCGGCCCAGGGCGGCGAGCGCGGTCGGGGCCAGGTCGACCAGTTGCAGGTAGCCGTCCCGGCCGGTGCTCGCCGAGGTCAGCCAGCCCCGCTCCCAGCCGGGCCCGTCGGCGACGGCCACGTGCAGCCGGGCCGTCGCGTCGGTGTCCGAGATGCCGGCCACCAGCACCAGGGAGCGCGGGGGCCGGGCGGCGAGCACCCGGGCCAGTTGGGCGTCGGCGGCCCGGGCGGCGGCGGCGCGGTCCGCCTTCGCGGTGGCGTCGACGGTGCCGAGGTCGACGATGCTGAGCACGCAGGACCCGAGCAGGTCCGCCGGGTCCGCCGGCAGCGAAGGGGCGTACCGGTCGACGCGGCCGAACGGCCGGGCGGCGGCCACCGCGGCGCCCGGGCCGACGGCCACCGAGCAGCGCACCGACTCGGACAGCGCCCCGGGCGTGGTGCCCCAGGGCAGCTGCTCCTGGTTGTGGTGGACCACGCCCTCCTGGTCGGGCAGGTTGGCCCCGATGCCGTCGGGCTGCTCCACGGTGACCGAGGCCGGCGGGCAGCCACCGGCCTGCCGGCTGCCGTTCCAGGCCGCGAAGCTGCCCGCGCCGAGGGTCAGCCAACCGTCGACCGGGCAGGTGGGCCGGTGCGCGGAGCGGACCGACAGCGAGCCGATCGCGCCCTGCTCGGCCATCCGCCACAGCGTCGGGGTGTTCTGCGGGTCCACGTCCTCCCAGCGCAGCCCGGCGACGCCGGCGATGACGACGAAGTCGGCGGTGCGCTCCGGCGTGCCGCGGTCGGGCCGGGCGGCCAGCGCGGCGATGCCGAGCGCGACCACCACCAGGGTGAGCAGGGCGGGGACGAGTCGGCGCAGCATCACCGGTGTCCCGTCGACGGCGCATCCGCGTCCGGGCCGGTCGGGCCGCTCGCGTCGGGTGCCAGCTCGGTGTAGAGCCCGACCAGCGCGGCGACCGTGTCGGCCTCGGTGGGCCAGGTCGCCGCCCGTTCGGCGCCGCGCCGGCCCAGGTCGGCGCGCCGCCGCGGGTCGTCGAGCAGCGCGCGGACCGCGGTGTCGACCGCGTCGACGTCGCCGGGAGGCACCAGCTCCGCCGCGTCGCCGACCAGCTCCGGCAGGCCGCCGACGGCGGTGGCGACCAGCGGTACGCCGGCCCGCAGCGCCTCCTGGGCGAACAGTTGCCGGGCCTCCCAGTCGCTGGTGACGACCGCGAGGTCGGCGCCGGAGAGCAGGTCGGCCACATCGGTGCGGTGGCCGAGGAGGGTCACCGGCGCCCGGGCGGCGGAGATCCGGGCCGCCAGCGGCAGGTACGCGGGGCCGCTGCCGGCGACCACCACCACCGGCGCGGGGTTGCGCGTACGCCATCGGGCGGCCGCGTCGACCAGCACGTCGTACCGCTTCTGGGGGTGCAGCCGGCCGACCGAGACGATCAGCGGCTGCGCGTCGGTGACGCCGAACTCGGCGCGCACCGCGGCCCGACGGCGGCGCGGAGCCGGCAGCGTGGGCGCGGCGACCGGGGCGAGCCGGGCGTCGGCGGCGCCCAGGGCGGCCGCCCGGTCGACGAGGTCGGCGGAGGCGCCGAGCGCGACCCGGGCCCCCCGCGCGACGACCCGCTCGACGACCCGGGACACCGCGCCCCGCAGGCCGCCGGCGAGCACGGCGTTGTGCCAGGTGACCACGAGTGGCGCCGACGGTCGCGCGAGCACGGCGACCAGCCCGGCGCGCAGGCCGTGGGCGTGGACCACGTCCACCGGGGTGTCGGTGAGCCTCCGGCGCAGCGCCGCGACGGCCCGGGCGTCGGCGGGGGTGGGGCTGGCCGGGATCTCGACCGGCTGGAAACGGGCGCCCACGCCGGTGAAGGCGAACTGTTCCTCCGTGGCGGCCGGGCCGCACACCAGCACGGACGCGCCGGCGGCGGTGAGGCCGCGGGCCACGGACCGGACGTGCTGACCCACCCCACCGGTGCTGGAGGCGAGTACCAGCGCCACCGAGCCGGGCCAGCGCGGCGCCGACGAGGCGTCGGTCATGAGGAAACGGTCTCCTTCCCGTCGCCCCGCTCCCCGGGGCGCTGGTCCTCCTGCGTGCCGGCGGTGGCCGGCGGGCGTCGCCGGCCGAGGCGGCGGGTCACCGCCGCGAGCAGCGGCCGGAGGTCCCGCGCGTCGGTCAGCCAGGCGACGGCGAGGAACAGGGCGCCGACCACGACACCGGACAGCATGCCCTGCGCGAGCGCTCCGGATGTCGTCGGGGTCGAGTCGACGAGGCCGTCGAGCCAGCGGGCGACGGCCGCGCCGGCGAGGCCGGCGACCGCGGCGGCGAGCAGACCCGCGGCTCCGGCCCGACCGACGCCGGCCAACGCGTCCCGGCCGGCGGACCGGACCACGGCGGCGATCAGCAGACCCCCGAGGAGCAGCATGCCGAGGGAGGTGGCCAGGGTGACCGCCAGCACCCGGTCGTCGAGGGGCAGCAACCGCCCGAGCAGGACGGCGAGGACCGGCACGGCCAGCCAGCCGACCGCCGTCGCGACGGTCGCCGACCGGGTCGCGCCGCGGGCGTAGAGGGCCCGGGTGAGGACGGCGAAGAGGCCGTAGCCGAGCAGGCCGGGCGCGAACCCGGCGACGGCGGCCGCGGCGGTCGCCGCGGCCTGCGGGTCCTCGGGGAAGAACAGGTGTCCCACCGGCTGCGCGGTGCCGACCAGCGCGGCGGCGCCGAGCAGGCTGAACAGCACGACCCCGCGTACGGCCGGCGCCAGGGTGTGCCGGTAGGTGCGCTCGTCGCCGGCCGCGCGGGCGGCCACCAGGGTCGGGTACGCGGCCACCGCCAGCGGCACGGCCAGCACCGACCAGGGCAGGAAGTAGATGGTCTGGGCGATGTTGTAGACGCCCGGGTTGGAGCGGGCCCCGTACGTCACCTGGTTCAGCGCGACGGCCAGGGCGATCTGCTGCGCGGTGACCGCCACCACGCCGGCGACGGCCAGCCCGCCGACCCGCCTCCGGGCGTCGGGCGGGAACCCGTAGCCGGGTCGCAGGCGCAGCCCGAGCCGGCGCAGCGGGATCAGCAGCGACAGGGAGAGCACGACCACGCCGAGGGTGGTGCCGCCGGCGAGCAGCAGCTCCCCGCCCCGGCTCACCGAACCGACCGTGGCGAGCCGGCCCTGCCAGGCGGTGAAGCCGAGGTAGACCGCGATCACGGTGACACTGGACAGCAGCGGGGCGATCACCGGCCAGGCGAACCGCCGGTGGGCCTGGAGCACCCCGGTGAGCACGACGCCGATGCCGTACAGCGGCAGTTGGGGTGCGAAGAGCAGCAGCATCCGGGCGCCGGCCTCCCGTTGCTCCGGGTGCAGGCCGTGGCCGAGCAGGCCGATCAGCGGGTGGGCCAGCAGGGCCACCGCGAGGGCCAGCGGAACGAGCAGGGTGAGCGTCCAGGTCAGCAGCGCGCCGGTGGTGGCGTCCACCGCCCGCCGGTCGCCCGCCTCCACCGCGCCGGCCAGCAGCGGTACGACGAGACTGGCCAGCGCCCCGCCGGCCACGATCTCGAAGACGATGTTCGGCAGGTTGTTCGCGACCACGTAGGTGCCGCCGAGGTCGGTGCCGGCCAGCGTCCAGGTGAACACGGAGGTGCGGCCGAAGCCGGCGAGCCGGCTGACGACGGTGAGGACGGCGATGAGCGCGGCCGCTCCGGCCACCCGGCCGGCGCCGGCGAGGGGTGCCGGTCTGGTCACGTCAGTCCGACGACCGGCCCAGCGCGTCGAGCTCCCGCAGCCCCGGGGTCCGCTGGATCACCTGGGTGAAGCTGACCTTCTCGCTGGCCGCGGTGAGGGCGGCGAGGACGGCGAGGGTGCCGGCCCGGCCCACCGGGCCGGTGCGGGCGGCGAGCGCGACACCGAGCACCGCGCCGAGCGCGTTGGCGCCGCTGTCGCCGAGCATGACCTCCTCGCCGAGGTCCTCGGGGAGCAGCCCGGCGGCGGCGCCGACCGCGCCGGCGGCCAGCCCGCCGTGCGTGCCGCCGGTCAGCGGCGCACCGAGCAGCAGCCCCGACTTGAGCGCCCGGCCGGGGCGCAGGTCGAGGAGGTTGATGAGGTTGGCGGTGCCGGCGACCACGCCGGCGCCGAGCAGCACGTCGACGCCGCGGCCGAACGCGCCCTGCCGCTGGCGGCGCCGGTGCCCGGCCACCCGGGGGTCGGCGGCGAGCAGGGCGGCGGCGCCGAGCCCGGCCGCGCCCACCCCGACGATCTTGACGAGCCCGGCGGTGACCCGTCCCTCGCGCAGCGCGGCGAGGTGCCCGGCGAAGCCCTTGGCCGTCTTCTGCTCGGGCCGCGCGCCCACCACGTCGTCGTAGAGGCCCACCGCCCCGGCGCCCACCCCGGCGACCAGCACGGCGGCGCCGGACGCCACCCCGGGGGCGCCGAGCGCGGCGGCACCGGAGGCGCCGACCGCGAGCGCGGGCCCGGCGGCCAGGCTCACCGTGCGGCCCCGGAAGTTGGTGCGCTCCAGCGCGGGGCCGGCCGGCGACGTCCGCACCTCGCGAAGCGCGTAGCGGGCGGCGGCCACCCCGGCGCCGACGGCCAGTAGCCGCCCCAGGATCCTCACTCGGTCACCCCGATCGGGTCGTGGACGGACATCCGGGCAGAGGGTTCGCTCACTGGGGCAGTTTAGGCAGCAGCGACGCCGCGTTGTCGCCCACGCCGTACTGGCCGGCCTTCTTCTCGGTGAGCTGCTGCACCAGCGCCAGCGTGGTGACCAACTGACCCTGGATGGTGTTGGCGTTGTCGACGGTGGAGATCGACTGGGACAGCACCGGGTCGCCCCGCACGATCGCCACGAGGTTGCCGCCGGCCGAGCCGTTGCCGCCGACGACGATGGCCCCGGTGCGGTCGAACTGCTCGGCGATCTTGACCACCGACTCGTCCTTCTTCGCCGAGTCCTTGTCCACGTACGGCTGGCCGCTGATCACCACGACCGACTCGGCCGGGCCGGTGACCCGGTCCTCGGTGGTCAGGTAGCCCGCGTTCGTGTACGCGGCCACGATCGACCGGCGGTCGGCCTCGCTGACCGGGGCCATGCCCTGCGCCCGGTCCAGCAGGACGCTGGCCAGCAGCGCGCTGGACGTCTCCACCCCGTGCCCGTTGCCGGGCAGCCCGGTGGTCTGCGCGCTGGTCGGCCGCGCCGCCGTGACGGCCAGCTCCAGCAGGTTGTTGTTGTTGTCCGGGTTGATGAACTTGTCCTGCAGGTCGACCCGTCCGGTGATGTCGGCCCCGGCGAGCTGGAGCATCTTGACGACGCCCTCGGTGTGCTCGCGGCCGGTCGGCAGGCTCAGCACCAGCACCCGGCGGCCGGCGAGCTTGCCGGGCAGGAAGACCTGCGCCATCTCGGCCGCGAAGCCCTCCTCCGACTCCAGCTGCTTCTCCAGGTTGTCGACCGTCTGGCGCCAGTGCTGGTTGTCCTTGCGCAGACCGGTGACCTGCCCCTCGAGCGAGTCGGCCACCGGGCCGTTGAGGGCGGCTGTGCCGACCACCAGCCCGATGGCCAGGGCCAGGAAAACCGCGGTCAGCGACACCACGTGGTACCGGAAGTTGATCACGCTTGCAGCCTCTTGATCGTCGGAGAGCTAGAAGAGCTGGCCCAGCTGGAACACGAAATTGTCCCACCACTCGGAGACCACGCCCAGGTACGCCTTCCCGACCGTGGACACGGCCACCGCGGAGGCCATCGCGGCGATCGCCGAGAGCACGAGCAGCAGCAGGGACGAGCCGGAGATGCTCTGCCGGTAGAGCCGGCTCACGCCCTTGGCGTCGACCAGCTTGCCGCCCACCTTGAGCCGGGTGAGGAACGTCGAGGCCATGCCGCCGCGGCCCTTGTCGAGGAACTCGACGAGGGTGGCGTGGGTGCCGACGGCGACCAGCAGGGACGCGCCCTTCTCGTCGGCCAGCAGCATCGCCAGGTCCTCGCTCGTGGCGGCGGCCGGAAACGTCACCGCCGGGACGCCGAGACCGGTCACCCGGGGCAGCCCGGGCGCCCGCCCGTCGGGGTAGGCGTGCACGATCACCTCGGCGCCGCAGCGCAGCACGTCGTCGGTGACCGAATCCATGTCGCCGATGATCATGTCGGGGGTGTAGCCGGCCTCGACGAGCGCGTCCGCGCCGCCGTCGACGCCGATCAGCACCGGCTTGAACTCCCGGATGTAGGGCCGCAGCACGTCCAGGTCGGCCTTGTAGTCGTAGCCGCGGACGACGATCAGGCAGTGCCGCCCCTGGATCTGCGTCTGGATCTCCGGCACGCCCACGCCGTCGAGCAGCAGGTCCCGTTCCTGCTTCAGGTAGTCCATCGTGTTGGCGGCGAACGCCTCCAACTGCACCGACAGGCCCTCGCGGGCGTCGGCCATCGCCTTGGCCACCGTCTCCGCGTCCTGCAGGCTGCCGTGCGCCACCGGCTCGTCGCCCACGAAGACCGTGTTGCCCTCGATCCGGACGGTGTCGCCCTCCCGGATCTGCTCGAAGACGCTCTCCCCCAGGTCGTCCAGGAGCGGGATGCCCGCCCCGATCAGCACCTCGGGGCCGAGATTGGGGTAGCGGCCGGAGACCGATGGCTTCGCGTTGAGCACCGCCGCGACACCGACGGCGACGAGCGAGTCCGCCGCCACCCGGTCGAGGTCGACGTGGTCGATCACCGCGATGTCGCCGGGGCGGAGCCTGCCGACCAGGCGTTTCGTCCGGCGGTCGAGGCGCGCGGTGCCGAGGACACTGCCCGGGACCGCGTTCCGGGTCCGGCGCAACGTGGGTAGACGCATCGTGACCATCCTGGCATGTGAGGCAGGCTTTTCTGTCGCGACATGCCTGAGCAGGGCCGCCTACCCAGGGAAGCACACCGGAGCGCAGGCTGGTGTGCTTGCGCTCACAATACCGGCGGTCACGCCCGCCTTTCCTTGGCCGCCACGGCCAGAAGCTCCTCGGCGTGGGCGATACCCAGATCTGAATCCGGCAAACCCGCCAGCATCCGGGCCAACTCCCGCGCCCGCTCGGTGTCCTCCACCACCCGGACGCCGCTGGTGGTCACCGCACCGCCGGTGTCCTTGGCCACCACCAGGTGCCGGTCGGCGAACGCGGCGACCTGCGGCAGGTGGGTGACCACCAGGACCTGGTGACTGCGCGCCAACCGGGCCAGCCGGCGGCCGATCTCCACCGCCGCCTGGCCGCCGACCCCCGCGTCGACCTCGTCGAAGACCAGCGTGGGCGGGCCGCCGGAGCCGGCGAAGACCACCTCGATCGCGAGCATCACCCGGGACAGCTCACCGCCGGAGGCACCCCGCTGCAGCGGCAGCGCGGGCGCGCCCGGGTGAGCCAGCAGACGCAGCTCCACCTCGTCGCCGCCGTCCGGGCCGACGCCGACCTCGACTCCGCCCACCGACAGCGCCGGCTCGCCCCGGCCGGCCGGCCGGGGCAGCACCGCCACCTCGATCCGGGCGTGCGGCATGGCCAGCCCCGCCAGCTCGACGGTGACCTCCTCCGCGAACCGGGTCGCCGCCTCCCGCCGGGACGCGGTCACCCGACCCGCCAGGTCGGCGACCTCGGCGGCCAGCCGGTGCCCCTCCCGCTCCAACTCGTCGAGAAGCTCGTCGGAGGTGTCCAGATCGGACAGCCGGGCGCGGGCCCGCTCGGCCCAGGCGATCACCCCGTCGACGTCGTCGGCGTACTTGCGGGTGAGCGCGCGCAGCGCCGCGCGGCGCTCGTAGACCACCTGCAACCGGGCCGGATCCGCGTCGAGCGTGGCGAGGTAGGCCGACAGCTCGGCGGAGACGTCGGTGACCAGGGTCGCCGCCTCCTCCAGGCGGACGGCCAGGTCGCCCAGCGCCGGGTCGGTGCCCGCCTGCGCCTCCAGCGTTCGTCGGGCGGTGCCGAGCAGCGAGGTCGCGTCGGGGGTCTCGTCGGCCGCCTCGGCGCCACCGGCCACGCACTGCTGCGCGAGCTGCGCGGCGGTGCGCAGCCCCTCGGCGTGCTCCAGGCGCTGCGCCTCGGTCTTCAGCTCGTCGTCCTCGCCGGGCTGCGGATCGACCCGGGTGATCTCGTCGAGACCCAGCCGCAGCAGGTCGGCCTCCTGGTTGCGTTCCCGGGCGTTGCGCCGCCGGTCGGCCAGGTCGTCGACCACCCGCCGCCAGCCCGCGTGGGCCTCGCGCAGCGCGTCGAGCAGCTTCTCGTGCTCCGGCCCGGCGAACCGGTCGAGCGCGGCCCGCTGCTCGGCCGGGCGCAGCAGCCGCAGCTGGTCGGACTGGCCGTGCACCGCCACCACCTGCTCGCCGACCTCCCCGAGCATCGACACGGGCATGCTGCGCCCGCCCACGTGGGCCCGGGACCGGCCCTCGACGGTCACCGTGCGGCTCATCAGCAGGGAGCCGTCGTCGTCTGGCTCGCCGCCGGCGTCGGTGATGCGGGCGTGCACCGTCCCGGCGACCCGCCCGGCCAGCCGCAGCCGCCCCTCCACCACGGCGCGGCCCGGGTCGGCCCGCACCCGCCCGGCGTCGGCCCGGCCGCCGAAGAGCAGGCCGAGACCGGTCACCACCATGGTCTTGCCCGCACCGGTCTCGCCGGTGATGACGTTCATCCCGCCGGTCAACGGGAGCGTGGTGTCCTCGATGACGCCCAGTCCGGTGATGCGCAGCTCTTCCAGCACAGCACCCGACAGTAGACGCGGGGCCCGACAGTTGACCAGCCGGCGACGCCGCGTCGTGACCCGCGTCGTGGCGTCGTACAGTTCAGCCCCGTGTTGGACGTGATCGGCCTGACCCCGGACGACGAGGAGCTCTACCGCTGCCTGGTCCAGCTCACCGTCGCGTCGGTCGACGAGCTGGCCGAGCGGCTGGACCGGCCCCGCGCCGTGATCCTCGGCGGGCTCGACGCGCTGCGGGCCAAGGGCCTGGTCGTGCCCGCCGGCCCGGAGCCCGACGCGCCGCTGCGCCCGCTCGCGCCGGACATCCCGCTCGGCGCGGCGCTGCTGCGCCGGCAGGAGGCCCTGGAGGCGGCCCGCGCGGCGGTCACCCAGCTCACCGAGGAGTACCGGGCGGGAATGCGCCGGCACAACGCCGATCACCTGGTCGAGGTGATCACCGGAGCGCAGGTCCTCCGCGAGCGGCTCCGCGACCTGCAGAACGGCGCCCGGACGGAGGTGCTCTGGTTCTGCCGGGCCAACCCCCTCGCCATGAACGGCGAGGACAACCTCGAGGAGTTCGACGCGCTCGCCCGCGGGGTCCGCTACCGGGCCATCTACGAGCGGGAGATGCTCCTCGAACCGGGCGCGCTGGAGGACGTCGACCGGGGCGTCCGCGCCGGCGAACAGGCCCGCGTGCTCGACCGGCTGCCGGTGCGGCTGGCCATCGTGGACGGTACGACGGCGGTCTGCCCGCTGGTGCCCGACCGCGGCAGCGGCGAACCCAGCGCCGCGGTGATCGGCCGCAGCCAACTGCTCGACGCGCTGATCGCCCTGTTCGAGAGCCACTGGCTGATGGCGACCCCGGTACGTTCCGCCGCCCTGCCCGTCGACGACGGCGGCGGCTACCGGCCGGACGCCGACGAGACCCGCCTGCTCTCCCTCTTCGTGGCCGGTGTGCCGGACAAGTCGATCGCCTCGCAACTCGGGGTGAGCCGGCGCACCGTCCAGCGACGCCTCGCCGACCTGATGGCGGTCGCCGGCGTCGACACCCGGCCCGGGCTGGCTTTCCAGGCCGCCCGGCGCGGCTGGATCTGACCGGCGGACGAGGGGGGCGGGGCGGCCGCGGCCGCCCCGCCCCCGCCCGCGTCAGCGCAGGCCGTACGCGTCGACGACGGTCTGGTCGACGCTGTTGCCGGCCCGGTCGCTCGCCTGCACCCGGAGCGACACGGTCCCGCGGCCGGCCGGCACCGTGGCGGTGTACCGGTCGCCGTGGCCCTGCACGGACGCCTTGCGCCAGGTCCGCCCACCGTCGAACGACACCTCGACCCGCAGGCTGGTGCCGGTCGGCGCGGACACCCCGGTCGGCTGGCGCAGGGTCAGCCCGAGCCGGTGCGACCGCGTGCCCGGCACCTCACCGCGCAGGTCGGCGGGCACCTGGTAGTCGACCTGCAGCAGCGGCAGCGGCGTGGCCTTCTCCCCGGCCGGACGGGCCGAGGTGAACTGCCAGGCCGTCTCGGTGCGGGTGGCGTAGCGCCACTCGGCCGAGGAGCGTTGCGTGGTGAGGTCCAGGCGGTACCGGGCCGGACCCGCGGTGGTGGGCACCGGCGCCCACCCGCCGGAGAGGTCCGCGATCTGCGTCCCGTTCCGGCTGACCCGGGCCTCGACGATGTCCGACTCCTCGCTGCGGCCGGCCACGACGTGGTGACCGTCGGCGTCGACGAACTCGGGCACCCGCAGGTCGAGGCTGTCGCCGGTGCGGGTGGGCACCGGCGCGCCGGTCGCCGGCACGGCCGGCCGGACCACCGGGGCGGTCCAGCTCTCGGTCACCCGGTCGTCGGCGGCGTAACGGCGGGGCGCCTCGGCGAGGCCGCCGTCGATCTTGCCCCACTGCATGAACATCAGCTTGTGCAGCACCCGGTGCTGCCACCAGGCGTCGCCGGCGCTGACGAACTCCTGCCGCGTGGTGCCGGTACGCACCATCCGCTGGTCGTCGTTCCAGGAGAACTCCTGCCACGGCAACCAGCCGAACCGCTGCTCGCTGGCCCAGTCCGCGCCGGTGGCCGCGTAGCTCGCGGTCACCTCCGCGGTGTTCTTCGCGGTCACCGCGTGCTGGATCCGCTCCGGCACCCGCCCCTTCGACACCTGCCACACGTCGTAGAGGTAGGGGCTGTCCACGGTGAGCGTCAGGTCCAGCGTCGTCCGGCCCTTGCGGGCCGCCGCGATCAACCGCTGCCCGTCGTCGTACGCCACCACCATGGCCGGAACCGGCAGGCGGTCGCCGATCGGGCTCCACACCGTCCAGGCGGTCTGGTCCTCCGGCCGGACGATCAGCACCGTCTCGGCGCCGGCAGCCGCGGCGGCGGCCACCTGTTCGTCCTCCGAGCGGTTCGGGTCGGCGGCGAGCAGCGCGGCGGCGCCGCGCACCCGGGTCAGCTCGGCGGGGGTCCCGGTGCCGGCCCAGACCAGCGGCAGCTTCCGCCGGCCGGTCGGCGCCGGCGAGTAGCCCAGCAGGTTGATGTCGGACGGCTCCGAGACCCCACTGATCTTCGCGTCCACCATCGGCGCGACGAGCTGCCAGCGGGAGGCGAACTCGAACTCGCCGGTGCGTACCGGCCGGGTCGGCGTGACGTTGACCTGCTGGACGGTGCTGAACGCCATCACGCCGTGGTCGATCTGCCGGCCGTTGCCGAGCACCCGGTGCACGTAGTAGCTCAGCGTGTCCCGCTGCTCGGTGGGCTTCGGCGTCTCGATCCGCACCGGCGTGGCCTTGCGGGCGTCGAGCACCACGGTCATGTCCCGGTCGACGACCAGCTCCGGCTCGACGATCTGCGTCAGCTGCTCGTCCAGCGGCGCGCCGTGCTCGACCAGCGCGGTCAGCACGTACGTGCCCTCCTCCGCCAGCAGGGTGGCCTCGCCGGGCCACCAGCCCCAGAAGTCCGACTCGGGCTGCTCGCCGAAGAAGGTCAGGCCCGGGGAGAGGGTCGGCTGGCCCTGCCGGTCCAGCACCTTCACGGTGACCTCGTGCATCGCCCCGCTCAGGGTGAGCCCGACCGGCGTACGCACCGTGACGCCGTCCGCGCCGGTCGCCACCAGCCAGCCGCCGTGCGGCCCGCGGGCCAGCTTCGCCGGGTCGGCGCGCAGCGGCACGGCCACGCTGCCGCCGGCCGGAACGGTGACCGTGTCGGACCCGACGGTGACACCGTCGGTCTCGGCCACGCCGGTGTCCGTGTTGCGCAGGTCCAGGGCCAGCCGCAGGGTCTGCGGGGTCGTCGTGCCGTTGGTGTACGTGACGCTCCGCTCGACCGCCGCGCCACCGGTGGTCACCCGTCCGAAGTCGGCGGTGGCCGAGGCGTACACCCGCTGGCCGAGGGCCCGGGCCACGTCGACCCGGCCACCGCCCTGCTCGAAGACGGTCAGCGAGGGGTTGGCCTTCGTGGTGCTGACCAGGGCGTCCTTGAGCTTCCCGGCGGCCCAGTCGGGGTGGTCCTGGGCGAGGATCGCGGCCGCGCCCGCGACGTGCGGGGTGGCCATCGAGGTGCCCGACGCGGCCGTGTAGCGGTCGTCCACCGGGCCGCCCATGCCGGTGCCGGCGGCCCGGGCGGCGACGATGCCGACGCCCGGCGCGGTGATCTCCGGCTTGAGACCGTTGTCGCCGACGCGCGGCCCGCGGCTGGAGAACTCCGCCAGGTTGTCGTCGCGGTCCACCGCGCCGACGGTGAGCGCCGAGGTGGCCGCGCCCGGCGAGCCGACGGTACGCGCCTCGCCCGCGTTGCCGGCGGCGATCACGAAGAGCGCCCCGGTCTCGGCGGTCAGGTCGTTGAGCGCCTGGCTCATCGGGTCGGTGCCGTCGGTGGGGTCGCCACCCAGGCTCATGTTGATCACCTTGGCGCCGGAGTGGGCGGCCCACTCCATGCCCGCGATGATGTCCGAGTCGTAGCCGCCGCCGGCGTCGTTGAGCACCTTGCCGACGAGCAGCCGGGCGCCGGGCGCGACGCCCTTGCGCAACCCGCCGGACGCGGCGCCGGTGCCGGCGATGGTCGCGGCGACGTGCGTGCCGTGGCCGTGCCCGTCGCGGGCGCTGCCGCTGCCGGAGAAGTCGCGCGCCTCGACGATGCGGCCGGCCAGGTCCGGGTGGGTGTCGTCGACGCCGGTGTCGAGCACGGCCACCGTCACGCCGGTGCCGTCCCGGCCGGCCGCCCAGGCCGTCGGCGCGCCGATCTGCGGCACGCTGTGCTCCAGGGCCGGGCGGACCCGCCCGTCCAGCCACAGGCTGGCGATGCCCCCACCCAACCGGGGGGCGCCGGCGGCGGTGGCGGTCCGACGGTCGGCCGGCGCGCCGGCCAGCTCCGTCCACAGGCCACCGAGGTCGCCCTTGCCGACCCGCAGGGCGGCACCGTTGATGCTCTCCAGGGGACGGGCCTGCGTGGCGGTGGCGAGCGGCCGGACCCGGCCCGCGGCCGGCTCCTGGTAGCGGACGATCAGCGGCAGGACGCCCTGCGCGGCGTCGCCGTAACCCTCCTCGGCCAACTCCTGCACGTCGAACAGGTTGCCGTCGACCACACCGGCGGAGACGTAGGGCAGGACGTCGCTGGGGACCACCCGCAGCCCGCCGTCGACCTCCACGGTCTGGAAGGTGACCCGTTCCCGCCCGGGAGCCGGGCGGACGGTGGCGGCGACCCGGCCGGGCGCCGCCGGGGCGAGGTCGACCTGGTCGCCGGTGATCAGGGTGATGCGGGTGGACGCGGTTCCCGGGGCGGTCGGGCCCGGATCCGGGCCGGTGGGCCGGGCGGGCGGCTCGGCGGACGCCGGTGCGGCGAGTCCGACGACCAGCGCGCCGACCGCGCCGGCGGTCAGCCAGCGTGGGGGCCTGTGCATGCGATGTCGCTCCTCTACTCCAGGGCCGGTCTCCCAGAGATCGACCGATCGGAGTTTGCGACGTGGCTCACCGCACGGTCACTAGCTGGAGCACGCCGCACCGGCGACATGTCGCCAGGTGGACATCCGGCGGGCACCTGACCGTCCGATGGGTGTCCGGACGGTTACCGCCGGGTGAGAGAGGAGCGCCGGTCAGCGGCGGGAGCCCCGCCAGCCCTGCACCGGCAGGTCGAACTTGGCCACCAGCCGGTCGGTGAACGGCCGGTCGCGCAGGCGGACGATCCGCACCGGCAGCGCGCCCCGGCGCACGGTCACCCGGGCCCCCGGCGGCAGGTCGTACACCCGTCGGCCGTCGCAGCAGAGCACCGCCAGGGTGGTGAACGGGTCCACGGTGATCGCGAAGGTCGACGTCGGCGCGGTCACCAGCGGCCGGCTGAACAGCGCGTGCGCGCTGATCGGCACCAGCAGCAACGCCTCCACCTCCGGCCAGACCACGGGGCCGCCGCCGGAGAACGCGTACGCGGTGGAGCCGGTGGGGGTCGCGCAGACCACCCCGTCGCAGCCGTAGCGGGACAGGGGACGGCCGTCCACGTCGACGAGGAGTTCGAGCATCTGCGCCCGCTCCCCCTTCTCGACGCTGATCTCGTTGAGCGCCCAGGACTCGATCGTCGGCCCGCCGTCGAACTCGGCGGTGACGTCGAGGGTCAGCCGCTCGTCCACGGTGTAGTTGCGCCCGACCACGTCGCGTACCGCGCTGTCCAGGTCGCCGATCTCGGCCTCGGCGAGGAACCCCACCTTGCCGAGGTTGATGCCGAGCAGCGGCACCTTGGCCGGCCGGGCCAGCTCCGCCGCGCGCAGGAACGTGCCGTCGCCACCGAGCGCGAAGACGATCTCGGCGCCCTCGGCGGCCTGCGGGCCGGTGACCGGCACGACGCCGGGCAGGTCCAGGTCCTCGGCCTCCTCGGCGACGACCCGCACCTCGAAGCCGGCGGCGATCAGGTCGGCGGCCACCGCCCGGGCGTGCTCGGTGCTGCGTCGGCGGCCGGTGTGGGTGACCAGCAGGGCGGTCCGGCTCACCGGGCTCGACCTCCGGGCCCGGAGCACCGACGGGCCGCGCCCGCCGTGCGACGCCCGCTGTACGCGCTCACCCTGCGACCTCCTCCGCCGCCGCGTCCGGCACCTCGCCGGCCGTCGTGGGCCCCTGCGGACCCGCCGCGACCACCGCCCGCACCCGCTGCGGGTCGGCCGGCGGCGCGTCCCGGCGTAACCATACGAAGAACTCGACGTTGCCGCTGGGCCCCGGCAGCGGGCTGGCCGCCACGTCGGCGAGACCCAGACCGAGCCCCGCCGCGGCGGCGGCCACATCGAGCACCGCCTCGGCGCGCAGCTCCGGGTCGCGGACGACCCCGCCGGCGCCCACCCGCTCCTTGCCGACCTCGAACTGCGGCTTCACCATCAGCGCCAGGTCGCCGTCCGCGTGGGTGCAGCCGGCCAGCGCCGGCAGCACCAGCCGCAGCGAGATGAACGACAGGTCGGCCACCGTCACGTCGACCGGCCCGCCGATCGTCTCCGGGGTGAGCGAGCGGACGTTGGTGCGCTCGTGCACCCGCACCCGGTCGTCGGTGCGCAGCGGCCAGGCCAGCTGCCCGTAGCCGACATCGACCGCGACCACCTCGGCCGCACCCGCGCGCAGCAGCACGTCGGTGAAACCGCCGGTGGACGCGCCCGCGTCGAGGCAGCGCCGCCCGGCGACGTCCAGCCCGGCGAACGCGGCCAGCGCGCCGGCCAGCTTGTGCCCGCCGCGGGACACGTACTCCGAGGTGGGGTCCTCGCCGGTCACCAGCAGCGCGTCGGCCGGGTCCACCATCGCGGCGGCCTTGCGGGCCGGTACGCCGCGCAGCTGGACCCGCCCGGCCTCCACCAGCGCGGCGGCCTGCTCGCGGGAGCGGGCGAGACCGCGGCGGACCAGTTCGGCGTCCAGCCGGTTGCGACGTGCCATGGGTTCTCCGGTGTTCAGGCCTGGTCGATGGTGGCGAGGGTTTCGCGCAGCGTCTCGTACGCCGCCTCGTACTGCGCGATCTGGTCGGCCGGGGCGAGCGACGCCGCGTTGATCATCGCCTGGACCGCCGCGTCGACCGCGGGGTGGCTCGGCGTGTCCAGGTCGTCCACCGGCGGCAGCGGGCGGCCGCCCGGCGGCGGACCGGGACGGGCCGGGACACCGCCGGGAGGCGGGCCGGGCCGGGGCCCGGGTGCGCCGACGTGCGGGGGGCCGGGGCGCGGCGGCGTGCCGCCGGGCGGCGGACCCGGCCGGTACGGGCCGGTCACGACCGGCTCCGCGCGCTCACTCGGCGCCGCCCGGCTGCTGCTTACGGGCGGCCTTCCTCGGCGGGTGGGCGGGCTCGGCGTCGCCGGCGGTCGGGGTGAGCGCCGCCGGTGAGCGGCGGATCACGGCCTTGCCCGGCTCGGCCTTCTTCGCGACCGCCTTCTTGGCGACGGCCTTCTTGGCCACCGCCTTCTTCGCGGGCGGCTGGGAGACCGGCGCGGACACGTCGCCGCCGGACGTCATCGGGCCGGAGGCCGACGCCGGGGTGGGCTCGGGACCGGACGGCACGGGCGTCGCCGGGCCGCCCTCGGGCCCGCTCGCCGAGGTGGCCGCGCGCGCCTCGCGCAGCTGCCGCTCCAGCTCGTGCACCCGGCGGGTGAGGTCGGCGACCTCCTCGGCGGTGGCGAGGCCGACCGCGCCGAGCGCCCGGTCGACCTCGAACCGGACGAGCTTCGTCAGCGCGTCCCGGTTCGCCATGCCGGTGGAGACCAACTCCTCACCGAGCGCCTGGAGCTGGGCAGCCGTCGCGCCGCCCGACCCGGCGAGCCGGCGCACCACGTCCTGGGCCTTCTTCCGGGGCGCCTCCGTCAGGCCCATGGCCAGCTCGAGGTAGGCGCGCCACGCGTCCTGCATGCCTGAGTCCTTCCGCGGGGCGGGGGTGTGCAGGTCTCACGCTACCGGGCACCCCGGACCGCCCTGTGCGGTACGGTGCCGGGGACGGCGTGGCGCACGGCAAGGAGGCGTATTGGTGGCCACCGTGGACGAGTGTCGGCAGGCGTTGCAGGATCTCGCCGCCCGAATGGACCGCAACGCCACGACGGTGCGGGACCGCATCGACCTGGACCGGACGCTCGCCTGCCGCATCACCGACCTGGAGACGGCCTTCCACGGCCGGCTCGCCGGGGGCCGCCTGGTCGACCTGACCGACGGCGACGACCCGAAGGCCAAGATCGCGCTGAGCGCCAGCAGCGACGACCTTCTCGCGCTGGTCCGGGGCGACCTGGACATCGCCCGCGCGGTGGCCTCGCGGCGCGTGTCGATCAAGGCGAACCCGCTCGACCTCATGAAGCTGCGCAAGCTGCTCTGACTCGGGGCCATTCACTTCGGCCCGAGGGCTCCTCTTCGCTCCGCTCGGTCGGGAAGCGCTCAGGCGGGCAGGCCGAGCGAGGCCAGCGCCCGCGCCGCGTCCGGTGAACCGCCGCGGATCGGCGGGACCGTCGGCGCCGACCAGGCCGCCGCGCAGAGCGCGGCCAACGCGTCCAGCGGGCGTCCCGCGCCGCTCAGCACCAGAGCGCCGTCGCGTGCGTCGACCGACCAGCCGCCGGCGTCCGTCGGGCCCGGGACCCGCACCACGGCCGCCGGGTCGAAGAGCCCCGCCAGGTCCCGCGCGACGTACGTGGGCCGACGCTGCGGGGGCGCCGCCAGCAGCTCGGGCACGTCGCTGACGCCGGTGAGCACCAGCAGGCTGTCCAGTCCGGCCCGCCGCGCACCCTCGATGTCGGTGTCCAGCCGGTCCCCGACCACCAGCGTGTGCCCCTCGTCCACCCGGCGGGCGGCCGTGGCGAACAGCGCCGGCTCGGGCTTGCCGACCACGACGTCCGGCTCCCGGTCCAGGGCGGTCCGCAGCACGGCGACCAGGGAACCGTTGCCGGGCAGCGGGCCCCGCCCACTGGGCAGCGTCCGGTCGGTGTTCGTGGCGATCCAGGTGGCGCCGCCGCGGACCGCGACGGTGGCCTCCGCCAGCTCGGTCCAGCCGACCTGCGGGCCGTACCCCTGCACCACCGCCCGCGGTGACTCCTCGGCCCGGCCGACCGGGCTGAGGCCCACGGCGGCGATCTCGGCGCGCAGCGCCTCGGCGCCGACCACGAGCACCGGGGCGCCGGCCGGCAGCCGGTCCCGCAGCAGTTCGGCTGCCGCCGCCGCCGAGGTCAGCACCTCGTCCGGCCGGGCCGGCACGCCCATGCCGGTGAGCAGGGAGGCCACGTCGCTCGACCGCCGCGAGGCGTTGTTCGTCGCGTACGCGACGGCCCGCCCCTCGCCGTGCAGCCGACCGACCGCCTCGACCGCGCCGGGGATCGGCCGGTCGATCAGGTAGATGACGCCGTCCAGGTCGAAGACGACCTGCGCGTACCCGTCGACCAGCCGGCCCTCGGCGCCTCCGGTCACCGGGCTACCGGACCCGTCTCGTCGTGGCCCGCCGGGGCGTCGCCGCCGGCCCGGACCGCGAGGTCCGGGTCGTCCGCCCCGCCGCTGCCGACCGCGTCGTCGTGGGTCACCGTCCTGAGGTCGTCGTCGTCCTCGTCGCCGTCGGTGTCGTCCTCAATCTCGTCGTCAGCGTCGTCAGCGTCGTCCTCGACCTCGTCGTCGGCGTCGTCGGCGTCGGCGTCGGCGTGCGCGTCGAGGGCTGCGGTCGCCGCCGGGAGGACCGCGGCGGCGGTCTCCGACTCGTCGGCGTCCGCACCGCCGTCCAGGTCGCTGTCCGGCCGGGCCGGGACGCTCCCCGGGGCACCGGGACCGGCGGCGATCTCCTCCACCGGCTCCTCGTCGTCCTCGTCGCCCTCAATGACCACGCCGTCGAGTTCGAGCAGCCGCTCGGCCGCGTCGGTCTCGCTGTCGGCGTCGACCTCGGCGGCCCGGGCGAACCACTCCCGCGCCTCCTCACGCCGGTCGACCGCCAGCAGGGCGTCCGCGTACGCGTAACGCAGCCGCGCGGTCCACGGCTGGGTGGCGTCGCTGGTCAGCTCGCGCACCTGGAGCATGGCGACCGCGGCGTCCTTCTGGCCCAGGTCCCCGCGCGCGCCGGCCGCGACGATCAGCAGCTCGATGGCGGTCGCCGGGTCGAGCGCGTCCCGGTCGGCGCCACGGAACAGGTCGATCGCCCGTTCCGGCCGGCCGAGGGCCCGCTCGCAGTCGGCCAGGACGGCCAGGTGGCTCTGCAGGCCCGTCATCCGGTGGTACGTGCGCAGCTCGGCGATCGCGGTCTGCCACTCCCCGGCGTGGTACGCGGCCAGACCGACCGCCTCCCGCACCGCGGCGATCCGCGACGCCAACCGGCGGGCGGCCAGCGCGTGCGCCAGCGCCTCGGCCGGGTCCTCGTCGATCAGCTGGCCGGTCGCGACCAGGTGCCGGGCGACCGTCTCCGCGACCGGCTTCGCCAGCGAGAGCAGCTCGGCGCGGACGTCCTTGTCGAGGTCGGTCGCGACGATCTCGTCGGGCAGCGCGGGCGCCTCGGTACGCTCGCCGGCGCGGTCGGCACGCGGCGCGCGCTCGTCGCCGTCACGGCGGAAGCCGGTGCCCCCGTCGCGGCGCCGGTCGTCGAACCGGCGCTCGCCGCCACCGAAGCCACCCTCGCGGCGGTCCCCGCCACGCTCACGGTCCCCACCGCGGAAACCACCCTCGCGACGCTCACCCCCGCGGAAGCCCTGGTCCCGGTCACCGCCGCGGAACCCGCCCTCACGACGGTCCCCGCCACGCTCACGGTCCCCACCGCGGAAACCACCCTCACGGCGCTCACCGCCACGCTCACGGTCCCCACCGCGGAAACCACCCTCACGGCGCTCGCCGCCACGGAAACCGCCGGGGCGCTCGCCGTCCCGCTGGCGGTCACCACCACGGAAACCACCCTCACGGCGGTCCCCACCACGGAAGCCCTGATCCCGGTCACCACCGCGGAAGCCACCCTCACGACGGTCACCACCGCGGAAACCGCCGGGGCGCTCGCCGTCCCGCTGGCGGTCACCACCACGGAAGCCACCCTCACGACGGTCGCCACCACGGAAGCCACCCTCACGGTCGCCACCACGGAAGCCACCCTCGCGGTCGCCGCCACGGAAGCCACCCTCACGGCGCTCACCACCACGGAAACCGCCGGGGCGCTCGCCGTCCCGCTGGCGGTCACCACCACGGAAACCACCCTCACGGTCGGCCGACCGGAAGCCGCCGGGACGATCGCCGCCACGGGAACCGCCCTCGCGGAAGCCACCCTCACGGCGCTCACCACCACGGAAACCACCCTCGCGGCGGTCACCGCCGCGGAAGCCACCGTCGCGGTCGGCCGACCGGAAGCCGCCGGGGCGGTCGCCGGCGCGGAAACCGCCCTCGCGGTCGCCACCCCGATATCCGCGCTCGCGGTCACCGCCACGGAAGCCACCCTCGCGACGGTCACCGCCACGGAAGCCCTGATCCCGGTCGCCGCCACGGAAGCCACCCTCACGGCGGTCACCGCCGCGGAAGCCCTGGTCCCGGTCGCCGCCACGGAAGCCACCCTCACGGCGGTCACCACCACGGAAGCCCTGATCCCGGTCGCCGCCACGGAAGCCACCCTCACGGCGGTCACCACCACGGGTGCCACCGTCGCGGTCGCCACCGCGGAAGCCGCCGGGCCGGTCGCCGCCACGGAAGCCACCCTCGCGACGGTCACCGCCGCGGAAACCACCCTCGCGGTCACCGCCCCGGAAGCCCTCACGGCGGTCGCCACCCCGGGCGCCGCCCTCGCGGTCGCCGTAGCCGCGGGGACCGCCGCGGTTGTCCCGGTCGCCGCGGTACGGCGGCCGGTCGCGGTCGTCACGCCGGGGCGTGCGGTCGCGGTCACCAGACCGGTCGTTGCGGTCCTCGTAACGACGGGGGCGGTCGCCGCCCTGCGGTCCTGAACTCACGGGGTACATCCTTCCTCAGTGCGCCACCTCAGGCGCTACGCAGTCGAGGGCCGACCCGGATGGGGCGGCCCTCGACTGGAAGATTGTCCGGCGGTGTCCTACTCTCCCACACCCTCCCGAGTGCAGTACCATCGGCGCTGGAGGGCTTAGCTTCCGGGTTCGGAATGTAACCGGGCGTTTCCCCTCCGCCATGACCGCCGTAACACTATCGACATATCAAACAACACCCACCGGGTCTGTTGTTCGCTTGTCGGGAGTTGCACAGTGGACGCGTAGCAGCTTAGTAGTCAAGTCCTCGGCCTATTAGTACCGGTCGACTGAACCCGTTACCGGGCTTACATCTCCGGCCTATCAACCCAGTCGTCTAGCTGGGGGCCTTACCCACAAAAATGTGGTGGGATACCTCATCTTGAAGCGAGCTTCCCGCTTAGATGCTTTCAGCGGTTATCCCTTCCGAACGTAGCTAACCAGCCGTGCCCCTGGCGGGACAACTGGCACACCAGAGGTTCGTCCGTCCCGGTCCTCTCGTACTAGGGACAGCCCTTCTCAAGTATCCTACGCGCACGGCGGATAGGGACCGAACTGTCTCACGACGTTCTAAACCCAGCTCGCGTACCGCTTTAATGGGCGAACAGCCCAACCCTTGGGACCTGCTACAGCCCCAGGATGCGACGAGCCGACATCGAGGTGCCAAACCATCCCGTCGATATGGACTCTTGGGGAAGATCAGCCTGTTATCCCCGGGGTACCTTTTATCCGTTGAGCGACACCGCTTCCACACGCAAGTGCCGGATCACTAGTCCCGACTTTCGTCCCTGCTCGACCTGTCAGTCTCACAGTCAAGCTCCCTTGTGTACTTGCACTCAACACCTGATTGCCAACCAGGCTGAGGGAACCTTTGGGCGCCTCCGTTACCCTTTAGGAGGCAACCGCCCCAGTTAAACTACCCACCAGACACTGTCCCTGAACCGGATAACGGTCCGAAGTTAGATACCCAAATCAACCAGAGTGGTATTTCAAGATTGCCTCCCCACCAACTGGCGTTGATGGTTCACCGGCTCCCACCTATCCTACACAAGCTAATTCGAGTACCAATGTCAAGCTATAGTAAAGGTCCCGGGGTCTTTCCGTCCTGCCGCGCGTAACGAGCATCTTTACTCGTACTGCAATTTCGCCGGGCCTGTGGTTGAGACAGTGGGGAAGTCGTTACGCCATTCGTGCAGGTCGGAACTTACCCGACAAGGAATTTCGCTACCTTAGGATGGTTATAGTTACCACCGCCGTTTACTGGCGCTTAAGTTCTCCGCTTCGCCCCCGAAAGAGCTAACAGGTCCCCTTAACGTTCCAGCACCGGGCAGGCGTCAGTCCATATACATCGAATTACTTCTTCGCATGGACCTGTGTTTTTAGTAAACAGTCGCTTCCCCCTGCTCTCTGCGGCCATACAACGCTCCACCCGCGCGGGGCTTCACGTCTCCGGCCCCCCTTCTCCCTAAGTTACGGGGGCAATTTGCCGAGTTCCTTAACCACAGTTCGCCCGATCGCCTCGGTATTCTCTACCTGACCACCTGTGTCGGTTTGGGGTACGGGCCGCTAAGAACTCGCTAGAGGCTTTTCTCGGCAGCATAGGATCACTGACTTCACCTGAATCGGCTCGGCATCACGTCTCAGCCTATATGCGCCGCGGATTTGCCTACGGCACGGCCTACACGCTTACCCCGGCACAACCACCGGCCGGGCTCAGCTACCTTCCTGCGTCACCCCATCGCTTGACTACTACCCGCCAGGTTCCCACGCTCACCACCATCCGTCCGAAGACATCAGGCAACTCGGGTGGTTAGCACAACGAGGTTCATCAGGGTCGCTCTTTCGCGGGTACGGGAATATCAACCCGTTGTCCATCGACTACGCCTCTCGGCCTCGCCTTAGGTCCCGACTCACCCAGGGCGGATTAGCCTGGCCCTGGAACCCTTGGTCATCCGGCGGAAGGGTTTCTCACCCTTCTTTCGCTACTCATGCCTGCATTCTCACTCGTGCCGCGTCCACAACTAGGTCACCCCGCTGCTTCACCCCCGGCACGACGCTCCCCTACCCATCCACACACCTGCACAAGGAATCAAGTCCAAGCGAGGTTGAAATGTGAATGCCACAGCTTCGGCGGTGTGCTTGAGCCCCGCTACATTGTCGGCGCGGAACCACTTGACCAGTGAGCTATTACGCACTCTTTAAAGGGTGGCTGCTTCTAAGCCAACCTCCTGGTTGTCTATGCGACCCCACATCCTTTTCCACTTAGCACACGCTTAGGGGCCTTAGCTGGTGATCTGGGCTGTTTCCCTCTCGACTACGAAGCTTATCCCCCGCAGTCTCACTGCCGCGCTCTCACTTACCGGCATTCGGAGTTTGGCTGATTTCGGTAAGCTTGTGGGCCCCCTAGACCATCCAGTGCTCTACCTCCGGCAAGAAACACGCGACGCTGCACCTAAATGCATTTCGGGGAGAACCAGCTATCACGGAGTTTGATTGGCCTTTCACCCCTAACCACAGGTCATCCCCCAACTTTTCAACGTTGGTGGGTTCGGCCCTCCACGCGGTCTTACCCGCGCTTCAGCCTGCCCATGGCTAGATCACTCCGCTTCGGGTCTAGGACACGCGACTGAATCGCCCTATTCAGACTCGCTTTCGCTACGGCTCCCCCACACGGGTTAACCTCGCCACATGCCACTAACTCGCAGGCTCATTCTTCAAAAGGCACGCCGTCACCCCGCAAGGCTCCGACGGATTGTAGGCGAACGGTTTCAGGTACTATTTCACTCCCCTCCCGGGGTACTTTTCACCATTCCCTCACGGTACTCGTCCGCTATCGGTCACCAGGAAGTATTTAGGCTTACCAGGTGGTCCTGGCAGATTCACGGCAGATTTCAGGAGTCCGCCGCTACTCGGGAACACCCACAGAAGACCAGCAGCTTTCACCTACCGGACTATCACCGTCTACGGTCAGCCTTTCCAGACTGTTCAACTAGCCACTGGCTTTGTAACTCCTCGAACACGTGTCAGCATGTTCAGCGGGGTCCCACAACCCCGACCACGCAACCCCTGACAGGTATCACACGCAGCCGGTTTAGCCTCAATCCGCTTTCGCTCGCCACTACTCACGGAATCACTATTTGTTTTCTCTTCCTACGGGTACTGAGATGTTTCACTTCCCCGCGTTCCCTCCACACACCCTATGTGTTCAGGTGTGGGTGACTGGACATGACTCCAGCCGGGTTCCCCCATTCGGACACCCTGGGATCACAGCTCGGTTGACAGCTCCCCCAGGCCTATCGCGGCCTCCCACGTCCTTCATCGGCTCCTGGTGCCAAGGCATCCACCGTTCGCCCTTGACAACTTGACCACAAAGATGCTCGCGTCCACTGTGCAATTCTCAACAAACGACCAACCCACAACCCACAAGCCCCACACCACGACCCGACAACCGCCGGCGGTATGCAAGACCAGGCCATGCCTGGCAACCAACCCCAAGACCCACAGGCCTCGAGCTTCGGCTCTGAAAGACAACCAACGGTTGTTCCTTCAGGACCCAACAGGGTGCCCTACATCCCCCCCCAGCCGCACCAGGACCTCGTTCCACACCACACACGGTGGCCGTACTAGAAGAAACCCAGCCGTTGCCAGGGAAAGACTCGCCAGTGTCTCCGCCAATGAGCACCCCGACCCGACATTCGCAGGTCGCGGGCTCCATACCGTCCTTCGACGGATGGTGCTCCTTAGAAAGGAGGTGATCCAGCCGCACCTTCCGGTACGGCTACCTTGTTACGACTTCGTCCCAATCGCCAGCCCCACCTTCGACGGCTCCCTCCACAAGGGTTGGGCCACCGGCTTCGGGTGTTGCCGACTTTCGTGACGTGACGGGCGGTGTGTACAAGGCCCGGGAACGTATTCACCGCAGCGTTGCTGATCTGCGATTACTAGCGACTCCGACTTCACGGGGTCGAGTTGCAGACCCCGATCCGAACTGAGACCGGCTTTTTGGGATTCGCTCCACCTCACGGTATCGCAGCCCATTGTACCGGCCATTGTAGCATGCGTGAAGCCCTGGACATAAGGGGCATGATGACTTGACGTCATCCCCACCTTCCTCCGAGTTGACCCCGGCAGTCTTCGATGAGTCCCCGCCATAACGCGCTGGCAACATCGAACGAGGGTTGCGCTCGTTGCGGGACTTAACCCAACATCTCACGACACGAGCTGACGACAGCCATGCACCACCTGTGACCGCCCCCGAAGGACCCCACATCTCTGCAGGTTTTGCGGCCATGTCAAACCCAGGTAAGGTTCTTCGCGTTGCATCGAATTAATCCGCATGCTCCGCCGCTTGTGCGGGCCCCCGTCAATTCCTTTGAGTTTTAGCCTTGCGGCCGTACTCCCCAGGCGGGGCGCTTAATGCGTTAGCTGCGGCACAGGGAACCGGAGAGGCCCCCCACACCTAGCGCCCAACGTTTACAGCGTGGACTACCAGGGTATCTAATCCTGTTCGCTCCCCACGCTTTCGCTCCTCAGCGTCAGTATCGGCCCAGAGACCCGCCTTCGCCACCGGTGTTCCTCCTGATATCTGCGCATTTCACCGCTACACCAGGAATTCCAGTCTCCCCTACCGAACTCTAGCCTGCCCGTATCGACCGCAGGCTTGGGGTTGAGCCCCAAGTTTTCACGGTCGACGCGACAAGCCGCCTACGAGCTCTTTACGCCCAATAAATCCGGACAACGCTCGCGCCCTACGTCTTACCGCGGCTGCTGGCACGTAGTTGGCCGGCGCTTCTTCTGCAGGTACCGTCACTTGCGCTTCGTCCCTGCTGAAAGAGGTTTACAACCCGAAGGCCGTCATCCCTCACGCGGCGTCGCTGCATCAGGCTTCCGCCCATTGTGCAATATTCCCCACTGCTGCCTCCCGTAGGAGTCTGGGCCGTGTCTCAGTCCCAGTGTGGCCGGTCGCCCTCTCAGGCCGGCTACCCGTCGTCGCCTTGGTAGGCCATCACCCCACCAACAAGCTGATAGGCCGCGAGCCCATCCCAGGCCGAAAAACTTTCCACCCCCAGACATGCGTCCGAAGGTCCTATCCGGTATTAGCCCCCGTTTCCGAGGGTTATCCCAAAGCCTAGGGCAGGTTGCTCACGTGTTACTCACCCGTTCGCCGCTCGAGTACCCCGAAGGGCCTTTCCGCTCGACTTGCATGTGTTAAGCACGCCGCCAGCGTTCGTCCTGAGCCAGGATCAAACTCTCCAACAAAAACTTGTCGAACAGCAATCCCGACAACAAAAAGTGTTGCCAAAGGAATCCCAACCAGCCGAAACCATCAGGCCCGACCAGTCCGGGGTATCAAACAAATTGGCACTGGCTTATCAAGCACCCTGTTGAGTTCTCAAAGAACAACCACACACCATCCGGAAACCCTCCACCAGGAGGACCCCCGTCCGGGGCATCTCGTCCCACCATGTCCGCCGCTCTCGCGCCGGGCACTTTTACTACGTTACCCGCCGGTTTCCGCCTTGTCAAACCGCTCTGTCGCGGTCCGACACGCTTCCACCCTTTTGTCGGGCACCATGATTCGACCGGCTTTCGCCGCCCTCGTCACGGATTTCGACAGGCCGGCCGTTGCGGTCTCCCGCACGCTCGCCCGGTTCCCTGCCGGTCGTCTACCTTACCCGGTCGGTTTCGCCTCACCAAATCCACCTCGCGGCGAATCCGGGGCACCGCCCGGCCCTGCGCTCCGGCCTCGGGGCTTTCGCCTCTTTCGTCCGTTCCGCGCTGGCAGAGAGAAAGTTACGCGCCCAGCGGATTGATCGTCAAATCCGCTGGGCGCGTCCCGCGTCACATCGTCGACGTACGACTATCGCCGCAGCTCAACCCCGGCGAACGAGCGCTTGCCGCGGCGCAGCACCAGGTAACGGTCGTGCAGGAGGTCGCTCTCGGTGACCGTCGCGTCGACCTCGGTCACCCGGTTGTTGTTGACGTACGCGCCGCCCTCGGCGATCACTCGGCGCGCCTCCTTCAGGCTCGGCACCAGGCCCGAGTCCCGCAGCAGCCCGGCCACGTCGGGCAGCTCGTCGAGCTGCACCAGACCCGCCTCGGTGAGCGCGGCCCGCAGAGTGGCCAGGGTGAGGTCCTCCAGCGAACCCCGACCGAAGAGCGCCTGGCTGGCGGCGACCGCCTGGGCCATCTCGCGCTCGCCGTGCACCAGCGTGGTCAACTCCTCCGCGAGGGCCCGCTGCGCGAGCCGGGCCTGCGGCCGCTCGGCGGTCGCCTTCGCCAGCTCCTCCAGCTCCTCCCGGGAGCGGAAGCTGAAGAAGCGCAGGTAGCGGTCGACATCGCGGTCGTCCACGTTGACCCAGAACTGGTAGAACGCGTAGGGGCTGGTCATCGTGGGGTCGAGCCAGACCGAGCCGCCCTCGGTCTTGCCGAACTTCGTGCCGTCGGAGCGGGTGACGAGCGGCGTGGTGAACGCCTGCACCGGGCCGGCGCCGCGCCGGCGGATGTAGTCGACGCCCGCGGTGATGTTGCCCCACTGGTCGGATCCGCCGAACTGCAGCTGGCAGCCGTGCCGACGGTGCAGCTCGAAGAAGTCGTTCGCCTGGAGCAGCTGGTAGCTGAACTCGGTGAAGCTGATGCCCGTCTCCAGCCGCGCCTTCACCACCTCGCGGGCCAGCATCTTGTTCACCGGGAAGTGCTTGCCGACGTCGCGGAGGAACTCGACCACCGACATCTCGCCGGTCCAGTCCAGGTTGTTGACCAGTTGCGCGGCGCTCTCCCCGGTGTACGAGACGAAGGGCGAAAGCTGCTCGCGGATGCGCTCGACCCAGCCGGCGACCACCTCGGGCGGGTTGAGCGTGCGCTCGGCGCTCTCCTTCGGGTCGCCGATCTGGCCGGTGGCCCCGCCGACCAGCAGCAGCGGCCGGTGACCGGCGAGCTGGAGACGACGCGCGGTCAGCACCTGCACGAGGTGCCCGACGTGCAGGCTGGGCGCGGTCGGGTCGAAGCCCACATAGAAGGCCGCCCCGCCGCCGTCGAGCAGCCGGCGCAGCTCGTCGGTGTCGGTCGAGTCCTGGATCAGGCCCCGCCAGAGCAGGTCATCGGTCAGGGAGTCCCGCCCGGGCGGCGGGAGGCTGCTGTCGCTCACGGTCACCGATTGTCCCCCATCGAGGGCGCCGGGCCGTACCGGGTTTGGCGAAGGGCTAGCCTGGCCCGAACCTGATCGAGGAGGCGTACGCGTGGAAGAGCCGGATCTGACCGGGGGCCTCGTGGCCCTGCTCGGGCTGAGGATCGACGAGGCGACCGCCGACCGGGTGGTCATCCGGTGGGCGGTGCGTCCGGAGCTGCACCAACCGTTCGGCATCCAGCACGGTGGCGTCTACTGCTCGGTGGTGGAGACGGCGGCCAGTGTCGGGGCCTCGCTCTGGCTGGGTGACCGGGGCACGGTGGTCGGCGTCGCCAACCAGACCGACTTCCTGCGGGCCGTGCGGGACGGCGAGCTGACGGCGGTCGGCACGCCGGTGCACCGCGGCCGCAGCCAGCAGCTCTGGCAGGTGGTGATCACCGACGCCGAGGAGCGCCTGGTCGCCCGTGGTCAGGTGCGGTTGCAGAACCTCTCCTCGGGCGGGTAGGCCCCCCGCCGGGAGGCTGACCGGTTTGTGGCAACTGGGCCCTTCCGCCCGGTTATCGTCGCCTCGATGACACCGCTCGCCGCCGACCCGACGTGAGGAAGCTCCTCGCCGCGACCCTCGGCGTCCTCTCCGCGATCGGCGGTTTCGTGGACATCGGCGACCTGGTGGCGGCGAGCCAGGCCGGCGCCCGCTTCGGCATGGGCCACGCCTGGGTGCTGCTCGCCGGCGTGGTGGGCATCTGCGCGTACGCGGAGATGGCCGGACGGATCGCGGCGGTGAGCGGGCGGGCGGTGTTCGACCTGGTCCGGGAGCGGCTCGGGGCGCGCGTGGCGCTGGTCAACCTGCTCGCGTCGTATCTGGTCACCGTGCTCACCCTGGCGGCCGAGCTCGGCGGTGTGGCGCTCGCGCTGCGGCTCGCCTCCGGCCTGCCGTACCTCGTCTGGGTGCCGGTCGCCGGGTTCGCGGTGTGGCTGGTTCTCTGGCGGATGCGGTTCCCGGTGATGGAGCGGGTGTGGGGGCTGACCGGGCTGGCCCTGGTGGTGTTCGCGGTCGCCCTGTTCGCCCTGCCCACCGACTGGGCCGGCCTGGCCGCGAGCGCGGTGCACCCGACGGCGGGCGGGTTCGGCTGGGGTGCCTACTGGTTCGTCGCGGTGGCGTTGTTCGCGTCGACCGTCAGCCCGTACGAGGTGGTCTTCTTCTCCTCCGGCGGGGTCGAGGAGCGGTGGAACGCCGCCGACCTGGCCGACGCCCGACTCAGCGTGCTGGTCGGCTTCCCGGTCGGCGGCTTCCTCGCGTTGTCGCTGGTCGCCACCGCGGCGGTCGTCTTCCACCCGACCGGGGTGACGCTGGACCGGCTCGACCAGGTCGCGGAGCCGGCGGCGTTGGCGTTCGGGGCGGTCGGTCTGGCGGTCGCGGCGCTGGCGTTCTTCGCGGTGACCTTCGGGGCCGCGCTGGAGACGGGGCTCTCCGCCGCTTACGCCGCCGCGCAGTACTTCGGGTGGCAGTGGGGCAAGCGGGTCCGCCCCCGCGAGGCAGCCCGGTTCCACACGGTGCTGCTGGTGAGCATCCTGCTGGGGGTGCTGGTGCTGCTCACCGCGGTGGACCCGGTGACGCTCACCGAGTACATGCTGATCGTCAGCGCGGTCACGCTACCGCTGACGTACCTGCCCATCCTGATCGTCGCGAACGACCGGACGTACCTGGGCGACCGGGTCAACGGGCGGCTGCTCAACCTGCTGGGAGCCGTGTTCCTGCTGCTGATCGTCGCGGCGTCGCTCGCCGCGATCCCCCTGGCGATCACCACGAGGATGGGCCAGTGAGGATCCAGGTGAGCCGGCAGCTGCTGGACCGGCAGCTCGTGGACGTGGAGGGACGGCTGGTCGGCAAGGTCGACGACGTCGAGTTCGGCGCGGACGACGACGGGGTGCCGTACGTGCGGACGTTGCTGGTCGGGCCGGGCGCGCTCGGTGACCGGGTCGGGGGCCGCCTCGGACGCCTGCTGGTCCTGGCGGCCGAACGGTTCGTCACCGACCGGCCGCTGACCGCGGTGCGGATCCCGTTCGAGCTGGTCGAGCGGGTGGACAGCGCCGTGCGGTTACGGGCCCGCGCCGACGAGCTGCCCCCGTCGCCGGTGGAGGAGTGGTTGCGCCGCAACCTGATCGAGCGGATACCGGGGGCCGGCCGTGCGGGCGGGTGAGCTGCTGGGGCGCACCGCGTACGACCTGCGGGGCCGGCGGCTCGGCCGGGTGGTGGACCTCGTGGTGCGCGGGGGTCTCCCGGACGGCCGGCTGCGCCTCACCGACCTCGTGGTGGACGGGCACTGGTACGGGCGGGTCAGCGACCGGCTGATCGGGCCGGAACACCACCCGTCGGGGCCGTGGGCGATCCGACTGGTGGCGCGGCGGCTGGCCCGCAGCACCCGGCCGGTCCCGGTCGACCAGGTCCGCCTGGATCCCCCGGTGCCGGGCTTCCCCCGGTCGTGAGGGGTCAGCGCGGGGCGGCCGGCGCGGGTTCGCTCCCGTCGGGAGCCGGCTCGTCCTCGGCGGCGGCCGGTGTCGGGACGCGGTGCAGGCGGACCTCGGTGATGGCCCGGTGGTCGATCCGGGCGACCTCCAACCGCCAGCCGTCGATGGTCACGTCCTCGCCCGCCACCGTGGGAATGTGGCCCAGGCAGGCGAGGACGAGGCCGGCGACGGTGGTGTAGTCGCCGGCGGGGCGGCCGGGCAGCTCGACGCCGACGTCCGGCAGGTCGTGCACCGGGAAGGTGCCGGGCAGCCGCAGCGCGCCGTCCGGGTCGGTCCGCACCGCGCGGACGTCCCGGTCGGTCTCGTCGTAGATCTCCCCGACGATCTCCTCGAGGATGTCCTCCAGGGTGACGATGCCGTCGACCGCACCGCGCTCGTCGACCACCAGCGCGATGTGCTGCCGCTCGGCCTTGAACTGGCGCAGCGCGTCGACCACCGGCAGCGAGTCGGGCAGCAGCATCGGCGGGCGGGCGCAGTCGTCCACCGGGCGGTCGTCCGGCACGCCGACCAGGTCCCGCAGGTGGATGACGCCGACGGCGTCGTCCAGCCCGCCGTGCCGGACGACCGGGGCCCGGGAGTGCCCGGTGGCGGCCAGCACCAGCCGGGCTGCCTCGGCGGTCGTGCCGCTGTCCAGGCAGAAGACCTGTAACCGGGGCACCAGCACGGCCCGCAGCCGCCGGTCGGCGATCTCCACGGCACCCGCGATGATCGTCTGCTGCTCCTTGGTGAAGCCGTGGTTGCCGGCGACGATGTCGCGCAGCTCGTCCGGGCTGATCTCGTCGCGCTGCGGGCTCGGGTCGAGGCCGACCAGGCGCACGACCAGGTCGCTGGTGGCGCCGAGCGCCCAGACCGCGGGGCGGGTGAGGCCGGCCAGCACGTCCAGCGGGCGGGCCACCAGCAGCGCCCACCGCTCGGGCGCCTGCATCGCGATGCGCTTCGGGGCCAGCTCACCGAAGACCAGGGTGACGAACGTCAGCACCAGGGTGACCGCCACGATGGCGACCGGTTCGGCGGCGCCGCCGAGCGCCCCGAGCAGCGGCACCAGCGGCTTGGCCAGCGACACCGCCGCGGCGGCGGAGGCGAGGAAGCCGGCGAGGGTGATACCGATCTGAATGGTGGCGAGGAACCGGTTGGGGTCCTGCGCGAGGCGGGCCAGCACCCGACCGGCGCGGCTGGTGCGCTCCAGTCGCTGCACCTGGCTGTCCCGCAGCGAGACCAGCGCCATCTCGCTGCCGGCGAACGCCGCGTTGAGGATGACCAGGACTCCGACCAGTGCCAGTTGGCCCCAGTAGCTCTGCACGCCCGGCTCTCTCCCTCACGCGACCGCACCGGACGGCGCCGGTGCCGCCGGACGGAGGCCCCGGCCGGCGTACGCGCATCTGTGCCCAGCCGGCGGCCCGGTGAATCCTCGTGTCGCCCGTCCGGGGTGCGCCGCGGATCAGGCCGCCGTGGGAACCCGGGGCTGCGGCAGGTCGAGCACGTACGCGTCGCCCTCCTGGCGGAAGCCGAGCCGGTGGTAGTAGGGGGCGACCATGCCGGGCGGGCTGACCACGCGGCGGAAGCCCCGGTCGGTGAAGAGGCGGCTGCGCCGGTAGACGAACTCGCCGGGGGTGAAGTCGCGGAACCGTCGGGTCACGTAGTCCAGGTCGACCTGGGCGACGCCGTGCGCCTTTGCGTGGGCGAGCACCACCCCGACCACCTCGTCGTCGCGGACCACGAGGAAGGCCGACCGGTCGCCCTCAGCACCGCTGTCCGGCGAACCGCCGGCGGGCCGCTCGTCGGCCACGCGCTGGACCGCCGGGCGCTCGTCGACGGGCCAGCGGAAGCCCGGGTTGAAGCGGGCGATGTCGGCGGCGTGCACCCGCAGGGTGTGCGCCAGGAACTGGTCGTGGACGCCGACCTCGACCACCTGGTAGGCGGTCTCGTCGTGCCGGGTGGTGAGCATCCGGCGCAGGTACCAGACGTTGATCACGGCGAGGACCACGTTCAGCCCCACCATCGGCCAGACCTGCACCGCGGCGTTGTAGCCGATCAGGATCAGACACCCGAGCAGGTTCAGGGCACGCAGACGGAGGATGCGGGTCTGCAGCAGGGACCAGACCAGCACCGCGGAGCCGACCCAGCCGAGAAGTTCCAGCCAGTTCACTCCCCGAGCGTACGGGGTGCGCAGCGGATCAGCCCGGGGGCGTGACCTCGGTCAGCCGTCCCCCGTCCTCGCGGTACTCGGCGCCGGTGCGCGGGCAGACGTGCCGGCCGTCACCCTTGGCGACCAGCGGCTCGCCCGCCCGGCCCACCCAGCCGATCCGCCGGGCGGGGACGCCCACCACGAGTGCGAAGTCCGGCACGTCCCGGGTGACCACGGCGCCCGCCGCGACCAGCGCCCAGCGGCCGATGGTGACCGGGGCCACGCACACCGCCCGCGCCCCGATCGAGGCGCCCTCACCGACCACCACGCCGACCGCCGTCCAGTCGTCGCCGTTCTTGAGCCGCCCCTGCGGCGTCACCGCGCGTGGGTACTCGTCGTTGGTGAGCACCGCGGCCGGACCGACGAACACGCCGTCGGCCAGCCGCGCCGGCTCGTACACCAGCGCGTGGTTCTGCAGCTTGACGTTGTCGCCGACCTGGACGCCGGGCCCCACGTACGCGCCCCGGCCGATCACGCAGTCACGACCCACCGTGGCGTCCTCGCGCACCTGGGCGAGGTGCCAGATCCGGGTGCCGGCGCCGACGACGGCCCGGTCGTCCACGTCGGCGGTCGCGGCGATCCGTACCGCGTCGCGGGGTTCCGGGTGGTCGGGATCGGTCATCTGCGGTTCCTTCCGGGCTGCGCGGGGGCGGGGAGCGGGTCGCAACGATAGGCGCTCGGCGACACAGCCGATGTCACCTAGCCGACGCAGTACCGGGAACCGGCCGTCCGAGGAGCCTGGACGAACCGAAGGGACCCATTGACCCCGGCGGCACCGGCGGATTTCCGTCTGCGCTCTGGCGTTGCCGACGACGCTCTGGATAGCTTGCCGGACGGACGCGTCCACTCGTTCCCCCCTCCGCGTACGCGTCCTGTCCCCTCGAGCGAAACGGATGTCCGTGAACGCACCGCACGTTGCCGCCGACGAGCCGATCGGTGTGGCCGTCGTCGGGGCCGGCTACTGGGGCCCGAACCTCGTCCGCAACTTCCAGGCCTCCCCCGAGTTCCGACTGCGCGCCCTCTGCGACCTCGACGTGGGGCGGGCCCGCCGGGTGCTCGGCGACTACTCGACGGTCCGGGCCACCGACGACCTCGCCAGCGTGCTGGCCGACGAGACGGTGCGGGCGGTGGCCGTGGCCACCCCGGCCGGCACCCACCTGGAGGTCGCCACGGCGGCGCTGCGGGCGGGCAAGCACGTGCTCGTGGAGAAGCCGCTCGCGGCCAGCTTCCCGCAGGGACGGGCGCTGGTCGCCGAGGCGGAGCGGCGGGGCCTGTCGCTGATGTGCGACCACACCTACTGCTACACGCCGGCGGTGCTGCGCATCCGGGAGCTGCTGCACAGCGGCGACCTGGGTGAGCTGCAGTTCCTGGACTCCGTACGCATCAACCTCGGTCTGGTGCAGCGCGACATCGACGTGATGTGGGACCTGGCGCCGCACGACCTGTCCATCCTGGACTTCATCCTGCCGCCGGGCGTCGCGCCGGTGTCCGTGGCCGCGCACGGCGCGGACCGGATCGGCGCCGGCCGGGCCTGCGTCGCCTACCTGACGCTGCACCTCAACACCGGGGCCATCGCGCACATCCACGTCAACTGGCTCTCCCCGGTGAAGATCCGCACCACGATCATCGGCGGGTCGAAGCGCACCCTGGTCTGGGACGACCTCAACCCGAGCCAGCGGCTGTCCATCTTCGACCGGGGGGTGGACGTGGCGTCGGCCGACGAACTCGGCGACGAGCAGCGCCGGGACATGCTGGTCTCCTACCGCTCCGGCGACATGGTCGCGCCGGCGCTGACCGAGCGGGAGGCGCTGCGCACGATGGTCGAGGAGTACGCCCGCTCGATCCGCACCGGCACGCCCGCGCTGACCGACGGACGGGCCGGCCTGCGGGTCATCGCCGTCCTGGAGGCGGCGTCGCGGAGCCTCGCCGACGGCGGTCGCCTGGTCGACCTCGACGAGTGGGTCGAGGCGTGAGCACATCGTCGGCGCGCGGCAAACGGCCGCCACGAAGCGGAGCGGAGCGGTCGGAATGAGCGCAGTGGAGATCGCCGGGGCCCGGGCCCTGGTCACCGGCGGGGCGGGCACCATCGGCTCGCACGTGGTGGACGAGCTGGTCGCCGGTGGAGCGGCCGAGATCGTCGTGCTGGACAACCTCGTCCGCGGCCGGCGGGAGAACCTGGCCCGCGCGTTGCCGCACGACGGCGTACGCCTGGTGGAGGGCGACATCCGCGACGCGTCGCTGGTGCGCGAGCTGACCGAGGGCACGGACCTGGTCTTCCATCTCGCCGCCATCCGGATCACCCAGTGCGCGGAGGAGCCCCGGCTCGCCAACGAGGTGCTGGTCGACGGCACCTTCAACGTGCTGGAGGCGGCGGCCGCCGCGGGCGTCCGCAAGGTGGTCCTCTCCTCGTCGGCGTCCGTGTACGGGCTGGCCGACGAGTTCCCGACCACCGAGCGGCACCACCCGTACCACAACGACACGTTCTACGGCGCGGCGAAGGCGTTCAACGAGGGCATGGCCCGCAGCTTCCACAGCATGTACGGCCTGGACTACGTCGCCCTGCGCTACTTCAACGTGTACGGGCCCCGGATGGACATCCACGGCCTCTACACCGAGGTCCTGATCCGCTGGATGGAGCGCATCGAGTCGGGCACTCCCCCGCTGATCCTCGGCGACGGGCTCCAGACGATGGACTTCGTGCACGTCGCCGACATCGCCCGGGCCAACATCCTGGCCGCCCGCGCCGACGTCACCGACGAGGTGTTCAACATCGCCAGTGGCGTCGAGACCAGCCTCGGCGAGCTGGCCCAGGCGCTCAGCGAGGTCATGAAGTCCGACCTGCCGCCGGAGTACGGCCCGGCCCGCGCGGTCAACGGCGTCACCCGCCGACTGGCCGACACCGGCGCGGCCGAGCGGAAGCTGGGCTTCCGCGCCCGGATCGGCCTGCACGAGGGTCTCCAAGGGCTGGTCGACTGGTGGCGGGCCGAGCAGTGAGCGCGCCCGGCGGAACGGACACGCGCAACCCGTCGGACGCACCGGCCCCGCGCCGCATCCCGGTGATGATCCCGCAGCTCGGCGAGGAGGAGGCGCAGGCCGCCGCCGAGGCGGTCCGCTCCGGCTGGGTCGCCCAGGGACCCCGGGTGGCCCGCTTCGAGCGCGAGTTCGCCGCGCTGGTCGGCGCCGACCACGGCGTCGCGGTCAGCTCCTGCACGACCGCGCTGCACCTGGCGCTGGTGCTGTGGGGCGTCGGCCCGGGCGACGAGGTGGTCGTCCCGTCGTTCTCCTTCATCGCCACCGCCAACGCCGTGCGCTACGTCGGGGCGACACCGGTCTTCGCCGACGTCGACCTCGCCACCGGCAACGTGACCGTGGCGACCGTCGACGCGGTCCGCACCCCCCGTACCCGCGCGGTCATCGCCGTGCACCAGGGTGGCGTGCCGTTCGACGTGGCCGCGCTGCGCGCCGCCGCCGACCGCTGGGGCGTGGTGCTGGTCGAGGACGCCGCCTGCGCGGCCGGCTCGACCGCGTACGGGCGGCCCGTCGGGGCCGGCGCGACGGTCTCGGCCTGGTCGTTCCACCCCCGCAAGCTGCTCACCACCGGTGAGGGCGGGATGGTGACGCTGGACGACCCGGAGGGGGCGGCCCGCCTGCGCCGGCTGCGGGAACACGGGATGAACGTGTCCGCCGCCGACCGGCACGCCAGCGCCCAGCCGGTGCTGGAGGCGTACCTGGAGACCGCGTTCAACTACCGGATGACCGACATCCAGGCGGCGATCGGGCTGGTCCAGCTCGACCGGCTGACCGGGCTGGTCGCGCAGCGACGCGCCCTCGCCGCCCGCTACCAGGACCTCCTCGCCGACGTCGACGGTCTGGTGCCGGTCCGCGACCCCGCCCACGGTGAGACCAACTACCAGTCGTTCTGGGTACGCGTCGACCCGGCGTACGGGGTCGGCCGCGACGAGGTCCTCGCGGAGCTGGCCGCGGCCGGGGTGTCCGCCCGGCGGGGCATCATGGCCGCCCACCTGGAACCCGCGTACGCGGACGTGACGCCCGCGCCGCTGCCCGTCACCGAGCGGCTCACCCGCGACTCGCTGATCCTGCCGCTGCACCACGCGCTGACCGAGGACGACCAGGACCACGTCGTCGGCGTGCTGCGCAAGCTGGCCCGCTGATGCGCGACCTCGTCATCGTCGGCGCGGGCGGCTTCGCGCGGGAGACGGCCGCCGCGGTCCACGCCGTCAACCACGTCCGCCCGACGTGGCGGCTGCGCGGGTTCCTCGACGACGACGCCGCGCTGCACGGCACCACCCGCGCCGGCCTGCCGATCCTCGGCGGCACCGACCACCTCGCCGACCTGCCGGAGACGGCCGTCGTCGTCTGCGTCGGCAGTCCCCGCGACTACCGCGCCCGGCGACGCGTCGTGCGACGGTTGGACCTGCCGGCTCCCCGGTACGCCACGGTCGTCCACCCCAGCGCCCAGGTCGGCGCCGGCAGCGTCCTCGGCCCCGGCACGGTGCTGCTCGCCGGGGTGGTGCTGACCGCGGACGTGACCGTCGGCGCGCACGTCGCGGTCATGCCGCACGCGGTCCTCACCCATGACGACCGGGTCGACGACCACGCCACCATCGCCTCCGGGGTGCGCCTCGGCGGCGGCGCGGTGCTGCGCCTCGGCGCGTACGTCGGCGCCGGCGCGCTGGTCCGCGAGGGCGTCACCGTCGGCGCGTGGTCGCTGGTGGGGATGGGCTCCGTGGTGCTGCGCGACGTGCCGCAGGGCGAGGTCTGGGCGGGCAACCCGGCCCGCCGGCTGCGCGCCGCCGACCCCGGCCCGACCGGGCCGGGCGCGGAGCGGTCGTGGGCGCGGTCCACGTCGGAGGCGCCGGTCGGGGTGGGCGAGGTGTCGACGCCGCCGGTGGCGTTGGGGGAACTGGCCGAGCAGAGGGTTGTGGGGAGCTGACCATGTCGGGAATTCCGCTCGTCGATCTCGCCGCCGCGCACGCGGAGGTCGCGGAGGAGGTGGAGGCCGGCTTCAAGCGGGTCATCGCCGACACGGCCTTCGTGGGTGGCGCCGAGGTCGCCGCGTTCGAACGGGAGTACGCGGCGTTCAGCGGCGTACCGCACTGCGTCGGGGTGGCCAACGGCACCGACGCGCTGGAGCTGGCGCTGCGCGCCGTCGGGGTGGGCCCCGGGGCCGAGGTGATCCTGCCGACGAACACGTTCATCGCCACCGCCGAGGCCGTCGCCCGCGCCGGCGCGCGCCCCGTGCTGGTCGACTGTGACCCCGACACGTACCTGATCGACGTCGAGGCGGCGCTGGCCGCGGTCACGCCCGCCACCCGCGCGGTCGTCCCGGTGCACCTCTACGGTCAGCTCGCGCCGGTGGAGCGGCTGCGGGCCGGTCTGGCCGGTCGCGACGTCGCGATCGTGGAGGACGCCGCGCAGTGCCAGGGCGCCACCCGGCACGGGCGGGGCGCCGGCGTCGACGGCATCGCCGCGACGAGCTTCTACCCGGGCAAGAACCTCGGGGCGTACGGCGACGCGGGCGCGGTGGTCACCGCCGACGCCGACCTCGCCACGGCGGTCCGCACGCTGGGCAGCCACGGCGGCCTCACCAAGTACACGCACGACGTGATCGGGGTCAACAGTCGCCTCGACGGCCTCCAGGCGGTGGTGCTCCGCGCCAAGCTGGCCCGACTGGCCGCGTGGAACGACGCGCGGCGCGCCGCCGCGGCCCGCTACGACGCGCTGCTGGAGTCCGTGGACGTGGTCCGCCCGGTGACCCTGCCCGGCAACGAGCACGTCTGGCACATCTACTGCGTCCGGGTGCCCGGCGACGGCGACCCGCGGCGGCGGGACGAGGTGCTGGCGCGGCTCAACGCCGCCGGTGTCGGCGCGGGCATCCACTACCCGGTGCCGGTGCACCGTACGCCCGCGTTCGCCGGCCTCGGGCACCCGCGGGGCGCCTTCCCCCGGGCGGAGCGGATCGCGGCGCAGTTGCTCTCCCTGCCTATCTACCCGCAGATCACCGTCGACCAGCAGGAGCGGGTGGCCGACGCCCTCGTCTCGGCGCTCGGCGGGTAGCCGGGGTGTACATCTCGGTCCGCGACCGGCCGGCCGGCGGGCGGAGCGAACCCACCGGCACCCGGGCCCCCCGCGTGGCCGGAACGGTGGTGCTCCTCGGCGTCGTCAGCCTGCTCACCGACGTGTCGTCGGAGATGGTGTCGTCGGTGCTGCCGCTCTACCTGACCGCCGTGGTCGGGCTCAGCCCCATCGCGTACGGCTTCGTCGACGGCATCTACCAGGGCGTCAGCGCGCTGGTCCGGATCGCGGGCGGCTACGCCGGCGACCGCGGCGGGCGGCCGAAGCTCGTCGCGGTCGCCGGCTACGGCATCTCCGCGTTGAGCCGCATCGCGTTGCTGCCGGCCGCCGGCTACGCCGCGATCACCACCGTCATCACCGCCGACCGCCTCGGCAAGGGGCTGCGGACGGCACCCCGCGACGCCCTGATCGTCGAGGCGTCGCCGCCCGCGATGCTCGGCCGGGCGTTCGGGGTGCACCGCGCCCTCGACACCCTCGGCGCCGCGATCGGCCCGCTGCTGGCGTTCGCGCTGCTGGCCAGCCTGCCCGGCGGCTACGACTCGATCTTCGTGGTGTCGTTCGCGTTCGCCACGGTGGGCGTGGCGGTGCTGGTGCTGTTCGTGCCGAACCTGCGGACCGCCGCCGGGACGGCCCGGGTCGGGCTGCGCCGGGTCGTCCGCGAGGTCGCCGGTCGCCGGCTGCGCGGACCCTTGCTGGCGGCCGGGCTGCTGGGCCTGCTGACGGTCGGCGACGGCTTCCTCTACCTCGCGCTGCAGGACCGGGACGACTTCGCGGCCCGCTGGTTCCCCCTGCTGTACGTGGGCACCAACCTCGCGTACCTGGCGCTGGCCGTGCCGCTGGGCCGCCTCGCCGACCGGGTGGGGCGCGCCCGTGTCCTCGTGGCCGGCCACCTCGTGCTGCCGGTGTGCTACCTGCTGGCCGCCCTGCCGCACGGCGGTCTGGCCCTGACCGTGGTCGTCCTGCTGCTGCTCGGGGTCTTCTACGCCGCCAGCGACGGCGTGCTGCCCGCCCTGGTGAGCCGCCTGGTCTCGGCCGAGACCCGGGGCAGCGGCATCGCCGCCGCGCAGACCGTGGTGGCGCTGGCCCGCTTCGCCTCGTCGGTCCTGTTCGGTCTGCTCTGGACGCTGTCGGGCCCCCGACCCGCGCTGCTGCTGTTCGGCGCGCTGCTGCTCGGTATCGTGCCGCTCGCCGCCTGGTTGCTGCGCGGCGCGGAGACACGGGAGGTGCCGGCATGAGCGAGCGCAGCGAGCGAATCGGGCAGCACAGCGCGGCGGAGCCTCATGACGGCGCCGACCGCAGGGAGGGGCCGGCATGAGCGTCCGGGCCCGGATGACGGTCATGGTGGCGGTGCTGCTGGTCGCCGTCCTCGGCGCCGGCGGCTACGTGTGGCGGGAACGGCAGTCCCAGGCCCACTCGCGGGCGACCGCCACGGTGCCCACCCGCACCGACCTGGCGGCGGTGCGGGCCCAGCCGCACCTGGTCTTCCGCAGCACCGCGCTCGGCGACGGCTACGGCCGGGTGGCGGCGGTGCCGCTGTCCGCGCCCGACGGGCCCCGCGCGCTCACCCCCGCCTCCTGCGAGCGGGTCTACGCCACGGCGGCGGAGGCGATCTGCCTCTCCGCGGAGCGGGGCGTGGTGACCACGTACCGGGCGCAACTGCTCGACCGGGACTGGCAGCCGCAGCGGGACCTGCCGCTCACCGGCATCCCCAGCCGGGCCCGACTGTCCCGCGACGGTTCCCTCGTCGCCACGACCACGTTCGTGTTCGGCGACTCGTACGCCAACCCGGGACAGTTCTCCACCCGTACGGTCGTGAGCCGGTCCCGGGCCGAGGTCGTCGGCGACCTGGAGACGTTCCGGCTCGTGGTGGACGGCCGGACGGTCACGGCGGCCGACCGGAACCTGTGGGGCGTCACCTTTGCCGACGACGACCGCTTCTACGCCACCGCCGCGAGCGGTGGGAAGACCTGGCTGGTGGAGGGCCGCCTGTCGACGCGGCAGCTGACCGCGCTGCGGCGCGACGCCGAATGCCCCTCGCTGTCGCCGGACCGGACCCGAATCGCCTTCAAGAAGCACGGCGACCTGCCCCCGGGCCGGTGGCGCCTCGCCGTCTACGACCTGGCCACCGGCGCGGAGACGCTGCTCGCCGAGACCCGCAGCGTCGACGACCAGGTGGAGTGGCTGGACGACCGGCAGGTCGTCTACGGCCTGGCCCGGCAGAGCGAGGGCACCGCGAGCAGCGACGTCTGGCGGGTGGCCGCCGACGGCAGCGGATCGCCCCAGGTGCTCGTGCCCGACGCGTGGTCGCCCGCCGTGGTGCGCTGACCGGCCACGGCGGGCGGACCCGTCACGTCCGGCAGGGGAGCGCGGCCCCCACGGTGGGCTGGAAGTTCGCGTCGATGGTGACCGCGTTGGCCGACCAGCCGCTCAGCAGGGCGCACTTGACGTCGGGGTTGGAGCCGTCGGGGAGCATCAGGTTGCGCACCGACCCCTCCGTGCCCAGCACGAACGCGAACCACCGGCCGCCGACCGCGAGCAGCCCGTCGATGTCGACCCGGGTGTTGCCCTGCTCCCCCGGGTAGAAGAACGGCGCCGTTCCCTCGCACGGCGCGGCCCGGAACTCGGTCAGCACGAACGTCGACCGCCGCACCGACAACTGCCCGCCGTAGTAGCCCTGAAGGCCGTCACCGTGCCAGTCGTCGCAGCTCGTCGGTGCCGCCACCCGGACGAAGGAGTCCTCGACGACCATCGGGCCGCACTGCTCCTTCTCGCTGACCCGCAGGCCCTCCGGCACGCCGTCGACCTTGACCCGGCGGGCGGTCAACCCGCCCGGGCCCAGCACCGGGCTGTCCTTCGTGGTGGTGACCTGGCCGGGGCTCTTGATGAACGAGACGTCCTCGACCACGAGCCCCCGGCACGGCCCCGACGCCCAGATGGACCCACCCTGCACCTCGACGCGGCGGATGGTGACGTTCGCCGCGCGTACCCGGATGCTCGCGTTGACCAGCCGGAGGTCCTCGACCACCGTGCCGCTGCGCTCGATGACGAGGTCGGAGGTGCGGGTGGACTTCGGCCGCCATCCCGCCGGCACTCCGGTGTTGCCCGGGTGCGGCCAGGAGCCGGCGCGCGGCGGCGCCGCGTCACCCTTCGGGCGGCCCGGTGTCTTCGTGGCCGAGGGCCGTCCGGACGGTGACGCGGAGCCCGACGCGCTCGGGGTCGGGGCCGCCGACTGGTCGGCGGTCTCGGGCTGTGCCACGGCGTCGTCGGGATCCGGCGTCTCCTCTGCGGCCACCACCGGGTCGGGGCTGCGCGTGACGTCGACGGTGACCTGGACCGCGACGACGGCGGCCACCACGCCGAGCGCCGCGAGCGCGATCCTCGTCCGGTTGCGGCGCAGCCAGGACCGGTCCGGCGCGGGCCCGGCCCCGTCGGCTAGGAATCCGCGGCCGGGGTGTTCCTGGTCATCAGGTCGCTGAGACATGATCCTGTTCCTCACGGCGAGCCCCGCACCGGGCGGCCAGGGCATTCGGCGGACGCGCCGGGACGGCACCTCCGAGGTCACCTGGCGGCGGAACACCAGGGTTGCGCTCACAGATCAGCCGGTGCCAGCTCTCGTCCGCGCGAGGCTGGGTCCGCGACCGCCGGCCTGCCGCCCGCCCGACCGGGACCCGACTGGTCCAACGCCGCAACCGGCGGCGTGGTGTCGTCCCGTCCTGCGGCACCACGGGTCCGGCGGCTCAGATGCCGGCCTGCTGCCAGCGGCGGTGCGCCACCCGGGCGCGTACCTTGTGGACCTGCTCCCCGGGCAGGAACAGCGGGTGCCGCCGCGAACGGCGGGCGCCCACCCGCCGGCGCAGCGCCAACGCCCGCCACAGCGGCGCGAGCGCCGGCCGTGGGCAGGTGTCGGCCGCGAAGGCGGCCAGCTCGTCCACCGGCCACGACTCCGCCTTGCCCCACTCGAACGACCGCACCGCGTAGGTCAGCGCCTCACGGGCCAGGGTGCGCCGGGACAGGTCGTGCAGGTCCCGCCAGCGCGGGTCGCCGCCGAGGACGTTGTCGAAGCAGGCGGTGCGCTCCGCCAGGTCCACCAGCACACCCTTCGGGTCGCCGCCCTGGAACGACGTGAGGTGCATGTTGGCGGCGTGTTCGCGGTAGTAGGCCTGGTCGGCGCCGCCGACGAAGGCGACGTCGGACACCGTCGCCGCCCGCATCCACATCTCCAGGTCGCCCGCGTGCGGAAGCTCCGGGTTGTATCCGCCGACGGCGCGCAGCACCGACGTACGCATCACGGCCTCCGGGGAACGCAGCGGGTTCCGGCCGGTGCCGCAGCGGTCGGCCAGCCAGTCCCGGCCGCGCCACAGCGTCCAGGACGTCGCCGTGGTCCGCGCGGGCGGCAGGTCGTCGCCGCTGAACGCGACCGCCCGGCCGTAGACCAGCCCCACCTCGGGGTGCTGCTCCATCACGGCGGTGGCACGGGCCAGCGACGACGGGGTCAGCAGGTCGTCGGCCGACAGCAGCACCACGTAGTCACCGTCCACCTGGGACAGGCCCTCGTTGTACGTGGCGATGTGCCCCCGGTTGCGGTCGTGGCAGATAGCCCGCACCCGGTCGTCGGCGGCCGCGATCTCCCGCACGACCGACGCGCTGCCGTCCGGCGACGCGTCGTCGACGATCAGGACGTCCACCTCGACGCCCGGCTGGGACAGCACGCTGTCGACGCAGGAGCGCAGGTAGTGGCCGTAGTTGTAGCACGGGACCACGACGGAGACGCGTGGCCGCCGGACGGGTGGTGGACCCGGTCGCACCACCGTCGCCGGCGCCAGGCCGGTCAGCGTGAGCCGCATCGCGGCAACGTCGAACATGTCGCATCCCTCCGGTCGGCGGGTGGGTCAGGGTGAGACGAGGGCGATCTCGGGACGCTCCTGGGGCGCGTCGGCGCTGCCGACGGCCTTCAGCTCCGCCAGCCGGCGGCGCGCCCAGCGGAGCAGCAGGGCGGCGTACACGACGGTGGTGACCGACCCACCGAGCAGCAGGGCCAGCAGGCGGTCGTGGACCAGGTCGACGGCGAGCAGCCCGGCCGCCGTCGCCGGGACACCGGCCAGCAGCGGCACGGCGAGGTTCCGCAACGCCGCGCCGAGCTGCAGGCCGTGCGGGCGCAGGGCGATCGCGTACGCGGGCAGCACGACCAGGACACCGATCACGACGTGCGCCCAACCGGCGCCGGCCAGCCCCCACCCGCTGATGCCGATCGCCATCGCGGGCACCAGCACGACGAGCCACACCGCCTGGATGACGAGGACCGCGCGCGTCGCCCCGACCGCGATGAGGTACGTGGTGACGAGGTCCAGGACGATCCGCAGCGAGCCGAAGAACGCGAGGCCCCCCAACGCCTGCGCGGCGGGCAGCCAGCGGTCCCCGTAGATCAGCGGGATGACGACGCTCGCCAGGGTGGACAGCCCCACACCCACCAGCAACGCCACCGACCAGCTCAGGCCGATCGCGCGGGGCAGCGCGTCGGCCCGGCGGCGGACGTCGGTGATCTGGGCGAACCCCGGCAGGGCCACCACCCGGATCGCCTGGCCGAGGGTGAGCATCGGCCAGGACGCCATGTTGAACGCCAGCACGTAGAAGCCGAGCATCAGCGCCCCGCCGGTGCGGCCGACCACGGCGAACGGCGCGTTCATCACCATCCACGACAGCAGGTTCGCCGACGCGAGGGGCAGGCCGAACCGGACGAGCGATCCGGCGATCTCCCGCCGGAAACCGAACCGCGGCCGGGTCCGCGCCACCACGAACTGGATGACGGTGGAGACGCCCTGCGAGGCGACCCGGGCGAGCGCGAGGGACATCGCGCCGAAGCCGAGGACGGCCAGCAGCGGGGTGAGGACGACGGACACCACCAGGCCGGCGCCGTCGACGGCGAACTGCGCCGACTGCCGGAAGTCGCGCTGGATCACCGCGTACGGCACCGTGGCCAGGCCGACGAGCACCAGGGTCAACGACATGACCCGGACGACCGGCGCGGCGTCGGCACTGCCCATCGCGCTCGCCAGCGGGCCGGCGAGCGCCGACGTGGCACCGGCCAGGCACACGCTCACAACGACCGCGATGGTCGCCGCGGTCGGCCCGCGCTCGGCGATCGACCCGTGACGGACGAGGTCGGAGGTCATCCCGAGCTCGACCAGCGCCGTCAGGATCACCTGGATCGTCAGCGCGACGGCGAAGACGCCGAACTCCTCCGGCGCGAGCAGCCGGGCCATCACCACGCCGAGGCCGAAGTTCCCGAGGCGCAGGGCGAGGCTGCCGATCGTTCCCCAGGCCAGACCCCGCCGGACCTTGCCGCCGAGGTCGTCGGCGGGCGGCGCCTGGACCGCCGCGGCGTCAGGCTGCGTCATGACGGGTCGCGGTCGCTTCCAACAACATGCTCGACAATCCGGCCTCCCGGTGCCGCACGACCCGACGCCGGCGGCCACCGCGACGATAGTGCGGCGGACGCGACTCTGGTGTCGGAGAACTGTCTACAGTCCCGAGCTTGTCGTTCATCCCGGCTGACCCATCGGTGCGGGCACGTCGGCCCGGCGCACCACTGCGGGGACAGCCGACGCGACGTTATCGTGGTCCGGCCCGGCGGGCCCCGCGTCGCCCGACCGCCCGCCCCCGGAAGGACGTCGAGATGAGCGAGCAGCCGCCGACGGGTTCCGCGACGACCGGTCAGCCGGGCCCGTCCCGGGCCGGCGCGGTCCGTCCACTGGTCATGTGGGCGCAGCGCCGCGCCCATCTGCTTCCCGCGCCCGCCCGGCGGGGTCTGGGACAGCTGGCCCGGACGCTGATCCACGACCGGGGCGCGGCTGCGCCGGAGGCGGACTGGCGGGTTCCGCTGGTCGCCGGCGGCACGGGCGACATCGAGGACCTCGGCCCGACTGCGGAGCCGCCCGCGCGCGACGTGCCAAACGCGCGGGCGAAGCCCGCCACGGTTCGCCGCTGCGCGGTCGTCACCGGCCCGGACAAGGGCGGGGCGGAGGAGTTCGCCGCGTTCCTGGCCCGACGCCTGCCGGAGCGGGGCATCGAGACGGTGTTCGTCCGCGCCGCTGACACCGCCGACGACGACCCGCTGCTGCGCACCCTCGCGGCGGCCGGCGTGCCCACCGTGACCGCGCTCCCCGGCGACCAGCGGTGGCTGCGGACGGTCGACCCGGACGTCGTCAGCGCGCACTGCGCCCCCGACTGGGCGCTCGACGCGGTCGCCGCCGCGGGCGTGCCGTGGGTGGAGACCCTGCACGGCATGCACGCCTTCATGCATCCCCACACATGGCCGGGCGAGCGCGAGCGGGCCCGCCGGGTCACCGCGCAGGTCGCGGTCAGCGACCTCGTCCGTCGCCAGTACCTGGCGGTGAACCCGGACTATCCGGCCGACCGCGTGGTCACCGTGCCCAACGGCGTCGACCTCGACCGGGCGCCCCGCGTCGACCGGACCCTCGCCCGGCGCGCGCTCGGCCTCACCGACGAGTTCCTGTTCGTCTCGCTGGCCCGCTACAGCCTCCAGAAGAACACGTACGGGCTGGTGTCGGCGTTCGCCGAGGTGGCCGCCGCGCACCCGGGTACGCACCTGCTGGTGGCCGGCCACACCGACGACGGGCCGTACACCCAGCAGATCATGCGGCTCGCGCGGTCGCTGCCGGCGGCCGACCGCATCCACCTGCGCGCGCTGTGCCGCAACCCGTCGGGGCTGCTGGCCGCCGCGGACGCCTTCGTCCTGGACTCGTACTTCGAGGGCTGGTCGCTCGCCTCGATGCAGGCGATGGCGGCGGGCCTGCCGGTGGTCCTGAGCGACGTCGGTGGCGCCCGCGAGCAGCTGGGGCCGGACGGCGCGTGGGGTCACCTGGTCGGGAACCCGGGCGGTGACCCGTCGCGGATCGGCTGGGCGGAGATCGGTGCGACCCGGTTCCGCACCCAGGTCAACCGGGCCGAGCTCGTCGCCGCCATGTCGGCGGTCGTGCGGGACCGGGCGGCGTGGGCCGACCGGCGGGAGGAACTGGCGGAGCGGGGGCGGACCCGGTTTCCCGCGGACGCCTGCCTCCGCCGGCACGCCGACGTGCTGCTCGGCTACGCCCGGCCCGGCTCGGGCTCCCAGTTGGTCCAGTAGCTGCCGGGGTTGACCAGGTACTGCACCGTCGCCTCGGGGATGTGTTCGATGCGGTGCCGCCGGCTGTGCCGGTACATCATCTCCCAGTCCTCCTTCGGGAGGGTGGCGGAGACGCGCCGGATCCGGCTGAACCAGACGTCGCCGGTGCGCCGGACGACGAACGGGTTGCTGTCGAGGAACGCCGTGTTCTTGGCGAGGTCCCGGTCGAACGGCTGGGAGAGCACGTCGTACTCGGTGCCGTCGGGAAGCACCCGGCGCATGGCCGTGTAGACCCCGTCGGGCGCGTCCGGGGCGGTGAGCCGGGCGAGCGCGACCTCCAGGTGCCGGGGGTACCAGAGGTTGTCGTCGTCGATGAAGGCGACGAACGGCGAGTCGGTCAGCCGCATGCCGATGTTGCGGCTGACACCGAGGACGTTGACGTTGCGGGCCAGGCTCACCGGGAACAGGCGGGGGTCGTCCGGCAACGGCGGGAGCCCACCGCCGTCGTCCACCACCACCAGCACCAGGTCACGCATGGTCTGGGCCAGCACCGAGTCGACAGCCCGGCGCAGGTGCTCGGGTCGGCGGTAGGTCAGCAGCACCACGGCGACGGTGGCCTTCGGGCGGCGGCCGTGCGGCAACGTGGCCAGCAGCCGACGTGTCTCGGCCAGCTCCAGCCGGCGCAGCCCGATCGCCGTGTGCCCGAGCAGGACCTTGTTGCGCAGCTCGTACATGGGCATCCACCCGAATCGGGCCCGAAGTCTCCGTCTGATGATGCTGAGCATTCTCGGCCTACTCCCGTCGGTCGGTCGGTTCGCTGGCTGGGCGGGCGGTGACACACGCGAGGAGCCGGCCCCGGATGGGGGCCGGCTCCCGCGGTCCCGGTCAGTCCGGCAGGAACGCCACGTCGACCCAGTAGTTGTGGGCGGCGGTGCTCGTCGGGGCCACCCCACCCGCCCCGTACCGGTACACGGCGCCGGTGAAGCCGACGTGCAGCGGCGCGTTGTCGTACGGGCTGAGGAACTGGTTGAGGTCCACGGCGTAGTACCCGGCGTCGGTGTGGTACGACGCGGTGTAGGTGGCGCCGGGTGTGACGGTCACCGGCTGGGCGAAGACCAGGGTCTGCCAGCCGCTGGCGGTCTCACCCACGAACGTGCCACTGGCCAGCAGGTCACCGGCGGAGGACCACAGCGAGCCCGTGTGGGTGCCGGTGTTGCTCGTGCCCTTGTAGAACCGCACCCCGTGGACCTTGCCGGCGACGTCGGAGGTGAACCGCACGCCGACCTCCACCGGAGTGGTGTCGTTCCACTGCGCGTTCGCCGGCACCGCCTGGGTGCCGAAGATGGACACCGTGCCGGCGGGCAGGGTCGGACCCGGCGTGGGCGTGGGCGTCGGGGTCGGCGTGGGAGTGGGCGTCGGGGTCGGCGTGGGCGTCGGAGTGGGCGTCGGAGTGGGAGTGGGGGTCGGCGTCGGAGGTGGCGTACCACCGCCCTCGCTGCGGAAGAGCACGTCGACCCAGTAGTTCGTCGCGCCGTACGTGCTCGTCGGGAAGCCACCGGTCGCGCCGTACCGGTAGGCCCCGTTGCCGGCGGCCGGCGCGCTCAGCGGCCCGTTGACCCACGTCGAGGCGAAGAAGTTCGTCGTCGCCGAGTAGTGGCCGTTCGGCGCGAAGTACGAGGCCACGTACGTCGTCCCGGCGGTCAGCGTGACCGGCGTGGGGAACGAGGCCACCTGCCAGCCCACGTTCGTGCCGGACGGGAACGTCAGCTCGGTGATCCGCGCGCCGTCCGCCGTCCACAGGCTGCCCGTGTGGGTGCCGGTGTTACCCGGCCCCTGGTAGTACCGCAGGCCGACCAGTTTGCCGTTGGTGGACGGGGTGAACCGCACCCCCACCTCGATGGGTGCGGCGTCCGCGTCGGCGGCGACGTCCGGCGTCGCGTTCGGCGCGAACAGGGTCGAGATGGTGGAGTCCAGCTCGGTCGTGAACGACCAGGTGGCGGAGACCGGGTTGTCGTCGCTGTCGCGGGCCGACACCGACGCCGTGTAGGTCTGGGCCGCCGCGAGCGGCGCCGAGGGCGTGAAGGCGACCGTGTTGGTCTGGCTCTGGTAGGTCGTCGTCCCGGCCGTCGCCGCCCCACCCGCACCGGTGAGGGTGACCTGGACGGTCGCCGGCACCACCGGCTTCGAGAAGGACGCCGAGAGCGCGGTCGCGACCGGCACGCCGGAGGCGCCGTCCAGGGGTGACTGCGACACCGCGTACGGCGGCGCGTCGGCACCGGCGAGGAAGGTGACGTCGACGTAGTAGTTGCTGCCCCGGTACGTCCGGTCCGGGATGCCCCCGTCGGTCGAGAACAGCCCGTTGTCGACGGTGCCGACCGACCGCGGGGCGGTCAGCGGGCCGGCCACCCAGTCGCGGACGCTGAACGCCAACTCGTCGGCCGCGTAGTGCCCGTTCGGGGCGCGGTAGGAGGCGACGTAGGAGGTGCCGGCGGTCACCTGGACCGGCTTGTCGAAGTTCATCGACTGCCAGCCCGTCGCGCTCTCGTTCGAGAACGTGCCGGTGGCGAGCCTGGTGCCGTTCATCGCCCAGAGCGTGCCGGTATGCGTGCCGGTGTTGGTCGCTCCCTTGTAGAAGCGCACCCCGGTCACCACACCGTCGGTCGCCGGCTTGAACCGGACGCCGAGCTCGATGGTGTCGCCGTCGTCGGCCGCCTTGACCGTCGGCGTCCGGGAGCCGAACAGGGTGTGCGGGCCGGTCAACGCGAACGACCGGCTGACCGGGTTGGTCCCGACGTTGACGCTGTCGTCGATCGCCCGTACCGACACGGTCAGGCCGAAGCCGGCGGCGATGAACGTGTAACTCCAGGTGGTCGTGCCGGTGGCCGGATGCCAGGTCTGGCCGTTGTCGGTCGAGACCTCCACGCCGGCGACCCGGCCGCCGACGTCGCTGGCCGTGCCGCTGACGGTGACCGCGGCTCCCCGGGTGAGGTTCGCACCGGCCGCGGGCTGGCTGATCTGCACCGTGGGCGCCTGGACGTCGGTGGACGGGTTGGCCGCGGCCAGCTCGCTCATCCGGGTGTCCGGCTGCACGCCCATGTCGGCGAAGAGGTTGATCACCGCCTGCTGCAACCGCCGGTCCGCCGGTTCGTTGGCGTACCCGTCGTGCTCGGCGTCGAGGCCCCACGCGTACTGGATCGTCCCGGCGGAGAAGACCAGGGCGCCGCTGGCCGCGCGGTAGAGCGTCATGTTGTGGGTCGTCGTACCGGGGGTGACCACCTGGCCGAAGTCCCGCAGGTACTCCGGTGTCTCGCCGACGGTGGTGGAGAGGCGGATCAGGCCCGGCGGCCGGAACCCGTTGTCCAGGTCCTCGTCCGACTCGTAACCCACGGTGTGCGGGGCGAGCGTCACGTTCTGCCCGGCCGGGAGCCCGGCGTTGCGCCAGAAGCGCAGCCCGGTCTGCGCGGCCGGCACCTGGATCGGCAGGTCCGAGTGGTTGGCCATGTACGCGGTGCCGAGCAGGGCGTTCTCCGGACGGCCGCCGTTGGACGGCGGGCTGAACCGGGGGTCCCGCCACGTGCCGGTCCACTCCGCCGAGGGGTCGATCTTCTCGGCGGCCCAGGTCTCCTTGTAGCAGACGAGCGTCCGGTACGCGGTGTTGCTGCCGTCCGTGCTCGGCTCCCACCGGGTCTTCCAGTAGACGGAGTTGCCGCTGAAGAAGGCGAGGTGCACACCGGCGTCCCGGGCCGCCTCCACGTTGGTGCGCTGCGGCCCGCTCCAGTACTCGTCGTGACCGACCGACAGGAAGATCCGGTGGTTCTTGATCAGGCCGCCGCGCCGGTCGCTGTCGATGCCGGAGGTGTAGCTGACGTCGTAGCCGTTGCGTTCGAGGAACCGGATCATCGGGTACTCGTTGCTGAACAGGAAGTCCCGGCCCTCGCTGTCGCCGCGGGTGGCGTACGGGCGGTTGTAGCTGAGCTTGTAGGCGCGGCCGAACTGCGGGCCGACGTAGAAGTCGGCGCCGCCGTAGGTGTTGTACGCCTGCCACGTGGTGTCCGAGGTCTGGAAGAAGACGTCCGACCGGCTGGCGTCGTCACGCACCACGAAGGGGATGTGGCTCGCGCCCTGGGTGTCGTCGCGCTCCAGGCGGGCGATGTACACGCCGGACACGGTGGTGGTCGGCACGGTCCAGCTCGCCGAGACGGCCCAGTTGCCGCAGTCGACCATGTCCGTGCCCGGGTCGTGGATGCAGGCCGGCTGGCTCTGGGGCAGGCGCGCCGACGGGCTGATCTCCTTGATGAACCGGGCCCCGTCGCCGCCGTAGTAGCCGAGGCGGTAGATCCGGATCGAGTAGGCCCGCGCGTCGGTCTTGATCTTGAAGGTGACGGTCCCGCCGACGTTCACGCTGATGTCGGTGCTGAAACCCTGGATCGACTCGTCGCCCGCGCCGCGGATGTCCCACTCCTCGGGGTCCGCGCCGGGCTGCGAGTTCTCGCACACGACCGGGTTGATCACCGGGTTGCACGGCCCGGCGGCCGCGACGGCCCGCTGCACCACGACCAGGCCGCTGGCGACCACCGCGAGCACGACGGCGATCAGCACGGCGGGTCGGCGGGTCAGCCGGGCGTCACCGGCCCGTGAAGCGGCCAACACCAGCCCGCGCGACGGCGCGAGGACCCGGCCGAGGGAGCCCGGCCGCCACGCCGCCCATCGGCGGCCGACGAAGTCACGTACGCGCGGCCACCGGGTCGGCTCCCGACCACGGCTGTCCTCGGTCTCGTCCATCACGTATCTGCCCTCTCCGGGCTGTCTGGGGCCACCGAAAGAATTCGAGAAGAGCTGAGCGCAGTTGGCCGCGGAACGGTCGGTGCCACGGCACGGTCAAAGTAAGACACCACCTGGAAAAATCAACATCGGCGGCCAGGACATCCGACACTGACTGGTCGGCGGAGGAGACGGGACACATTAGCCGGACGCCCGGGCATTCAGCTCAGCACGCCTATCCGCGTCGCCCGCCGACGGCCGATGTGCGGACGACCCGGGCGGGGTGGGTGAACCGCCAGACCGCACCGCACAGGCCACACATCATCGCGAGCGTGAAGGCGTACGTGGTGAACGACATCGAGTCGAACGTGGCCCCCACCAGAATTGCCACTATCTGCGACGAGAGCAGTGCCGCACACAGGTGTTTGTCGTCGGGACGGGTCGACCGACGCATCGCGAGAACCGAGAGCCGGATACACGCGATGTGCAGGCCGGCCAGCGCCGCGACGCCGATGATTCCACCGGTGACCAGGGTGAGCAGCCACTGGTTGTCCAGGTAGAGATAGATGGTCGGGATCAGCGTTCCGGGCCCTCGACCGAGCCACGGCCGCTGGGCGAAGAACTCCGCCACGACCGCGTAGTCCTCGGTGCGCGCGCTGATGCTCGAATCCTGCTCACCGGCGAGGAACATCGCGCGCAACGTCCCGATGAGACCGGGCTTGACGATGAACAGCGCCCCCAGCACGGCACCGCCGACCAGCGCCATGTTGTAGCGCGTCCGCCACGGCCACACGGTCACGAACATGACACCGATCGCGGCGAGCAAAGCCACCACGCCGGTACGCGAGATCGCCACCGGCACGGCGGCCGCGATCATCACGGCCAGGACGGCGTACGCGGCACGCTGGTTGCGGGTCGCGGAGAACCGGACGTAGTGGATCGCGAACGGCACGGCCATCGCGAGCACCGTGCTGAACTCGATGTAGTGGGCCGCCGTGCCGGGCACCCGGAAGAGCCCGCCGGTGCCGCGCGCGGCGAAGTCCAGCAGGTCGGACTTCCACTGCAGACCGGGCAGGACCAGGTACTGGGCCGGGTTGAAGGCGAAGGTCGACTGGACGAGCCCGACCAGGGCCATGAAACCGGCGCACCAGACGAAGATCCGCAGCACGTTGTTGAGGCGGGCCCAGTTGGGGATCCCGTCGGCCGTCATCAGGACGACGCCGAGGAACTCGATCGTGACGAGCAGGAAGAAGTTCTGCGCGTTCGCCTCGATCGACGGCAGGCCCCGGAGCATCCCGGCCAGGTAGGAGAAGAGCACGGACAGCAGGTAGAGCAGGACCACCCAGCGCAGCGGCTGGGGGCCGGTCATGACCAGCCGGTAGTCCAGCCGCGACAGCACCCACCAGCAGAACATGCCGAGCCCGAGCAGCAGGGCCGGCCGGCCCGCGTAGGTGAGGTTGGGGACGATCAGGTTCGCCGGCAGCACGTACAGCAGGACGACGAGCAGGTTCAGGACAGTCGTCGTCCCCAGCACCAGCCACCGACGCCGACTCGCGTACGTGCGGTCGTAGACGAGCGACGGCTCGAAGTCGACCGGGTGATGGACGAGGGTCACGACCCGTCAGGGCCGATTCTCGCGGCGGTCCCGCCCGTTGGTCGGCGTCACCGGAAGCACGATGGTCGCGTCGGAGCGTGCCCGGTCGGCGACGAAGTCCGGACGCGTGGCGCGCTCCGGCGCGACGACGGCCGGGCGGTCGTCGCGGCGGGCGGCCAACTCGCCGGGCTCGGTGCGCCGGGGCTGGACCGGCACCGGTCGCGGCGGGGCGGGCGCCCGGTCCGCGTCCCGACCGGCGTCGCCGGTCGGCACCGAACCGACCCACCGTGGCGAGGCCGCCTCGGCGCGGGACGCCGGCTCGGCCTCCGGGGTGGCGCGACGGCGCTGCCGGCGACGCAGCAGGGCGTCCACCGCGACGGTCCCGCCGACGGTGATCAGCAGGCCGATGCCGCCCGCCACCACGATCACGCGCTTGACCTTCGAGGTGACGACCTCCGGCAGCGCGCCGTCGTTCAGGGTCAGGGTCGTGATCATGTCGGCGGGCGCCAGGCCGTACTGCTCCTGCTTGGCGACGATCTCGGCGTTCAGCAGGCGGATGATCTCGCGGACCGTGGCCGTCGCCTGCTCGGGGCTGTTGCCCACCACCTCGATGCCGAGCAGCGGGGACTCGCGGGGGAAGTTCACCAGGACGTTGTCCGACAGGCCGCGGTCGGCCAGCCGGCCGAGCTCGGTGTTGTCGGTGACCTTCACGATCGCGGCGTCACCGAGGGAACCGATGCCGAGGTCGAGCCAGGGATTGCGGGGGCCCTTCGATTCCGTCCGCTGGGGCGGCAGCATCTGCAGGTAGCCCTGCGCCCGGTAGTCGGGCCGCACGTTGATGGAGACGAAAACCGCGGCCACGACCGAGGCCAACAGGAGAGGCAGGGCCACATACCAGCGCCGGGCCAGCACCTTGGTCAGGTCCCAGAGGTCCACAACAGCCTCTCGTATGGTGATTGAGGTCGGCAAAGGCTCGGCTGAGTGTGACGGGTGTCAGCGGCCGGATAACCTTCCCCGCGCTTAGTTTCCCTGGCGGCCAGAACGTCCGCAAGCTCCGATCGGACAGCCGACTCAGCCGGCCGTGGAGCGGTCCGGAGGCGAACGTCGGACCCGCGGGAACGCTCCGCCGAACAGCCGATGGCGCGGATAGCGGAAAGAGCATTCCACCGCTCGCCCCCGCCCATCGACGGCTCAGCGCACCTTCGCGGAGACGAAATCGGCGAGACCGCCGAGTGTCTCGAACAGGTCGGCGGTGACCTCGTCACCGTCGATCTCGATGTCGAACCGCTGCTCCAGCGCGACGACGAGCTCGACCACGGCCATCGAGTCGAGCTCGGGCAGATCGCCGAGGAGCACGGTCGACGCGTCGAGCGTGTCGGCGCGGTCCTCGATGCCGAGCGTCGCCACGACCACGGACTTGACGTCGTTGAAGACGGTGGTGCTGGTGTCCATCTCTCCCCTTGAGATCGAGTCGAACTCAGACCAGGACCTCGGCCGGTGCCGGGTGGCTGAGGAACGCGGTGGGACTGGCGGTCAGACCGTACGCGCCGGCCTGGAAGAGCACGACGAGGTCGCCGACCTCGGCCCGGGGCAGGGCGACGTTGTCGCCCAGCAGGTCCAGCGGGGTGCACAGGCACCCGACCACGGTCACCGGCTCCCCTGCCTCGGCGCCCCAGCGGTTGCCGACGGCGATCGGGTAGTTGCGCCGGATCACCTGCCCGAAGTTGCCCGACGCGGCGAGCTGGTGGTGCAGCCCGCCGTCGACCACCAGGTACGTCCGGCCGCGTGACTCCTTGCGGTCCACCACCCGGGTCACGTAGACGCCGCTCTCGCCGACGAGGTAGCGACCCAGCTCGACGACGACCCGGGCGTCCGGCAGCGCCGACCGGATCGGCCCTTCGACCAGCGTCGCCAGGTTGGCGCCCACGGCGGCGAGGTCGAGCGGCTGGTCCTTCTCGAAGTACGGGATGCCGAAGCCGCCGCCGAGGTTGAGGTAGCGGACCGGCAGCGGGGACTCCTCGGCCAGCCGCAGCATCAGCTCGACCGTCTGCCGCTGCGCCTGGCAGATGCTCTCCGCCCGCAGGTTCTGCGAGCCGGCGAAGACGTGGAAGCCGAGGAGGTCCAGGTCGGCGTCGGCGAGCTCCTTCAGCAGCGCGGGCACCCGCTCGGCGTCGATCCCGAACTGCTGCGGGCCGCCACCGAGCCGCATGCCGGACCCTTTGACGGAGAAGTCGGGGTTGACCCGGATCGCGACGCGGGGCCGGATGCCGAGCCGGTTGCCGGCGGCGAGGACGCGCCGCGCCTCGTTCTCCGACTCCATCTCAATGGTCACGCCGGCGGCGACGGCCTGGCTCAGCTCGGCGTCGGACTTGCCCGGGCCGGCGAAGCTCACCCGGTCGGCCGGCATGGTCGTGTCCAGCGCCGTCCGCAGCTCCAGACCGGACGCGACGTCGAAGGCGTCCACGAGGCCGCTGAGGTGCTGGACGACGGCGGGCATCGGGTTCGCCTTCACCGCGTAGCTGAGGCTCACCGCCGTGGGCAGCGTGTCACGCAGCAGCCGCACCCGGTCGGTCAGCATCGCCCGGTCGTACGCGAAGAACGGGGTGGCGCCGACCCGTTCGGCGAGCCGGTCGACGGGGATGCCGCCGACGACGAGCGCGCCGGAACGGCCCTCGAAGGCGGCCAGGGCGGGGTGGGTCACCTGATCACTTCCTCGCGGATGAGGTTGCGGTCGAACTTGCCGTTCGGGTTGCGGGGCAGGGAGTCCCGCCGCACGATCTGCTTCGGCACCATGTAGAGGGGCAGCCGCTTGCGCAGCTCGGCCCGCAGCTCGGCCTCCTGGACGTCACCCTTCGCGGGTGGGCTCACGACGAGCACGACGTGCTGCCCGATGCGGGGGTCGTCGACGCCCAGCGCCACGGCGTCGCCGACCAGGCCGGTCTCGTACGCGACCTCCTCGATCTCGGCCGGGCTGACCCGGTAACCCGAGGTCTTGATCATCTCGTCGTTGCGTCCGACAAAGTACAGGAATCCCTCGTGGTCGCGCCGGACGATGTCGCCGGACCAGACCGCGATCTCGGGGCGGAGCGCGCCCTCGGCGGCGGGCAGCGGGCGGAACCGCTTCGCGGTCCGTTCCGGGTCGTTCCAGTAGCCCAGGGCGACGAGCGGCCCGCGGTGCACCAGCTCGCCCTCCTCTCCCGGGTCGGCGAGGCTTCCGTCGGGTCGGACGACCAGGATCTCCACGTTGGGGATCGCCTTGCCGATGGAGTCGGGCCGCCGGTCGACCTCGTCCGGGTCGAGGTAGGTGGAGCGGAACGCCTCGGTCAGCCCGTACATCAGGTAGGGCCGGGCCGCCGGGAAGAGCTGGCGCAGACGGTCGAGGGTGGCCTTCGGCATCCGGCCGCCCGTGTTGGCGACGTAGCGCATCCGTCGGGTCGCCTCGTCCGGCCACCGCTGCTCGGCCAACTGGAGCCACAGCGGCGGCACGCAGGTGAGGCCGGTGACGCCGTGCGTGGCGCAGGCCTTCACGACGTCGCCGGGGAGCAGGTAGTTGTGCAGCACGACGTGGGCGCCGACCAGGAACCCGGTGGTCAGCTGGCTGAACCCGGCGTCGAAGCTCAACGGCAGCGCGGCGAGGAGCACGTCGTCCGGGCCGTTGCCCAGGTAGTGGCTGACGCTCTCGGCGCCGGCCACGAGGTTGCGGTGCGACAGCACGACGCCCTTGGGCCGGCCCGTGCTGCCGGACGTGTAGAGGATCGCCGCCGGGTCGACGTCGACCACGGCCACCTCGGGTGGCTCGGCGGGGCCGGCGACCAGGTCGTCCCAGGTGGACACGGAGTGGCGGGTGGTGGTGGTCGCCGGCGGAGGCCCGACCACCACGACGTGCTCCACCGACTTGACGTCGGTCAACTCGTCGGCCAGCAGGTCGAGCCGCTCGGCGGTGGTGACCAGCACGCGTACGGCGCAGTCGGCGAGGATGTGGCCCACCTGCCGGGGGCGCAGCAGCGGGTTCACCGGGACGAAGACGCCGCCCGCGGCCGAGGTGCCGAAGACCGCCTCGACGGTCTCCAGCCGCTTGTCGAGGTAGACGGCCACCCGCTCACCGCGCCGCAGGCCCAGGCGCGCCAGCCCGCCGGCCACGGCGGCGACGTTGCGCCGCAGCTCGCCGTAGGTCAGGGTGCGGTCCCGCGCGGTCAGCGCCGGCGCGTCGGCGGGCCGCCGGCCGGTTCCGGCCAGGATGTCGTGCAGGGCCGTGCGCATCGCGGGTCTCCCTCTCGTCGGACCGGGTTCACCAGCTGACACAGGTCAACTCGCTGTACAGGTAGTCGACGTCGTCGGGTTCGAGGTCCGCGCCGCGGAACATCTTGCGGCGTGGCGACGCCAGCATGACCGAGCCGGGTGGGCGCTCGCCGACCACCCGCAGCTCGGCGAGGGTCGCCGCGACGCCGTGCCGGGTCAGGAGGTGCCGGCCCAGCGGCCGGGCCAGCCGGTGGAAGAGCGCGCGGTTGCTCACGTACAGGATCGAGGCGAAGAGCGGCAGGCCCTTGCGACGGTCCTTGCGGAACACGACGTAGCAGTGTTCGTCGCCGTGGACGAGCACCAGGTGCCGCGCGGCGGTCTCCACGTGGTCCCGGTAGATCTCCAACTCCGACGGGTTCAGCGTCGCCTCGATGCGGGCCGGGTCGGCGCTGACGACGGTCCGGCCGGGCCAGGTCGGCCAGGGGGCGTTCGGCATCAGGGCCGTGGCCGTGTCGAGGAAGCGGAAGCCCAGCCGCTCGTTGAGCGGCACCACGTTCCCGCTGGGCGACAGGTCGGTGAAGTGGTAGCCGTCCTGCGCCAGCAGGGCCTTCAACAGCCGCAGGCCGTGGAACCGGTACTCCGGCAGCACGCACCAGGCGCCCAGGTTGCAGAACCGCTCGGCCCGGCCGTCGCGCCAGCGCTGCGAGTAGAAGGCGAGGTGGACGCCGACGACGTCGTCGTCGGCCCGCAGCAGGAAGCCGTGGTTGGGCGCGTCGACCTTCCACGGCACGTCCATGGCGCGCGCCCAGGCCTCGGCCGACACCCGGTGGTTGAGCTGCCGGTGGAGGAAGTCCGCCGCCACCTGCCGCTCCGCCGCCGTGATGGGGAGCACCCGCACCGGCATCTACGTCCCCATCCTCGATTTCCCGTGCCCCGCGCGCCGGCGGTGACACCGCCGGCAGTTTCCCGGCGAACGACATCGTGCAGGGTTTGGCCCGGTCGGCACTGCCAGCTTTCCGTCAGTTAGCAACGCTTCCCGGCGCGACTGCGTCAACTGGTCGGTCAGTCAGAGCACCGGATCGGGGGCCGCGCCTCAGCCGTCCGGCCCAACGGCGGAGGACGATGCGACGGCGGCCACTGTCCACCTCCGACGGTCCGGCCGTCGAACGGACACGTGGAAAGATACCGACACCCCTGATACGAGCGATGCTCTTGTCTTCCGAGCGGGCGGTCCGGCAGTGTTCCTGCCGTCGTCGTGCACGTCGGACGAGAGAAAGTGGTCCTCGCTGTGAAGGGTCGGCCGCACGTCACCATCCTCGTCGCCAATCTCCCCGCCGAGCGTGACCGGCGCGTCATCCGCGAATGCCTCAGCCTTGAGGCCAACGGTTTCGACGTGACGGTGATCGCGCCTCGCGGGGACAGGAATCTCCGAATTCTGCCGGGAAGCAGAAACACCCGACTCAAGCCGTATCCGTTGATTGTCACCGGATCGGGGGTGCTGTCGTTCGCGGCGGAGTTCGTCTGGTCGTTCCTGTGCATCACGATTCGACTGTTCGGTGAGCTTTTCCGCGGGCGGGCACACGGAGTTCAGGTCTGCAACCCGCCCGACATCTATTTCCCGCTCGCGGTGATCTGGCGTGCGCTCGGGCGCCCCTGGGTGTTCGACCACCACGACCTCTGCCCCGAGATCTACGCCGCCCGTGCCGGCGGATCCGCCAACCGGTGGGTCTTCCGTACCCTGGTCCTGCTGGAGTGGCTCACCCTGCGCACCGCCACGGCCGTGTTCGCGACCAACGAGTCGTTCCGGGAGAACGCCCTTCAGCGTGGCGTCCGGCCGGAGAAGCTGACGGTGGTCCGCAACGGCCCGGCCGCGCACGAGATCGCCCGCGGCGACTCCCCCGCCGACGAGACCGCCGCCGAGGACGTCCACACCATCGCCTACGTGGGCGTCTTCGGCCCGCAGGACAACGTCGAGGTCGCCGTGCTCGCCGCCGAGGAGCTGGCCCGCCGGCGCAGCCGCCGCGACTGGCGGATGGTCCTGGCCGGTGACGGCGAGAGCATGGACGCCCTCACCAAGCTCGCCGCCGAACGCGGGCTCCACGACCTGGTCGAGTTCGCCGGCTGGCTCGACGGCCCGTCCGTCGACGCGCTGCTGCGTACGGCCACCGTCGCGATCCAGCCGGACCTGCCGACCCGGATGAACGACCTGTCCACGATGGCGAAGACCGTCGAGTACCTCGGCCGGGGCGTCCCGGTCGTCGCCGTCGACCTGATCGAGACCCGGCGGACCGCCGGGGAGGCCGCCCGGTACCTGCCGACCGGATCGCCGGCCGAGTTCGCCGAGGCCATCGACGAGCTGCTCGACGACGCCGCGCAGCGGGACCGGATGCGCGGCACCGGCCTGGACCGCTTCGCCACCATGCTCGCCTGGGAGCACCAGGCGCGGCAGTACGTCTCCGTCTGGCGCCGCCTGCTGGCCCGCCGCCTGCCGGAACCGGCCACCACGCCCTCCCCTGTGGAGGGTCGGCGGGCCAGCGTCGTCATCGCGGCGCACAACGAGGCCGACGTCATCGGCCGCTGCCTCGACACCCTGCTGGCGGACGCGCGCGACGGCGAGTTCGACGTCACCGTCGTCGCCAACGGCTGCACCGACGGGACCGCGCGGGTGGCGGGCGGCCGCCCCGGCGTCCGCGTCGTCGAGCTCGACGTCGCCAGCAAGCCGGCGGCCCTCAACGCCGGCGACGGGGTCGCGGTCGGCTTTCCCCGCGTCTACCTGGACGCCGACGTCGTGGTGACGACGGAGAGCCTGCGGCTCCTCGCCGACGCCGTGGGCCCGAGCACCGACGAGCCCACCGGACGCCCGCTCGCGGCCGTGCCCCGCCGGGCGCTCGACCTGACCCGCCGGCCCCTGCCGGTGCGCGCCTACTACGCGGTGCACCGGCACCTGCCCGCGCTGCGGAACGGCCTCTTCGGGCGGGGCGCGATCGCCCTGTCCGCCGCCGGCCGGGACCGGTTCGAGAGCTTCCCCGACGTGCTGGCCGACGACCTGTTCCTCGACTCCCTGTTCGAGCCGGCCGAGAAGCGGGAGGTCGCCGGGGCGACCTCCGTCGTGGCCACACCGCGCCACGTCGACGACCTGGTACGCCGGCTGACGCGGGTGCGCGCCGGCAACGCCGCGATGCGCGCGGCCGCCGCGCACGACACGGCATCCGAGGGCGTACGCGACGCGGACCGCCGCTCGTGGCTGCGCGACGTCGTCCTGCCCCGGCCGTGGCTGGCACCCGCCGCCGTCTGCTACGTCCTCATCACCCTGACGGCGGCGGCCCGGGCCCGACGGGCGGACCCGGGCACCTGGGAACGCGACCAGTCGTCCCGGGAGGTGCCGAAGCCCCGCATCGGCGGTATCGACGAGCTGGTCCGGACCGGCGACACACACGGGAGCGAACGACGGTGACGAGCCACGTCCTGAACATCTGCTTCCACGGGATCGGCGAGCCCGGGCGGGAGCTGGAGCCCGGCGAGGACCGGTACTGGGTCACCCACGACCAGTTCCTGGCGATCCTCGACGAGGTGGCGGCATGGCCGGCCGTGCGGATCAGCTTCGACGACGGCAACGACTCGGACCTGCGGATCGGGCTGCCCGCCCTGCGCGACCGGAACCTCACGGCGGACTTCTTCGTGCTGGCCGGTCGCCTGGGCGAGCCCGGCAGCCTCGACGCGGACGGCGTACGCGAGCTGCGCCGCAACGGCATGACGATCGGCACGCACGGCCTGGCGCACCGGTCGTGGCGCGGCATGGACCGCGCCACCGTCCAGGACGAGCTGGTGGTGGCCCGGGACCGGCTGGTCGCGGCGACCGGTGGCGCTCCGGTCGATCTCGCCGCCTGCCCCCTGGGCCGCTATGACCGCCGGCTGCTCGCCCAGCTCCGGCACCTCGGCTACACGCGGGTGTTCACCAGCGACCGCCGGGCGGCGCATGCGGCGGCATGGCTTCAGCCGCGGTTCAGCGTCCGCCGGGCGGACACGCCGGCATCGCTGCGCGCCGAGGTGCTGACGCGGCCGGGTCCGCTCCGCCGCGGCCGACTGGCGGCGACCGGGATCGCCAAACGACTCCGCTGACCGCCCCGTCAGCCGGCCAGCGCGCGGACGGTGTGCGGGCCGGGCGTCTCCCGGAACCTGGCGGGGCTCATCAGCGCCCGCACGGCGGCCTGGCTGGGACGCCGGCGCAGCAGCGCCCGGCTCAACTCCCGCAGGAGCAGCGCCGCCCAGAAGGCCGCGGTGGCGACGCGGCCGTGCCGCCGCCGGAAGAGCCGCACCCGGTTGAGGGTGAGCAGCGCCCACAGGCCCGGTGACACCCGGGAGTCGCCCTCCAGGTGCATCGCCGTGGCGGCGGGCGTGAACCGGGTGGCGAGGCCGACGTCACCGGCCCGCAGCGCGAAGTCGGTCTCCTCCGAGTAGAGGAAGAAGCTCTCCTCCCAGGGCGCGCACCGGCGCCAGCACTCGGCGCTGATGAGCAGCGTGGAGCCCTCCGCCCAGGCGGTGACCGCCTCGCTGGCGTACCGACGGTGGTCGGTGACCACCTCGCCGAGCGCGGGACGGCGACCGGCCCGCTCCGCACCGAGCAGCGCGTCGCCGAGGACCCGCAGGATGCTCGGCTCGCGCCGCATCGTGTAGATCAGGTCGCCGTCGCCGTCGACGAGACGCGGCACCGCGATCCCGGTGCCCGGCGACCGCAGCACCCGCAGCAGTTCCCGGCCGCAGCCGGGACCCAGCCGGACGTCCGGGTTGAGCACGAGCACCGCGCCGTGCGGCCCGGCGGCGGCCACCCCGGCGTTGATGCCCGCCGCGTAGCCGGCGTTGCGGCCCATCTCCACGACGGTCGCGGCCGGGGCGAGCCGGCGCACCGTCTCCACCGTGGCGTCGACGGACGCGTTGTCGGCGACCGTCAGGTGCCAGTCGAGGCCGTCGAGCCCCGGCCCCAGCGAGGCGATCAGGTCGGCCAGGAACCGCTCGCTGTTGTAGGTGACCACCACCACGGCGATGGTGTCGTCGCTGCCGCTCAAGCCCGCTCCTCAGACCGTGTGGACGCACGCGACCTCGATCCTGCACCGGTCGCGTGAGCGCGGAAAGGCGCCGGCGGACGAACTCCTGTCCACTACCCGTCAGCGGCGCCCGGCCCTTCGGCCGGCACCCGGCGCCGAGCGGTCGCCGGGCCGGCGGCGGACGATCAGGCGGGCAGCTCCAGCACGTATTCCTCCACCTCGTGACCGCGGCCCGCCGCGTAGCCCCGGTCCTCGCCACGGACGACGAACCCGCACTTGCGCAGCACCGCGAGCGACCCGTGGTTGTCCTTCGCCGCACGCGCGTGCACCGGACGCTGCGGCACCTCCCGCAGCAGGGCGGCGAGCGCGTCGGTGGCGTAGCCGCGCCCCCAGCACTCCCGGTCGATCCAGTAGCTGACCTCGGTCTGCTCGCCGACCGGGAACGCGGCCACGTAGCCGACCACGGCGCCGTCGACGGTGACCGTGCGGTTGACGATCGCCGGGTCGGTGCGGATGCGCTGCCAGTGGGCGGCGAACTCGGCGTGGTCGTCCGGGTCCTCCGCGGTGAAGGCGGCCATCCGGACCGCGACCGGGTCGCGCTGGAGGCGGTAGAAAATCGGCAGGTCGTCGTCGCGCACCGGGCGCAGGCGCAGGTCAGGGGTCACGGTCCCGAGGATAGGGCGACCCACCGACAATCCGGCGCGGCGTGTCCGGGACACCGCCATGATCGCGCTCGAGCACGGAAGTAGTGGCCTCCCACGCGGTGGGAGGCCACTACTTGCGCGTTACAGCGCGCTCTTCCTGCCGGTCTCCGGGCGGGAAATGCCGGTGGGCGGGCCCGGTCGCGCCCACAATGATCTGGTCGAGCACTGGGAGGGCTGATGGACCGACCCGTCGTGGCGGGAGTGGACGGATCGCCGGCGAGTCTCGCCGCCGCGGAGGAGGCCGCCCGGGAGGCGCAGCTCCGCGACCGGCCGCTGCACCTCGTGCACGGGTTCCTGCACCCGCTCGGCTACGGGGTGCCGATCAACCCGTACGACCTCGGGCTGCCGGCACCGGCCGACACCGGGCAGGCCATGCTTGAGCAGGCCGCGAACGACCTGGCCGACCGGTGGCCCGGGCTGCGGACCGAGGCCCGGCAGGTCGCCGGCGGACCGGGCGCCACCCTGATCGAGGAGTCACGCCGGGCCGAGCTGGTCGTGGTGGGCAGCCGGGGACACGGTGGCTTCACCGGCCTGCTGCTCGGCTCGGTCAGCGGCCAGGTCGCCGCGCACGCCCACTGCCCCGTGCTGGTGGTCCGCCCGGCCGACCAGCCGGTGCCGACGCGGGGACCGGTGCTGGTGGGCGTCGACGGCTCCGAGCCGGCCGAACTCGCCGTCGGCTACGCCGCCGACGAGGCCGTACGGCGCGGCACGGAGCTGCTGCTCGTCCACGCGGCACCGGCCGACGGCGCGGCGGACTCCTCCGGCCTGCCCGGAACCCAACCGGAGGCGCTGCTCGACACGGCGGTGGCGGCGGCCCGGGGCAGCCATCCCGGGCTGAGCGTGACCGGCCGGACGACCCGGGGCACCTCCCCCGGGCAGGCGCTGGTGGACGCGAGCGCGGAGGCGGCGCTGGTGGTGGTCGGCACCCGGGGCCGGGGTGGCTTCACCGGCCTCCTGCTCGGCTCGGTGAGCCAGGCAGTCGTGCAGCACGCCCACTGCCCCGTGCTCGTCGCCCACCCGTACCGCCAGGGCGACTGACCGCGGCGCGCCGACGGCGCCGGTCGCGCGCCGCCCGGGGCCGCGGGCGCCCGGCCACCGGCGTGACTCCGCGCCCGGCACTCCGTCCGCCGCAGCCCCGTCAACCGGTGGGCGGCAGCGCCGTCGGGTAGCCGTACAGGTCGAGCAGCCGGCACCGGGCGGCGTGCAGCCGGTCCACGACCACGCTCATGAAGCGGCTGGTGAGCTGCCGGCCCAAAGCGTCGTCGGACTCCATCAACCGGCGCACGCCGGCGGCGGTGAACTCGATCGCGGTGCTGCGCTGCCCGGCGACCGCGCCGAACTGCCACCGGTAGGGCGGGAAGAGCCACGACCAGCCCAGTACGCCGCCGGCGCCGATCGTCTCGATCTCCACGTCGCCCCGGCCGGGGACGGCGAAGTCGAGGGTCACCTGCCCGCCCCGGACCAGCCAGAACCGTTCGGCCGGCTGTTCGGCGCGGAACAGTCGGTGCCCGGGGTGCCAGACCACCGGCCGGGCGTAGCTGGCCAGCGGCGGCAGCCACGCCTCGGGCAGCCCGGCGAGGAAAGGGTGGGCGCGGAGCACGTCGAGAGTGGTCATCGCGGAGTCTCCCGTCCGGTCGCCGTGGGCTGCGGGCACGCCCGGCGGGCGGCCGCAGCGGTCGCCCACCCATTGCACCGCTTCCGGTGCCCCGGACGGCAGGGGCCGTTGGGCCCGCTTTTGGCGGCAGGCCCGTTGGATCCGCCCTGGCCGGCGGCGCTACTCCTCCGCCTCGGCGTGGTGAGGCTCCCCCGTCGACGAGCAGCGGCCGCGGGCATGCGGCCCGGCAGCGGCGGGGCGGGACCAACGGCCCGGAATCGGGGACGAGTGACCCTGACCGGCACCGACGCTCCGGAGCAGGCTGGAGCCGGACGAAGGAGGTAGTCATGACCATCAACACCGGTGCGCCGGTCGTGGTCGGCGTGGACGGTTCGGCCGCCGCCCTGGACGCGGTCCGGGTGGCCGCGCGGGAGGCCGGCCTCCGGAGCCGTCCGCTGCGGGTGGTGCACGCGTTCGCCTGGCCGCTGGTCGCCGCGCCCCTCGGACCGGCGCCGTTCACCCCGCCGACCGCAGGGCTGCGTGGCCAGGCCGAGGAGTACGTCGCCGAAGCCGTCGCCGAGGCCGGCAAGATCGCGCCGGAGGTGCCGGTGAGCGGCGTGGTGGTCGACGGGGCGCCGACGTCGGTGCTGCTGGACGAGGCCCGTGCGGCGGCGCTGGTGGTGCTCGGGCAGCGTGGTCTGGGCGGCTTCGCCGGGCTGCTGGTCGGCTCGGTCACCGTGCAGGTGTCCGCCCGGGCGGGGTGCCCGGTGCTGGTCGTCCGCGGTGAGGCGCGGGCCGACGGCCCGGTGGTGGTGGGTGTCGACGGCTCCGACCTCTCCGCCGAGGCGGTCGGTTTCGCGTTCGAGGAGGCCGCCCGCCGGTCCGCCCCGCTGGTCGCGGTGCACGCCTGGCTCTACCCGGCGCCGCTCGCCCCCGGCGACCTGGTTCCGCTGGTCTACGACCTGGCGGAGCTCGACGCCGAGGAGCATCGGGTGCTGGCCGAGAGCCTCGCCGGTTGGGCGCAGCGGTACCCGGAGGTGCCGGTGCGGCGGCGGTTGGTGCGGGGCTCCCCCGCGCAGGCGCTGGTGGAGGAGTCCCGAACGGCCCAGCTCGTGGTCGTCGGGGCACACGGTCGCGGCGCGCTCGGCGGTCTGCTGCTCGGTTCGGTGAGCCACACGGTCCTGCACCACGCCCACTCCCCGCTGGCCGTCGTCCGCCACCGGCCCGCACCGACGCGGTAGCGCCGGTGCGGACAGCGCCCCGGGGGCCGTGCCGCCCGGAGCCGTGCCGCCCCGGACGGTGGCTTCCCCGGTCGCGGTCGATGGTGCCCTCCGGGCGGTCCGGTGGAGGGCACCACGACCGGACCGGCACGGTCAGCGGTCGGCGCGGCCGAGCAGGTCCTCGAAGCTGGTCGTCAGGGCGAACGGGTCGACCGGCCCGGTCGACGGCGGCCGGCGGTGGATCTCCTCGGCCAGCTCGCCGGCGGCCCGCTCGATGCGACGCCGCAGCGCCCCGTCGGCCGCCTCGCCGGACCAGTCCTCCGGCGCGGCGAAGACCGCGGTGGGCATGACCACGGCGTGCAGGTACGCGAACAGTGGCCGCAGCCCGTGCTCCAACGCGAGCGAGTGGCGTGCGGTGCCGCCGGTCGCGGCGATCAGCACCGGCCGGGCGGCCAGCGCCTCGGTGTCGATCAGGTCGAAGAACGACTTGAACAGGCCGTTGTAGGAGGCGTTGAAGATCGGGCTGACGGCGATCAGCCCGTCCGCGCCGGTGACCGTGTCGAGCACCTCCCGCAGCGACTCCGACGGGAAGCCGGTGAGCAGGTGGTTGACCACGTCGTGGGCGTGCTCACGCAGGTCGACCGGGTAGAGCCGGACCGACTCGCCCCGCCCGACCAGCTCGTCGCGGGTGGCCCCGGCGAGCTGGTCGGCGAGCAGCCGGGTCGACGACGGCAGGCTGAGCCCGGCCGAGACCACGGCGAGCGTACGGGCGGTCATCGGGCCCCCTCGGGCGCCTTGCCGGTCACGTCGTCGACGGCGTGGACGGTGCTGTCCTTGGCGCCGCCCGCCGCGGCCACCAGCGAGGCGTGGGTCGGTGCCTCCGGCACGTGCGCCGGGCGCAGCGACTCGAACTCCTTGCGCAACACCGGGACGACCTCCTCACCCAACAGGTCGAGCTGCTCCAGCACGGTCTTCAGCGGCAGGCCGGCGTGGTCGACGAGGAACAGCTGCCGCTGGTAGTCGCCGACGTAGTCCCGGAAACCCAGGGTGCGGTCGATGACCTGCTGCGGGCTGCCCACGGTCAGCGGCGTCTGGGAGGTGAACTCCTCCAGCGACGGCCCGTGCCCGTAGACCGGCGCGTTGTCGAAGTAGGGCCGGAACTCGCGGACCGCGTCCTGCGACTTCCGGCGCATGAACACCTGCCCACCGAGGCCGACGATGGCCTGGTCGGCCGACCCGTGACCGTAGTGCGCGAAGCGCTGCCGGTAGAGCCCGATCATGCGCTGCGTGTGCTCCTTGGGCCAGAAGATGTGGTTGGCGAAGAATCCGTCGCCGTAGTACGCGGCCTGCTCGGCGATCTCCGGGCTGCGGATCGAGCCGTGCCACACGAACGGCGGGACGCCGTCGAGCGGACGCGGGGTCGAGGTGAACGACTGCAGCGGGCTGCGGAAGCGACCCTTCCAGTCCACCACGTCCTCCCGCCACAGCCGGCGCAGCAGGTCGTAGTTCTCGATGGCGAGCGGAATCCCGTTGCGGATGTCCTGCCCGAACCACGGGTAGACCGGCCCGGTGTTGCCGCGCCCCATCATGAGGTCGACGCGACCGCCGGCCAGGTGCTGGAGCATGGCGTAGTCCTCCGCGATCTTCACCGGGTCGTTGGTGGTGATCAGCGTGGTGGAGGTGGAGAGCAGCAGCCGCTCCGTGCGCGCCGCGATGTAGCCCAGCATCGTCGTGGGCGACGAGGGCACGAAGGGCGGGTTGTGGTGCTCGCCCATGGCGAAGACGTCGAGCCCGACCTCCTCGGCCTTCAACGCGATGGTCACCATCGCCTTGATCCGCTCATGCTCGGTCGGCTCGCGACCGTTCGTCGGGTCGACCGTGACGTCGCCGACGGTGAAGACTCCGAACTGCATGACCGCTCCTCGGGTTGTCCGCCGGAACCATGGCGGCCCCGGACGTACCCGACAACATATTTGCCGTGTCAATAATTCCACTCGCAAGGGTCTCGGCAGTGGCCCAGATCACCCCGCCGGACCCGGCTCAGCCACCCGCCACCGAGGGGAGCACCTGCACCTCGGCGCCCTCGGCGACCGGCGCCTCCAGCCCGCCGGCCTGCCGGCAGTCCTCGCCGTCGACGTAGACGTTGACGTATCGCCGCAGCTCTCCGCGCTCGTCCCGGATCCGCCGCGAGAGTCGGGGCCAGGTCGCGGCCACCTCGTCCAGCACCGCCCGCAGCGAGCCGGCGGCCGCGACGGTCAGCCGACTCGCACCCCCGACCTCGCCCCGCAGCGGACCCGGCACCAGCACCGTCACCACCTCAGACCTCCGCGGCGCGGACGCAGAGCACGTCGGGCAGGTGGGCGGCCACCCGTGACCAGGAGTCACCCTCGTCGCGGCTCGCGTAGACCTCGCCGGAGCGGGTGCCGAAGTAGACCCCGCCGGTCTCCGCGTCGTCGGCGCACATCGCGTCACGCAGCACCGACGGGTAGAACGGCTCGGTGGGCAGGCCGGCGCTCAGCGCCTGCCAGGTCTTGCCCGCGTCGCCGGAGCGGTAGACCCGGCAGCGGTGACCGACCGGCCACCGCTCGCCGTCCGCGGCGAGGGGGAAGGTGAAGACGGTGCCGGGCCGCCCCGGCAGCGCCACCACCGGGAAGCCGAAGTCGCTGGGCAGGCCGTCGGCGATCGACGTCCAACTGCCGCCGCCGTCGTCGGAGCGGTAGACGCCGTGGTGGTTCTGCGCGTAGAGGCGCTCCGGGTCGCCCGGGTCCTGCGCCACCTTGTGGACGCACTGCCCGAACTCGGGCCACTCGTCCGGCAGGAAGTAGGCGCGGATGCCGGTGTTGCTCGGCGCCCAGGACGCGCCACCGTCGTCGGTGCGGTAGACCCCGCCGGTCGACATCGCGACGACCATCCGGTCGGCGTCGTCCGGGTGCGGCAACACGGTGTGCACCGCCTGGCCGCCGAAGCCGGCGTCCCACTGCTCGCGGTGCGGGTGGTCCCACAGGGCGCGCACCATCGTGAAGGTCACCCCGCCGTCGTCGGAGCGGAACAGCGCCGACGGCTCGGTGCCGGCCCAGACCACGTCGGGCTGGGCCGGCCCGGCCGGTGTGAGCTGCCAGACCCGACCCAGGCTCGCCCCGGTGTCGGCCGGGAAGGCCACCGGAGGCTGGTCCGGCTCCAGCCAGGACCCGCCGAGGTCGTCGCTGCGCGCCACGCTCGGGCCGAAGTGCGAGCTGGTCATCCCGGCGAGCAGACGGGGCGCGGCGCGCCGCTTGTCGATGGCCACCGCGTAGACGCCGGTCATCGGGAAGTGCGGACGGCTGACCTGCCAGGTGCGCCGGCCGTCGGTGCTGGTCGCCAGGAAGAGCCCTTTGCTGGTGCCGATCGCGAGAAGCGTGGTCATCGCCGTCCTCCGGGTGCGCGGGATGGTGTCGGCGTGATTATGGCCACACCCCCCGACGAAACGGCGACCCCGCGCCGGCCACCGGCCGGTCCACCCGGATGCGACCGGATCAGCGGCGCACGCGGGGAACGTGCCGGCGGTAGGCGCTCACCGTCGGGTCGCCCTCGATCCAGAACCGCCAGGGGACGTCGTGGGCACCGGTCACACCGACCCGCGGCCCGGCGGCGATCGCCGTCGGCGACACCGGCACGGTGGCCGGGCGCAGCCGCACCGGGCCGTCGCCGAGCAGGTAGCGCCCGTAGATCGTCTTGTCGATGCCGAGCGCCGCGCAGAGCCGGGCGGGTCCGCGTGCCAGATCCACGTCCCGGCGTACGGCGGTGCGCCGCGACCGCGCCGCGTCGAGCCCTTCGACCACCTCGCCGGCGCGCAGCAGCACCGCCGACGCCTCGCCGTCGGGCCCGGTCACCACGTTCATGCACCAGTGCATGCCGTAGGTGAAGTAGACGTAGGCGTGCCCGGCCGGGCCGAACATCACGGTGTTGCGGGCGGTGCGTCCCCGGTGCGCGTGCGACGCCGGGTCACCGGCCGTACCGGCGTACGCCTCGACCTCGGTGATCCGCACGGTGACCCCGCCGGCGGAGAGGCGGCAGCCGAGCAGGGCCCGGGCGGCCGGCACGACCGGGCCGGCGAGCAGTTCGGCCAGGGCACGCACTCCGGAGTCGCCCTCACCCACGCGCATGGCCCCGACCGTACCGTCCTCGATCGTCGACGGCCCGGCGACCGCACCCACCGCACCACCGACCCGTCTTCAATGCTCCGTTGACAACTTGACGTTGAGAGGCTGGAATGGGGTCATGGCACCGGACGACCCGTTCACCGCACCCGACCCGGCGCGAGCCCGGGCCCATCGCACCCACAGCGCGCTCGCGCGGATCACCGAGCGGCACGCCGACACCGACGCCCGTCGACGCCGCTACGCCCACCCGCAGGTGACCGACCCCTGGGAGGCGGTGGCCCTCGTCGCCAGCCTCGCCGCCGGCGGCGCGCAGCTCGACGACGGGGAGGAGCCGGTCGACGGACCGGACGTCGTCGCCGCGCTCACCCTGCTGCCCCACGTCCGCGCCGAGCTCGACGCGCTGGAGGCCGGGCTGCTCCAGCTCGCCCGGGGCCGTGGCCTGACGTGGCAGGAGATCGCCTTCGGTCTGGGCCTAGGCAGCGCGCAGGCCGCGCAGCAGCGCTTCGACCGCCTCACCGCGCGCACCGCCGGCTGAGCTGCCGGCGTCTGTCGGCCCCGGAGGGCACACTGTCCGGATACGACGACCGACGGGAGGGGCCGATGCGACGCGAGGAGATGCGCGCCTACTGCCTGGCCAAGCCGGGCGCCTGGCTGGACCAGCCGTGGGAGGGCGACGAGGTGGTCAAGGTGGGCAGCCGCATCTTCGCGTTCCTCGGCTCGCCGGAGGGCGCGCCGACTGTCGGCGTGAAGTGCGGCCCCAGCCGGGAGGCCGCCGACGAGTGGCTGCACCGGCACCCGACCGACGCCCGGGTCATGCCGTACATCGGCCGGTCCGGGTGGAACACGCTGCGGCTCGACGGCGGCATCGACGACGACGAGCTGATCGAGGCGGTCGACGGGTCCTACGACGCGGTGGTGGCCAAGCTGCCCAGACGGGAGCGGCCCACGGTGTGAGCCCTGCCGGGGTCCGCGCGGCGCCGGACGCGCCGCGCGGACGGGCGGCTTCAGCGGGGTACGACCCGCTCCGCGGCCCACTCCCGCCAGCCAACCAGCTTGTCCGCCGCGGCGGCGAGCTGCTCGGCGACCGGCCCGGGGCCGGTGGAGCCCGGCGTGGTCCGGGCGGCGAGCGCCGAGCGGACCGAGAGCACGTCCCGCACCGACGGGTCCAGGTGCGGGCTGATCGCCGCCAGGTCGTCGTCGGAGACCTCGTCGAGCGCACAGTCCCGGGCCACGCAGAGCGCGACCAGCCGGCCGGTGATCTCGTGCGCGTCCCGGAACGGCACGTTCTTGCGCACCAGCCAGTCGGCGACCTCGGTGGCCAGCGAGTAGCCCACCGGAGCGGCGGCGACCAGCCGGTCAACGCGTACGGTCATCGTGGAGATCATCCCCGCGAGGGCCGGCAGCAGCAGCTCCAGCGTGTCGACCGCGTCGAACGCCGGCTCCTTGTCCTCCTGCATGTCCCGGTCGTACGTCATCGGCAGGCCCTTGAGCATCGTCAGGACGCTCATCAGCCCACCCACCAGCCGGCCGGACTTGCCCCGGGCCAGCTCGGCGATGTCCGCGTTCTTCTTCTGCGGCATGATCGACGACCCGGTGGCGAACGCGTCGTCCAGCTCCACCCAGCCGAACTCCTGCGAGGTCCAGAGCACCACCTCCTCGCCGAGGCGGGACAGGTGCACGCCGACCAGGGCGGTGACGAACAGGAACTCGGCGACGAAGTCCCGGTCCGCGACCGCGTCCATCGAGTTCGGCGCGGCGGCGGTGAAGCCCAGCTCGCGGGCCACCCGCACCGGGTCCAGAGGCAGCGACGACCCGGCGAGCGCGCCCGCACCCAGCGGGCTGATCGCCGCCCGGCCGTCCCAGTCCCGCAGCCGGTCCAGGTCACGCAGCAGCGGCTGCACGTGGGCGAGCAGCCAGTGCCCGAACGTGACCGGCTGCGCGTGCTGCAGGTGGGTCATCCCCGGCGCCGGGGTCTCCACGTGCCGCTCGGCCTGCTCGACCAGGGCCTCGGCCAGCTCCACCAGCCGACTGGCCACACCCCGGGCGTGGTCGCGCAGATAGAGCCGCAGGTCCGTGGCGACCTGGTCGTTGCGGGACCGCCCGGCGCGCAGCTTCCCGCCCAGGCTCCCGAGCCGCTCCAGCAGCCCGCGCTCCAGCGCGGTGTGCACGTCCTCGTCGTCGACCGTCGGGCGGAACGCCCCGGAGGCGCAGGCCGCCTCCAGGTCGTCCAGGGCGGCCAGGATCCGGCCCAGCTCGTCCGGGTCGAGCAGGCCGGCGCGGGCCAGGACCCGGGCGTGCGCCCGCGAGCCCGCGAGGTCGTAGGGGGCCAGCCGCCAGTCGAACTGCACGCTCACCGACAGCCGGGCGAGCGCCTCCGAGGGGCCACCGGCGAACCGACCGCCCCAGAGGCTCGTCCGGTTGGTCGCGGCGCTGTTCTCGATCAGGCTCTTGTCGTCCACCCCGCCAATTGTGGTCCCCATGGTCAGGCACCGCCCATCCGGGAGTCCCGTGCCGCGGCCATCGCGCTCGGCAGGCCCCACAGCTGCACGAAGCCTTTGGCGAGCGACTGGTCGAACGTGTCGCCGGTGTCGTAGGTGGCCAGCCCGAAGTCGTAGAGGCTCGCCTCGGAACGCCGCCCGGTGACGACGGCCCGGCCGCCGTGCAGGGACAGCCGCACCTCACCGGAGACCTGCCGCTGGGCGTCGTCGATGAACGCGTCCAGCGCCCGCTTCAGCGGCGAGAACCACAGACCGTCGTAGACCAGTTCGCCCCAGCGCTGGTCCACGGTCCGCTTGAACCGCGCCAGGTCGCGCTCGACGGTGACCGCCTCCAGCTCCTGGTGGGCGGTGATCAGGGCGATCGCGCCCGGCGCCTCGTACACCTCGCGGCTCTTGATGCCGACCAACCGGTCCTCGACCATGTCGAGGCGGCCGATCCCGTGCGCGCCGGCGCGCCGGTTCAGCTCCAGGATCGCCTGGTACGGGGTGACCGTCTCACCGTCGACGGCGACCGGCACGCCGGCGTCGAAGGTGATCACGACCTCGTCGGCGTCGCGGGGCTCGGCCGGGTCGCCGGTGTAGGAGTAGAGGTCCTCGATCGGTCCGTGCCAGATGTCCTCCAGGAACCCGGTCTCGACCGCCCGACCGAACAGGTTCTGGTCGATGGAGTACGGCGACTTCGCCGACACGTCGATCGGCAGGCCCTTCTCCTCGGCGAAGGCGATCGCGTTGTCCCGGGTCCAGGCGTAGTCCCGTGCCGGGGCGATGATCTTCAGGTCGGGGGCGAGCGCGCCCAGGCCGACCTCGAAGCGGACCTGGTCGTTGCCCTTGCCGGTGCAACCGTGCGACACGATCGTGCCGCCGTGCTTCCGGGCCGCGGTCACCAGGTGCTTGACGATCAACGGGCGGGACAGCGCCGAGACCAGCGGGTACCGGTCCATGTAGAGGGCGTTGGCGCGGATCGCCGGCAGGCAGTACTCGGCGGCGAACTCGTCACGCGCGTCGACCACCTCGGACTCCACGGCCCCGCAGTCCAGGGCGCGCTGCCGGATGGCGTTCATGTCCTCGCCGCCCTGGCCGACGTCGACCGCCACCGCGATCACCTCGGCGCCGGTCCGCTCGGCCAGGTACGGGATGGCGACGGAGGTGTCCAGCCCTCCGGAGTACGCCAGGACGACCCGCTCGGTCATGGGGTGGTGTTCCCTTCAACGTTCTCTTCGCGGCGGGCCCAGCCGGCGAGCTTCTCACCGAGCGCGGCCCCGCCGTCGGCCTCGCGGGCCACGACGAGGATGGTGTCGTCGCCGGCGATGGTGCCGACAACCTCGGGCAGGCCCGCTCGGTCCAACGCGCTGGCCAGGTACTGGGCGGCGCCCGGCGGGGTCCGCAGCACGGCGATGTTGCCGCTGGAGTCGACCCCGTTGAGCAGCTCGTGCAGCAGCCGGACCAGCCGGGCCGGCGCGGCCTCGGCGTCCCGCAGCGGACGGTGTCCGTCCTCGGGGATCAGGTAGACGCCGCGCCCGTCGCCACCGCGCGCGGTCACCGCGCCGAGTTCCTTCAGGTCCCGGGAGAGGGTGGCCTGGGTGACCTGGATGCCGTCACCGGCGAGCAGGTCGGCGAGTTCGGTCTGCGAGTGGATGGCCTTGTCCCGGATCAGCTCGACGATGCGAGCGTGGCGGGCGGCGCGGGTCAGCGGGGCGGTCATGTGGTCTCCCTCGTCGCGGTGGCACCCGGCGCCACGGCGTCCGGGGCCGCGGTGGGGGCCTCCAGCAGGAACGTGAGCAGCGCCTTCTGGGCGTGCAGCCGATTCTCCGCCTGGTCGAAGACCGCGCTCTGCGGGCCGTCGAGCACCTCGTCGGTGATCTCCTCGCCCCGGTGCGCGGGGAGGCAGTGCAGCACGATCGCGTCGGGCGCCGCGTGCCCGAGCAGCGCCTTGTTGATCTGGTACGGCAGGAACGGGGTGATCCGGTCCAGCCCGTCGCTCTCCTGCCCCATCGACGTCCAGGTGTCGGTGGCCACCACGTCCGCGTCCCGGACCGCCGCCACCGGGTCGGTGAGCACCCGGACCGAACCGCCGGTGGAGCTGGCGATCTCGGCGGCCCGGGCCACCACGGCGGGGTCGGGCACGAAGCCGTCCGGCCCGGCGACCCGGACGTGCATGCCGGCGGTCGCCCCGGCCAGCAGGTAGGAGTGGGCCATGTTGTTGGCCGCGTCGCCCACGTACGCGAGGGTCCGACCGGCGGTGCCGCCGCAGCGTTCCCGGACGGTCAGCAGGTCCGCGAGGAGCTGGCAGGGGTGGTAGCCGTCGGTGAGCGCGTTGACCACCGGCACGGTGGCGGCCCCGGCGACCTCGGCGATCCGGTCGTCGCCGTGGGTACGCAGCACGATCGCCGCGACGTAGCGGGACAGGACCCGCCCGGCGTCCGCCAGGGTCTCACCCCGGCCGAAGTGGGTGACCTGGGTGTCCACGACGAGAGGGTGGCCGCCCAGCTCGGCGATGCCGGCGTCGAAGGAGATCCGGGTGCGCAGGCTCTGCTTGTCGAACAGCACCGCGACCGAGCGCGGCCCGGCGAGCGGGCGGTACGCGAACCGGTCGGCCTTCATGCGGGCGGCGAGGTCGAGCACGGTCGCCTGCTCGGCCGGGGTCAGGTCGTCGTCACGCAGGAAGTGCCGGGTCATGCGGTGGTCTCCGTCGGGGTCGCGGTGGTCTCGGTGGAGGTGGTCGGCGCGGTCGTCGTGCCGGCGGCGGCCGGGGCGGTCGCGTCCAGCGCCGCCGGCAGGGCCGCCAGGAAGGCGTCGACCTGGGCGGTGGTGAGGATCAGCGGCGGCGCGAGGCGCACCACCCCGGGCTGCACCGGGTTGGTGAGGAAGCCGGCCTCGCGCAGCGCCTCGCCGAGCACCGGCGCCACCGGGGCGGTCAGCATGACGCCGAGCAGCAGGCCCGCGCCGCGCACGCCGGCGACCAGCGGGTGCCCCAGCGCCTCGATCCCCCGCCGCAGCCGCTCGCCGACCCGCTTGACGTGGTCGAGCAGCCCCTCGTGGGCGATGGTGGAGACCACCGCGAGCGCGGCGGCGCAGCTCACCGGGTTGCCCCCGAACGTGGTGCCGTGAGAGCCGGGGGTGAGCAGCTCGGCCGCCCGCCCGAAGGCGAGCACGGCGCCGAGCGGCAGCCCTCCGCCGAGCCCCTTGGCCAGGGTGACCACGTCCGGCTCGACGCCCTCGGCCTGGTGGGCGAACCAGTGCCCGGTGCGACCGATGCCGGTCTGCACCTCGTCCAGCACCAGCAGGGCGCCGTGCCGGGCGGTGATGCGGCGGGCCGCGGCCAGGTAGCCGGCCGGCGGCACGACCACGCCGTTCTCGCCCTGGATCGGCTCCAGGATCACCATCGCGGTGGCGTCGGTGACGGCGGCCTCCAACGCGGCCACGTCGCCGAAGTCGACGTGGGTGACCTCACCGGGCAGCGGACGGAACGGGTCGGCCTTGGCCGGCTGCCCGGTGAGCGCGAGCGCGCCCATGGTGCGGCCGTGGAAGCCGCCGCGCGCGGCGACGACGTGGCCGCGGCCGGTCAGCCGGGAGAGCTTGAACGCCGCCTCGTTCGCCTCGGCGCCCGAGTTGGCGAAGAAGACCCGCCCGGGCCGGCCGGCGAGGGCCAGCAGCAGCTCCGCCAGGGCGACCGGCGGCTCCGCGACGTAGAGGTTGGAGACGTGACCGAGGGTGGCCACCTGCCGGGACACGGCGGCGACCACGGCCGGGTGGGCGTGACCGAGGGCGTTCACCGCGATCCCGCCGACCAGGTCGACGTACTCCCGGCCCGCCTCGTCGACCACGACGGCGCCGGAGCCGGAGACCAACGCCAGCGGCGGCGTGCCGTAGTTGTCCATCATGGACTGACCCCAGCGCTGCACCAGCGAACTCATGACGGCCTCACCATCGTGCCGAATCCTTCCGACGTGAACACTTCGAGCAGCGTGGAGTGGGCGACCCGGCCGTCGACGACGTGCGCGGCCGGCACTCCCCCGCGCACCGCCCGCAGGCAGGCCTCCATCTTCGGCACCATCCCCGACTCCAGGCCGGGCAGCAGCTTCGCCAGGTCGTCCGCGTCGATCTCGGAGATCAGGCTGTCGGTGTCCGGCCAGTCGGCGTACAGGCCGGCGACGTCGGTGAGCACGACCAGCTTGCGGGCCTCCAGCGCGATCGCGAGCGCGGCGGCGGCGGTGTCCGCGTTGAGGTTGTGCAGCACCCCGTCGGCGTCCGGCGCGACGGTCGAGATCACCGGGATGCGCCCGGCGTCGATCAGGTCGGTGACCGCCGAGACGTCGACCGACTCGACGTCGCCGACCTGGCCGACGTCGACCGGCTCCCCGTCCACGTACGCCGGGCGCCGCACCGCGGTGAACAGCCCGGCGTCCTCGCCGGAGAGGCCGACCGCGAACGGGCCGTGCGCGTTGATCAGGCCGACCAGTTCCCGGCCCACCTGCCCGACCAGCACCATCCGGACGACGTCCATCGCCTCCGGCGTGGTGACCCGCAGGCCACCCCGGAACTCGCTGGCGATGCCGAGCCGGCCGAGCATGGCGGAGATCTGCGGCCCGCCGCCGTGCACGACGACCGGCTTCAGGCCGACGTAGCGCAGGAACACCATGTCGGCGGCGAACGCCCGCTGCAGCTCCGGGTCGACCATGGCGTTGCCGCCGTACTTCACCACGACGGTCGCCCCGGAGAAGCGGGCCAGCCAGGGCAGCGCCTCGATCAGCGTGGCGGCCTTGGCCTGGGAGCGGGTGAGATCCGCGGAGAGGCTCATGTCGAGTATGCCGAGTTCTCGTGGACGTACGCGTGGGACAGGTCGTTGGTCCAGACGGTGGCCGCGGCGGACCCGGCGTGCAGGTCGACGCTGATGGTGACGTCCCGACCGGTGAGGTCGACCTTCGAGCGGTCCTCGGCGGCGGCGCCCGACCGGCACACCCAGATCCCGTTGACCGCCACGTCGACGGCGTCCGGCTCGAACGCGGCGGCGGTGGTGCCGACGGCGGCGAGGATCCGGCCCCAGTTCGGGTCGTTGCCGAACAGCGCGGTCTTCACCAGGTTGTTGCGGGCCACCGCCCGTCCCACCTCGACGGCGTCGTCCTCGCCGGCCGCGCCGGTCACCTCGATCGCGATCTGCTTGGTGGCGCCCTCGGCGTCGGCGATGAGCTGCTGGGCCAGGTCGTGCGCGGCGGCGGTGACCGCGGCGGTCAGCTCGGCCTCGCCGGGCGTGACGCCGGAGGCCCCGCTGGCCAGCAGCAGCACCGTGTCGTTGGTGGACATGCAGCCGTCGGAGTCGATGCGGTCGAAGGTCACCCGGCACGCCTCGCGCAGCGCGGCGTCGAGCACCTCCGGGGCGGCCACCGCGTCGGTGGTCAGCACGCACAACATCGTCGCCATGGCCGGCGCGAGCATCCCCGCACCCTTGGCCATGCCGCCGACGGTCCAGCCGGCGCCGGACACGACGGTCGTCTTCGGGCGGGTGTCCGTGGTCATGATCGCCTGGGCGGCGCTCGCGCCGCCGGAGCCGGACAGCTCGCGCACCGCCCGGTCGACGCCGGCGAGCAGCGCGGGCATCGGGAGGCGCTCGCCGATCAGGCCGGTCGAACAGACCGCCACCTCGCCGGCGCCGATCTCCCGGCCCGGCTCGGCCGCCGTCAGCACGGCGGCCACGTGTTCGGCGGTGGCGTGGGTGTCCTGGAAGCCGGCCGGGCCGGTGCAGGCGTTCGCGCCGCCGGAGTTGAGCACCACCGCGCGGACCACGCCGCCATGGACCACCTGCTGGCTCCAGAGCACCGGCGCGGCCTTGACCCGGTTGGCGGTGAAGACGCCGGCCACCGTCGCGCCCGGGCCGTCGTTGACGACGACCGCGACGTCGTGGGCGCCGCTGGCCTTGAGACCGGCGGCCACACCGGCCGCCCGGAAACCCAGGGGAGTCGTGACGGTCACGGCGCCACCCCGTAGACGGGCAGGCCGGTGGTCTCCGGCAGGCCGACCATGAGGTTGGCGTTCTGCACGGCCTGCCCGGCCGCGCCCTTGCCGAGGTTGTCCAGCGCGCTCACCACGATCAGTCGGCGGGAGTCCACGTCAACGGTGGCCTGGAGGTGGCAGGAGTTCGAGCCGAGCGTGGCGGCGGTGTGCGGCCAGCGGCCCTCGGGCAGGACGTGCACGAACGGCGCGTCCGCGTACGCCTCGGCCAGCACCGCCTGCGGGTCCACCCCCCGGGCCGGCACGGCGGTGACCGTGGCCAGGATGCCCCGGGGCATGGGGGCGAGGATCGGGGTGAACGAGAGGCCGGTCGCGCCGGTCGCCTGCTTGATCTCCGGCACGTGCTGGTGGGTGCCGACCCGGTACGGGGACAGGTCGCCCGCCACCTCGCTGGCCAGCAGGTGCGGCTTGGCCGCCCGGCCCGCGCCGGAGGTGCCGGACGCCGCGACGACGACGACGTCCGCCGGCTCGGCGGCGCCGGCGGCGATCAGCGGCGCGAGCGCCAGCGTGATCGCGGCGGCGTAGCAGCCGGTGTTGGCGACCCGGGTGGCGGCGGCGATCTGCTCCCGCTGCCCGGGCAGCTCCGGCAGGCCGTAGGTCCACTGCCCGGCGTGGGTGCCGCCGTAGTAGTGCGCCCACTCGTAGGGGTTGGCGAGCCGGTGGTCGGCGCCGAGGTCGACGATGCGCACGTCCGCCGGCAACTGGGCGGCGAGCGCCGCCGACTGGCCGTGCGGCAGCGCGAGGAAGACCAGGTCCGCGTCGGCCAGGGTGTCCGGGCCGGTCTCGCCGAGCACCAGATCGAGCCCGGTGAGGTGCGGGTGCACCACGTCGAGGCGGTGCCCGGCCTGGCTGTGCGCGGTGGCGGCGACCAGTTCGAATTCCGGGTGACCGGCGAGCAGACGCAGCAGCTCACCGCCGGCGTAGCCGCTGGCACCGGCGACCGCGACTCGGATCCCCATACTCACCTCCGTATGAATATACGGCGAGCCTACCGGCGACCCCGCCGGGATTGCAAGTCTATGCAGTCCCCCGAATGATTACTTACTAACGCCGGCGGGCGCGCCGAGAAGCGGGCATTCCGGGCGTACGGGAGGACGGGACGATCGGACCAGCCGGGCTCGCCCCGCCCTCCGGCGCCCGGGGCAGCCCGCGGGCCAGCCACAGCGCCAGCGCCACCACAACCGCACCGCACCCGGACCACACCCCCGCGGCGAACGCCGTGGAGTGGTCCGTCGCGAGCACGCCCAGGGCCGGGCGCGCCAGCGCGATGCCGAGCCCGGCCAGGCAGGCGACCACCCCGAAGATCATGGCTCGGACCGGCCGGGGACTGACCTCGTTGGTGAGCACCTCCAGCAACGTCGTGCCGAGGGCGTAGCCGAACCCCATCACCGGCAGGAACACGAACGGGCCGAGCCGGGGCGCCTGGCTGAGCGCGACCAGGGCGCCGAGAACGAGCAGGAACGCCAGGGCCAGCCCGGCCCGGCGACGCCGGACGCCCACGTGCCCCGCCGCCAGCCCGCCCAGCACGGCGGCCGCCGCGAAGGCCGCGTACATCCAGCCGGTGACCTCGGCGGACAGGTTCAGCTCCAACGCCAGCGGCTGGAACAGGATGCGCGCGCTCCAACCGAACAGCAGCAACAGAACCCCCAGCCAGACCGCCCGCCGCACCCGGCTGTCGGCCAACGCCCCCCGGACGCCCCCCCACATCGAGGAGAGCCGGCCGACCGGCCGTGGTCCCGCCGTCTCCGGCAGGGTCAGCGCGAGCAGGAACGCGGCGGCGGCCAGGGCGGCGGTGACCGCGAACGGCAGCCGGGGGTCCGCCTCGTACACGTAGCCGGCCGCCAGGAGCGAGAGCAGGACGGACACGCTACCCGCCGCGCGCATCAGGCCGAACGCCTTCGACGGGTCGACCGGCCGATGGTCGCGGGAGCAGAGTTCGTACAGGTAGGTGCTCGCCGCTCCGGAGGTCAGCGCCCACAGCACGCCCCAGAGGACCCACGCCGCGAAGAGCATCTGCACCGAGCGGATCTGACTGATCAACGCGAACGTCAGCACCGAGCCACCGGCCAGCGCCAGGTACGTACGACGCCGCCCGAGCAGGTCCGCGGCCATGCCCACCGGAAACTCGCAGAGCACCGAGACGATCCGGAACACCGCGTCGGCGAGCACCGCCGTCGTCAGCGAGAACCCGAGGTCGATCAGGTAGATCAACCAGATCGGGAACCAGAACTGCACCTCGAGCAGGAACTGGGTGGCCAGGAAGGTCCGGATGGATCGGCTCCGCAGTGCCGCCCTCATGAGTTCCGGTCGCGCCGGAAGAAGAGGTAGACGATGACCAGCAACACCGACACCACCCCGGAACTGATCAGGACCGCGTCGGCCGGCTGGGCCGCGACCCAGTCCACGATGCCGGACCGCCCGAGGTCGTAGGCCGCCATCTCGGGATCGCTGGCGATCGACCGCCCGAACTCGGTCAGCGCCAGGGCCGTACCGAGGATCGAGGTCATCGCGATGCCCAGCAGGATGAGGTCGGTGAACATCACGGACCGGGCCGCCCGCCGGGCGGCCAGCTCGGTCAGTCGCCGGGAGCACATCTCGACCTTGAAGCGCACCGGCTCTTCCAGCAGGTGGACGTAGTCCCAGAAGTCGAGGATGGCGTCCATCTCCACCCGTACCGCGCGCTTGAGGTACTTCGACAGGTCCCGACGCTCCATGATGGCCAACTCGGCCCGCTGGCTCAGGCTGGTCAACTCGTCCTTGAGTCGCTCCAGCTCCCACCGGGAGCCGGCCGCCGCCGAGTCCGCGAGGATCTGCGACAGCCGGTTGTCGATCCGGTCCAGCGTGCCGTAGAAGACCTGGGCGTAGCGCAGCGCCTCCCACTGGTCGTGGAACGGGTCGCCGGGCAGCATCCGACCGCCCGCGCCACGGTGATCCAGGAAGAGGTAGTTCAGCCACCGGACGAGATGGTCGAACTCACCATCGAGCAGCCGGTCCGCGGCGACCCGGTCGTCCCCCGGGAGCACCACGTCCTTGAGCCAGTGCCGCACCACCTGCTTCGTGGTCGGCTCCCCCGGATCCACCACCAGGCTGCGCGTCACCCACAGCGGCTCGCCGAGCTCCGCGGCCAGCGGCTCGTCCTCCGACATGGCCGCGAGAATGACGCGTTCGTGCCTGTCCGCGCGGCGCAGCAGCGCGAGCACCGGGTGCACGTACCGCCGTACGGTCTCCCGCGCCACCCGCTCGCCCGTCGCCACGGCGCACGCCTGCAGACGGTCCAGGCTGTCCGGCACGTCGCCGCTGCCCCGCGCGAGCCACCCCGAGACGTCCGCCAGCAACTCCAGGAGCAACAGGCCGTGGTCGTACAGCCGGAAACTGATCTCCACGATCGCGGGCAGGTCGTCCGCCGTCCCGTCCAGGGCCGCCGGCAGGTGCTCCGGGCGGAGCGTGCCGACGAGCACGTGCACCGGTCGCTCCACCGCGTGGTCGCTGATCGTGCGGTAGCGGTTCAGCGAGCTGGCAGCCCGGACGTGCGTCAACTCGACGACCGGCGGCGGACCGGCGGCGTCGCCACCGGGCGCCAACCGTGTCAGCAGGTCGTCGACGGCTTCCTGCTGCCCGGCCCAGAAGTCGGCGTACCACGTGGGATCTCGCAACGCCGCGCCCGGCACGGCGTGGTAGTCCACCAACACCGGGGCGAGGATCCGTAGCTGTGTCACGGCCCCTCCGGGGTGAGCAGCAGGGCGCGGGCGTCGACGTACAGCGCCCGCCCCTGGGCCGGACCGTTGGTGACCTTGACCGGCACCAGGATCCGCCCCGCCGTACCGCCGGGCGTGCCCGCGCCCCCGGCCGCCCTGGACGGAGTCGCGCCCCCCGCGGTGTCGACGAACGCGTCCGGCCAGCGGATCACCCGGGCCCGCGTGCCCCGGGGCGCGAGCAGCAGCACGTCGCCCTTCTCGTCGAGCAACTCGACCAGCCCGGAGGCGCCGGTCGGCGTGAGGGTCACCTCCTGGGTCGCCGCCGGCTCCAGCTCGGCGACGATCTCCTCGTACTCCTCGCTCTGCCGCATCTGCGCCAGCACCCTGTTGAACTGCCGCATCACGGTGGCCGCCTCCGGGGTGTTCGGCATCATGAAGTACAGACCCTCGACCGAGTGCACCAACGGATCGTCGCCCCGCAGGTAGCCGAAGTCGCCCGCGTCGGCGGCGAGGGACGGATCGGTCAGCGCCGCCTGACCGGAGAGCAGTCCCTCGGCCAGGACGTCGATCCGGCCGTCGACCAGCGCCCGGAAGCCCTGCACCGTCGAGTCGAACCGGACCATGCCCGGCACCGCGGACTCCAGCTCGTCCCAGTAGTCGTAGCCGGCGACACCACCCACCCGCAGCGCCGACAGGTCGGCGGCGGAGGAGACGCGCGGTTCGCCCTCGCGCCGGTCGTAGAACAGGACGTACTCGAAGTCGATGAGCCGGTCGGATAACAGGAAACGGTCCCGTCGCGACTCGCTGCCCACCAGCGGGAACATCCCGATGGACGCGCCGGAGCCGAGCTGCTCCTCGGTCAACGCCCAGGACGAGGCGTACCGGACCTCCGGGCGGTAGCCGCATCTCGTGAGGACCTCGACGACCAGCTCCGTCATCGGCCCACCCGCGGGGAGATCCGCGCCGACGAACGGCGCCCAGTCTCCACTGGAGACGAGCACGGGTCGGGACGGCGAGATGGGCGACGCGCGCACGCCCACCGCCACGATCGCGGCGGCCGCCAGGACGGTCGCGATCAGCGCCACCACCGGCCCCCAGACACGCAGCGGCCTCAGCAGGGTGGACGCCCTGCGCGGATTCCGGGTCACGCTCGGTTCCTCTCCGGACGGAGTGGGCCGGGGCGCCGCCGAGCACCGGCCGGCCGTCCCCGCGTTGTCGGAGGAACCCGTAGCGTACAAGAGCCGGACATCCGGCCCGCGGAACGCGAAAACCCCCGTCGGGCGTGGCACGAGACCACGCCCGACGGGGGTTCGACAGCTACCGTCAGGCGCCGCGTAGCGTGGCGCCGAAACGCTCGGCGGCCACCGCGACCGCCGCGTCCCGAGCGGCCACCGCCTCCTCGACGGTCAGCGTGCGGTCCGGCGCCCGGAAGGTGAGCTTGTACGCCAGCGACCTGCGCCCGGCGCCGAGCTGCTCCGAGGCGTACACGTCGAAGAGCCGCACGTCCTCCAGCAGCTCGCCGGCCCCCTCGACGAGGGCCTGCTGCACCTGCGCCGCCGGCACCGACTCGTCGAGCACCAGCGCCACGTCGATCAGCGCGGGCGGGAAGCCCGACACGGCCGGCGCGGGCAGCACCGGCGGGGCCGGCAGCAGATCGAGGTTCAGCTCCAGGGCGCTGGTGCGCCGGGGCAGCTCCAGCGCGGCGACGACCGTCGGGTGCAGCTCACCGGCGTGCCCGACCACGGTGCCGTCGACCAGCAGCTCGGCGCAGCGTCCCGGGTGCCACGGCGCGTACGCGGCCGCCCGCACCTCGACCCGCTCGTCGGGGACCCCGGCGGCGGCGAGCACGGTGCGCCCGGCCTCGACGGCGTCCGCCCAGCCGGCCGCCCGGCCCGCGCCCCACCAGCCGGACAGCTCGATCTCGCCGGTCAGGACGGCGGCGACGTGCCGGGGCTGGTCGGGCACCACCGCGTCGGCGGCGGCGAACTCGGCGTCGGTGGGACGACGGTCCACCCCCATCGCCGGCGGGCTGCCCGCACCCGGGCGGGGGTGGAAGACCGCCCCGATCTCGTAGAGCGCGAGATCGCGGTGGCCCCGGCCCAGGTTGCGCTTGAGGATGCCGAGCAGCGGGCCGAGCAGCGTGGTGCGCAGCAGCGGCTCCTCGTCGGAGAGCGGATTGGCCAGCCGCACCGCCGGCCGGCGCGGGTCGTCGGCGGGCAGCCCGAGCAGGTCGGGCAGCTCGGCCGAGACGAACGGGTGGGCGAGCACCTCGACGTAGCCGCGCTCGGCCAGCGACCGGGCCACCGCCCGGCGCCGCCGCTGCTGCCAGGTCAGGCCCCGACCGGCGGGCGCCACCGGCAGCACCGACGGCACTCGGTCGTACCCGTCGAGGCGGACCACCTCCTCGACCAGGTCGGCCGGGTCGGTGAGGTCGGGCCGCCAGCTCGGCGGGGTGACGGTCAGCGCGACGCCGGCACCGGCCGCCACCCCGACCGCGCCCGGGTCCTCGGAGAGCCGGTCCGCGCCCTGGGCGACCGTGCACCCGACCTGCTCCAGCAGGGCGACCACCCGCGCCGGCGGGTAGTCCACGCCGATGCGCCGGCTCGGCAGGTCCGCCGGCAGGGTCACCGGGGTACGCGGCCGGACGTTGTCGACGTCCAGGATCTCGTCGCCCGCGACGCCGCCGCCGTGCTCGGTGAGCAGCCGTACCGCCCGCTCCAGCGCGACCAGCGGCAGGGCCGGGTCGACGCCCCGCTCCCAGCGCTTCGCGGCCTCGCTGAACAGCTTGTGCCGGCGGGCCGTCCGCCCGACCATGACCGGGTCCCAGTGCGCGGCCTCGAAGAGGACGCTGGTGGTGTCGGCCACGACCTCGCTGGTCTCGCCGCCCATCACCGCCGCGAGCGAGATCGGCCCGCTGTCGTCGCAGATCACCATGTCCTCGGGGGCGAGGACGCGCTCCACACCGTCCAGGGTGGTCAGCTTCTCCCCCGGCTCGGCCCGGCGGACCACGAGCGGCCCGGCGATCCGGTCGGCGTCGAAGGCGTGCATCGGCTGGCCGAGTTCGAGCATCACGTAGTTGGTGATGTCGACCGGCAGCGAGATGCTGCGGATGCCGGCCGTGGTGAGCCGCCGCCGCATCCACTCCGGCGAGGCCGCCGTCGGGTCGACGCCGCGGACCAGGCGGGCGGCGAACCGGTCGCAGCCCACGGTGTCACGCACGTCCACCGGGTACGCCGGCTCGGCCGTCGCGCCGGGGGCCGGTGCCAGGGCCGGGTCGCGGAACGGCACGCCGAGCGCGTGCGACAGCTCGCGGGCGAGGCCGCGCAGGCTCAGCGCGTACCCCCGGTCGGGGGTGATCTCCAGCTCGAGCACGACGTCGTCGAGCCCGACCACGGGCCGCGCGTCGTCGCCCGGCTTGGCCGGGGACTGCTCGGGCAGCACCATGATGCCGGAGTGATCGTCGCCGATGCCCAGCTCCTTGGCCGAGCAGATCATGCCGTTGGAGTCGCGCCCGTAGGTCTTGCGCGCGCCGATCGTGAACCCGCCCGGCAGCTCACCGCCGGGGAGGATCACCACCACCCGGTCGCCGACGGCGAAGTTGCGCGCACCGCAGACGATCTCCTGCGGCTCACCCGTGCCGTTCGCGGCGCCGACGTCGACCCGGACGAACCGGATCGGCTTCTTGAAGCCGGTGAGCTCCTCGATCTCCAGGACCTCACCGACCACCAGCGACCCGGTGACGGTCTCCCGCAGGTCCACCACGGAGTCGACCTCGATGCCGAGGTCGACCAGGGCCTGCTCCAGGTCCCCGGTGGGCAGGTCGGCGGGGAGGTCGACGTACTCCCGCAGCCAGCTGACAGAAACTCGCATGACTCAGACCACCGTCTCCGTAACTCGTACCCGCATCGCCTACGCCTCGGTCCCGAGCGCCCGGCTGAACCGCACGTCGCCCTCGAAGAGGTGGCGGATGTCGCTGACCCCGTGCCGGACCATCAGCGTCCGGTCGATGCCCATGCCGAACGCGAAGCCGGAGTAGACCTCCGGGTCGATGCCGCAGGCCCGCAGCACCCGGGGGTTCACCATCCCGCAGCCGCCCCACTCGACCCACTGCGGACCGTCGCGGTGCTCCGGGAACCAGACGTCGAACTCGGCCGACGGCTCGGTGAACGGGAAGTAGTGCGGCCGCCAGCGGGTCTTCGCGTCCGGCCCGAAGATGGCGCGCGCGAAGTGGTCGAGGGTGCCGCGCAGGTGCGCCATCGTGATGCCCTTGTCGACCACCAGGCCCTCCGCCTGGTGGAACACCGGGCTGTGGGTGGCGTCCACCTCGTCGGTGCGGTAGACCCGGCCGGGGCAGATCACGTAGATCGGCGGCTTGCGGCTGAGCATGGTGCGCGTCTGCACGTTGGAGGTGTGGGTGCGCAGCACCAGGCCGGAGCGGTCGGCGGGCGCGACGTGGAAGGTGTCCATCAGGCCGCGCGCCGGGTGGTCGGCGGGGATGTTCAACGCGTCGAAGTTGGCCCACTCCAGCTCGACCTCGGGGCCCTCGGCGACCTCGTAGCCCATCCCCACGAACAGGTCGCTGACCTGCTCGATCAGGACGCTCAGCGGATGCCGGGCCCCGCGCGGGCGCCGGTCGTACGGAAGGGTCACGTCGACCCGCTCGGCGACGAGCACCCGCTCGGCGTGCTCGCGCTCCAGCACCTCGGCCCGGGCCGCGTACGCGCCCTCGATCGCGCGGCGGGCCTCGTTGACCCGCTTGCCGGCGTCGGACTTCGCCGCGGGCGGCAACGCGCCGATCTCCCGGCGGGCGAGGGAGACCGGGGCCCGGTCACCCAGGTGGGCGGGGCGCAGCGCGGTCAACGCGTCCGGGTCGGCGGCGGCGACGAACGCCTTCTCGGCGTCGGCGACCGCCTCGGCCAGGGCGGCCGGGTCGAGCAGGGCGACCTGCTTCGGGTCGTACGGATCGTTGCGGTAGCTCATGGCGTACGGGCACTCCCTCACGGCGGCGCCAACCCCTTCCGGGGCGGCGAAGCGAGTCTACGGACGCGCGGCTGTGCCGCAGCCCGCCGGTGGGAGTTGCGCAGGGAGCAGGTCAGGCCCGCCGCCCGCCGACACCGGCGGGCTGGCTAAACGAACGCCATGGCGCGTTCATCGACGACTGCTCTCCCCTGCTGTGACATCACGCCGACCGGTGTCGCGGTCAGCGGTGAGCTCTCGCTGAAGCGTACAGGCACACGGCGGCGGCCGCAGCCAGGTTCAGGCTCTCGGCGCGCCCGTGCAGCGGCACCCGCACCCGCGCGTCGGCGGCCCCGGTGAGCTCCCGCGGCAGCCCGTGCGCCTCCGAGCCGAACAACCACGCCGTGGGCGCGGCCAGGCGGCCCGCGTCGGCCAGGTCGTCGAGGTCGTCGTCGCCGTAGCCGGTGGTCGCCAGGACCGTGAGCCCCGCCCGGCGCAACGCGGCGACCACGTCGACGGGGTCGGGGGCCCGTACCACGTCCACGTGGAAGAGGCTGCCGGCCGACGCGCGTACGCACTTGCCGTTGTACGGGTCGACGGCGTCCCCGGCGAAGATCACCGCGCCGGCGCCCGCCGCGTCGGCGGTACGCAGCACCGTGCCGGCGTTGCCCGGGTCGCGGATCTCGGCGAGCACCGCCACCAGCCTCGGCGTCCGGGCCAGGGCCTCGTCCAGGGGCACGTCGAGGTGCCGGCAGACCGCGACCAGCCCCTGCGGGGCGACGGTCTCGGCGAGCGCCGCCAGCGCGTCCTCGGTCACCTCGGACACCGGCACGTCACCACCGGCGGCCAGCGCGGCCAGCGCGGCGTGCCGGTCCAGCGCGGCGGGCGTACCGAACAGTTCGGTAACCACACCGGGGACGGCCAACGCCTCGCGTACGGCCTGGGGCCCCTCGGCGAGGAAGCGGCCGGTGGCCTCGCGGTCGCGGCGGCGGTGCAGCCGGCGCGCGGCCACCACCCTGGGGGTACGCGGTGTGAAGAGCATCGTCTCCTCCAGCCGTGCAGCGAGGCGCCCCTCGTCGTGGTCGACGAGGGGCGCCTCGATCAGCCGCAGGGGATCAGGCGGCCTGAGCCGCCGCGCCGCCGGTGCCCTCGGCCGCGACCGCGGCCCGGGCCAGCTCGACGATCGCCGCGAAGGCGGCGGCGTCGTTGACGGCCAGGTCGGCCAGGATCTTCCGGTCGACCTCGATGCCGGCCAGGCGCAGGCCCTGGATCAGGCGGTTGTAGGTCATCCCGTTGGCCCGGGCGCCCGCGTTGATCCGCTGGATCCACAGCTGCCGGAAGTCGCCCTTGCGGTCGCGACGGTCCCGGTAGGCGTACTGCATCGAGTGCAGCACCTGCTCCTTGGCCTTGCGGTACAGCCGGGAGCGCTGACCGCGGTAACCACTCGCGGTCTCCAGCAGGGTACGACGCTTCTTCTGGGCGTTCACAGCCCGCTTGACGCGTGCCATCTCAACTCCTTCTTACGTCAGGTGGCGCGCGTCAGCGGCCGAGCAGCTTCTTGATGCGCTTGACATCGGCCTTGGCCAGCACGACCGTGCCGGTCAGCCGACGGGTCTGGGTGGAGGGCTTCTTCTCCAGGTTGTGGCGGAGGCCGGCCTGCTGGGCAACGATCTTGCCCTTGCCGGTCACCTTGACCCGCTTGCCCATACCCGTGTGGCTCTTCATCTTCGGCATGTGGAACGTTTCTCCCCTGTTACTCGCCGCTGGTGTCGGCGGCGGTGCCGGTGTCGCCGGCTGCTGCGGTCTCGCCGGCCGCCGCGGTCTCATCGGCCGCCGGGGCGGACTCGTCCGCTGCCCGGTCCCGAGGTGCACCGCGGGACGCCGTAGCGGCGACCGCGGAGGCCTTGACGGCCCGGTGCGGAGCGAGAACCATGATCATGTTTCGGCCGTCCTGCTTCGGGGCGGCCTCGACGTATCCCAGGTCCGTGATCTCGGACTCGAGCCGGCGCAGGAGCCGGTAACCCAGCTCCGGTCGGCTCTGCTCGCGACCGCGGAACATGATCGTCACCTTGACCTTGTCGCCCGCCTTGAGGAACCGCACCACGTGACCCTTCTTGGTCTCGTAGTCGTGCGGGTCGATCTTCGGCCGGAGCTTCATCTCCTTGATGACGGTCTGCTGCTGGTTACGCCGCGCTTCGCGCGCCTTGAGTGCGCTCTCGTACTTGAACTTGCCGAAGTCCATGAGCTTGCACACCGGCGGGCGCGCCATCGGCGCAACCTCGACCAGGTCCAGATCGACGTCCGCGGCCAGCTGAAGGGCGCGCTCCAGCGGGACGATGCCCACCTGCTCACCCTCGGGGCCGACCAGTCGGACCTCACGTGCCCGGATCTGCTCGTTCACGCGTGGTTCGACGCTGATGGGGCCTCCTCGAGTCGAGTTTCTGCTGCTGCCGACCCCGCGGCTCCCGGGTGGGAACCGACCCGGAAAGCAGAAGGCCCCGGCGCATGCCAGGGCCCGCTCGACCGGTCGGCACGATCACATGATCGCGCATCCGGTGCCGGGACGTGCCCGGAACCGGGGACCGGACCCGGCCACCATCGTGGCGACTCGGGTGGGAGCAGGCGCTCCGCTTTCATGGCTGCACATCCCGCGGGGCGAGCCCGCCGACAGACAGCCTGGTCGACTCCACAACATTACACCCCCGCCCAACCCACCCCCAAACCACCCCAGCTTGCGCTCCGCTCCCGGCCCCCGCGCTCCCCTCCGCGCTCCCGGTCCCCGCGATCTTGCGGTTTGTGCCCCGACATTCCGGGCAAAGCCCCGACCCGCAGGGCCGAAAGTGCAAGATCACGGGGCGGGGAGGCTCACGCGTGGGCGAGGGACGGGGTACTGCGGCCGAGCTGAGTTGATCTCGCCGGTGCCCACTTGTTCACGGAAAGAGTGGGCACTGCGGCACGGGACAGCCACTCTTTCCGTGAACGAGTGGCCGGCGGCGGGGCGGGGCGGGGCGGCTCCGCGGCGGGGCGGGTCAGCGGTCGGGGGTGGTGCGGGCGCCCTCGGCGAGGCGGGCCTGGTGGGCCTGGTGCAGGCGCCGCAGCGCCCGGACCCCGTCGACCGCCAGTTCCTTGTCGGCGGCCTGGAGGGCCACCATCGGCATCAGATCGTCGTCGTGCAGCTCCAGGCTCGCCCAGGGAGCACCCCGATCGAACCGGACACCGCGGACGACCTCCCACGGCAGCTCGTACGAGCCGATGATGTTGCGGACCCGGACGCCGCGCGCGTCGGCCTCCACCCGGGGCCGGGTGAACAGCAGGAACCCGAGCGCGCCGAAGACGCCGAGGCCGACCATGGCGATCTGGTCGCCGCGCTGGAAGGTGCCGTAGCCGTCACCGGTCGGGCCGCTCAGCGAGGTCGCCACGATGCTGAACACCACCAGCAGGACGGCGGCCGAGGCCCAGCAGACCACCCGGATCCGGCGCGGCCGGAGACGGACCACCTCGGTTTCACTCACCCCCTCAGTCTGCCACCCGCCGTCGGTGGGAGTTCCACCGCCACGCTGCCGGCCGCCCGTGGGTCGCCGGTCGGCCCGTCCGGGCACGCAGGGCCGGCAGCGGCGCGACGGGCGAGGCGTGCGCCGGCCGGCGCGGAGCGCCGTCGACAGGGGGCGCGCCGTCGGCGGGGGGGCGCGCTACCGGCGGCGCGGGCCGCGTCCCGCCACGACCACCGCGACGAGCGTCAGCGCCGCGCCCGCCAGCACGGCCGGACGGACGCCCGGGCCGCCGGGCAGGAGGACGTCGAGCAGCAACGCGCCGCCGAGCTGCCCGGCCACCAGGGCGAGGCCGGTGCGCAGTACGCCCGCCGAGCGCACGCCGACGACCAGTCCGGCGACGATGCCGACGCCGAGCAGCCCGCCGGTGTAGAGGTACCAGGCGTCCGGCCACGCCGGGGCGGGGCCGCTGAGCGCACCGGCGAGCGCCGCGACGAGCAGGACCGCCGGGGTGCTGACCACGAAGTTGACCGCCACTCCGGCGGCGGAGGTGCCGGCCGCCGAGACCCGACCGTTCAGCGCGGACTGCAGGGCCACGCCGACGCCTCCGACGACCGCGAGCAGCACCGGGACGAGCGCCAGCTCGCCGACCGGTCCGCCGGCCTGGGCCAGCGCGACCGCCGCCACGCCGAGCAGCCCGCCGGCCACCCGGGGGCCGGTGAGCGCCAGCCGGCCGACCGGCGCGACCCCGGCCCGGTCCACCGCCAGCCCGCCCAGGCTTCCGCCGGCGACCTGGGCGATCGTGAAGACCGCGACCCCGAGCACCGGCACCAGGTACGCGCCGAGCACGACGATCAGCGCGCCGCCCAGCCCACCCAGGTAGCTCCACCAGGGCAGCCGGGCCCGGCGCAGCGCGGCCAGCCCGGCGCGCATCGACGGCAACACGGCCAGCCCGACAGCGACCAGCAGGGTCCCGCCCAGGTTGTTGACCACGCCGGCCAGGCTCGCCTCGCCGACCCGGGCACCCAGCTCGCCGTTGGCCGCGCCCTGCGCCGCCGACGCGACGCCCGCGACGGTCACCAGGGCGAGCGCCGCCCAGGCCGGCAGCGGGCGGCGAACGGTTCGGCCCGCCGACACGGCAGGACCGGGCGACACGACAGGACCGGGCGGCACGGCGGAACCCGACGGCACGGCCGGCTCGGCCCGCGGCGGCGGCGGCACCAGCGGATCCGGGGCCGGCGCCGGGGGCGTCGGCTCCGGCCGCGGCGCCGTCACAGGCGGCAGGCGTGGATGTTGGTGACCAGGATGGCGCGGGCGCCCAGCTCGTACAGCTCGTCCATGATCCGGTGCACGTCGTCGCGGAGCACCATGGCCTGCACGGCGACCCAGCCCTCCCGGTGCAGCGGCGACACGGTGGGCGACTCGATGCCCGGGGTGAGCGAGCTGGCCCGGTCCAACAGGCCGGCCGGCACGTCGTAGGCGAGCATCACGTAGCGGCGCGCCACCAGGACGCCGTGCAGCCGGCGCAGCAGCTGCTCGGCCTGCGGGTGCGACGCGGCGTCGGCCCGGCGGACCAGCACCGCCGACGAGCGCAGCAGCGGCTCACCGAAGACCACCAGGCCGGCCTGGCGCAGGGTCGCGCCGGTCTCCACGACGTCGGCGACCACGTCGGCGACGCCGAGGCGTACGGCGTTCTCCACAGCGCCGTCGAGCCGGATCACGTCGGCCTTGACGCCCAGGTCGCCGAGGTGCCGCTCGACCAGCCCCGGGTACGCGGTGGCGATGCGGTGCCCACCCAACTCCTGCACGGAGTCGATGTCGTCGGGGCGGGCCGCGAAGCGGAAGGTGGCCCGGCCGAAGGCCAGGTCGACGACCTCCTCGGCGGGTGCGCCGGAGTCGATCAGCAGGTCACGGCCGGTGATGCCCAGGTCCAGGTCACCGGAGCCGACGTAGGTGGCGATGTCCTTCGGGCGCAGGTAGAAGAATTCGACGTCGTTGGGTTCGTCCCGGCAGACCAGGTCCTTCGGGTCGGTGCGCTGGCGGTAGCCCGCCTCGCGCAGCATCTGGGCGGCCGGCTCGGCCAGGGTGCCCTTGTTGGGTACGGCGACACGCAGCATGACGGAGTGCTCCTCGGAGTCGGTTCGGATCGTCGACGGGGCGCACTCACAGATGTCGGTAGACGTCCTTGAGTTCGAGACCGGTGGCGAGCATCAGCACCTGGGTCTGGTAGAGCAGCTGGGAGATCTCCTCGGCGGCCCGTTCCCGGCTCTCGTGCTCGGCGGCCATCCACGACTCGGCCGCCTCCTCGACGACCTTCTTGCCGATGAAGTGCACGCCCCGCTCGAGCGCGGCGACCGTGCCCGAGCCGGGAGTGCCGGCGGCGGCCTTGGCCTGCAGCTCGGCGAACAACTCCTCGAACGTCTTCACGCCGCGATTCTTCCAGCGCCCCGGCACCGCGGACGCGCCGGGTCAGGCCCCGTTCACCCAGCGGGACCGCAGGAAGGCCCGCAGCGCGGCCACGAACTCGTCCGGGTGCGACGCGTGCACGGCGTGTCCCGCGTCGATGGTCACGAGGTCGCCCGCGGGCAATCGGGCCGCCATCCGGGCGAGGTCGGCCTGCGGCAGGTGGCTGGCCGGCCCGCCGGCGACCACGAGGGTGGGCGCCGTGATCCGCGTGAACCGCGCCCACCCGTCCGGGTCGGCCTTGTTGAGGTCGGCGACCACCGCCTCGCGGGCGGCCCAGTCGTAGCCGAGCGGGCCCGAGGGTCGCGCCGGCAGCCGGAGCCCGAGCGGGACCGGCGGCGGCGGCTCCTCGAGCACCAGCGCCGCCACCCGGTCGGGGTGCGCCTCGGCGAAGAGCGCCGCGACCACCGCCCCGGAGGAGTGCCCCACGAGCACCGGCCGGTCGAGCGCGAGCACGTCGCAGAGCGCGCGCACGTCGTCGCGGGCGACCGCGAGACCGTACGGGCCGGTGCGGTCGCTGGCCCCGAATCCGCGCGGGTCCGGGGCGTACGACCGCAGGCCGTCGTCGGCAAGCCGGGCGGCTACGGCGGCCCAGGTGGAGCCGTCCGACGCGCCACCGGGCAGCAGGAGCACCGGCCGCCCGCGCCGCGGGCCCCAGGTGCGGTAGGCCATCCGCAGCGCGGGCAGCTCGGCGTACTCCACGAGGCGTCAGCCGCCGAAGCCGACCCGGTGCCCGTTGCCGGCGGCGACCGTGCGGACCGCCAGCGCGGCGTCGAGCGCGGCGACGGTGGCCGCCCAGCCCTTGTCCTCCGCCGAACCGGGCAGCCCGGCCCGGTCGCGGGCCTGCTCGATGGTGTCCACGGTCAGCACGCCGTGCGCCACCGGCTTGCCCTCGTCGAGGGCCACCCGGGTGAGGCCGTCGGTCACCGAACGGCAGACGTAGTCGAAGTGGGCGGTGGCTCCGCGGACCACCACACCCAGCGCGACCACCACGTCGCAGCGGCGCGCGAGCGCCTGGGCGACCACCGGCAGCTCCACCGAGCCGGCCACCCGGGCCACCACGGCCCGCGCCCCGCACGCCTCGGCGGCGGCGACCGCCCGCTCCAGCATGTGGTCGGTCAGCTCACCGTGCCACCGGGCGGCGACCACGCCCACGGTCATCCCGGTCGCGTCCACCGGTGCCGCCCCCGGTTCGCCGAATCCCGCCATGTTCTCGCTCCGATCCCGTCACCGGCCGGCGGCCGGCTCGACCGGCGCCTCGGTGACCTCGTCCAACTGGTCCAGCAGGTGTCCCATCCGGTCCCGCTTGGTGCGCAGGTACCGGACGTTCTCCGGGTGCGGGCGTATCGGCAGCCCTTCCCGGCCGGTGATGGTCAGGCCGTACCCCTCCAGCCCGGCCCGCTTCGCCGGGTTGTTGGTGAGCAGCCGCATGGACCGCACCCCGAGGTCGTAGAGGATCTGCGCGCCGGTGCCGTAGTCCCGGGCGTCGGCCGGCAGGCCGAGGTCCAGGTTCGCGTCCACGGTGTCCCGGCCCAGGTCCTGCAACTGGTACGCCTGAAGCTTGTGCAGCAGCCCGATCCCGCGACCCTCGTGCCCGCGCATGTAGAGCACGACGCCACGCCCCTCCCGGGCCACCCGGGCCAGGGCGGCGTCGAGCTGGGGGCCGCAGTCGCAGCGCAGCGAGCCGAAGACGTCACCGGTCAGGCACTCGGAGTGGACCCGGACCAGCACGTCCTGCCCGTCGCCGATCTCGCCGTACACCATGGCGACGTGTTCGGCCGGCTCGTGCGCGCTGCGGTAGCCCAGCGCCCGGAACACACCGTGCGTGGTGGGCATGCGCGCGTCGGCGACCAGCTCGACCTGCTTCTCGGTCCGCCGCCGGAACGCGACGAGGTCGGCGATGGTGATGAGCGTCAGCCCGTGCTCGGCGCAGAACTTCTCCAGGTCGGGCAGCCGCATCATGGTGCCGTCGTCGTTGATCAGCTCGCAGAGCACCCCGGCGGGGCGCAGGCCGGCCATCCGGGTCAGGTCGATGGCCGCCTCGGTGTGCCCGGGGCGACGCAGCACGCCGCCCTCCCGGGCGCGCAGCGGCACCACGTGCCCGGGGCGGGCCAGGTCGGTCGGCCCGGTGGCCGGGTCGGACAGCAGCCGGATGGTGTGCGCCCGGTCGGCCGCCGAGATGCCGGTGCTGATCCCCTCCCGGGCGTCGACGGTCACCGTGTACGCGGTGCCCCGCCGGTCCTGGTTGGTGTGGTGCATCGGCGGCAGGTCGAGCCGGTCGGCCTCGCTCTCGGTGAGCGGCACGCAGACGTAGCCGGACGTGTAGCGGACCATGAAGGCCATCAGCTCCGGCGTGGCCAGCTCGGCCGCGAAGATGAGGTCGCCCTCGTTCTCGCGGTCGGCGTCGTCGACGACGACCACCGGCCGGCCGGCGGCGATGTCCGCCAGCGCCTGCTCGATCGTCCCGAAGCTCGTGCCGGCTTCCCGCTCGTTCATGCCACAGCCTCCGTGTAGGTGGGCGCGAGGGGGCGGCGCGCCGGCCGGAGCACCCGCGAGGTGCGCCACCAGCTGACGAAGCCCCACACGCAGAAGGCGCCGTAGACGAGGTACATGGCCGCCGACGGGTAGAACCCGCCGTTCAGCAGCAGCGGCACACCCACCGCGTCCACCGCGATCCAGATCAGCCAGAACTCCACGAAGCCGCGGGCCATGCCGTACGTGGCCAGCAGGCTGCCGGCGAGGATCCACGCGTCCGCCAGCGGCCCCCAGGAGCCGAGCGCGGCGAGCGCCGGGTACGCCACCGCGGTGAGCACCGCGAGGGCGACGAGCAGACCCAGCCGCTCCCGGCCGGTGGCCCAGCGCGGCACCACCCCACCCTGGTCCGGCACCTCGCCCAGCCGACGGCTGCGCGACCAGCGCCACCAGCCGTACACGCTGACCGCGAAGAAGAACACCTGCCGGCCGGCCTGCCCGAACAGGTCGTGCGCCTGGGGCGTGGCGAACGCGCCGCCGAGGAAGACGGTGAAGAGCAGCACGTTGCCGACCATGCCGACGGGCCAGGCCCACACCAGGCGGCGCAGCCCGAACAGCGCGGACGCGAGCCCGAAGACGTTGCCGACGATCTCGCGGACCAGCACCGGCGAACCGGCGATGGTCACCTGCGCGTCGAGCAGCCAGTGCACCGTACCCATCAGTTCACCTCCCCCACCGGCGCGGCGCCGTCGGTGTCACCGGCCTGGGCCGGGCCGGCGGTCGCCACGGCGCCGCCGGGCAGCGCCGGGCCGGCGAGCGGCGAGTCGCCGGTCGCGCGGGTGCCGAGCAGCCGCTCGACGTACTTGGCCAGGACGTCCACTTCCAGGTTCACCGGGTCGCCGACGCCGCGGGCGCCGAGCGTGGTGAGCTTCAGCGTGGTCGGGATGAGGCCGACCGCGAACCAGTCGGGGCCGACGTCGGCGACCGTCAGCGACACGCCGTCGACGGTGATCGAGCCCTTCTCGACCACGTATCGGGCGAGGTCCGCGGGCAGCCGGAACCGCACGGTCTCCCACTGCTCGGCCGGCTCCCGGGAGAGCACCTCGCCGACCCCGTCGACGTGGCCCTGCACCAGGTGACCGCCGAGGCGGCTACCCAGGGTCGCGGCGCGCTCCAGGTTGACCGGGTCTCCGGGGCGCAGCGCGCCCAGCGCGGAGCGGCGCAGCGTCTCGCCCATGACGTCGGCGGTGAAGACGCCGTCCTCGGACTCCACCACGGTCAGGCAGACGCCGTTGACCGCGATGGAGTCTCCGTGGCGGGCGTCCGTGGTGACCAGCGGACCGCGGACGGCGACCAGCGCCGAGTCTCCCGCCGTCGCGGTCACCCGTACGACCTCGCCCAACTCCTCGACGATGCCGGTGAACATGTCAGCCCTCCCTCTTCCGGGGCAGCGCGGTGATCCGGAGATCCGGACCGATCTGTGTAACGTCGACGAACTCGAGATCGATCGCCTCGGCGATCGTGGTCACACCGGCGTCGACCAGAGCGGTCGGACCGGCACCGAGCAGCCGCGGCGCGACGTATCCGACGACCTTGTCGATCAGGCCGGCCTCCAGGAACGCGCCGGCCAGCCGGGGGCCGCCCTCCAGCAGCACCGCGCGGACGCCGCGCTCGTGCAGAGCGGCCAGCAGCGCGGTCAGGTCGACCCGCCCGTCCGGGCCGGCGCCGACCTCCGCGGCGGTGGCGATCCAGGTGCGAGCCGCGCCGTCGCGGACCCGGGCCCCCTCGGGCGTACGCCCCGCGCTGTCCACCACCACCCGCAGCGGCTGCCGGATGGCGAGGCTGCCGTCGCGCAGGTTCCGGGCGGTGAGCCGGGGATCGTCGGCGAGCACGGTGCCCACCCCGACGACGACCGCGTCGACCGTGCCGCGCAGCGCGTGCACGTCGATCCGGGCCGCCTCCGAAGTGATCCACATGCTGGTGCCGTCGGCGGCCGCCGACCGGCCGTCCACCGTCGCGGCGAACTTCCAGATGACGTACGGCCAGCCGCGGCGCATCGAGGTGAGCCAGGCCACGTTGCCGGCCTCGGCCTCGTCGGCGCGGACGCCCAGGTCCACCCGGACCCCGGCCGAGCGCAGGGTGGCGGCGCCGCCGGTGGCCACCGGGTTCGGATCGGGGACGGCGATGACCACGCGGGCGACCCCGGCCTGGATCAGCGCGAGGCTGCAGGGGCCGGTGCGACCGGTGTGGTCGCAGGGCTCCAGCGTGACCACCGCGGTGCCGCCCCGGGCACGCTCCCCGGCCTGGGCGAGCGCGACGATCTCGGCGTGCGGGCCGCCGGCGTACGCGTGGAAGCCCTCGCCGACGACCTGGCCGTCGGCGTCGAGCAGGACACAGCCGACCACCGGGTTGGGACTCGTGGTGCCGAGCCCGCGCGCACCGAGTTCGATCGCGCGACGCATCGCCTCGTCGACGGAGACGCCCGCCATTCGCCTGTCCCTGCCCTCTCACTCGCCGGTCGCGCGCGGGCGGGTCGGGAGGCATCGGCCATGGGGCCGCGAGCAGGCGGCGGCGGAGATCCGGGGACGGCGAAGCCGACCCGGGAGGCCGGCAGGGCGCGCTGAGGTCAGCGGCCGGTGCAGGCCCATCCGTCCCGCGCGCTGTCTCCCATCCGGACTGTCTGGGCGCGGGAAGGCCCGCCCCCAACCGTCGGCCCTGGGTTCTCACCAGGTCCACCGGGCGGCAGAGCCGTCCGGGTCGCGGGCTGACCACGGCCGCAGCCGTGGATCACCGCCGGTTCGGAATTACACCGAGTCCCGCCAGCGCGTGGTGGGTACACCGGCAGTCTTACACGCCGGGAGGGGGTTGTTGCCACCGAGGCGAGCTAGTTCACAGCCCGGTACGGGTCAGGTGACGCCGCGCCGGCGGTCGACCGCGACGTACGAGCCGGGTTGGCTCTTGGCCACGGTCTTCATCTCGCTGGCCACCGCGATCGCCTCGAGGGGGTCGGTGAACCGCTTGCCGGAATCGGACAGGGAGACCCCGATCGACAGGGTGACCAGCGCGGCCCGGCGGATGTTGCCCCGCCGGTCCTTCAGCTCGACGAAGCCGCGCTCCCGGTCGGTCGGGTCGTAGAGCGTGTCGGCCGACTTCTCGAAGTCGACGACCGCGCGGGAGGTGAGGGGCCGGACCTGGTCCGGCGCGCAGACGATCACGAAGTCGTCCCCGCCGACGTGGCCGAGGAACGCCGGTGGCAGCCCCACCGACACCACGGCCCGGTGCAGGCTGCGGGCCAGCGCCGAGATGAAGTCGTCGCCGCGGACGAACCCGTAGCGGTCGTTCACGCTCTTGAACCGGTCGATGTCGATGTAGCCGACGGCGTAGTCCGAGCCGCTGCGCACCCGGTCGGCGATCTCCCGCCGGATCCGGCTGTTGCCGGGCAGGCCGGTCAGCGGCGACACCTCGCGGAACTCCTTGTTGCGCCGCAGGGTGGAGCTGACCCGGGCGACCAGCTCGGCGGTGTCGAACGGCTTGACCAGGTAGTCGTCGGCGCCGGCGGAGAGGCCGTGGACCTTGTCCACGGTCATGCCCTTGGCCGTCAGCATGATCACCGGCAGCGCGGAGGTCATCGGGTTGGCGCGCAGCCGCCGGGTCAACTCCAGGCCGTCGACGCGGGGCATCATCAGGTCGACCACCGCCAGGTCGGGGCGCTGCCGCTCGATCACGTCGAGCGCCTCCTGGCCGTCGCTCGCGAGGACCACCTCGAAACCGTGCACCCGCAGGTTGAACTCCACGAAACGGGCGATGTCCTCGTCGTCGTCCACGACGAGGATGACGTCCGGGCGCTCCCCGGCGGGGTCCACGTCAGGCCCCGGCGGCGGCGCGTTCCGCGAGGGCCCGCAGCCGGCGTACCGCCTCGGCCGGGTCGTCCGCACCGTAGACCGCGGTGCCCGCCACGAACGCGTCGGCACCGGCCGCGGCGGCCTGTTCGATGGTGTCGGCGGCGATGCCCCCGTCGACCTCGATGCGCAGCTCCAGGTGGCCGGCGGCCACGTGCCGTCGCGCGGCGCGCACCTTGTCCAGCAGCTGCGGGATGAACCGCTGCCCGCCGAAACCGGCCTTGATCGTCATGATCAGCAGCGTGTCGAAGCTCGGCAGCAGGTCGAGGTAGGGCTCGATCGCGGTGTCGCGGTCGATCGCCAGCCCCGCCTTCGCTCCCGCGGACCGGAGGTCCTTGGCCAGCGCGACCGGGTCGTCGCACGCCTCGGCGTGGAACGTGACGTTGTACGCCCCGGCGTCGGCGTAGCCGGGGGCCCACCGGCGTGGGTCCTCGATCATGAGGTGCACGTCGAACGGGATCTGGGTCGCCGCCCGCAGGCTCTGCACCACCGGCAACCCGATCGTGAGATTCGGGACGAAGTGGTTGTCCATGACGTCCACGTGCAACCAGTCCGCGGCGTCCTCGACGGCACGGACCTCTTCGGCGAGGCGGGCGAAGTCGGCGGCGAGGATGCTCGGCGCGACGATCGGCGGCGGTACGGTCACCCGGCAAGTGTACGAACGCCGTCACCCCGCGTCGGCACCCCCGCACCCATGCGGACGCGGGGTGACCCGCCGGTGACCAATGGTGCAGAATTGGCGATCCCGACCGGGCGATCCGGGACGAGGCGCCATCGGCGACTGGCCGAACGACGGCAACCCGACGACACTCCAACAGGGATGGTGACGCGGCGGCCCGCCGGCGGCGGGGAGCGGTCACCGGCAACCCGGGAAGGGCGGACGATGCGACGGTGGCTCGGGGCGCTGGCGCTGGCCGGCGCGGTGACGGTCCTGCTGGCCGGCTGCCAGCGTTCGCACGGCGCGGACGGCGACCTCGTCGACGACTGGCGCGCTATGCCGCCCCCGCAGATGTTCGTCCCGGCCACCGACACCTGCCTCCCCCGGATCACCGCGATCGTGCAGGCCAGCACGTACGACACGGTGGACTGCGCCCGCAACCACCTGGCGGAGGCCATCCACGTCGGCACGTTCGCGGGGCTGGCCGGCGCGCCGCGCCCGGAGCCGGGGTCGCCGACCCTGCGCAGCGCGCGGTCCGAGTGCGACCAGCGGGCCCGGGAGGTGCTCGGCGGCGACTGGCACGCGGCCCGGCTGACCCTGAACATCGCGCTGCCGTCAGCGGCGGGCTGGGCCGGTGGAGCCCGCTGGTTCCGCTGCGACCTGAGCGAGACCGACAGCATCGACAACACCCGGCCGGTCAACCGCACCGGCAGCCTGCGCGGTGCGATGATCGGGGACTCGCCGCTCATCCACCGCTGCTTCGACCCGAAACTCATCGGCGAGAACCTGAACTACATGGCGCCGGTGCTGTGCAGCGAGCCGCACCGAGCCGAGTTCGTGGGCGTGTACGACGAGCGGGACATCTCCTGGGCGGAGTTCACCGCCGCACCCGACCGGGCGCACCAGCGCTGCATGGCGCTCATCGCCGCCTTCGCGGCGGTGCCCAACAACAGCGAACTGCCGTACCGGGCCGGCTCGATCTACTACCCACCGTCCCAGCGGGAGTGGGAGGAGGGCGACCGGGGCGTGCGCTGTTTCCTGTGGAGCGACGACCGGAAGCTCACCCGGTCCATGCGCGGGGTGGGCCCGCAGGGACTACCCGCGATCTGAGCGCCGGTGCCGTATGCTGCTGCGCCGTGGCGCAACCGGTCGACGATCGCCGGTGAGGGTGACCACGCGCGGCGGGGAGGTCGGCGAATGCGACGGTGGTGGACGGCGGTCGTCGTGGGTGCCACGGCCGTGCTGGGTCTCGGCGCGTGCGCGCCGGCGGGCCTCGACGCGGACCTCACCGACGACTGGCCGGCGCCCGTGGCGGCTAAGACCTTCGTCCCCGCGGCCGGCGTCTGCCACCTCGCCGTGCAGGACGTCGGCTACCTCACCGGCTACGACCCGGTCGACTGCGCCGAGTCGCACCGCGTGGAGACGTTGCACGTGGGCACCCTCTCCGGCGCCGCCGCCGCGCAGCCCGCTCCCCCGACCGTCGGCTCCGCGGGGATCCGCGCCGCCCGGGCCGAGTGTGACCGGGAGGCCAACAAGGCGGTGGGCGGCGAGTGGCGGACCGGCCGGCTCGCCGTCGACGTGGTGTTCCCGTCGCCGGCCGCGTGGACCGGCGGTGCCCGCTGGTTCCGCTGCGACGCCGGCGAGGTGCGCGGGCTCGACGACGGCGTCGTCAACCCCCGCACCGGCAGCCTGCGCGGCGCGCTGAAGGGCGACGCCCCGCTCGCCCACCGGTGCTTCAACCCGACACTGGAGAAGGACGCCATCAAGGAGATGGTGCCGGCCTCCTGCACCGCGCGGCACCACGCCGAGTTCGTCGGCGTCTACCAGGCACCGGACATCAGCTTCGCCGCGTTCACCCGCGCGACCCTGGACACCCACAAGGCGTGCCGCAAGCTCCTCGCCGGCTACGCCAAGGTGCCGAACGACGGCAACCTCCAGTACCGGGCGGGAACGATCTTCTACCACCCGTTCGAGCAGGAGTGGCGCAACGGCAACCGCGGCGTCCAGTGCTTCTTGTGGGTCAGCGACCGCAACCTCACCCGCTCGATGAAGGGCGCCGGCAGCAAGGGCCTCCCGGTCACCTGACCCGCATACACGCCGAAGGGCCGGCCCGCACGGACCGGCCCTACCGGGGAGATCGCGGCCTCAGGTGCGGCGCAGGACGGCCAGGAACATCGCGTCGGTGCCGTGCCGGTGCGGCCACAGCTGCACCGTCGGCCCGTCACCCAGCCCCGGCATACCGGCCGGCATCAGTGGCCGCGCGTCGACGAAGTCGACCGGCACCCCGGAACGGCGGGCCGCCTCGGTCACCGTCACGTGCGTCTCCACGACGTGCGGCGAGCAGGTGACATAGGCGACGACCCCGCCGGGGCGTACCGCCCGCAGCGCCGACCCGAGCAGTTCACGCTGCAGCCGGGTGAGTGCGGGCAGGTCCGACGGCTGGCGGCGCCAGCGCGACTCGGGCCGGCGGCGCAGCGAACCCAGCCCGGTGCACGGCGCGTCGACCAGCACCCGGTCGAAGTGCTCCTCCGGCAGCTTCGGCTCCCGCCCCACGTCGCGGCCGTCCGCGTGCAGCACGGTGACCGGCAGGTTCCGGGTCGCCTGGGCGACCAGCCGGGCCCGGTGCTCGGCGACCTCCACCGCCGTCAGCCGGCCCCCGCGCTCGGCGACGAGCGCGCCGAGCAGCCCGGACTTGCCGCCGGGACCGGCGCACAGGTCCAACCAGCGCCCGTCCGGACCGTCCAGCGGAGCCGCCGCCAGCGCGGCCGCCACCAACTGGGAGCCCTCGTCCTGGACGTGCGCCCGACCCTCGGCCACCGCGGCCAGGTCACCCGGCGCGCCGCCGGACAGGTAGACGGCGTACGGCGAGAAGGCTCCGGGGGCACCGCCCACCTCGTCGGCCAGCTCCACCGGGTCGGCGAGACCCGGCCGGGCACACAGGTGCACCGGCGGACGCTCGTTGTCCTCGATGAGCAGCCGGGTGGTCTCACCCAGGTCGCCGCCGAGCGCCTCGGCGAACGCCCGCACCACCCACTGCGGGTGGCTGTAGGTCAGCGCGAGGTGCCCGATCGGGTCGCTCTCCATGCTCGGCGCCAGCTTCGCCACCCAGGCGTCCGCGTCCTGGCCGGCGACCTCCCGCAGCACCGCGTTGGCGAAACCGGTCGCGCCGGGGCCGACCGCGCGGACCAGGTCGACGGTCGAGGAGACCGCCGCGTGCGGAGGGACCCGCGTGTGCAGGATCTGGTACGCGCCGAGGCGCAGCGCGTCGCGTACCGGCGGGTCGATCCGCTCCACGTCCCGGCCGGCGGCGGAGGTGAGGATCGCGTCCAGCGTGCCGAGGTGCCGCAGGGTGCCGTACGTCAGCTCGGTGGCGAAGGCCGCGTCCCGCCCGAACAGGCCCTCGTCGCGAATCATGGCCGGGAGGACGAGGTTGGCGAACGCGTCGTCCCGGTTGACCGCGGCGATCGCCTCGTACGCCACCCACCGCGGCCGGTCCACCCCCGGCCGGACGGCCCGGCCGGTGCGCCGGTCCGGCCCGCCCCGGGCAGCGCCCCGCGACCCGCCGAACGGGCGGTCGCCACCGCGGCCACCGGCGGACCGGTCGTCGCGTCGGCTGTCCCGCGGCGCACCACGCCGGTCGTCGCGGGCGGCGCGTGGCGTGCGCGCGTCGGAGTCCCCGACGCGGGTGGGCCGGTCGTCGCGCTCCGGCCCGGTCACGCGAGGGCCTCGCCCGCCGCGACGCGGGCGCCGCGCGCCCAGTCGGTCGCCGACATCGCCCGCTTGCCGGCGGCGCGCACCTCGCCCAGCCGCACCGGGCCGGTGGCGGTGCCCGCGAGCACCCGGGACTTCTCCACCAGCAGCTCACCCGGCTTGAGTTCGGGGCCGTCGGCGACCGGGGTCACCGGGCCCAGCTTGACGCGCTCGTCCCGGAACGTCGTCCACGGGCCGGGCGCCGGCGTGCAGGCGCGGATCCGCCGGTCCACGGCGAAGGCCGGGTCGGTCCACCGCACCCGGGCGTCCTCGACCGTCAGCTTCGGCGCGAGCGACACCCCGTCGGCGGGTTGCGGCTCGGCCCGCGCCGTGCCGTCCGCGATCGCGTCGAGCACCGCGACCAGCAGGCCGGCGCCGGAGTGGGCGAGCCGCTCCAGCAGGTCACCGGACGTGTCGGTGGGCCGGATCTCGTCGGTCAGCGTGCCGTAGACGGGCCCGGTGTCCAGGCCCTCCTCCAACTGGAAGACGCTGGCCCCGGTCAGCTCGTCGCCGTGCAGCACGGCGTGCTGAACGGGTGCCGCGCCGCGCCAGGCCGGCAGCAGCGAGAAGTGCAGGTTCACCCAGCCGTGCCGGGGGATCTCCAGGGCGGCCGGCGGCACCAGCGCCCCGTACGCGACCACCGGCACGCAGTCCGGTGCCAGCTCACGCAGCCGGTCGAGGAACTCCGGCTCGCGCGGGCGGGCCGGGGTGAGCACCTCGACACCGTGTGCGTCGGCCCACTCCCCCACCGGGGAGCGGGACAGGCCGCGGCCCCGGCCGGCGGGCGCGTCGGGACGGGTGACGACGGCGACCAGGTCGTGCCCGGAGTCGGCGACGGCGGCGAGGGCGGGAACGGCTACGGCCGGCGTGCCGGCGAAGATCACACGCACCGGCCGCTCACCGACCCAGGCCGAAGGGGCTGTCGGCACCGGCGTGCGGGTTGAGCTTGACGACCGGCGGGGCCGCCGGGTCGTACCACTCCGCCTGACGGATCGCCTTCATCGCCTCCTTGCGACCGGCCGGGTCGAGCCGGTCGAGGAAGAGCACCCCGTCGAGGTGGTCGGTCTCGTGCTGCACGCAGCGGGCCATCAGGCCGGTGCCGACGATCTGCAACGGGTCGCCGTAGCCGTTGAAGCCCTTGGCGATGACGTTCTGCCGGCGCTTGGTGTCGAAGTACAGGCCGGGGATGGACAGGCAGCCCTCCGGGCCGTCCTGCTCCTCCTCGTCGGGGAACTCCAACACCGGGTTGACCAGGTGGCCGAGGACGTCGTCGACGTCGAAGGTGAACACGCGCAGGCCCACCCCGAGCTGCGGCGCGGCCAGGCCGGCGCCGTTCTGCTCACGCATGGTGTCGGTCAGGTCGGCGATGAGCCGGCGCAGCTCGGCGTCGAAATCGACGACCGGATCGGCCGGCGTGCGCAGCACCGGATCCCCGAACAGACGGATGGGCTGGACGGTCACGCGGGACGGCTCCTTCTGGGGTGGGACGATCGGGGCCGTACCAGTCTACGGAGTGCCGGGCCGGGCCCCGGCCGGCGTACCTCGATCGACCAGCGCGGGTGTGCCCAGCGTCACCGGCAGGGTGTCGTAGCCACGCAGGGTGAGCCGGGTGCGCCGCCGCGGCCGGCCGGCGAGGGCCAGCTCCGGCAGGCGGCGCAGCAGCAGCGGGAACGCCACCTGGGCCTCCAGCCGGGCCAGGCCGGCGCCGAGGCAGTAGTGCGGCCCGGCCCCGAACGACAGCGGATGCGCCTGGGCCCGCCACGGGTCGAACCGGGCCGGCTCCGGGTAGCGGCGCGGATCCCGGTTGGCCGCGCCGAGCAGCAGCAGGGCCCAACTGCCCGCCGGCAGGTCGAGCCCGCCGCACCGCACCGGCTCCGTCGTCATCCGGGTGGTCAGCTGCACCGGCGAGTCGTAGCGGAGCAGCTCCTCGACGTACGCGGGGGCGAGGTCGGGGTGGCCGCGCAGCGCGTCCGCCGCGCGGGGGTGCTCCAGCAGCACGACGAGGCCGTTGCCGAGCAGGTTGGTGGTGGTCTCGAACCCGGCGACGAGCAGCACCACGAGGTTGGCCAGCAGTTCGTCGCCGGAGAGCCGCTCACCGTCGGCGTCGTGCACCTGCACCAGCGCGCTCGTCAGGTCGTCGGCCGGCGCCCGCCGCCGCGCCCGCACCAGATCGGTGAAGTAGCCGCGCAGCTCGGCCGCGCCCCGGTCGGCGACGGCCAGCTCGTCGGGGGTGATCTCGGGCTCCAGGACACCGGTGAGGTCGGCCGCCCAGCGGCGGAACAGCGGCCGGTCCTCCGGCGGCACGCCGAGCAGCGCGCAGATGACCCCGACCGGCAACGGGTACGCGAAGTCGGCCAGGAAGTCCACCGGCTCGCCCCGGCGACCCCGCTCGACCATCGCGTCGACCAGCTCCTCGGCCTGCGCGGCCACCACGCCCCGCATCCCGGCGATCCGGCGGGGGCTGAACGCCCCGGCGGCGAGCCGCCGCATCCGGCTGTGGTCGGGCGGGTTCGTCCGCAGCATCGAGCGGGAGATCGAGGTGACCGCCGGGCTGTCCCGCCACCCCGGCCACAGGCCGTCGCGGATCGCGGCGTCCATCACCCCGAGCCGCGGGTCCCGCAGCAGCTCGTCGGCCTCGGCGTAGCCGGTGACCACGTAGAACACCGGGCCCGCCTCGACCACCGGCCCGTGTGCGCGCAGCCGCTCGTACGTCGGGTAGGGGTCGATCCGGCCCTGCGGCGACATGAGCAGGGTGAGGGCGTCGGCGGCGTCCATCGCGGGCCTCCCGGTGCGGGATCGAGGGCCTTCATCATGCCCCCGATATCCTCGCCCGGCGATCCCGGCGGCGGGCCTGGTCGGCTCGGGCAGCGGGGCCCGGCTCCGGCCCTTCCGGTCGGCTCAGGCGGGGTGGCCCGGGTCGCCGGCCAGCACCGCGTCGCCGCCGAGCAGGGCGTGCTCGGGCATCGGCAGCTCGATGCCGTGGGCGGCCTCCCAGTCGTAGACCGTGCCGGGGCGGACCTGGGCGGCGAAGTACTCGACGGCGCTCATCCCGCCGACCACCGGCTCGTCGACCTCGGCGACCAGCTGCGCCGGGACCAGGCGGAAGCCGCTCTGGAGGGCGGCGCTGAGCCGGCGGTGGCCGTCGACGACGAAGAAGTGCTCACCGGTGTAGCCGATCCGCAGCGGCTCCAGCGCCTCGTCACCGGCTCCGGCCACGCCGTCCACGAACTCCGAGTCCCAGAGACCACGCAGCGTGGTGATGTCCTCGGTCGGGTAGATCCGGCCCGGGTCGAGCAGCAGCAGCGGCGGGCTGTCCCGCAGCACGTCGGCACCGAGGTCGCCCTCGTACGCGGCGACGATGTGCTCGATCACCTCGTCGGCGGTGGCCCGGGTGGTGTCGCAGACCAGGTCGTAGTTGCGCAGCCGCGCCTTGTCGACCTTGTAGCGGACCAGGAACCGGTTCCGCTCGCTCTCGCTGCGCTCCCGGAGCTTGGCCTTCGCCTCCTCCAACGAGGTGTAGCTCTCCGCCGGCCCGGACGGACGGGCCAGCACCCGGCGGGCCGCCTCGCCCGGCTCGGTGATCATGTGCACCTTGAGCGCGTCGGTGAAGAAGTGCCAGGCCAGCCGGGAGTCCATGACGAGGCTCTCACCGGAGGCGGCGATGTCGCGCTGGAGTTGGTCGACGTAGCCGTCGACGGCCTGGTCGAGTTCGGCGTGCAGGTTGAGCTGCAGCGCGGTCATCTGCCGCTCCTGCGCCATCTGCCGGTAGAGGTCACCGACGCTGACCCGGCGCAGGCCCAGCCGCTTGGCGATCTCCACCGACACGGTGCTCTTGCCGCTGCCGAGGTCGCCGTTGAAGACGATCGATTGACGAACGGTCACGACTGGTCCACCCCTGGTTACCGGCTGTTGGGCATCGTCGATGTGGCGTCCGGCCGACGCGGTTTGTGCCGTGGTCGCGCCGTCCGTGCGTCCGGGCATGACGGGCGATGCTACCACCCTCCGTGACGCCCACCGCCGCACGCGGCGTCCGTCACAGGCCACCCGCCACCCTTGCGCCCGCCCCGCGATCGTGCACTTCGCGGCCGCGATATGCCCGAAAGACGGCGGACGACGGGGCGACAACCGCAAGATCGCGGATGGCGGGGGCGCGGCGGCCCCGTCAGAACAGGGTCAGAGGGTCCACCTGGAGGCGGACCGGGTCGGCGGCCTTGCGGGCGCTGCGGGCGCCGGCCGCCGCGTGCAGGGCCCCCGCCAGCGCCGCCGCCCGGGCACGCGGCACTCGGACCAGCATCCGTTCCCGCTCGCCGTCGGCGGGGACCGGCCCCAGCACCTCGGCCCCGTCCGGCAGCCGTGCCTCGGCGAGCAGGTCGGCCACCGCCACCGGCAGGCCGGTCACGCTCGCCATCCGTACCGCCGGCGGGAAGCCCAGCTCGCGGCGCTCGGCCAGCTCCCGGGCCGCGAACCAGCCGGCGTCCCAGCGCAGTAGCGCCTGCACCGGCGCGAGGGCGCCGTCGGCGACCACCACCACCCGGCCGCCGGCCCCGGCGGGTCGGGCGAGCGCGGCGGCGGCGAGCCACCGACGCAGCGCCTCCTCCCCGGCCCGGAGGTCGGCGCGGGTCAGCAGGGCCCACGAGTCGAGCAGCAGGACGGCGCCGTAGCCGCCCTCGGCCGGCGGCTCGGCGCCCGGGGTGGCGATCGCCAGACCGGCTCCGCCGGGCACGCCGGTCAACACCTCCTCCCGACCGGAGGTGCGGACGGGCACGCCGGGGAAGGCGCGGCCCAACTCCTCGGCGGTGCGCCGGGCACCGGTGACGGCGGCCCGCAGGCGCCGCCCGCCGCACTCGGGGCAGGCGTACGCGGCGGCGACCCGGCCGCACCAGCGGCACGCCGGTGCCCCGGTCGCCGACGGCAGGGCCAGCGGGCCGGCGCAGGTGGGGCAGCGCGCCGGGGTGCGGCAGTCGGCGCAGGACACCGCCGGCAGGTAGCCGCGCCGGGGCACCTGCACCAGCACGGGCAGGTCCGCCCGGAGGGCGTCGCGCGCCGCCGTCCATGCCAGGCTGGGCAGCCGCGCCGTCGCCGCCGCCGGGTCACGGGCCAGCTGCGGGTCGTCCCCGGTCGGCGCGATGGCCGGCGTACGCGCCCGCAGGGTGGCCCGGTCGGCCGTCACCTCCCGCGCCCAGCCCGTCTCCAGCAGCAGCTGCGCCTCGGCGGTGCGGGCGTACCCGCCGACCAGGGCACCGGCCTCGGCGAGCTGGGCGCGGGTGAGCAGCACCTCCCGCGCGTGCGGGTACGGGGCCCGGGGCTCGGCGTGCAGGTCGTCCCCGTCGTCCCAGATCGCCACCAGACCGAGCCGCCCGACCGGGGCGAACATCGCGGCCCGGGTGCCGATGACCACCGGCACGTCGCCGCGGCGGGCGGCGAGGAAGGCGCGGTAGCGTCGGGCCGGGCCGAGCGCCGCGGAGAGGCACACGTGTCGTCCCGGGCCGAGCGCGGCGGCGACGGCGGCGTCCAGCCGGTCCAGGTCCCGGTTGTCGGCGACCACCACCAGGGCGCCCCGCCCGCCGGCCACGGTCGCGGCGACCGCCTCGGCGTACCGGGCCGCCCAGTCCTCGCCGGGCAGCGCGGACCAGACCGCGCGGGGTGCCCGCCAATCGGTGAGGGCCCGCAGGTAGGCCGGGCCGGCCGGGTAGTCCCGCCAGCCCGCCGGGTCCGGCGCGGCCGGCGGCTCACCGGGAGGCGGGGGCTCGTGCGGCTCCTTCTCGACCCGGGCGTGCCGGGGCGGCACGGCGAGCCGGAGCACGTCGGCGAGGCTGCCGGCGTACCGGTCGGCGACCGCCCGGGCCAGCCGGGCAACCTCCGGCGCCAGCACCGGCTCCGGGGAGACCACCTTCTCCAGGTACGCGAGCCGGCCGGTGTGCCCGGAGTCGTCGGTGCGCTCCAGCAGCCACCCGTCGACGAGCTGGCCGGCGAAGCGGACCTTGACCCGGGTGCCGGGCACCGCCGCCTCGTCCAGCGCGGCCGGGACGAGGTAGTCGAAGGGGCGGTCGAGGTGGGCCAGTGGGAGATCCACGCAGACACGAGCGACCGGCGACCCGTCCGCGGGTCGCCGGTCGCTGCGCGTGGTGCCGGTCAGGCTCCCGCGGCCGACTTGAGGTCGGCGGCCCGGTCGGTGCTCTCCCAGGTGAGGTCGGGCAGTTCCCGGCCGAAGTGGCCGTACGCCGCGGTCTGCTGGTAGATCGGGCGGAGCAGGTTGAGGTCCCGGATGATCGCGGCCGGGCGCAGGTCGAAGACCTCGGTGACGGCCTGCTCGATCGCGGGGACCGGCACGGTCTCGGTGCCGAACGTCTCGATGAAGAGGCTGACCGGCTTGGCCTTGCCGATCGCGTAGGCGACCTGCACCTCGCAGCGCTCTGCCAGCCCCGCCGCGACCACGTTCTTGGCGACCCACCGCATCGCGTACGCGGCCGAGCGGTCCACCTTCGACGGGTCCTTGCCGGAGAAGGCGCCGCCACCGTGGCGGGCGTAGCCGCCGTAGGTGTCGACGATGATCTTGCGCCCGGTCAGGCCGGCGTCGCCCATCGGGCCGCCGATCTCGAACCGGCCCGTCGGGTTGACCAGCAGCCGGTAGCCGTCGGTGTCGAGGCCGAGGCTCTCCAGCTCGGGTGCGATGACGTGGTCACGCACGTCCGGGGTGAGCAGCGAGTCGAGCGAGATGTCGGCCGCGTGCTGGCTGGAGACCACCACCGTGTTGAGCCGGACCGGGCGCAGGCCCTCGTACTCGATGGTGACCTGGGTCTTACCGTCCGGCCGCAGGTAGGGCACGGTGCCGTCCTTGCGGACGGCGGCGAGCCGCCGGGCCAGCCGGTGCGCGAGGGCGATCGGCAGCGGCATCAGCTCGGGCGTCTCGGTACACGCGAAGCCGAACATCATGCCCTGGTCACCGGCGCCCTGCGCGTCCAGCGCGCTCTCCGACGCGCCGGTGCGCAGCTCGAACGCGTTGTCGACGCCCTGCGCGATGTCCTCCGACTGGGCGCCGATGGAGACGCTCACGCCACAGGACGCGCCGTCGAAGCCCTTCTTGGACGAGTCGTAGCCGATGTCGAGGATGGTCCTGCGGACGATGGTGGGGATGTCCGCGTACGCCTTGGTGGTCACCTCGCCGGCGATGTGCACCTGGCCCGTGGTGATCATGGTTTCCACCGCGACCCGGCTGCTGGGGTCCTCGGCGAGCAGCGCGTCGAGGATACCGTCGCTGATCTGGTCGGCGATCTTGTCCGGGTGGCCTTCCGTGACCGATTCGGACGTGAAGAGGCGGCGTGTCACGGCACTCCTAAAGCGTGTGAAAAGTCGTTCGCGGCAGTCTAGTCACCGCCAAGGGGTCCGGCGGAGTTGGTCAGAGGCTTTCCCACTCTCAGGAGTGACCGGCCAGCCGGGTCACCACCAGATCCCAGACACCGTCGGCGAGGTCCTCCTTGGACTGTTCGGGCATCCGGCTGACCGAGCCGTCCGCGCCGATGACGGTCGCCGCGTTGGTCTCGGCGCCGAAGACCTTGTCCTCCCCCACCTCGTTGATGACGATGAGGTCGGCGCGCTTCCGGGCGAGCTTGGCCCGGCCGTTGGCCTCGGCGTCACCCGTCTCGGCGGCGAACACCACCAGCACCTGCTCGGGGCGACGGCGTCGGCCGAGCTCCGCCGCGATGTCCGGGTTGGTGACGAGCTCGATGGTCGGCGCGGTGCCGTCGTCCGCCTTCTTGATTTTGCCAGGCGCGTAGACAGCCGGGCGGAAATCGGCCGGAGCCGCCGCCATCACCACGGCGTCGGCGTCGACGGCGGCCTTGAGCGTCGCCTCCCGCAGCTCCTCGGTGGTGCCGACCCGGACGAGGTCGACGCCGGCCGGGTCGGGAAGGGTGACGTTGGCCGCGACGAGCGTGACGCGGGCGCCGCGGGCGGCCGCGGCGCGGGCGAACGCGTAGCCCTGCTTGCCGGACGAGCGGTTGCCGAGGAAGCGCACCGGGTCCAGCGGCTCCCGGGTGCCCCCGGCCGTCACCACCACCCGGCGACCGGCCAGGTCGGCGGGGGCCTCGACGCCGCGGGCGAGGATCCGCCGGGCCACCGCGAAGATCTCCGCCGGCTCGGGCAGCCGACCCTTGCCGGTGTCGACGCCGGTGAGCCGGCCCACGGCGGGCTCGACGACCCGGACGCCGCGGGCCCGCAGGGTGGCGACGTTGGCCACGGTGGCCGGGTGCTCCCACATCTCGGTGTGCATGGCCGGGGCCAGCAGCACCGGGCACCGGGCGGTGAGCAGGGTGTTGGTGAGCAGGTCGTCGGCGAGACCGTGCGCGGCCTTCGCGAGCAGGTCGGCGGTCGCCGGCGCGACGACCACGAGGTCGGCCTGCTGACCGAGCCGGACGTGCGGCACCTCGTGCACGTCGGACCACACGTCGTCGGCGACCGGCTGACCGGAGAGCGCCGCCCAGGTCGGCGCCCCCACGAAGCGGAGCGCCGACGCGGTCGGCACGACCCGGACCCGGTGGCCCGACTCGGTGAAGAGCCGCAGCAGCTCGCACGCCTTGTAGGCGGCGATGCCGCCACCGACCCCGAGGACGATCCCGGCGGACATCGCGGCGCGCTGTGTTACGGCTGGTCGGTCGGCTCGGCGGTGAGCAGGCCGGCGTTGATCTCGCGCATGGCGATCGAGAGCGGCTTCTCCTGCGGGGTGGTCTCGACCAGCGGGCCGACGTACTCCAGCAGGCCCTCACCGAGCTGGCTGTAGTAGGCGTTGACCTGGCGGGCGCGCTTGGCCGCGAAGATGACCAGCGCGTACTTCGACGTCGTCTTCTCGAGGAGCTCGTCGATCGGCGGGTTGGTGATGCCTTCGGGGTTGGTGGCGATGGATCCCACGAAATAACCTCTGCGTCTGTCGATCCGCGCGGACGCGGTGCTGACTGTCGGCCACGGCGCGTCGCGACCGCGGCCGCTCTCGGGCCGAACCGACTCCTAACCGAGCACCCGCGGTCGGGCCGGAGTCGGATAAGAAGAACCGAACAAGCCTACCAGCTCATCGGCGACCCGATCGGTCAGGTCGTGCGTGAGGGCGAGTTCGAAGGCCGCGGCGACGGCGGGGGCCGGGCGATGGCCCGGCGGGCAGAGCAGCACCAGCCGGACACCGGAGAGGCGCTCGCGGACGGCCAGGGCGCCCGGGATGTCGAGGGCGAGCACGGCGGGCTGCCCGACGGCGAGCCGGGAGCGCAGCGGCTCGTAGGGCGTGCCCCGCCGGTGCGGCCCCGTCCGGGACCACTCCAGGAACGCGCCCGCGTCGACCAGCCGGTCGAACTCGGCCGGCGTGACGAAGACGCGGTCGACGCCGTCGACCTCGTCGTGGCGACGGGGCCGGGTCGTCACCGGCACCGGCCGCCACACGGCGGGAGAACGCGCCCGGACGAGCTCGACGACACTCTCCCGGCCGGACCCCGAGGGGCCGGCCAGGACAGTGAGCCGTGCCGCCGGGCGCGCCTCACCATCCGTGCTCACTGCTTGTTTCTACACGCTGCCACGCTCAGTTGGCGGCGAACTCTCCAAGCAGTGCCTTGCGCTGCTGCTCGCCGAGGCCACGCAGACGACGGCTGTCAGCGATCTTGAGCTTCTCCATGATCTGGGTGGCCCGGATCTTGCCGATGCCCGGCATCGCCTGCAGGACGGCCGACACCTTCAGCTTGCCCACGACGTCGTCGGACTCGGCGCGCTCGAGGACGGCTGAAAGGGTGGTCTTGCCCTGCTTGAGCTGCTCCTTCAGCTCGGCACGGGCCTTGCGGATCTCCGCGGCCTTCTCCAGCGCGGCAGCGCGCTGCTCGGGGGTCAGTGACGGGAGCGGCACCAGTTCTCCTCAGGTCCCTATCGCGACGGGCGGGTCGCACCGCCGCATCTGTGAAACGTGGTGTCGCTGTGAACCAAGGGGTCCGTGGTTCCCAGCGCGGGGAAAACTAGCGGTCAACGGAGCTTTCGGCAACGTGGGCGCGCCATGATCATCGCAAAGTGATCGAGCGATCAGTCAGTCAGCGGGCTGGCAGAACAGCCCGGCAGTCCGCCAGCACCCGGTCCGCGGCGGCCCGCAGGGCGGCCACGTCGGGCCCCGCGCCGAGCACCTCGCGGGAGTACGAGGGCAGCACCGAGGAGAGGCTGGAACCGAAGACCGTACGCAGATCGGCGGCCGTCGCACCCTGCGCCCCGAGCCCCGGAGCGAGCAGCGGACCCCCCACCTTCGACAGGTCGTGACCGGTATCGCCGACGGTCGCCCCGACCACCAGACCGAAGCTGCCGAGGGGCTCCGCACCCGCGTTGAGCTGGGAAATCTCGTCGATCACGGTCTGCGCGACGGTCCGCCCGTCCGGCGTGCGGGCATGCTGCACGGCGGCCCCCTCGGGGTTCGAGGTGAGCGCCAACACGAAGACCCCACCGCCGTGCTCGTGGGCCAGCTCGAACATCGGGGCGAGCGAACCTACTCCCAGGTAGGGGCTCGCGGTGACCGCGTCGGCATACAGCGGGCTGGATGGATCGAGGTACGCCGAGGCGTACGCCTGGACCGTCGAGCCGATGTCGCCGCGCTTCGCGTCGAGCAAAACGAGCGAGCCGGCATCTCGCAACTGTCGGATAGTTGACTCAAGAATCGCGACACCTCGGGCGCCGAAACGCTCGAAGAAGGCCGACTGGGGCTTGACCACCGCAACCCGGTCACCGAGGGCGTCCACGACGGTCCGGGCGAACCGGTCAAGCCCCGCCACGTCGTCCGTGAGCCCCCAGCGGGCCAGCAGACCGGGGTGGGGGTCGATGCCGACGCAGAGCGGTCCCCGCTCGACCATGGCCCGGTGCAACCGGGCGCCGAAGCTCTCCATCCGATCCGTCCTCTCCTCGTACTCCGCGCCGACGGGTCGCCGTCGGGCACACCGCGTACCGCCCGGCGGGCCGGTGCCGCCGGGCGTGCCACTCCTGCCACCGCCGACGGGTGGCTGCCTCCGCTCAGCCGGCCTTCACGGCCGCCGCGACGCCCGACGCGATCCGGGCCAGGTCGGCGTCGTCGGTGACGTACGGCGGCATCGTGTAGATCAGGTCCCGGAACGGGCGCAGCCACACGCCCTGGGCGACCGCGGCGGCCGTCGCGGCGGGCAGGTCCACCTCGTGGTCCACCTGCACCACGCCGATCGCGCCCAGCACCCGCACGTCGACCACTCCCGGCGCGCCCCGCAGCGGCGCCAGGCCGGCCCGCAGCCCGTCGCCCACCCTCGCCACCTCGGCGGCCCAGTCACCGGCCCGCAGGAGGCCGATGGAGGCGTTGGCGACGGCACAGGCGAGCGGGTTGCCCATGAACGTCGGGCCGTGCGCCAGCACGCCGTCGGCGGAGATCCCCCGGGCGATCTCGGCGGTGCACAGCGCCGCCGCGAGGGTGAGGTAGCCGCCGGTGAGCGCCTTGCCCACGCACATCACGTCCGGGGTCACGCCGGCGTGCTCGGCCGCGAACATCGTGCCGGTCCGGCCGAACCCGGTGGCGATCTCGTCGAAGATGAGCAGCACGCCGTGCGCCCGGGTCACCTCGCGCAGCACCCGCAGGTACTCGGGGTGGTGGAAGCGCATCCCGCCGGCGCCCTGCACGACCGGCTCCACGATGACGGCGGCCAACTCGTGCGCGTGCCGCTCGACGGCGTCGGCGAGCGCGGCGCAGTACGCCGGGTCCGGCGGGGTGTCGAAGCCGGCCGGCGGCACGGGCGCGAAGACCTGCCGGGGCAGCACGTCGCCCCAGAGGTGGTGCATGCCCCCCTCCGGGTCGCAGACGCTCATCGGGTGGAACGTGTCGCCGTGGTAGCCGCCCCGCCAGGTGCCCAGCCGGCGGCGCTCCGGCCGGCCGGTGGCCCGCTGGTACTGCAGGCACATCTTGATCGCCACCTCGACGCTCACCGACCCGGAGTCGGCGAGGAAGACGTGCTCCAGCCCGTCCGGGGCGAGGTCGACGAGGCTCTGGGCGAGCCGTACCGCCGGCTCGTGGGTCAGGCCGCCGAACATGACGTGACTCATCCGGCCCAGCTGGTCGGTCACCGCCGCGTCGAGCACCGGGTGGCGGTAGCCGTGGATCGCCGCCCACCAGGACGACATCCCGTCCACCAGTTCGCGGCCGTCGGCGAGCCGCAGCCGTACGCCCTGCGCGCCCTCCACCACGTACGGCGGGCTGGCCGCCGGCAGCGGGGCGTACGGGTGCCAGACCCGCTCCCGGTCGACCGCGAGGATCTCCTCAGCCCTCACCCTGCTCATCCCCTCTCATCTCGTCCCCCGCTCCCGCCGTCCCACCCCCGGGGAGGTCATGGTGTGGGGGCCGTGCGGGCGGCGGCGCGGACCAGGGCGGGGCCCCGGTAGATGAAGCCGGTGTAGAGCTGCACCAGGCTCGCGCCGGCGTCGAGCATCCGGCTCGCGTCGTCGGGGTCGAGGATGCCGCCCACGCCGACCACCGGCAGCCGGCCGCCGGTCTCCCGGTGCACGAACGAGACGACCTCCCGCGCCCGGCCGGTGAGCGGCCGGCCGGACAGCCCGCCCGTCTCGCCGCCGCGGGGCCGGTCGACGTCGGCCAGGCCGTCGCGGGCGAGGGTGGTGTTGGTGGCGATCACGCCGGCCGCGCCCCGGGCCAGGCAGACCTCCAGCAGCTCGGCGATCGCCGGCTCGGTGAGGTCCGGCGCGATCTTCACGAGCACCGGCTTCTCGCCCACCAGGGCGGCCAGCAGGGCGTCCAGGTGCGCCCGGTCCTGCAACGACCGCAGACCCGGGGTGTTCGGGGAGGAGACGTTCACCGCGAAGTAGTCGCCATGGTCGCGCAGCGCCCGGTACGAGGCGAGGTAGTCCTCGACCGCGTCCGCCAACGGGGTCACCTTGGACTTGCCGAGCGAGATGCCCAGCGGCACGCCGAGCGGCCGGGGCAGCGCCGCCAGCCGCGCCGCCAGGGCCTCGGCGCCGGCGTTGTTGAAGCCCATCCGGTTGATCACCGCCTCGCTGTCCCGCAGGCGGAACAGCCGGGGCCGGGGGTTGCCCGGCTGCGCGTGCGCGGTCACCGTGCCGACCTCGACGAAGCCGAAGCCCAGCGCCGGCCAGGCCGGCAGCGCCACGCCGTTCTTGTCCATCCCGGCGGCCAGGCCGACCGGATTGGGGAACTCGACGCCGAAGACCGTGCGCGGAGCGCGGACCGCGTACCGGGCCCGCAGCGCGGCGAGGGCCGGCGCCGAGCGGGACACCGCGGCGAGCCGCCGCAGTGTCCACTCGTGCGCCGCCTCGGCGTCGCCGCCCCCGATCCGGAACAGCGCCGGCCGTAGGAGCCGCTCGAACATCACGGCCGACCCACCCCGTCGACCAGGACGTGGTCGCCGCGACACGCCGTGCCGGCCGGCGACCGCCTCATGACCACCGCAGGACGGCCGGGTGCTGTCACTGGGCGGCTCGCAGGGCGGCGTGCAGCTCCTGCAGCGGGCGGACCCGCATGTCGCCGCGGATCCGCGCCTCGATGCCCATGACCGCGGCGGCCGCGCCGGGCACCGTCGTGATGCACGGGATGTCCGCGGTGACCGCCGCGCTGCGGATCTCGTACCCGTCGGAGCGGGCGCTCGCGCCCGAACCCTGCGGGGTGTTGACCACCAGCGCCACGTCGCCGCCGAGGATCATCGACACCGCGTCCTCACCCTCGCCCGCCTGGTAGTGCTTGCGGATCTGCTCGCAGGCGATCCCGTGCCGGCGCAGCACCTCCGCCGTGCCGGCCGTGGCCACGATCTCGAAGCCGAGGTCGGCCAGGCGCTTGATCGGGAAGATCATCCCGCGCTTGTCCCGGTTGGCGACCGAGACGAAGATGCGCCCGCTGGTCGGCAGCGACCCGTACGCGGCCGCCTGCGACTTGGCGAAGGCCTGCCCGAAGCCGGTGTCGATGCCCATCACCTCACCGGTGGACTTCATCTCGGGGCCGAGCAGCGAGTCGATGCCCTTGCCGGCGCGGGTACGGAAGCGCTTGAACGGGAGCACCGCCTCCTTCACCGCGATCGGGGCGTCGGCCGGCATGCTGCCGCCGTCCCCGGTCGCCGGGAGCAGGCACTCGGCGCGCAACTCGGCGATGGTGGCGCCGAGCGCGATCCGGGCGGCCGCCTTGGCCAGCGGCACCGCGGTGGCCTTGGACACGAACGGGACGGTCCGCGACGCGCGCGGGTTCGCCTCCAGGACGTAGAGCACGTCGTCCTTCAGCGCGTACTGCACGTTGAGCAGGCCGCGCACCCCGACGCCCCGGGCGATCGCCTCGGTGTACCGGCGGACCTCGGCCAGGTGCGAGCCGGCCAGGGTGATCGGCGGCAGCGCGCAGGACGAGTCTCCGGAGTGGATGCCCGCCTCCTCGATGTGCTCCATCACGCCGCCGAGGTAGACCTCGCCGTCGGCGTCGCAGAGCGCGTCCACGTCGATCTCGATGGCGTCGTCGAGGAACCGGTCCACCAGCACCGGGTGGTCCGGGGAGATGTCGGTGGCCCGTCCGATGTAGTCACGCAGCGTCGGGTCGTCGTAGACGATCTCCATGCCACGCCCGCCGAGCACGTACGACGGACGCACCAACACCGGATAGCCGATCTCCTCGGCGATCTCCTTCGCCTCGTCGTACGAGGTGGCGAGGCCGTGCGCCGGGGCGCGCAGACCGGCGCGGGCCAGCAGCGCGCCGAACGCGCCCCGCTCCTCGGCGAGGTGGATGGACTCCGGCGACGTGCCGACGATCGGCACCCCGGCGTCCTTGAGCCGCTGCGCCAGGCCCAGCGGGGTCTGCCCGCCGAGCTGCACGATGACCCCGATGACACCGGGGCCGCCCGCCGCCTTGCCGGACGAGTCCTCGGCGTGCCAGACCTCCAGCACGTCCTCGAAGGTGAGCGGCTCGAAGTAGAGCCGGTCGGCGGTGTCGTAGTCGGTGGAGACGGTCTCCGGGTTGCAGTTGACCATGACCGTCTCGAACCCGACGCCGTCGCCGCCGGAGGCCGAGGCGTCCCCGGTGGACGCGCCGCCGACGGGCGCGCTCCGCAGCGCCTGGACGGCGTGGACGCACGAGTAGTCGAACTCGATGCCCTGGCCGATGCGGTTCGGGCCGGAGCCGAGGATCAGCACCTTCGGCCGGGCCGACCCGACGACCTCGGTCTCGCTGTCGTAGGAGGAGTAGTGGTACGGCGTGGTGGCGGAGAACTCGGCCGCGCAGGTGTCCACGGTCTTGTAGACCGGCCGGATGTCCAGCCGCTGGCGCAGGCGCCGTACGCCGTCCTCGGCGGCCAGCTCCGGACGCAGCGCGGCGAGCTGCCGGTCGGACAGGCCGGCGCGCTTGGCCCGGCGCAGCAGCTCCGCGTCGAGCACCGGGGCCGCCACGATCTCCTCCCGCAGCTCGACGAGGCTGGCGATCTGGTCCAGGAACCAGGGGTCGATCCCGCCGGACGCGTCGGTGACCTCGGCGATGGTGGCACCCAGCCGCAGTGCCCGCTCGACGGTGTAGAGCCGGCCGTCGTGCGGGACGCGCAGCGCGGCGAGGGTGTTCTCCTTCGTCGCGCCCGCCGGGTCGGGAACCGTCCAGAAGCCGGCCGCCTTCGTCTCCATCGAGCGCATCGCCTTGTTCAGCGCCTCGGTGAAGTTGCGCCCGAGGCTCATCGCCTCGCCGACCGACTTCATCGTGGTGGTCAGCTCCGGGTCCGCGCCGGGGAACTTCTCGAAGGCGAACCGGGGGATCTTGACGACCACGTAGTCCAGCGTCGGCTCGAAGGCCGCCGGGGTCTTCAGCGTGATGTCGTTGGGGATCTCGTCCAGCGTGTAGCCGATGGCGAGCTTGGCCGCGATCTTGGCGATCGGGAAGCCAGTGGCCTTCGAGGCGAGAGCCGACGAGCGGGACACCCGCGGGTTCATCTCGATCACGACGATCCGGCCGTCGGCCGGGTTCACCGCGAACTGGATGTTGCAGCCACCGGTGTCGACCCCGACCTCGCGCAGGACCGCGATGCCGAGGTCGCGCAGGCGCTGGTACTCCCGGTCGGTGAGGGTCATCGCGGGGGCGACGGTGACGCTGTCGCCGGTGTGCACGCCCATCGGGTCGACGTTCTCGATCGAGCAGACCACCACCACGTTGTCGTGCCGGTCGCGCATCAGCTCGAGCTCGTACTCCTTCCAGCCGAGCACGCTCTCCTCGATGAGGACCTCGTGCACCGGGCTGGCCGCCAGGCCCGCGCCGGCGATGCGCTCCAGGTCCTCCGAGGTGTGCGCCATGCCCGAACCGAGACCGCCCATCGTGAACGACGGCCGGATCACCACCGGCAGGCCCAGCTCGGCGACGGTCTCCCGGACCTCGTCCATCGAGTGGCAGACCCGTGACCGGGGCACCAGGGCGGCCGGGTCCGCCACGCCGAGGCGTACGCCGGCCTTGGCGACGATGTCCTTGAACAGCTGGCGGTCCTCGCCGCGGTTGATCGCCTCGATGTTGGCGCCGATCAGCTCCACGCCGTACTTCTCCAGCACGCCCGCCTCGTGCAGGGCGACCGCCGTGTTCAGCGCGGTCTGCCCACCCAGGGTCGGCAGGATCGCGTCCGGCCGCTCCTTGGCGATGACCAGCTCGACGAACTCCGGGGTGATCGGCTCGACGTACGTGGCGTCGGCGAACTCCGGGTCCGTCATGATCGTGGCCGGGTTGGAGTTGACCAGGCTGACCCGGATCCCCTCGCTGCGCAGGACCCGGCAGGCCTGGGTACCGGAGTAGTCGAACTCGCACGCCTGCCCGATCACGATCGGCCCGGAGCCGATCACCAGGATGTGCTTCAGATCGGTCCGCTTAGGCATTCTTGCCGCCTTCACTGTGATTCACGTCGAGGCCCCGGCCCTCGATCAGCTCGGCGAAACGGTCGAAGAGGTAGTCCGCGTCGTGCGGACCGGCCGCCGCCTCCGGGTGGTACTGGACGGTGAACGCGGGCACGTCCTTCGCCCGCAGCCCCTCGACCACGTTGTCGTTGAGGCAGACGTGCGACACCTGGACGCCGCCGAACTCGGTCTCGATCACCTGGTCCGGAACGACCGCCCCGGCCCGCGCGCCCGGCACCTCGACCGCGAAGCCGTGGTTGTGGCTGGTCACCTCGACCTTGCCGGTGGCCCGGTCGAGCACCGGCTGGTTGATGCCGCGGTGGCCGTAGCCCAGCTTGTAGGTGCCGAAGCCGAGCGCCCGGCCGAGGATCTGGCTGCCGAAGCAGATGCCGAACAGCGGGATCCGCCGGCTCAGCACCTCGCGCGCCAGGCCGACCGGCCCGTCGGCGGTGGCCGGGTCGCCCGGCCCGGGCGAGAAGAAGACCGCGTCGGCGCCGGTCGCGAGCAGGTCGTCGATGGTCGACGACGCGGGCAGCACGTGGGTGGTGACCCCCCGGGCGGCCAGCCGGCGCGGCACGTTGCGCTTGATGCCCAGGTCCAGGGCGGCGACCGTGAACCGGTGCTCCCCCTCGGCCTTCACCACGTACGGCTGGGCGGTGGTCACCTCGGCGGAGAGGTCGGCGCCGACCATCTCCGGCGCCCGCCGGACCCGGGCCAGCAGGGCGCGCGGGTCCTCCTCCACGCTGGAGATGCCGACCCGCATGGCGCCCCGCTCCCGCAGGTGCCGGGTGAGGGCCCGGGTGTCCACGCCGCTGATACCGACCACACCCTCGGCGGCGAGCCGGTCCTCCAGCCCGCCGGTGGCCCGCCAGTTCGAGCCGATGCGGGCCGGGTCGCGCACCACGTACCCGGCCACCCAGATGCGGGCGGACTCGTCGTCCTCACCGTTCACGCCGGTGTTGCCGATGTGCGGCGCGGTCTGTACCACCACCTGCCGGTGGTAGGACGGGTCGGTCAGGGTCTCCTGGTAGCCGGTCATACCGGTGTTGAAGACCGCCTCGCCGAAGGTCTCCCCGACGCTGCCGTACGCCTCGCCGTGGAACGTCCGGCCGTCCTCCAGCACCAGAATCGCTGGACGCCTCTTCACTTGGTTGCCTTTCCGTCGAGCACCGTCGGCTCACCGCGCAGGAAGGTCGCCACGATGCGACCCGGCAGCGTCATGCCGGCGTACGGGGTGTTGCGGCTGCGGCTGGCCAGCTCCGCGGGGTCGACCGTCCGGCGGGCGGCCGGGTCGACCAGGGTCAGGTTGGCCGGGGCGCCCGGCGCCGGGTCGACGCCGTGCCCGTCCAGCCCGGCGATCCGGGCCGGGGTGCGGGACATCCGCTCGGCGATCAGGTCCCAGCGCGGGCCGAGCACGTCGAGCGCGATCGACAGCGCCGTCTCCAGCCCGAGCATGCCGGGCCGGGCGTACGCCCACTCGCACTCCTTGTCCTCCACCGCGTGCGGCGCGTGGTCGGTGGCGATGATGTCGATCACCCCGTCGGTCAGCGCGGCGCGCAGCGCGGCCACGTCGGCGTCGGTGCGCAGCGGTGGGTTGACCTTGTAGACCGGGTCGTACGTCTCGGCGCGGACGTCGGTCAGCAGCAGGTGGTGGGGGGTCACCTCGGCGGTGACCCGGACCCCACGGGCCTTGGCCTGCCGCAGCACCTCGACGCTGCCGGCGGTGGAGACGTGGCACACGTGCAGGCGGCTGCCGACGTGTTCGGCGAGCAGCACGTCCCGGGCGATGATCGCCTCCTCGGCAACCGCCGGCCAGCCGGTCAGGCCGAGCCGGGTCGACACCTCGCCCTCGTGCATCTGCGCGCCCTCGGTGAGCCGGGGCTCCTCGGCGTGCTGGGCGATGATCCCGTCGAACGCCTTCACGTACTCCAGGGCCCGGCGCATCAGCCTCGGGTCGGCGACGCAGTGCCCGTCGTCGGAGAAGATCCGCACCCGCGCGGCCGAGTCGGCCATCGCACCCAACTCGGCGAGGTGCTGGCCGGCCAGGCCGACGGTCACCGCGCCGATCGGCTGCACGTCCACCAGGCCGGCCTCGCGGCCGAGCCGCCAGACCTGCTCGACCACACCGGCGGTGTCGGCCACCGGGGAGGTGTTCGCCATCGCGCACACCGCCGTGTAGCCGCCGAGCGCCGCCGCCCGGGACCCGGACTCGACCGTCTCGGCGTCCTCCCGGCCCGGCTCCCGCAGGTGGGTGTGCAGGTCGACCAGTCCGGGCAACGCGACCAGCCCGGCGGCGTCGACCACGGTCGCGCCCGGGGCGGTCAGGTCGGCGCCGACCTCGGCCACGACGCCGTCGCGGATCAGCAGGTCGGTCGGCGCGGCGCCGAGCACGCTGACGCCCTTCACCAGGTACGCGGTCATGCGTTGTTCCCCCCGAGCAGCAGGTAGAGGACGGCCATCCGGACGGAGACCCCGTTGGCGACCTGTTCGACGATGGTGGAGCGGGGCGAGTCGGCCACCTCGGGCGTGATCTCCATGCCCCGGTTCATCGGGCCGGGGTGCATGACGATCGCGTGCTCCGGCAACCGGCGCATCCGCGGCCCGTCCAGACCGTAACGGCGCGCGTACTCGCGGGCGGACGGGAAGTAGGAGTCGTTCATCCGCTCGCGCTGCACCCGCAGCATCATCACCACGTCCGAGGCGGGCAGCACCGCGTCGAGGTCGTAGCAGACGTCGGTGCCCGGCGCGAGCGCCTGGGCGATGTCGAGCGGGATGAGGGTGGGCGGCCCGACCAGGGTGACCTTGGCGCCGAGGGTGGACAGCAGCAGCACGTTGGAGCGGGCCACCCGGCTGTGCAGGACGTCACCGACGACCGCCACGGACAGGCCGGCCAGCCGGCCCAGGCGGGACCGCATGGTGTACGCGTCGAGCAGCGCCTGGGTGGGGTGCTCGTGGGTGCCGTCGCCGGCGTTGACCACCGACCCGTCCACCCACTCGGCGAGCCGGTGCGCGGCGCCGGAGGCGGGGTGGCGGACCACCACCGCGTCGGCGCCCATCGCCTGGAGGGTCAGCGCGGTGTCCTTCAGGCTCTCGCCCTTGGTGACGCTGGAGCCCTTCGCCGAGAAGTTGATCACGTCGGCGCTCAGCCGCTTCGCGGCCGCCTCGAAGGAGATCCGGGTGCGCGTGGAGTCCTCGTAGAAGAGGTTCACCACGGTCCGGCCCCGCAGGGCGGGCAGCTTCTTGACCTCACGGCCGGCGACCGTGGCCATCTCGGCGGCGGTGTCGAGGATCCGGGTGGCGGTGGCCGCGTCCACGTCACCACCGGAGAGCAGGTGCCTGATCACGAGATGTCGCCTCCGTACAGCTTGACCTCGTCCGCGCCGTCGACCTCGGCGAGCGTCACCCGCACGCTCTCGGTCCGGGCGGTCGGGATGTTCTTGCCCACGTAGTCGGCGCGGATCGGCAGCTCGCGGTGCCCCCGGTCGACCAGGACGGCGAGCTGTACCGAGGCCGGCCGACCGACGTCGCTGAGCGCGTCCAGCGCGGCCCGGACGGTGCGGCCGGAGAAGAGCACGTCGTCGACGAGGACGACCCGCTTGCCGTCGATCCCGCTGGCCGGAAGCTGGGTCGGCCCGACCGCGCGGGTCGCGTGCCGGCGCAGGTCGTCGCGGTAGAGAGTGATGTCGAGCACACCGACCGGGACGGTGACGTCCTCGAAGGTGCTGATCCGGTCGGCGAGCCGCCGGGCGAGCGGCACACCCCGCGTGGGGATGCCGAGCAGGACCGTGTCGGCGGCGCCCTGCGTCTTCTCGAGGATCTGGTGGGCGATGCGGTCGACGACGCGGTGCACGTCGGCAGCGGCGAGGATCACCTTCACCGAGGGTTGCCGCGTGGGCGGCGACTGGGCAGCCGGTGGGTAGGCCACGGCGGACCTCCTTCCCCGCCTCACGGGACGGGTCGTTAAAGGATGTCGGACACCTTCGGCCTGCGGCGGAACCGCCGGGGCCGGGGCTTCTCGCCACGTTACCAGTGGTCACCGGGCCGGCCGCCGCCACCCACTGACCACCGGATCAGCTCGCCGAAATGGGGATAACTCCCCCGCTGCTCCCCAACGGGAGGGTCACGACCACTTGACCACGTGTCGCAATCCCCGTACCGTCACGCTCCGTAGCGAATCGCTGGGAGAACCCCCGCAGCACTGGGAGTGTCCGAATGCCCTCTGAATACGCCAAGTCGCTGGGCGCCCGCCTGCGCTCCATCCGCCAGCAGCAGGGTCTCTCCCTGCAGGGTGTGGAGGAGAAGTCGAACGGGCGGTGGAAGGCCGTGGTGGTCGGCTCGTACGAGCGTGGCGACCGCGCCGTCACCGTGTCCCGCCTGGCCGAGCTGGCCGACTTCTACCGCGTTCCCGTCTCGGAGCTGCTCCCGGACGGCAGCGGGGTGCGCCACGAGCCCACCAGCAAGATCGTCCTGGACCTGGAGCGGCTCTACGACGAGGCCTCCGAGGACCTCGCGTACGTCGCCCGCTACGCCCGCGCCATCCAGCAGCAGCGCGGCGACTACAACGGCCGGGTGCTCTCGATCCGCGCCGACGACCTGCGCGCCCTGGCGATCGTCTACGACGCCTCGCCGTCGGGCCTGATCGAGCGGCTCACCGAGCACGGCGTGCTGGTGGCCGACCCCCGGGCGTTCTTCGCGTCCTGAGCTGTCGCACCCGAAAGGGCCCGTGCCGGACGGCACGGGCCCTTTTCGGTGGTGCGGGCGCTCAGCGGGTCGCGTACTCGGCGATGCGGCCGAGCACACCGTTCAGGAAGCGCGGCGAGTCGTCGGTCGACATCTGCCGGGCCAGCTCCACCGCCTCGCTGATCGCCACCGCGTCGTCGATCTCGTCGACGTAGAGCAGCTCGTAGACCGCGATCCGGGCCAGGTTGCGGTCGACGACCGGCATCCGGTCCAGCGTCCAGCCCTCGGTGTAGCTGGCGATCAGCTCGTCGATCCGGTCCAGGTGCGCGGCGACCCCCTCGACGAGGCCGACCGCGTAGCCCAGGTGCTCCGGGTGCGGCCGCTCGATCCGCTGCAGGTAGCCGGCCAGGACCTCCACCGGCGGCTGGTCGCGGAGATCGGCCTCGAAGAGCACGTCCAGCGCCCGCTTGCGCGCCTTGCGACGCGCCGGCATCTGCTGCTTGGGACCCTCGGCCATCAGGAGCGGCCGAGGTAACGGCCGTCGCGGGTGTCGACCTTGATCTTCTCGCCGGTGGTGATGAACAGCGGAACCTGCACGGTGGCACCGGTCTCGACGGTGGCCGGCTTGTTGCCGCCGGTCGAGCGGTCGCCCTGCAGACCCGGCTCGGTGTAGGTGACCTCGAGCACGACGCTGGTCGGCAGCTCGATGTAGAGCGGGACGCCCTCGTGGGTGGCGACGGTCGCCTCGGCCTCGGGCAGCAGGTAGTTGGCCGCCTCGCCGACGGTGCCGCCGGGCACGGTGATCTGGTCGAAGGTCTCCAGATCCATGAAGACGAAGTCCTCGCCGTCGGCGTAGAGGTACTGCATGGTGCGCTTGTCGACCGTGGCGGTGTCGACCTTGGTGCCCGCGTTGAAGGTCTTGTCGACCACCTTGCCGGAGAGCACGTTCTTCAGCGTGGTACGCACGAACGCACCACCCTTACCGGGCTTGACGTGCTGGAACTCGACGACGGACCAGAGCTCCCCGTCGAGGTTGAGTACCAGGCCGTTCTTCAGGTCGTTGGTGGTGGCCATTTCCTGCCTTGATCATCAATTGGCGGACAGACTGGCCAAGTCTACTAGCTGCGCCAAGTCGCGCCTTCGGGGCGGCGGGCGGCGAGGTGGTGCAGGGCGAGCCGGTAGCCGTCCACCCCGAGGCCGCAGATCACCCCGGTGGCGACCGCGGACACCACCGAGTGGTGCCGGAACTCCTCCCGGGCGTGGATGTTGGAGATGTGCACCTCGACCAGCGGGCCGCGCAGCAGGGCACACGCGTCCCGCACCGCGTACGAGTAGTGCGACCAGGCGGCCGGATTCAGCACCACCGCGGCGCCCTCGTCGGCGGCGGCGTGCAACCACCCGAGCAGCTCGTGCTCGGCGTCGGTCTGCCGGACCGTCACGTCCAGGCCCAGCTCCCGGCCGGTCGACTCGCAGAGCGCCACCAGGTCCGCGTACGTCGTCGAGCCGTAGACCTCGGGCTGGCGGGTGCCCAACCGGCCGAGGTTCGGCCCGTTCAGCACGTAGACCTTCACGACTGCGCCACCTCGTCGTACGCGGCGCGCAGCAGGGCGTCGTCCGGGCCCTCCAGGATCGCCGGGCGGGCCAGCCCGTCCAGGACCACGAAGCGCAGCCGGTCGCCCCGGGCCTTCTTGTCCACCCGCATCGCGGCCAGCAGCTGCGGCCACGCGTCGGTCCGGTAGCCGGTGGGCAGGCCGAGCGCGGCGACCGTGGCGCGGTGCCGGTCGGCGGTCGGGGCGTCCAACCGGCCGGCGAGCCGCGCCAGCGCGCCCGCGTAGACCAGGCCGACGGCCACCGCGTGCCCGTGCCGCCAGCGGTAGCCCTCCACCTTCTCGATCGCGTGCGCGAGGGTGTGGCCGTAGTTGAGCACCTCACGGACGCCGGACTCGCGCAGGTCACCCGAGACCACGTCGGCCTTGACCCGGATCGCCCGCTCGATCAGCTCCCGGGCGACCGGACCGGCCGGGTCGGTGGCCGCCACCGGGTCGGCCTCGACCAGGTCGAGGATCACCGGGTCGGCGATGAACCCGCACTTGACCACCTCGGCCAGCCCGGCGGCCAGGTCACTGGACGGCAGGCTGTCGAGGGTGGCGAGGTCGGCGAGCACCCCGGCCGGCGGGTGGAAGGCGCCGACCAGGTTCTTGCCGGCGTCCGTGTTGATCCCGGTCTTGCCGCCCACGGCGGCGTCGACCATGCCGAGCAGGGAGGTGGCCACCGGCACCCAGCGCACCCCGCGCAGCCAGCACGCGGCCACGAAACCGGCCAGGTCGGTCACCGCGCCGCCGCCCACGCCGACGACCGCGTCGGTGCGGGTGAACCCGGCCGCGCCGAGCTTGTCCCAGCAGGCGGCGGCGACGTCGATCTGCTTGCCCGCCTCGGCGTCCGGCACCTCGATGGTCAACGGGACGACGCCCGCCGCGCCCAACCGCTCGCCGAGCGCGTCGGCCAGGGCCTTCAGCGGGGCGGCGTGCAGCAGCGCCACCCGGGTCGCCCCGGGTAGCAGGCCGGGAAGGGTGTCGAGCAGGTCACGTCCCACCAGCACGTCGTACGGCCGCTCGCCGCCGACCGGGATCCGGGTCACGTCGTCCATCGCGGGCAGCCTAGTCCAGCCGGGAGCCGTCAGCGCCGCAGCAGCGCGGCGATCTCCGCGGCGATCTCCTCCGGGGACCGCCCGTCGGTGACCACCGTGGCCGTGGCCACCTCCGCGTAGAGCGGGCGACGCTGGTCCATCAGGTGCTTGAGCGTGGCCCGCGGGTTGATCGCCAGCAGGGGGCGTCCGGCGCCCAGACCGACCCGCTTCACCGCGTCGGACAGCTCCACCGACAGGTGCACCACCACGTGTCCCACCAGCCCGGCGCGGGTCTCGTCGGCGAGGACCGCGCCGCCGCCGAGGGCGAGCACCCCGTCGCAGGAGGCGAGCGCCGCGGCCACCGCGGCCCGTTCGAGCGTACGGAAGTGCGCCTCGCCCTCGTCGACGAAGATCTCCGGGATCGGCTTGCCGGCCAGCGTCTCGATGTCCAGGTCGGTGTCGCGGAAGTCCACCCCGAGCGTGTCGGCGAGCGCCCGACCGACGGTGGTCTTGCCGGAGCCGGGCGCACCGACCAGCACGCAGACCGGCCGGGTCACCGGATCACCAGCGAGTCCAGGTAGCCGGCGAGGTTGCGGCGGATCTCCGCCACCGAGTCGCCGCCGAACTTCTCCACCGTCGCCTCGGCGAGCACCAGGGCGACCATCGCCTCGGCCACCACCGCCGCCGCGGGCACCGCGCAGACGTCCGACCGCTGGTTGATGGCGGTGGCCGGTTCGCCGGTCGTCACGTCCACGGTGGCCAGGGCGCGGTTGAGCGACGAGATCGGCTTCATCGCGGCCTTCACCCGCAGCGGCTCGCCGGTGGTGATGCCGCCCTCCAGCCCACCGGCCCGGTCGGTGATCCGGCGCACGCCGGTGGCCGTGGGCACGATCTCGTCGTGCGCCTCGGAGCCCCGCGAGCGGGCCTGCTGCCAACCGTCGCCGATCTCCACACCCTTGATCGCCTGGATGGACATCAGCGCGGCGGCCAGCCGGGCGTCGAGCTTGCGGTCCCACTGCACGTGGCTGCCCAGGCCCGGCGGCACCCCGTACGCCAGGACCTCGACCACGCCACCGAGCGTGTCGGCGGCCTTCTTCGCGGCGTCGACCTCGGCGACCATCCGGGCGCTGGCCTCCGGGTCGAGGCAGCGCAGCGGGTCGGCGTCGATACGGTCGGCGTCCTCCGGGCGCGGACGCAGGCCGGGCTTCGCGGCGACCGAGCCCAGCTCCACGACGTGCGAGACGATCTCGATGCCGAGGGTCTGCTTCACCAGGGCCTTCGCGACGGTGCCGACCGCGACCCGGGCGGCGGTCTCCCGGGCGCTGGCCCGCTCCAGGATCGGCCGGGCGTCGGTGTGGCCGTACTTCTGCATGCCCGCGAGGTCCGCGTGCCCCGGCCGGGGGCGGGTGAGCGGCGCGTTGCGCGCCTGCCCGGCGAGCTCCTCCGCGTCGACCGGGTCGGCCGCCATCACCGTGCGCCACTTCGGCCACTCGGAGTTGCCCACCCGCACGGCGAAGGGGCTGCCGATGGTGACGCCGTGCCGCAGGCCACCGATGATCTCGACCTCGTCCTGCTCGAACGACATCCGCGCGCCCCGGCCATAGCCCAGTCGGCGGCGAGCCAGCTCGGCGGCGATCTCGCCGGTGGTCACCTCGACCCCGGCGGGCACCCCCTCCAACAGCGCGACGAGGGCGGGTCCGTGGGATTCACCTGCAGTCAGCCAGCGCAACACAGCGGCAAGTCTGTCACGCCGGGTGGTCGATCCGGTGCGGTGCCCGCCCCGTCCCGCCCTGCGGACGAGCACGCCCGGCCCGCGAACGCCGCGACCCCGCCGGCCCGCACGCCGCCGGCGGGACGCGCCGCGGGCGCACCGCGACAATGCCGGCCCCGGACCATCCGCGTCGGGCCGGAACGACCCGCGCCCGCGGGTCAGATTCCTCGGCCGCGCCGGTGCAGCGCGCGCAGCACCGCGTCGGGGCGCACCATTCGGCCGGCCACCGCGAGCGCCAGGTAGGCCCGCGGCTCGCGGGGGTTGCGGCGGAGCGTCTGCCGGGCCCAGTGCACCGCGTCCCGACGCTGGCCGGCGGCGGCACGGGCGAAGGCGATCTGCCCGGTGACCCGCGCCCGCCCGGCCGGCTGGGCGGCGAACTCGGGATAGCGGTCGAGCAGCCACTGGAGGGCGGCGGCGATGGTGTCCCAGCGCTGGGCGAAGTACGAGCGGGGGTGCCAGCGCACCAGCACGTACGGGGTGGGCAGGTTGACCAGCGGCGCGTCGCGGGCGACCCGGAGCAGGAACTCGTAGTCCTCCGCGTAGCTGCCCGGGATGTCCTCGTCGACCAGCCCGAACCCGTCGCGCAGCGCCGTGGCGCGCATGAGGAACGTGGACGGGTGCAGCTCGGTCAGCCGGTCCCGGAGCAGGTCGGCCAGTGTCACCCGGTCGAGGTCCAGCACCCGGTCGACGTGCCGCCCGTCGTAGTTGACCCGGATGCCGCAGCTCACGAACTGGGCGCGCGGGGTGGCGGCGAGGGCGGCGACCTGGGCGGCCAGCTTGCCCGGCAGCCACTCGTCGTCGTCGTCGCAGAACGCGACCAGTTCGCCGTCGACCGCGAGGGCGCCCGTGTTGCGCGCGCCCGCCAGACCGGGGGTGCGGTCGTTGCGGACCACCCGGACCCGGCGGCCCGGCCGGGACAGCTCGGCCAGCGACGGATCCGGTTCGGAGCGGTCGTGGACCACCACGACCTCGATCGCGCCGGGGTGCTCCTGGTCGAGGATCGCCCGTACGGCGGCGCGGAGCAGCTGCGGCCGGTCCCGGGTGGGCACCACCACTCCGACGCTCGGCGCGGCGGTCACCGGCCCCGCCCCGCGCCGTGATCCCGCCCCGCGCCGGAAACCGCGCCCGAAGCCCCGCCGGGAACCACGCCGTCACCCGGTCTCGCCCACGCCCGCCACCAGGGCCGCCGGCGGGACGCGGCGGCGACCAGGTCGTCCACGATCTGCCCGACCCGGGCCACCGCCGCCCGTTGCGCGGCCTGCGCTCCCGGGTCGGCCGCCACCGTGTAGCGCGCCGGGTCGGCCAGCCCGGCGGCCAGCGCGTCGCGCAGCGCCTCCCTCGACTCGCAGAGAGCCACCAGGCCGGCGGCGCCGAGGCGTCGGGCGAAGAGCTGCTGGTGGTCGTCGACGTGCTCGCCCCGGGCCGGGTCCCGGGGGACGACGATCGGCAGGCGCCCGTGCCGGCGGGCCTCCAGGATGGTCGCCGGCCCGCCGTGGCAGACCACGAGGTCGGCGTCGGCCAGCGCGGCCTGCAACGCGTCGTGGCGGAGGAACGGCACCGCGCCCGGCAGCGCCGGTGATCGCGTGTGCCCGTGCTGGACGGTGAGGCGGACGTCGGCGGCGGCGTCGCCGTGCCACTCCTCCAGCCACCTGACCAGCCGCTCGAACGGGTGCGTGTCGGTGCCGACGGCGAGCAGGAGGGCGAGGCAGCCGGTGCCGACAGCGTCGCGTTGCCTCGGCACCCGCCCATGCTCGCCGAGGTCGGACCGCACCGCCGGACCGGTCACGACGATCCGCTGGTGGACCGGCGCCCCGCCGGTCAGGTCCCCGGTCACAGCAGCGTCCCCACGACGGTCGCCTCCGGGTACTGCCGGCGCTGCTCGTCCCACTGCACGAGCATCACCGAGAGGAACGGCCGGCAGAGCCGCGCGGTCAGCGTCGGGGTGTCGATGCGGTCGTACACCTCGATGTAGACGGTGGGGATGCGCCGCAGCCGGGCCAGCACCACGAACGGCACGGCGACCCCGGCGCCGGTGGTGACCACGGCGGCGATGCGCCGACGACGCAGCACCCGCCAGGCGAGCCGGGTGTTGCGCAGCAGGTTGGGCAGGTTGCGGGTGGTCGGGTGGTGGGCCGCCACCACCTGCTCGTCGGCGAGCAGCGACACCGCCTCCGGGGTGTCGAAGGTGACCCAGCAGCGCGGCCACCGCTCGAACCACGGCCGCAGGGCCAGCAGTTGGGCGAGGTGGCCGCCGCTCGACCCGACCAGCAGCAGGGTCGCGGGACCCGCGTCCTCGTTGTTCCTGTCCACGCGACTCCCCACACGCTCGCTTGGATTCCGGTCGGCGTTCGGCGGCAGCCCTCGGGCCGACCGGCCGGCGGATGGTGACGGCCGGAGGGGTCAGCCGATGCCGCGCGCCCACGAACGGTGCGACCGACCGGGGGCCAGCCCCCGACCACCGTCACGAGTGGCAATTCTTCCGTCACTCTCCGGCACGGGTCAACGCCCATCGGCGTGGCGATAAGTCCGGATCCCGGCTGAACGCGCCGCCGTGACCTGCAACAACGCCGGATGAAGGGCCGCGTTCCAGCCCGCCCCGGCATCCGCCAGCCGCCACGTCCGCAGCCACAGCTCCAGCAGGTACGCGTCGACCACCAACCGCCGCTGCTCCGGCGCGAGGCCGAGCCGGTCGCCGTACCGGTCGAGTTGGGTGTCGACCGCGCGCGCGGCGGCGGCCGCCGACTGCCCGCGCAGCACCAGGGCCCGCTGGAAGGCGTCGTGCGCCAGGTCGAAGCCGAGCGGCACGTCGGCTCCACTGTGCTCCCAGTCCCAGGCGACCAGCCGGCCGGCGTGCCGCCCCAGGTTCCACGGCACCCAGTCGCCGTGCCAGTGTCCGAACTCGACGTATGTTCCGCCGTGCCGCCGTTCCAGGTCGGCGACCGCCGCGAGCGCACGCCGCCCGGACGGGTCGGCCGCCGCCGCCCGCGTCGCCTCGGCGGCCAGGCGGGACAGGAACGGCGACCCGGTGAGCGGCCGGCGCTCGCCCGCCGGTCGACCCCGCCGGGCGACCGCGAGCAGCGCGTCGACCGGGGGCGGCTCGGTGACCGGCATCCCGCGTACCCGTGGTGGCAGGGGCTCGACCACCGCGACCACCTGCCCCGCCCAGGTGATCTCGGTGAGCAGGCGGGGCGTCAGCGGGTGCCCGGGCGTCCCGCTCGTCCCGGCGAGGGCACGCAGCGCCGCCGCCTCGGCGGTCACCAGGGCACGGGTCGCGCCGTTCCAGCCGATCTTCGCGTAGCCGCGGGGCCGGGCGGCCGCGTCGAAGAGTTGGAGGGTGGGCTTGTGGTTCGGGTCCGGTGGTCGTACCCCGCAGGCGGCGTGCAGCGACGCGCCGCCCAACTCCCCCGCGAGCCGCCCGGCCAGCAGCGCGTCGCCGAGGCTGACACCGGCGGGCAGCGACACGGTGAGGGTGGGAAAGGCCGGGCCGGCCACGCCGAGTCGGGACAGCCCACCGAGGGCCGCCCGGACCGCGCGCACGCTCGGCGGACGCAGCGCGTTGTACGCCAGCAGCGCCGCCGCCGTGACCCGGGGCGCGCCGAGCGGCAGCAGGAACCGGGCCCGGGACAGCGACGGCACCACCGCGTACCGGGCGACGGCGCGCTGCCCGGTGGGCGGGGCCTGGCCCACCGTGAGGGTGACCCGGCCGTCGCCGAAGAGAGCCCGACACACCCAGCCCAGCCCGTCGGCGCGCGACCGCGGGTCGGCCGACGGCACGCCCCGCCGGCTCACGCCGACACCCCGTCCCGGTGAGAGCCGGCGGCCGGGCCGCGCCCGACGGCGTTCCCGCTCACCGCGCCCGGTCCGGCCAGTCGAGGTCCAGTCCGAGCCGCCGCCGGAGCTCGTCGTTGTGGGGCCGGTAGTACGCGGTCAGCTCGGCGCGCAGCGCCGACCCGAGCGGCGCCGACCGGCGCTCGTTGTAGACCTGGAAGTCGGGCAGGTCGTACGGGGGCAGCCCGAGGAAGTCCAGCGTCCGACGGTAGGTGGCGCGGGCGTCGCGGTAGAGGTCCTCGCTGGCCAGGACGAGCAGCCGCTGCCGATCGAAGGCGTCGAGCCACGGCTTGAGGTGTTCCAGGTAACGCCCCCGGGCCCGGTAGCTGTACCAGTCGTGGCGGTGGCTGTGGTAGCCCGGCTCGGCGATCAGCCGCTCCCGCTCCCCCGCCGTACGCGCCTCCTCGGCGGCCAGCGCCTCGGCGAAGCCCAGCGGCTCGACGCCGTGCGTCCGCCGCTCCTTCCAGTGCGAGTACGCCCGCTCGACCGGGTCGCGCAGCAGCACGATCAGCCGTACCGAGGGCATCAGCGCGGCGACCCGCCCGGCGGCGAGCGGGTGGAACATGTACAGCGGGGCGGCCTCGCCCACCCGCACCGGCCCGCCGTACCGGCTCTCCAGCAGGCCCCGCTGACGGTCGGTCGGGAAGTGCGAGCGGTACCACGCCTCCCCCCGGGACCAGTTCTCCTCGAAGTAGTGCGTCGCCTTCGTGTTCCAGGCCGGGAAGAGGCGCGGCACCAGCGGGTGCTGGATCAGGTAGTTCCACAGCGAGGTCGTCCCGCCCCGCTTGGTGCCGATGATGAGGAAGTCCGGCAGCGGTCGCCGGTCGCTGGTCCGCACCCCGTAGTCCACCAGGGACTCCTTCACGCGCCGGGTCACCTGGGTCGGCACGAACTGCTTCACCCGGTCCCGCATGGACGACACCGCGGACGTCACCTGCCCCTCGTCGGCGCGGGAACGCCGGGCGGCGGTGCCGCCTCCCGCCCACGCAGCTGTTCCACCGTCGCCCGGACCCGCCGCCGCACCCCGGGCATCGTCGCCAGGCCGGCGCCGCCGGCGGCCAGCACGCCCAGCGCCAGCACCAGCCCCGGGATGCCGCGTCCCGCGACGGACGCGCCGGCCAGCGCCGCGCAGCCGACCGCGCCGACGGTCACCGACGCGGCCCGCCCCAGCGCCCGATCGACCAGGGGCTGCCCGACCACGACCCGGGCGCAGCCGGCGGCGGTCAGGTTCTCGGTGACGATGCCGGCCGCCCAGGCCAGGGCCGCGCCGGTCGCGCCGTGCCCCGGGATCAGGAGCAGGCCCAGGGTGACCGTGACCAGCAGCCCGGCCAGCGTGGCGGCCAGGTGCAGCCCGCTGCGGCCACCCATCAGCAGCAGACTCTGGACGTTGCCCACCCCGGTGTTGACCAGCATGGCCAGGGCGAGCACGGCCAGCGCCGGCGCGCCGGCGCCGAACTCCGGGCCGAAGAGCGCGAGGAACGCCGGTCCGAACGCGGCGAGCAGCAGGTAGACCGGCCAGGAGAGCACCAGCGACCAGGCGGTCAACTGCCGGTGCACCGCCGCGGCGGCGGCCCGCTCGCCGAGCCCGAGCAGCCGGGACAGCTGCGGTGACACGGCCACCCGCAGCCCCTGCATGGCCAGTTGGCCGGCGAGGACGTACCGGCCGACCGCGCCGAAGACCCCCGCGTCGGCCTGCCCGGCCAGCACCGTGGTGAGCAGGACCCCCACCCACATGCTGCCCGCGTCGATCGCGGCCGAGGCGGCCCGGGGCAGCGCGAACCGCCAGAACGTCGACCAGTCGGCCGGCGTCGGGCGCAGCCGGGCCCCGGCGGGCACGCCGAGCGGGCCGGCGACCAGCGCGAGGCAGACCAGCAACGCCAGCGCCGCGGGGACCAGCCACCCGGTCATGCCGGCCAGCAGGCCGCCGCCGGTCAACGCCGCCGCCCCGACGAGCGCCGGCCGGGCGACCGGCAGCAGGACGAACTGCACCCCGACGTACGCGCGCATCGGCCGCACGCAGCGCACCACCGCGAGCAGCAGCGTCATCCCCACGACCACCGGAACCACCGCGAAGGTGACCGCCAGCAGGGGTGGGCCCTCGGCGCCGGAGCCGTCCAGCAGCCGGGGGGCGAGCGTGTCGGCGGCCAGCGCCCCGGCGGCGGCGACGAGCACCGCGGCGAGCAGCGGCGGGAGCAGCGCCACCGGCAGCACCCGGGCGGCGTCGCCGCGTACGCCGCTTCGTCGCCGGGGCAGCGCCCACATGAGCCCGGTCTCCGCGCCGAGGGTGCAGACGCCGGTGGCGACGGTGACCACACCGATCGCGGCGAAGAAGGCCCCCGCGCCGGTCGGGCCGTAGCCCCGGGTGATCACGACCGCGAGTAGGAAGCCGAAGAGGCCGCTGGTGGCCGCGCCGAGCAGGCCGGCGATGCCGCTGCGGGCGCTGCGCCGGGTCTCGGCGGCACCGTCGACACCGGACCCGGCCGCCCCACCCGGCGCGCCGGCCGGCGGGTGCGCGGCGGCGGTCGCGCCCGTGCCGCGGGGGTGCGCGTCGGCGGCGGGGGCGGTCACGCGGGCACCGCCACGCGGGGCCGGGCCCGGCCGGTCGACCCGGCGCGCGCCTCCCGCCCGGCCAGCACCATCGCGACGGCGATCGCGTAGCAGGCGACCGCGATGTTCTGGTTGGCCATGCCGTAGAACGGGATCTGCGCCAGGCACACCACCGGCACCACCGCGAGCCACTGGCCGGCGGCCGAGGTGGCCCGCGCGCAGATCACCGCCGCGACGACGAACCAGGCGAGGAAGCAGAGCAGCGCGGGCACGCCGTGGCTGAACAGCACCAGCCAGAGCTGGCCCTGGGTGCCGATCGGCGCCTCCGCGGAGACGGTGTCCACGTCGATCGGCGCGCCGTAGCCCAGCCACGGTGAGTCCCGCACCCGGTGGAGCACCTCGGCGTAGAGGGACAGCCGGTCGGTGGTGCTGTCGCTGCGGCGTACCCGCTCGTTGATCAGGTCGGCGACCGGCACGATCCAGGCGGCGACGGCCGCCGCGACCACCACCCCGACGACCGACAGGGCGACCCGGGGGTTGCCCCGCAGGCTCGCCCGCAGGCCCAGCACCGCCAGGCCCACGCCGAGGCTGAGGAACATCGCCCGGTTCAGGGTGAGGAACGCCGGCGGGAGCGACAGCGGCACCGAGGCGAGCAGCAGCCAGCGCAGCGGCCCCCGCCGCCACAGCAAGACGAAGCCGACCACGCACGGCAGGGTCATCGCGTACGCGCTGCCGTAGGCGTTCGTGTACGCGTACGGTGCCGCCGGTCGGTAGATCGGGTTCAGGGAGCGGGCGCTGAACTCGCTGGCCGCCAGGTGCACCATGTCGTGCACGAACGGGACCTGGGCGAGCGTGTCCGGGAGCAGCGCCTCGACCGGCGTGGTCAGGTCCAGCCTCGGTGCCAGCACCCCCAGCCAGCCCAGCACCACGAGGCCCAGCCAGAACGCGCAGAGCGGCACCAGCACGGCCACCAGGTCGGCGCGGTCCCGGGCGGCGGCGTACGCGTACACGCCGACGACGAGGGCGGTGACGTAGAAAGCGAGCCGCAGCGCGAAGGTCAGCACCGCGGTGCCCGACGGCAGTTGGGTGGCGCTCACCACGACGAGGGCGAGGAACAGCAGCCAGATCCCCGTCGCCGGGGGCAGTGGCACCCGGCCCCGGGTGAGCAGCAGGGCGAGCAGCAGCCCGCCGGCCAGCGGCCAGCCCAGGTAGAAGACGCCGGCCAGCCACCAGATCGGCACCAGGCCGAACATCACCGCCAACGGCCAGATCGGCAGCAGCGGCGGCGCGGGCACCGGCGACGGCGCGGGCGGCACCGCCGGCCGGGGGGCTCCCCCGGCCGGGTCGGTGCTGGCCGGTGCCCGCGTCACCGCCACGGTCAGACCCGGCCGCTGCGGGTGAGCACGAAGCCCAGCGGGGTCACCCCGGCGGCCCGCAGGCGGTCCACCAGCCGACGCAGGTCGCCCTGCCGGGTCCGGTCCCGCTCCACCACCACCACGGCGGTGCCCTGGCGGGCGACGGCGACTCCCCGTTCGTCCGCCTCGGCGGGCGGGGCGTTGTAGAGCACCAGCTCGTGGTCTGCGCCCTGCCGCCAGGTGCCGATGCGGATGTGGCCGAGGCCCACCGCCACCTCGTCGACGCCGGCCGGGCGACCGTTCGCCCCGCCGTGGCCGTAGCGCGGACGGGGCAGCGTGAGTGTGGCGTCCGCCTCGGTCGACGGGCGGGCGCCCGGCGGGTGCGGGGAGGGCCGCCGGGCCACCAGCGGCCGCACCCCGCTCCCGGGGGCCGGCGTCCCCGCCGGGCGGGGCTTCGGCACGATCCGCTGGGTCGGGTCGGCGCCCGCGTCGAGGCGGACCCGGTCGACCAGCACGGTGTCGCGCAGCAGCTCCCCGCGGCCGCTGTCGTCGGCCACGAAGACGTCGCGTCCCTCCGCGGCGAGGGCCACCGCGAGGCCGGCCGTCAGCGGGGTCGGGTCCTCCCGGGCGGTGACCAGCGAGACCCGGGCCGGCTGGTGCACCCGCTCGGCGATCGCCATCGCCACGTAGCGCAGGTCGGCGTCGACCGCCCGACGCCCGGCGCGCAGCCGCGACTGACGCACGGTGCCGAGCAGCGGCAGGCCGGTCAGCTCCCGGCCGTCGGCGACCGACCGGACCCGCCGGTCCACCGACTCGACGAGGTACGCGAGCACCACCCCGGCGAGCAGGCCGCCCAGCAGACCGGCGAGCAGGTGCAGGGGTCGGGTACCGGCGGCGGAGACCAGGGCCCGCTCGGCGACCTGGGTGACCCAGCCGGGGTTCACGTCGACGGCGGCGATCTCGGTGCGCGCGGCGTTGAGCTGGGTGAGCTGGCTGTTGATCCCGGCCAGTTCGGCCACCGCCGCGTCCGCCCCGGCGGCGCCCCGCACCGCACCGACCCGCCGCTGCACCACGCCCTGCTGGGCGACGACCTTCGCGATGCTCTCGTCGTAGGAGCGGAGCATCTCGGCGCGCTGCTGCTCGTACATGGTGCGGCGCACGTCCAGGTATGCCTCGGCGGCGAGGTTGACGCTGCGGACCGCCCGCTGCGGGCCGGGCGCCCGGTAGAGGAAGCGCAGGATCTGGCCGCCGGTGGGCACCTCGACCTCGAGGGCGTCCCGGACGTCCCGCGGGTCGTCGCCGACTGCGTCGGCGAGCCGCTGCACCACGGCGGTGCCGGTGGCGATGCCGCTCTCCACGTTCATGTTGACCGCGCGGTCCGCTCCCGCGCCGCTGGGGGTGAACGCGTCGGTGACGACCGGCCGTACGGCGACCACCGCGCTGGCGGTGACCGCCGGCGGCACCAGGAGCAGGTAACCGAGCGCGGCCAGCAGACCGGCCAGGGCGGCGCCGGCGACCAGCCGCGACCGGTGCAGCGGCACGCGGAGCAGGTCGCTGAGCGTCAGCGTGCGGATCGGCGGGCCGGCCATCGCGCGGCCGGGAGCCCAGGGAACGGGCACAGGATCAGTCATGGAACTTCTTCACCGTCTGTTGGGGATTGCCCGCGACCACGACCGCGGGTGGGACGTCCTCCCGGACCACCGTCGCCGCGCCGACCACCGAGTCCCGGCCGATCCGCACGCCCTTGAGGACCAGCGCGTGCGCGCCGATCCAGACGTTCTCCTCGACCACGATCGGCGCCCGGGTGAACCGGCTCGGCGGCTCGTGCCGCTGGGCCGGCGGCAGGTTGTGGAAGTCGCTGTCCAGGAGTTCACAGTTGGACAGCAGGCAGCGGTCGCCGACCGTCACCGACGTCCAACTGCCGATCCAGGTCGCGTTGAGCAGGCAGTCCGCCCCGACACGCACCTCGCCCGACCCGGCGAAGCGGACCAGCTTGTTGAGCCGGGTGCGGTCGCCGATGTGCACCCGAACTCCGCGGCGCAGCCGGATCCGGCCGCGGATCTCGACGTCGCGGCCCAGCGTCAGCCCCCGATACCGCAGCCGGTACCAGGCACGTTTGGCCGCGAAGACCACCCGCACCGCCCGGCGGCCGCGTACGCCACCCGCGGTCACTGCACCGAGAAGAACATCGACGGTGTGGCCCAGCTGAGACCCGCCACCGGGCTGACCGGAGTGGTCGCCGCGCCGTTCACCGCCGGGGTGGCGGTCGGGTCGAACGGCACGGCACGCAGCGCGCCGTCCGTCGCCCCGTGCACGATCCGGCCGCCGACCCAGGCCATCCCGCGCACGTTCGACCAGGTCACGCCCGTGGTGGGCAGGGTGAACTCGGTGGCGCCGAGATAGTTGCCGTCGGTCTCGAAGTAGCGGTAGTAGAGCGCGTTGGCGCCGCTGCGGGTGTAGTAGAGCCGGCCGCCGAGGAAGAACGCGCCGGTCATCGCGGCCGGGTTGAACCAGTCGTTGTAGCCGGACGCCTCCCAGGGGACGCCGATGGTGCCGCCGTTGAACATCGAGATGTCGATCCGGCTGCCGGTGGGGCTGCCGGCGACGGCCCGCGACCAGTAGATCCGGTCGTCGACCCGCCAGGTGGCGCCGGCGCCGGTGTAGTTGGCCTGGGTCGCGGTCGTCGGCGCGCCGAGGGCGCTGCCGCTGAAGGGCACCCGGGCAACCTGCCCCGGGGCGACGGACACGTAGAGGTTGCCGCTGGTGGCGGTCGGCGGGGTGCGTGGGGTGATGGTGCGTCCGCCGGCGAGCGGGAACATCCCCAGCCGGCCGTGGTACTCGTCGCCCATGCCGTCGGAGTTCTGCCCGAAGTGGAGACCGTCGGGGCCGCGCCACAGCACCGGCACCGAGGAGCCCCACCCGGTCGCGCCGGCCGGCAGCGCGGAGCCTCCGCTGCGTCTCGGGTTCCAGTTGACCGGCAGGCCGGTGGCCGGGGTGACGGCGGCGATGCCGAGCCGGTCGATGGCGCCGGGCCCGGCGGCGTCGCTGGCGTGGGGGTTGTTCAGCCAGCGGAAGTGGCCGCCCAGGTAGATGACGTTGTCGGCCACCTCGACGGAGGTGATGGTGTCGGTGCCGGTGTAGTCGACCCAGGTGCCGAGCTGGCCGGCGCCCCGGGCGCCGGTCTCGAACCGGACCAGCGCGTCGCAGTACGCGGCCGGCCAGCCGGCCCCGCCGTTGGTCCCGACGACGAACCAGCTGCCGTCGGCGCCGAACTCGACGTCCTGCACGTAGTGGACGAAGGTCTCAGGCCAGGCGCACGGCGGCACGAACTTCTCCGTGCTCCAGTCCAACACGCTCGGCGTGCCGGCGAGGTTGACCAGGGCCAGTTGGTTGCGGGGCAGGCCGTTGACGGCCTGGAAGTTGCCGCCGACGGCGAGGGTGCGGCCGTCGGCGGTGACGTCGATGGTCCACACGTACGACGAGGTGCCGTGCCGGCCGACGGTGGCGTCGACGGTGAAGCTCGGGTCGACGGCGCCGGTGGTCGCGTCGAGCCGGCCGAGGCCGGCGTGCGCGGTGCCGTTGAGCCAGTTGAACGCGCCGGCCACGTAGAGCTGGTTGCCGTGCAGCGCCAGGTCGCGCACGGTGCCGCCGTCGGAGCGGCCGACCCAGCCGCCGATGGTCGCGCCGGTGCCCGGGTGCAGCGCCACCAGGTTCTTGCGGGACACCCCGTTGACCGTCTTGAAGGCGCCGCCGACGATGAGCGTCCCGCCGGGGCCGGCGACCAGGGTGTTGACGGCCCCGTCCAGCGCCGGCAGGAAGCTGCCGGAGATGGCTCCGGTGCCGCGGTCGTACGCGAAGAGGTAGGGCCGGGTCAGCCACGCGGAGCCGGCGGTCTGCCGGATCTGGGTGAAGGTGCCACCGACGTAGACCGTGTTCCCGATCTGGGCGAACGCCCGCGTCTCGCCGTCGCGCGCGTGCGGGGTGGTGTCGGCCGGGTTCGCCGAGACCAGGGTCGCCGGTTGCGGGACGGGGAGCACGGCGGCGCCGGCCGCCTCGGCCGGGACGGTGAGCACCGCGGCGACGAGGGCCAGGGCGACCGCTCCCGCCCGGGTGCGGGGCCGACCGGCGGGACGCCGGCGGAACGGGATGTCGGGCACGCTGCGCCTCCATGCTGGACGAGAACCCGGAAAGCGTGCCTCGCCCACGGTGATGGGTGATATCCACCGATTGGGCCGTCAGTGTATCCGCAAGATGACAGTGAGTAGCGGGTCGGAAGTCCGACCCCGTTCATCGACGTTCGTTCACCTGTCGGTCACAGTTGCCGGCCCGTAACCGAACGGTGGCGGCTGCCGCAGATAGTCGTCGCGTCCCGCGCGGGCGAAGCCGGCCAGGGACGACGCATCGTGGTTCATCGTCATGTCACAGGTGGCGGAGGTGCTGGTCATACCGGCCGAGTTGAAGTAGACGGCCGCCTTGATCTTCGGATGGGCCCGCAGCGCCGCCGGGAACTCCTCGAACCAGCGGCGCTTCGCGGTCGGGTCGGCGGCGTCGAAGTTCGTGCCGAACTCGGCGAGCATCCGCGGCTTGCCGGCCCCGAGGCCCTGCTCGTCCAGCCAGCGGTAGAACGTGCCGATCGTGGTGCCGGGGCTCTTCCACACCCGACTGCCGTTGCAGACGTGGAAGTTGTAGGGGTCGTAGGCCACCCAGTCGACGTACCGGTCACCGGGGTAGAGGCCGCGGTAGCGGTCGTAGTGCCCCGACCAGCCCATCATCGTCCAGACCCAGACCGCGTTGTCCGCGCCGGCAACCGCGAACCGGTCGTGCACGTGCCGCCAGGCGCGCACGAACTCCGCGTCGGTGCCCTTCGCCGGCTCGTCCTCCGGCTCGTGGTCGAAGCCGAGGAACACCGGGGCACCGACGTCGCGGATCCGACCGGCGACCGCATCGATCGTCGCGTCGTACCGGCCACTGTAGACGTCGGCCCAGGTCAGCACCGTTCCGGTGGCGAAGATGCGGGACTCCCAGGCGACGAAGAGCAGCCGGCCCTCGCGCATCTGCTGCCGCTCGTAGCCGTCCGGGAAGGCGCCGTTGCTGCCGGCGTTGGAGAAGTCGTGGTAGCGGTGCACGATGTCGAAGCGCCGACCGACCTGGGCCTCCACCTCGGCGAACGCCCGACCGTGGTCCCAGCCGTCGGCCGGGCCGGCCGGCGCGTACATGCCCCACCAGGCTCCGCAGGACGGCACCAGGAGCGGGGACACCGCGCCACAGGCCCCGGGGCTCCCCGACGGGCCGGGCGTCCCGCTCGACGGGGGACGGCTCGGGCGCACCGTCGGCGCCGGCGTCGACGGGGAACTGGGCGCGACCGACGGCGACGTGGGCGCGGCCGGCGCGGTGACCACCGGCGACGCCGGGACGCCCATGCCGTACGTCAGCAGCAGGCGGGGGCGCAGCTCCGGATCGCGGTGCTCGGTGGCAGCCCAGTAGACGCGCGCGTCCAGCCCGGTCTGCGCGAGCGACAGCGTCCAGGTGCCGTTGCCGGTGATCAGCGCGGAGACGTCCCACTCGTTGAACCCCGGCCGGACGCCCGCCACGGTGTCGAGCACCGGCTCCGGCGTCACCGGAGCCGGGCGCGCCGCGGCCGCGTCCACCCGGGAGCCGTGCGCGCTCACCGTCGCGGCGTACGCCTGCCAGGCGTGCACACGCAGCGTGGCCCGCACGTTGGCCGCCCCGGCGGGGACGCCGGACACGGCGAACCGGACCACCGCGTCCCGGCGGCCACGCGGGTTTCCCTCGCAGGGGGCCGGGCAGGTGGCCAGCGTCGTCTTGGCGGCATTGTCACCGTCCTGCGGCACCGTGGTCGCCGTCGTGTCGGCCACCGCCCGCAGGGCGAGGTCGTCGGCGGCCAGCAGCGGCATCATCGTCGCCACGAGGCCGGCGACCACCGAAGCGCCGAGCGTGCCGAGCAGCACGGCCCGGCGGCGGGTGCCGTGGTGTCGGAGACGGTGCTGTCCGCGCCTGCTCACAAGCCACTCCCGGTGTCCATCGTGGTCACGCAGAGCAGCGTATCCATGAACACGGCGTGTCACGCAGAGGTTGCGCACAGCTAAGCGCGTCTTAATCCTCGGCTAAGACCGGCCACAGTGGTGCCGGCAGGGGTCAGCGCCCGCGGGCCGCGGCGAGCGCGGCGGCCATCGCCTCGCGCGGTGCGGCGACCCCGGTGAACTGCTCGAACTGGCCGAGCGCCTGGGCCAGCAGCAGGTCGAGACCGGAGACGACGCGGCAGCCGGCGGCCGCCGCGGCGGCGGCCAGCGGGGTCGGCCACGGGTCGTAGAGCGCGTCGAAGAGCACCGTCCCGGCCCGCCAGGCGACCTCGGCGGCAGTCGGGTCGGCGACCCCCTTCGGCACGGTGGAGAGCACCACGTCGACCACGGCGTGCCGGGCCGCCTCCGCCCAACCGGCGCCGGTCATCGGCACCCCGACGGCCTCGGCCACCGGTCGCAGCTCTTCGACCGCCTCCGGGCGACGCGCCACCACGGTCACCTCGCGGGCGCCCAGCCCGGCCGCCGCGGCCAGCGCCGCCCGCGCGGTCCCGCCCGCGCCCAGCACGGTCACCGAGGCGCCCGGCCGCACCCCCGCCCCGGTCAGCACCTCGACCATGCCGGCGACGTCGGTGTTGTCCGCGTACCAGGAGCCGTCCGGGCGGCGTACCAGCGTGTTGGCCGCGCCGACCGCGGTCGCGACCGGCGACGCGGCGTCCGCCACCGCGAGCGCCGCCTCCTTGCCGGGCATGGTCACCGACAGGCCGGCCCACTCCGGACCGAGGCCGGCGACCAGCCCCGGCAGCTCCGACGCCGCGCACTCGATCCGGGTGTACGACCAGCCGGTCAGCCCCGCCGCCGCGTAGCCGGCGTTGTGGATCACCGGGGAGAGCGAGTGCGCGATCGGCTTGCCGAGCACCGCCGCCCGCCGTCGACCGGTCATCAGATGATCCCGGCCTCCCGGGCTCTCGCCATGTTGCGCTCGTGCTGCGGATAGGTGTCGGCGAACGCGGAGTGCCCCTCCTTGTCGATCGCCACGAAGAAGAGCCACTTGCCGGGCGGCGGGTCCATCGCGCCCTCCATGGCCAGCTTGCCCGGGTTGTTGATCGGGGTCGGCGGCAGGCCCCGCAGCTTGCGGTTGTACGGGTTCTTCGGGTCGTCGAGCTCGGCGTCGGTCATGTCCTTCGACGCCTTGGTCGGCCGGCCAACCGACTCCAGGTAGTAGTTGACGGTGACGTCCATCTCCAGGCAGTTGCACGGGAACTCGCCGTAGACCCGGTTGTAGGCCACCCGGGCGACCTTGCCCAGGTCGTCCTTGTTGCCCGCCTCGGCCTGCGCCAGGGAGGCGACGATCATCGCCTCGTACGGCGTGATCCCGCCGCGCTCCTTCTGCACCCGGTCGGCGAACTGCAGCTCACCGGTGACCGAGAGGAAGTTGTCGACCATCAGCTTGAGGATGCTCTCCGCGGTGGCCTTCGGTGGGATCTCGTAGGTGTCCGGGTAGAGGAAGCCCTCGATCGACGGCCTGACCTTCTTGTTGTCGCTGCGCTTGAACCACCAGTCCGGCACGCCGAGCGCGATGGGGTCCTTCGCGGCGGCCTCGAAGTCCTTCACCGGGATCTTCGTGTGGTCGGAGAGCAGCTTGTAGACGTTCTTGGCGGTGCGGCCCTCGGGGATGGTGACGCCGTTGACGACCCGGTTCTTGAGGTCGAGCATCGCCGCGACGGCGCTCTCGCCGCTCATCTGCTTGCGCAGCTTGTAGAGGCCCGGCTGGATGTTCTTGCTGCGCGAGTTCTCCTCGGCCGCCTCGATGAACGCCTTGGTGCTCTTGATCACCCCGGCGTCGTAGAGCGCGACGGCCATGTCGGCGATCAGCGCGCCCTGCTTGATCTCGACGTTGACCTCGCCGGTGCCGGCCCCCTCGTAGTCCGGGGTGACGAAGTAGCTCTGGATCCGGTCGAAGCCGTAGAAGGCGCCGCCGCCGATGCCGCCGAGGAGGACCAGGGCGAGCAGCAGGGCCAGGACTGTCTTGCCCCGCCCACCCGACTTGCCGTTCCGCTTACGGACGAAGCTGCGCCGGTGTCGGCCCTTCTCCCCCCGCTCCGGTTCGTCGAAGCCCAGATCCAGATCGTCGATCATTACGTCCGCCTCCGCTGCGCGTCCAGCCAGCTCTGCAGAATCTCCACCGCGGCGGCCTGGTCGACAACCGCACGTTGACGTTTGCCCCGGACACCACGCTCGGCAAGCCTACGAGAAGCCACGACCGTCGACATCCTCTCGTCGGTGAGCGTTACCGGCACGGGCGCTATTACATCGGCAAGTCGGTCAGCGTACCCCTTCACGTGGACCGCCGCGGGGCCGTGTTTGCCGGCGAGATTGACCGGAAGGCCGACGACGACCTCGACGGCCTCGTGTTCGGCCACCAGCGCCGCGAGCTGGGAAAGGTCGCTCGGCACGGCGTCCGGAGCGGCCGTGAGGTCCCGGGCCAGGGTGACCAGCGGGGTGGCGAGCACCCCGTGCGGGTCCGACCGCGCGACACCCACCCGGACCTGCCCGACGTCCACCCCGAGCCGCACACCGCGCGACAGGTCACTCACCGAGGGTCACTCCCCCATCGACGAACCGGGGCGGACCGTGTGGTCCGCCCCGGCGCACCCGATCGTCCATCACGCCTCGGCGATCGCCTTCTCGACCGTGAGCAGCAGGGTCGGGGCCTCCGCCGCCGGCAGCCCGCCGCCCTGCGCCAGGTCCGGGCTGCCGCCGCCCCGTCCGGAGAACGCCGCCTTCACCAGGTCCGACGCGGCCAGACCCCGGGCGCGGGCGGCCTGGTTGACCGCGACCACCAGCGACGCCTTGCCGTTGCTGCGGGCGGCCACGGCCACCACCGCCGGCCGCGCCGGGTCGATCTTGCCCCGGATCTCCTGCGCCAGGGTCCGCACGTCGTTGCCGGCCGCGCCCTCGGGCGCCTCAGTCCCGACGTACGCGACGCCCCGCACGTCCTTGGCCTGCGCCGCGAGCGCCGACGCGCCGCCGAGCACCAGCTGCGCCCGGAGCTTCTCCAGCTCCTTCTCCGCGTCGCGGAGCTGCGTGACGGTCTGCTCGACCCGGTCGGCCACCTGCTCCGACGGCACCCGGTAGAGCTCGGCGAGCCGGGAGACCAGCAGGTGCTCGCGGGCCAGGAAGTTGAACGCGTCCATGCCGACGAGCGCCTCGACCCGGCGGACCCCGGAGCCGATCGACGACTCGGAGAGGATCTTCACGAGGCCGAGCTGGGCCGAGCGGGCCACGTGGGTGCCGCCGCACAGCTCCCGGGCGTAGTCGCCGACCTCGACGACCCGCACCTCCTCGCCGTACTTCTCGCCGAACAGCGCCATCGCACCGATCCGCCGCGCCTCCTCCAACGAGGTGATGAAGGCGTGCACCTCCAGGTCGGCCAGCAGCACCTCGTTGACCTGCTGCTCCACGTCGCGCAGCACGCTCGGCGCCACCCCGGTCGGGGTGTTGAAGTCGAACCGCAGGCGACCCGGGGCGTTCAGCGAACCGGCCTGGGTGGCGGACTCGCCGAGGAAGTTGCGCATCGTCTGGTGCACCAGGTGGGTCGCCGTGTGCGACCGGGAGATGGCCCGCCGCCGGGTGGTGTCGATCTCGGCGAAGCCGGTGTCACCGGGGCGCACCTCGCCGCGGACCACCCGGGCCCGGTGCACGATCAGGCCCGGCACCGGCTGCTGCACGTCCAGCACCTCGAGCTGGCCGCCGCCGACCGTGATCATGCCCTGGTCCGGTTGCTGGCCACCGCCCTCGGCGTAGAACGGGGTGGTGTCGAGCACCAGCTCGACCGTGTCCCCCTCGGTCGCCCCGCCCAGCGGGCCGGCGGTGCCGAGCAGCGCCCGCACCCGGGACTCCCGAGCGACCTCGCTGTAGCCGGTGAACTGCACCGGACCGCCCTCGTCGAGCACCGCCCGGTACGCCGACACGTCGGTGTGCCCGGTCTTGCGGGCCTGCGCGTCGGCCTTGGCCCGGGCCCGCTGGTCGGCCATCAGCCGGCGGAAGCCCTCCGCGTCGACCTGCAGGCCCTGCTCGGCCGCGATCTCCAGCGTCAGGTCGATCGGGAAGCCGTACGTGTCGTGCAGCTGGAACGCCTTCTCACCGGAGAGGGCCGCGCCGCCCGCCGTGCGGGTCTCCGCGATCGCGGTGTCCAGGATCGTCGTGCCGGCGCGCAGCGTGGACAGGAAGGCGTCCTCCTCCGCGTACGCGTAGTCCGCGATCCGGTCGAACTCCGAAGCCAACTCCGGGTAGGACGGGGACATGCAGTCCCGGGCCACCGGCAGCAGCTCGGGCAGCGCCCGGTCCTGCCAGCCCAGCAGCCGCACCGAGCGGATCGCCCGGCGCATGATCCGACGCAGCACGTAGCCGCGCCCCTCGTTCGACGGGGTCACCCCGTCGCCGATCAGCATCAGCGCGGTCCGCACGTGGTCGGCGATCACCCGCAGCCGTACGTCGTCCGGGTGCGACTCGCTGGCCACGTGCCCGGAGCGCGCGCCGTAGCGCTTGCCGGTCAACGCGGCCGCCTTGTCCAGGATCGGCCGGACCTCGTCGATCTCGTAGAGGTTGTCGACCCCCTGCAGGATCGACGCCATCCGCTCCAGGCCCATGCCGGTGTCGATGTTCTTCGCCGGCAGCTCACCGAGGATCGGGTAGTCCTCCTTGGTGGTGCCCGGACCCCGCTCGTACTGCATGAAGACGAGGTTCCAGAACTCCATGTAGCGGTCCTCGTCGACCGCTGGGCCGCCCTCGCGGCCGTACTCGGGGCCCCGGTCGTAGAACAGCTCCGAGCAGGGGCCGCACGGGCCGGGAATGCCCATCGACCAGAAGTTGTCCGCCTTGCCCCGGCGGACGATCCGCTCGGTCGGCACACCCACCGACCGCCAGATCTCGTACGCCTCGTCGTCGTCCAGGTAGACCGTCGGCCAGATCCGCTCCGGGTCCAGCCCGAACCCACCGTCGGCCTGGGACTTGGTCACCAGGTCCCAGGCCAGCGGGATCGCCCCGGACTTGAAGTAGTCACCGAAGGAGAAGTTGCCGTTCATCTGGAAGAACGTGCCGTGCCGGCTGGTCTTGCCGACCTCGTCGATGTCCGGGGTGCGGATGCACTTCTGCACGCTGACGGCCCGCGGGTAGGGCGGGGTCTGCTGCCCCAGGAAGTAGGGGACGAACTGCACCATGCCGGCGTTGACGAACAGCAGGTTCGGGTCGCTGATGGCGGGCAGCGGAGCGGACGGCACCACCGTGTGGCCGTTCGCCTCGAAGTGGGCGAGGTACCGCCGCTTGATCTCCGCCGTCTTCATCGCTGGTGTTCCTCCGGAAAGATCTCTCGATCGCCGATCCGCGGGTCCTCCCGCAGCTCGGCGAAGTGGTCGTCGAACGCCTCGCCCTGCGCGAACGCGTGGTGGATCTCCTGCTCGCGCTCGGCCATCCCGACCCGGACGTCCTCCACGAAGCTACGCAGCGACTCGACCAGGCCGCCAGCGGATTGCGCCATGCTGCCCGCGATGCCCGCCGGGGTGTACGACTGCGCGGTCCGGGTGGCCTTGCGGACCACGACCACCCCGACGGCGAGCCCGACACCCAGCCAGAACAACCGTCTCATGCTTCTCGCCCCTCCTGGTCGCGCCGGGGTCAGTGCTCGCCGCGCCGGGCGGCCCGCCGCTGCTGCTTGATCGTGTCCCGCACCTCACGCTCGGTCTCGGCGTGCCGGCGCGCGGAGGCGGCCTTGCGGACGCCGTAGCCGAAGGCCGCGACCTTGACCAGCGGGTTCGCCGCGGCGGCGGACACCACGGCGACCAGGTTGGCGACGTTGGCCGTGACGTTCTGGGCGTGGCCGGTCATGGTGTCGACCTTGGCCAACTGGAGGTTGACCCCGTCGAGCGAGGTCTGCACCTGCTCCAGCGTGACGTTGACGTTCTTCACCGTGGTGTTCACGTCGCCGAGCAGCGGCGCGGTCCGGTCGTTGAGGTCGTTGATCATCCGGGTGGTGGCGTCCACGGTGTGCCGCAGCCGCAGGATGGGCAGCGTCAGGATCAACACCAGCATCGCGAACGCGATCGCCGCGATCAGCGCCGCGACCTCTCCAATGTCCACGCCTGTCCTCCTCAAGCAGAGTTCCGGGAACCGGACGTTCCCGGAACGTGCGACCGTGGTACCCACACCGGCGCTCGGCGACCCGTGCCGGGTCAACGGGAGCAGGCGGGCCTGCCAGCCCCAGACCCTACCGTCCGTGATGGAGACCGGCTCACGACGGTGAGGGTGTCAGCTCGCCCAACGGGTCCTCAGTGATGGTGGGGAACGGGTCCTCGCCGGTGAGCGACGGGTCGGTGGTCGGCTGCGGTCGGGTCCGCTCGTCGTCGATCGCGTTGCGGACCTTCACCGACACCAACGAGCCGGAGCACGCTACCGCAGCGGCCGACGGTTCGGGAGACGGCACGATCGCCGGCTCCCCGTCGACCGGCGGCGGCACACAGGTCGGCTCGCGTACCCACAGGTCGAGGGTCAGCTCGTCCCGCCGCCAGCAGCTGTAGCTGCCCTTCTCCTGCTGTTCCGGGCAGCGCTGCACCTTCCACGGGGTCCAGCCGTCCCGCCGCAGGGCGTCCTCGTAGACCTGGGTGGTCTCCTGCGGCGCCCGGTCGGAGGTGACGGTGCGCTCGCGCAGCCGGCAGTCGAGCAGGCACCAGCGGCTGCCGCTGACGTCGTCGACCGTCTTCACCGCCGCCCAGCCGGGCACCTCCAGGCTGTCCAGGGTGTCGAAGACCGGGTCACGGCTCAGCGTGCGGAAGCCGAAGTAGGACGGAACCGCGCCGAGCAGCACCAGCGTCACCACCGCCAGCGCCACCATCCGCAACCGGCGCTGCTCGCGTACCTTCCGGCGCAGCTCCGAGCGGGCACCGCCACCGGTCGCCTCGACGTCGTCGTCCGGGGCCTCGCTCGTGGCGGCACCGGGCAGCGGAGGCGCGCCGACGGGCTCCGGGGCGGGCCCGGGGCCGTCCGGCGCGGGGCCGGGCGGCGGTACGACGGCGGCGGCCCGGGCGACCGCGGGCGGCTCCGCCGGCCGGCCGGCGACCGGGACCGGCGGCACACCGGAGGGCTCGGGACGACCGGCGTCCCGCTGCGGCGGCAACGCGCGCCCGGCGACCCGGTCCTCGGGCGCCGGCCGGCCGGGGGCGGCGACCCGGGCCGTCGCGGCCGGTCGTGGACCGCCGGCGGGAGGCGGAGGTTCGCCGCCGGGGACGGAGGCGCGGCCGGGAGCGCCGGGGCCGGGCCGGTCGATCGGGTCGGTACGGGTGGGCCCGTCGCCGCCGGGGCGGGCGGCGCCCCGGACGGGCGCGTCCGCACCGGGCCGGACGGCACCCCGCACGGGGGCGTCCGCACCGGGCCGGGCGGGGCCGTCGACACCGGGCCGCACCGGACCGTCGGGGCCGGTTCGCGCCCCGGCGACGCCCGGCCGGGCCGCCCCACGGACGGGACCGTCCGGGCCGGGCCGGGCCGCGCCGCGAGCCGGGCCGTCCCCGTCGGGGCCGGCCGCGCCACGGACCGGGCCGTCGGCATCGGGGCGGGCCGCTCCACGGATCGGTCCGGCCGGGCCGGGGCGGGCCGCGCCGCGAGCGGGGCCGTCGCCCTCCGGGCGGGGGGCGCCTCTCGGACCGTCCGGCCCTGCGACGACGGGACCGGAGCGCGCGGCCGTGTCGGGGCCACCCGGACCGCGACGTGCCCCGCCGCGTGCCGAACCGTCCTGGTTGCGCGGGGCCGGTTCCTGACCGGGCGGGACGAGACCGGCGCCCGGACGACGACCGGTGGACCGGTCCGACGGTGGCGCCGGCGGCGTGGATGGTGGGCCGCTCCGGTTGATGACCGGGAGTTTCGGGTCGGTGTGCGGGAGCCGGCCGGCCTGCCGCAGCCAGTCGGCCGGGCGCTCGGGGCGGCCACGGCCGGCGGCTCCCGCGCCCGCACCGGGTCGGTGGTCGGCGGTGTCCGGCTCGTCCGCCGCGCGTCGCCGACCACCCGCGGTGGGCTCGCCGTCGTCGGCCGCCGCACGCCGTGGACCGGCGGGGCCGTCCTCCTCGGTGGCACGCCGACGGCCACCCGCGGTGGTCGTCACCTCGTCCGTCGCGGCACGCCGACGGCCGGTGGCGTCCTCCTCGGTCGCGCGCCGACGCCCCGCGGAGGGGTCGGTCTCCGCCGCGCGTCGACGACCCGACAGGCCCGTCTCCTCCTCGGGAACGGCGCGCCGGCGGCGCCCGCCGACGGCGGACGAGCCGGTCGCGAGGTCGCCGGTCGCGGGGTCCGGAACCGGTGGGGCGTTGCCGGACAGCGGCACGACGGGCTCGTCCGCCTCCGGCGCCCGCCGACGGCCACTCGACGCCGGCGCTGGTCCGGCACCCGCCGGGACGGGCGCGCCGGGGTCGACGGGGCCACGACGGCGGCGCTCCGGGCGCGGCTCGGGTCGCGGGTCGCGGTCGGCGCCCGGGTCGGGGCGCAGCCCACCCGGCACCGCCGACGACCCGGCCGGCCCGAGGTCGCCCGCGGTGTTCGGCGCGGCAGCACCACGCGCGGCGGGACCGTTCGGGTCCACGGGGCCGCGCCGGCCCGGCGGTGTGCCCTCGACGGGACGGGGGCCACGGGGCTCGGCGGGCTCGGGTCGAGGACGTCGTCCCGGCGCCGCGTCCGGCCGGCGGCCGACCGGCACGTCGCCGGCCGCGGGAGCGCCCGAGGTCGGGTACGCACCGGTCGAGGGGCCGGGCCCGGTCGGCGTTGCGGCGCCGTGCCGACCGGCCGGGCCGCCGGAGGTCGGGCGCGGGGGCGCGGCCTCCGGGCGCGGACCGGCCGGGCCGCCGGACAGCGGTGGCGTGCCGACCTGCGGATTACCGGCGGTGCGCGGGCCCGCCGGACCGCCGGAGACCGGGCGCGGACCGCCGGACACGGGGCCGGCCGGGCCGCCGGAGACCGGTCGGGCACCGGGCGGGCCGGCGTGACCAGCGGCGGCCGGACGCGGGCCGGGCGCCGCGCCGCCCGGCGAGTCGGAGGCGGGGCGGGGACCCGGCGGGCCGGCCGGGGTCGGGTGTGGACCGGGGGCCTGCGGGCCGGCGGTGTGCGGGCCGGCGGCCGGCACCGGCGCGCCGCCACGACGGGCGGCCTGCTGCGGCGCGGGTGCGCCGGGGGACGCGGCGGGCGGGCGCGGCCCCGGTCGGCGGGCCGGCCCGGTCGGCTCGGCGGCGCCGGGCCACGGGCCGTCCACCGGGCGCGGACGCGGCCCGGCCGCGTCCGGTCCGCCACGGCGCTCGACAGGCGGCCCGACAGGGGGCGGCGGGGCCTCGGGGCCCGGGCGCGCGGGTCCGGGCGGCGCGCCGGCCGGGCCGTCCGGTCCCAGGTCGTTACGTTGCTGCTTGGCCGACCGCAGGTCGTCGATCCAGCCGAGCTCCTCGCCGCTGACCGGCTCCTCCGGCTCGGCCTCGGCCCGGCCCCGCCCCCAGCGGCGGCCCTTGGCGCGGGGATCGCGCCGCTCGTCGGGACCGTCCTCGGGTCGCTCCCCACCACGCGATCTCACTGCTGACCCTCTCCGGCGGCGTCCCTGCCGCCCTGCTCCGCCGCGCCGGCGCCGGGACCCACCGGTCGACCGTCGCCCACCACGCCCACCCCGGCCGGAACCGTGCCGGACCGCACCACCTCGGGCTCCGGTCGCGTGCCGGGCGCCTCCGGCGCCGCCGACTCCGCTCGGGCCGGGGCCGGCAGGCCACGGACGATCCGACGCAGCAGCGGCAGCCGGGTGGCCACCGACCGCTCCGCGCCGTGCTGACTGGGCTGGTAGTAGTCGGTGCCCACGAGATCGTCGGGCACGTACTGCTGGGTGACCACCCCGCGCTGGTCGTCGTGCGGGTAGCGGTAACCGGTGCCGTGACCCAGCCCGCGGGCGCCGGCGTAGTGCGCGTCCCGCAGGGCCCGGGGCACCGAGCCACCCCGCCCGGCCCGTACGTCGGCCATCGCCGCCCCGATGGCGGTGGTGGCCGAGTTCGACTTGGGCGCGGTGGCCAGGTGGATGACCGCCTGGGCGAGGTTGAGCTGGGCCTCGGGCAGGCCGACGTACTCCACCGCGTGTGCCGCGGCGGTGGCCACGCTCAACGCGCTCGGGTCGGCCATCCCGACGTCCTCGCTCGCGAAGATGACCAGGCGACGGGCGACGAAGCGGGCGTCCTCGCCGGCGACCAGCATGCGGGCCAGCCAGTGCAGCGCGGCGTCCACGTCCGAGCCGCGCATGCTCTTGATGAACGCGCTGACCACGTCGTAGTGGGCGTCTCCGTCGCGGTCGTAGCGCACCGCGGCGACGTCGACCGCCTGCTCGGCGGTGGCCAGGTCGATCCGGTCGGCGGCGAGCGCGGTCGCGGAGGCCGCCGCGGCCTCCAGCGCGGTCAGCGCCTTGCGGACGTCGCCGGCGGCCAGCCGCACGAGGTGGTCCTCGGCGGCCGGGTCCAGGACGAGGCGCCCGCCGAGCCCTCGCTCGTCGGCGACGGCGCGACGCAGCAGGCCACGGACCGCGTCGTCGTCCAGCGGCTGGAGGGTGAGCAGGACGCACCGGGACAGCAGCGGTGAGATCACCGAGAAGTACGGGTTCTCGGTGGTGGCCGCGAGCAGCGTGACGGTGCGGTCCTCGACGGCGGCGAGCAGCGAATCCTGCTGCGTCTTGCTGAAGCGGTGCACCTCGTCGATGAAGAGCACGGTCTGCGGGCCGCCGGAACGGCGCTGTCGACGCGCGGTCTCGATCACCGCGCGGACGTCCTTCACGCCGGCGGACAGGGCCGACATGGCGACGAACCGGCGGTCGGTCGCCTGGGCCACGAGGTGCGCGATGGTGGTCTTGCCGCTGCCGGGCGGCCCCCACAGGATCACCGACATCGGCGCGCCCCCACCGACCAGCTGCCGCAGCGGCGCGCCGGGCGCGAGCAGGTGGTCCTGGCCGACCAGCTCGTCGAGGCTCGCCGGGCGCATCCGGACGGGCAGGGGCGAATCAGGCTCCACCGTGGTGAACCCGTCGACACCACCGGGACCCGCGGGGGCGCTGGGCGCTCCGGCGGGTTCACCGAGGGAGAAGAGGGCGTCGGTCTCCATCACGAGAACAGTACCGGGCCGGGTCCGCGGCGCCGGAATCGCGCCGCGGCCCGGCCCTGGCTGATCGGTTCCGGTCAGCCCCGACCCGGGCGCCGACCTCGGTACCAGCGGCCTCCGCCGCCACCCGGACCACGGCCGACGCCCGCCAGGTAGAGGGCGAGCAGCAGCAGGCCGATGAGCACGAGGGTGTTCCAGTTGAACAGGTCCGGTGCGCCGAAGTTGGTGTCCATCAGGTCGAGCAGCAGGGCGAACCCGAATACGATCGCCGCGAGAATGGCGAGCATGTCGTTCCTCCGGTGGGGGTTCCCAGTAGGTCGGGCCGGGATGTACCCAATCGGTCCGATCGTCAATCTCCACCCTGGACAGGCGCGGCTCGTTTCGGAGGTGCCCGGCGTTGTCGCGGTGGCGACTCCTAGGCTGGGCACATGATCATCGCCGACCAGGTCCTGCACGGTCGGGACGCCGTCCTGGCCGCCGTCGACCACCACCCGTACGTCCGGCACATGCTGCTGCGCGAGGTGGAGCCGCGCGGCTACCGGCGCGACGGCGCGGTGGTCTGGCTGTTGCCGGAGGGGCAGCGGCCGGCCGCGGCGGCTCTGGGCGCCGCCGGGCCGGCCCTGGACGTCTGCGCCGATCTGGTGGCCGAGGGTGTGCTCGGGCCGGGCCAGTGGCTGAACCTGCCCGAGCTCGACCCGGCCGACCTGGCCGGTCGGCTCCGGGTGGCACAGCGCGACGAGTGGTACTTCCTCTGGACCACCGCCGCGCCGCCGCCGCAGCCGGGCGAGGACCGGGTCGTCCGCCTCAGCGAGGCCGACCAGCCGGCGCTCACCGCGTTGATCGACGAGGCGTTCCCGAGCACCACCTCCCGGCCGGGCGATCCGGGAGTGGTCGGCTGGTACGGCATCCGCGACGGTGACCGCCTCGTCGCCTGCGGGGCGGACCGCAGCCGGGGCGACGTCGGGTTCCTCGCGGGACTGACCGTCTCCCCGCTTGCGCGTGGGCGAGGGCTCGGCGCGGCGCTCACCGCGGCGATGACCCGGGCCCTGCTCACCCGCTACGACCACGCCGCGCTCGGCGTCTACCCGGTCAACGTCGGCGCGATCCGGCTCTACCGGCGGCTCGGCTTCACCCACACGGCGATCCGCAACTCCGTCCGTCTCGCCTGAGCCGGTGGTGCGCCCGGCGCCGGCTCCGCTCAGGCTCCGCCGGCCCGGTCCGCCACCACGGGGAGCGGATCGGCCGGGGCGCCGGTCCCCTCCCCGGGCTCCCCCGTCTCGGTCGCCCTCTTCCGCCGGTCCGCCGACCAGGCGGGCAGGTAGAGCGGGGCGGCGACGGCCAGCACCACCGCGCCGACCAGCATCGCCGCGGTCACGCTGACCCGGTCGGCGAGCGCGGTGAGCCCGACCGCGCCGATCGCGAACCCCGGCTGGCCCATCATCGAGTTCAGCGAGAGGACGCTGGTCCGGTAGGGACCGTCGACCTGCCGGTGCAACAGTCCCATGTGCAGCGGGTTGGACGCCCCGTGCACGGTGTAGCAGGCCAGGTAGGCGACCAGCACGCCGACCGGTCCGGCGAACAGGCCCATGCCGACCACCGTGACGCCCTGGAGGACGCGCATCAGGGCGGCGCTCGGCGCGGCCCCCAGCCGGCGCAGCAGCAGCGGCGTGAGCGCCGCGCCGGCCGCCTGGGCCAGCCAGGCCGCCGAACCCGCGGGCCCGAGCAGCGCGGCCGCCCGCTCGCCGTCGCCGACGACCTCGGCGAGGCGTACGGGAAGCAGCGACTCGAAGGTCACCATGCCGAAGCCCCAGAACAGCTCGACCGCCACCAGCGCGAGCAGCACCCGGGAGCGGCGCAGCAGGCCGATCGCCTGGCCGACCATCCGGGGCGCCTCGGCGACCGACGCCCACAGCGCGCCCGTGCCCGTGGCGGGGCGGACCTCGCGCAGCAGCAGCAGCAGGGCGGCCAGCGCCACCACCTGCAGCACGCCGGCGACCAGGACGGGGACGGTGAGCGCGCTGACCGGCCCGAGCGGACCGAGCGCGACCAGCCCGCCGCCGAGCAGCGCGCCGGCACCGATGGAGACGCCGATGACGGTTCCGGCGTGGCCGAGGCCCGACTCGTACGTCGCGTCGGGGTCGGCGGCCAGGGTGGCGTCGACGTACCAGGATTCGAGCGGCCCGCTGTCCAGGGCGCGGAAGACGCCCTGCATCGCCCACACCAGGAAGAAGAGCGCGAACGTGTCGGCCACCGCGAAGACGGCGAGCGAGGCGAGGTTGATCAGCCCGGCGGCCACCAGCACCGGCTTGCGACCGAGCGCGTCGGCGAGCCCGGCGGTGGGCAGTTCCAGCGCGAGGACGACCAGCCCCTGGGCCACGGAGACCAGGCCGATCTGCGACAGCGACAGGCCGCGCTCCTGCATCAGCAGGATCATCACCGGGATCATGAGCCCGGTGGGCAGCCAGCGCAGGCCGTGCAGCACCAGGAAGCGGTGGCGGACCTGGGCCACGCTCAGGGCGCTCACTGCTCCTCCATCCGGGGGAGGGCGGACAGGAAGACGTGCACCTGCCGGGCGTCGGGTCCGTCCGACGGCGGCTCCTCGTGGTAGCGCACCAACACCTGCCACAGCTCGTCGTTGAGCGCCCGGAGCCGGGCCGGGTCGAGCGTCAGGACCATGTCGCTGAGGGCGGCGGCGTCACGCCACGCGCGGGGTTGGTCGTCGGCGACGGAGAACCACCGCTGCGCCTGCTCGGCCATGAGCCGGACGTGGTTGGTCTCGATCCACCGCACCGCCGCCCGCGCGTCGGGGTCGTCGTCGAAGTCGGTGGGATCGAAGTTGCTGATGTCGTGCTCGGCCCGCCACCACCGCTGGCGGCCGGTGCCGAGGTCGGGGTCCTCGGTCACCAGCCCCACCTCGGCCAGCTGCCGCAGGTGATAGCTGGTCGCGCCGGTGTTGGTGTCCAGCTTCTCGGCGAGGGAGGTGGCCGTGGCGGGCCCGTCCACCCGGAGCAGGCCGAGCAGCCGCATCCGCAGGGGGTGGGCCATGACGCGGATCTGCCGGGCGTCGATCTGGACGGTGCGGGTCTCGGCTGGCGTGCTCTCCATGCATGCACGATAACTGTGCACACTTTCTATGCACAACCGTTGTGCATAGAAAGTGTGCACAGGTTGTCGGCGTGCCGGCGCCTCTCAGGCGGCGAGGAGTTCGCGGACGCCGCGCAGCCGCGTCCGCAGCAGACCGGCCGCGCGCGTCGAGTCGAGGCGTACGTCGGTGGGGCGCACCACCCCGCACGCGACGCCGGTGGACGTCTTCAGACCGGTCGGGTCGATCCCCTCGTGGCGGGCCACCAGCAGGCCGAGGTCGGCCCGGCTCACCGCGTCCGGCCCGGCCACGTTGAGCGGGCCCGGGTAGTCGTGGTCGACCAGTTCCAGGACCGCCCCGGCCAGGTCGGTCACGTCGACCGGGCACCGCAACTCGTCGGTGAACAGCGTGGCGCGGCCGGCGAGCGCGTCCCGGCAGAGCTGCATCTGCTTGCTGCCCGTCCCCAGGATCAGCGAGGTGCGGACCAGCACCGCACCGGGGTCGATCGCGCGTACGGCCGTCTCGGCGGCCGCCTTCGCGGCCCCGTACGGAAAGACGGGGGTGGGCGGTTCGTCGTCGCCGTACGGCCGGTCCCGCCCGGCGTGCAGCGCGTCGCTGGAGAGGTGCACCAGGCGCGCCCCCACCTCGGCCGCGGCGTATGCGACGTGGGCGGCGCCGTCGGCGGTCACCGCCCAGTCGGCGTACCGGTAGGGGGTGGCGACCACGGCGGCGGGGCGCACCCGCGCGACCAGTGCGCGCACGGCGGCCCGGTCGGTGACGTCCAGCCGGAGCGCCTCGACACCCGGCACCTCCACCGTGCCCGACCAGTACGTCCCCACCACCCGCCGCCCCGCGTTCACCGCGACCCGGCACACCTCGCCCCCGAGGAACCCACTGGCCCCGACCACGAGAACCGTCACCGCCACCCCTCCCCCGCCTCGATGATCAAGAGGTTTGCGTCACCCTGCCACGTGATCCTGACGCAAACCTCTTGATCACCGAAGCCCGCGGAGGGGGCCGAGGTGGGTCAGGTGGGTCAGGTGGGGTCCACGACCGGGGCGGCCGGACCGGCGGTGCCGGTGTGCGGGGCGGCCTGCGGCTTGGGCTTCGCGTCGACGCCCGCCTCGGTACGCTGCTGCGCGGTGATCGGGGTCGGCGCGCCGGTCAGCGGGTCGAAGCCACCCCGGGTCTTCGGGAACGCGATCACCTCACGGATCGAGTCCGCGCCGGCAAGCAGCATGCAGACCCGGTCCCAGCCGAACGCGATGCCGCCGTGCGGCGGGGCGCCGTACTTGAACGCCTCCAGCAGGAAGCCGAACTTGTCCTGCGCCTCCTCCGGCGTGATGCCGAGCAGGTCGAAGACCCGCTGCTGCACGTCGCCGCGGTGGATACGGATCGAGCCGCCACCGATCTCGTTGCCGTTGCACACGATGTCGTACGCGTAGGCGAGCGCCCGGTCCGGCGCCTCCTCGAACCGGCCGACCCACTCGGCGTTCGGGGAGGTGAACGGGTGGTGCACGGCCGTCCAGCCACCCTCGTCGGTCTTCTCGAACATCGGCGCGTCGACCACCCAGCAGAACGCCCAGGCGCTCTCGTCGACCAGCCCCGCCCGCTTCGCGATCTCGATCCGCGCCGCGCCCAGCAGCTCCTGGGCCTCCCGGGTGTCGGCGCTGGCCGCGAAGAAGACGGCGTCGCCCGGCTTCGCGCCGACGGCGTCGGCGAGCCCGCCCAGGTGCGCCTCGGACAGGTTCTTCGCCACCGGGCCCCGGGCCTCGCCGGTCTCCGCGTCCAGCACCACGTACGCGAGGCCGCGCGCGCCGCGTGCCTTGGCCCAGTCCTGCCAGCCGTCCAGCTCCTTGCGGGTCTGGCTCGCGCCGCCCGGCATGACCACCGCACCGACGTAGCCGCCGGCGTCGATCGCCCCCGCGAACACCCGGAACTCGGTGCCGCGCAGGTAGTCGGTCAGCTCGGTCAGCTCCACCCCGTAGCGCAGGTCGGGCTTGTCGGAGCCGTAGCGGGCCATCGCGTCGTGCCAGGTGATCCGCGGGATCGGCCGGGAGATCTCGTGGCCGGCCAGCTCGGACCAGAGCGCCGAGACGAGCGCCTCACCCAGGTCGATGACGTCGTCCTCGGTGACGAAGGACATCTCGATGTCGAGCTGCGTGAACTCCGGCTGCCGGTCGGCGCGGAAGTCCTCGTCCCGGTAGCAGCGGGCGATCTGGTAGTACCGCTCCATGCCGCCCACCATGAGCAGCTGCTTGAACAGCTGCGGGGACTGCGGCAGCGCGTACCAGCTGCCCGGCTGGAGGCGGACCGGGACCAGGAAGTCGCGGGCGCCCTCCGGGGTCGAGCGGGTCAGGGTCGGCGTCTCGATCTCCAGGAAGTCCCGCTCGTGCAGCACCGTCCGGGCGATCTGACTCGCCCGGGAGCGCAGCCGCATCGCCTTCGCCGGACCGCTGCGTCGCAGGTCCAGGTAGCGGTACTTCAGGCGGATGTCGTCGCCCGCCTCGATCTGGTCGTCCACCGGCAGCGGCAGCGGCGCCGCCTCGGAGAGCACCTCCAGCTCGCTGGCCGTCACCTCGACCTCGCCGGTCGGCAGCTCCGGGTTCTCGTTGCCCTCGGGGCGGCGGGTCACCTCGCCGGTGACCTTCACGCAGAACTCGTTGCGCAGCGCGTGCGCGTCCTCCTCGCGGAACACGACCTGGACCACGCCGGAGCCGTCGCGCAGGTCGACGAAGATGACCCCGCCGTGGTCGCGCCGGCGGGCCACCCAGCCGGCGAGCGTCACCGTCGAGCCGGCGTCCGCGGCGCGCAGGCTTCCGGCATTGTGGGTACGGATCACGGCTGGCAACTCCTCATCGTGGAACAGTCCTCACCGGCATTCTGTCAGGGGCGGCCGTCGTTCCTGGCGGGCACCCGGCACGCGACCCTCGGCGAATCGGGCTCGACGGGTCCCGGTGGCGGTTACCGTGGCCGGATGCGCGCCGTACCGACCTGGGCCGTCGCCATCGCCGCGACGGCACCCGTGCTGCTGGTGACCGGTTGGACCGTCTCCGAAGCGCGGCAGCCCGCGGACTACGACCCGGTCCGGGACACACTGAGCGAACTGGCCGGCCGGGAGGCCACCGACGCCTGGATCATGACCGCCTGCCTGGTGCTGCTGGGCGGCAGCTACGTGGCGATCGGCGCCGTGCTGCACGCGGCGGGTCTGCCGAGCCGCTTCCTGCTCGCCGTCGGCGGCGTGGCGACCGTCGCGCTGATCGCCTTTCCCCGGCCGCCGGTCGGCGGCTCCCTCGGCCACGGCATCGTCGCGACCGTGGCGGTCCTCGCCCTGGCGCTCTGGCCGGCCGCGTCGGCGCTCACCCTGCCCCGGGGCCGGTCGGCCACACCGCCGGACCGGCCGGCGCCACCCTGGGCGTTCCGCCGGTCGGTGGGGCTGGGCGTCACCCTCGTGCTGCTGGCCCTGTTCGGCTGGTTCGTGGTCGAGGTGACCGGGGGCTCCCGCGCGGGGCTGGCCGAGCGGGCGACCGCCGTGGCCGTCGCGCTCTGGCCGCTGCTGGCGGTCCTCTCCGCGCGACGCGCGCACCTCGCGTTCACCGCCGCCGGCACACCGTCCGTCGTCCTGGACCAGTCGGTGGCGGGCATCGCGCCGCCGGACGCCGGCCCGGCCCGACCCCACCAGCTTCCCTGAGCCGTACGCGCGGCGGGCCGCCGGTGATCAAGAGCTTTGCGTCAGGATCGACCGTCAATCCGACGCAAACCTCTTGATCACCGGTGGGCCTCGGAAAGGCTCGCGGACGCGCGGCGGGCCGCCGGATCGCTCCGGCGGCCCGCTGCGTCGGGGTGGATCAGAAGACGCTGACGCCGTAGCGGCTCAGCGCCTCGGTGACCGGCTGGAAGAAGGTGGTGCCGCCGGTGCGGCAGTTGCCACTGCCACCGGAGGTCAGGCCCAGCGCGGTGGAGCCGGCGAAGAGCGAGCCGCCGCTGTCGCCCGGCTCGGCGCAGACGTTGGTGCGGATCAGGCCGGAGACCGAGCCCTCGGCGTAGTTCACCGTGGCGTTGGTCGCGGTGACGGAGCCGCTGCGCAGGCCGGTGGTGCTGCCGGAACGCTGCACCGCCTGGCCGACGGAGGCGTTGCCGGCGCCGGTGATGTCCCGGTAGCTGCCGTTGTAGAGGTAGACGTTGCCGGCGGCGTTGGCCGAGTTGCTGTGCCGGACGATGCCGTAGTCGTTGCCCGGGAAGCTGGTCCCGGTGCGGGTGCCGATCAGCGCGGTCTGGGCGGAGTTCGAGTACCAGCTCGACGAGATGTTGGTGCAGTGCCCGGCGGTCAGGAAGTAGTAGGTGCTGCCGCTGCGGACGTTGAAGCCGAGCGAGCAGCGACCGCCGCCGCCGGCGTAGATGGCCTGGCCACCGGAGATCCGGGTGCTGAGCACGCCGGCCTCGGCCTCGATCCGGACCGCGCCGTTGGCGCGCGCGGCGGCGGCCTTGACCCGCTCCAGCTTCGCTCCGGTGACGGTGCTGTCGACGGAGACGACGACCTGGTTGGTGACCGGGTCGCTCCACCACGCGGTGCCCGGGATCTTGGCGGAGCGCTCCAGGTCCGCGGTGGCCCGGTTGAGCTCGGCGGCGCCGCGGGCGACGTACTTGACGGTGGCACCGGCGTTGCTGACCTTGCGGGCGGCCGCCGCGTCGGTGACGGTGACGACCGACTTGCCGCTGGCGTCGATGTACGAGCCGGCGGAGCGGTCGCCGAGTTCGGCGGCGAGGGCGGCGGCGGTGTCGGGCGAGGCGGCGGGGGCCGCGTGGGCGGGCGCGCCGATGAGCGTGCCGACGACCAGGGCTCCGCCCACCGCGAGGGTGGCGGCGTGGCGGATCGGGGACCTCGTGGGTCGCATGTAACGAACCTCCAGGGAGGGAGCGACGGCCCGCACCGGGACTGGCGGGGCCAGCGGACAGGCCGGCCGAACTGGGGGAATCGGCCGGGACTCACTGAAGTATTCACATACTTAAGATCGTAGGCAAGACCCAGCTTTGCCCGTTTCGCCCCGACCGTGGCCGCAGCCGGCCGGAAATGTTCCAGGCACAGACGTACGTCTATACCATCTGGTCGCCGCCCACTTCCGTTCAGTCGACGCGGCGGCGGGCGCCCGGCCCGGGCGTCGGCAGCACGTCCCGGGCTTCGCCCACCTCGTGGCCGTCCGCGCAACGGAGGACGACGTCCACCGGTGCCCCGCAGTCCCGGTGCACGACGGCCAGCGGCGAACCCTCCGGATCGGCCAGGTAGCGGTCGCCCCAGCCGAGCACCGCCACCAGCACCGGCCACAGGTCGAGCCCCTTCTCGGTCAGCCGGTACTCGTGGCGCACCCGACTCCCCGGCTCCCGGTACGGCTCGCGGCGCAGCACCCCCTGGTCGACCAGGGTGGCGAGCCGGTTGGTGAGGACCTGTCGCGGTATCCCGGTCCGGACGCGCATGTCGTCGAAGCGGCGTACGCCGTTGAAGACCTCGCGGAGCACCACGAGGGTCCACCGCTCGCCGAGGACCTCCATAGCGCGCGCGATGGTGCAGTTCTCGATCGACCAGTCCAGCGCCACGGGCCTCATGCCCACCAGGCTAAGTCTCGTTGACAGACTCAGCAACGGCGTGCAGGCTGAGTCCATGACGCAGACGCAGGATCAGGTGCGTACCCGCACCTTCTCGTGGTCCGACCCGGCGGAGAACGCCGCCCAGTTGGGCCGGCGCAGCGGCCTGGAGACGCTCCGGTCGATGCTCGCCGGCGAGCTGCCCCCGCCGCCGGTGATGCACCTGCTCGGCATGTCCCGCATGACGGCCGACGAAGGGCGGGTGACCGTCGAGCTCGTGCCGCAGGAGTTCCACTACAACCCGCTCGGCAGCGTCCACGGTGGCGTCATCTCCACGCTTCTGGACACCGCCGCCGGGTGCGCCGTGCACTCCACGTTGCCGGCCGGCGTCGGCTACACCTCGCTGGACCTGAACGTGAAGTTCCTCCGACCGGTCACCGTGGACTCCGGCACCCTGCGCTGCGAGGGCACCGTCCTGCAGAGCGGCCGGCGCACCGCCCTCGCCGAGGCCCGCCTGTTGGACGCCCGAGACCGCCTGGTAGCCCACGCCACCAGCAGCTGCCTCCTCTTCCCCATCACCCCCCAACCCTGACCCCCTCCCCTCCCTGCCGCCCGCCCCGCGCCCCGCGCCCCGCGATCTTGCAGTTTCGGCCCTGTGGTCGGTGGCTTTGCGGCTTTCGCCGGGGCAGAAAGTGCAAGATCGCGGGACGAGAGGGGGCGGGGGCGGGCGGCAGGGCGGGGAGGGTGGGGCGAGCAGGGACGGGGTTAGTTCACCTGGGGCTTCAGGTCGGTGGGTGGGGGGGTCCAGGCGTCGGGGGTGGCGGGGTGCTGCTCGCCGGAGCGGATGTCCTTGACCTCGTCGGCGGCGCCGTCGGCCCCCGGGAACCAGACGTACGGGATGCCGCGCCGCTCGGCGTACCGGATCTGCTTGCCGAACTTCGCCGCGCTCGGCGACACCTCCGTCGGCACCCCGCGGCGGCGCAGCGCGTCGGCCACCCGGTTGCTGGCCCGGCGCTCCTCCTCGCTGGTCACCGCCACCAGCACGCAGGTCGGCACGTCCCGGGACACGGTCAGGGCGCCGGTGCCGAAGAGCAGGCCGAGCAGGCGGGTGACGCCGATCGAGATGCCCACACCGGGGAACCGGACCGCGCCCGCGCTGGCCAGGTTGTCGTAGCGACCGCCGGAGCAGACCGACCCGTAGCGCTCGTAGCCGCGCAGCTGCGTCTCGTAGACCGTGCCCGTGTAGTAGTCCAGGCCACGGGCGATCCGCAGGTCGGCCACGCAGAGCCCCGGCGAGTGCTCGGCGGCGGTCTCCACCACCCGGACCAGCTCCTCGATGCCCTCGTCGAGCAGCGGGTCGCTCACCCCGAGGGCCCGCACGGCGTCGGCGAACGACGCGTCCGGGGCGGAGATCTCGGCCAGCGCCAGGCACGCCTTGGCCTGCGCCTCGCTCGCCCCGGCGGTCTGGGCCAGCAGCTCGGCGACCTTCGCCGGCCCGATCTTGTCGAGCTTGTCGACCGCGCGCAGCGCCGCCTCCGGGTCGGTCAGGCCGATCCCCCGGTAGAAGCCCTCGCAGATCTTGCGGTTGTTGACCTGGATCAGCACCGGCGGGATCGGCAGGGAGCGCAGCGCGTCCCCGATCACCAGCGGGATCTCCGCCTCGTGGTGCGCGCCCAGGGTGTCCCGGTCGACGATGTCGATGTCCGCCTGGACGAACTCGCGGTAGCGCCCCTCCTGCGGCCGCTCACCCCGCCACACCTTCTGGATCTGGTAGCGGCGGAACGGGAACTGCAGCTTGCCCGCGTTCTCCAGCACGTACCGGGCGAACGGCACGGTCAGGTCGAAGTGCAGGCCGAGCGCGTCGTCGCCGGCGGCACCGGACTCGTCGGCCTGCAACCGGCGGATCAGGTAGACCTCCTTGGAGGTCTCCCCCTTGCGCAGCAGCTGGTCGAGCGGCTCGACCGCGCGGGTCTCCAGCGGGGCGAACCCGTACAGCTCGAAGGCGTTGCGGATCCGGTCGAGCACGTACTGCTCGATCATCCGCTGCGGCGGCGTCCACTCCGGGAAGCCGGAGATGGGCGTGGGCTTGCTCATGACGTACTCCTTGGTGCCGCGCCGACCGCGCGGCGAGGTCGTGGGTCGCGGTGGCTACAGACCGCGGCTGGGCGCGGCCGGGCGCGCGGGGCCGGACTCCGCCACCTCGACGAGGTACGGGTTGGTCGCGCGCTCGCGGCCGATCGTGGTCGTGGGGCCGTGGCCGGGCAGGACGACGGTGTCGTCCGCCAGCGGGAGGATCTTGTCCCGCAGGCTGGTCAGCATGGCGGGCATGCTGCCGCCCGGCAGGTCGGTGCGGCCGATCGAGCCCGCGAACAGCACGTCACCGGAGAGGCAGATCTCGTCGGCCTCCCAGGGCGAGCCGGCGCCGGGCATCCGGAACAGCACCGACCCGCCGGTATGGCCCGGTGCGTGGTCGACGGTGATCTCCAACCCGGCGAGGGTGAGCGTGGCACCGTCGGTGAGCTCGGCGACGTCGTCCGGCTCCGAGTAGGGCAGCCGACCGCCGAAGAGCGCGGTCAGCTCCGCGGAGAGCCCCTTCGTCGGGTCGGCCAGCATCTCCCGGTCGCCCGGGTGCACGTACGCGGTGATGCCCCGGGCGCCGCACACCGGCGCGACCGAGAAGGTGTGGTCGATGTGGCCGTGGGTCAGCAGGACGGCGGCCGGGTGCAGGCGGTGCTCGGCGAGCAGGGCGTCGAGCTGGTCGAGCACCCCGATCCCCGGGTCGACGACCACGCACTGCTCGCCCGGCGCCGTGGCGACCACGTAGCAGTTGGTGCCGAAGGCGTCGGCGGGAAAGCCGGCCACGAGCACGTCCGCTCCCCTTCCGTCGAGCCGCGGTGTTCCTGCCAGCAGCCTAACCGGCGCCGCGACCGCATTCGGCGGACCCATCCGTCCCGTCCGTCCCGGGGCGCACAGTGACGCACCGCAATCAGCCCAGCTCCGACCTCGTACACCACATTCACAGCCGGTGGCCGTACACTCTGGCGGGCGTGTGGCGTGGCGCACTGGCCCCGCACGGGCGCGTCGCGCCCGGGACGCCGGTGACGACCAGGGCAGAGGAAGGGGAGCACGGGTGGCTTCCAGCAGGGACCGGCAGCGCAAACTCGCGCGGGCCAAGCTCGACCGGCAGATGGCTCGCCGGGCCGCGCGGGTCAGGCGGCGGCGGCAGATCCAGGCCGGCATCGGCGCCGCCCTGGTGCTGGCGCTGATCGTGGTCGGCTCCGCGTGGGCGCTCGGTGCCTTCGACTCCGACCCGAAGCAGAACACGGCCGCCGACGAGGTCTGCCTCTGGACCCCGCAGGACGCCACCGGGAACACCAACCTCAAGGACGTGGGCACCCCGGCGACCACCGGCCTGCCCACCGAGGGCACCCGGGCGATGACGGTGACCACGAACCAGGGTGCGCCGATCACCGCCTCGCTCGACCTCGCGTCGGCCCCGTGCGCCGCGGCGAGCATCGCCCACCTGGCGAGCCGGTCGTTCTACGACAACACGAAGTGCCACGAGATCACCGCCGAGGGCGCGCTGCGCTGCGGCGACCCGAGCGGCACCGGCCTGGGCGGCCCGACCTACTCGTTCTTCGACGAGAACGTGCCGACCGTGCCGGAGCCCGCCCCGTCCGCCAGCCCGGCCCCCGGCCAGCCGCCCGCGTACCCGAAGGGCACCGTGGCGATGATCGCCAACCCGCCGGGCGCGAACGGCAGCCAGTTCCTGCTCTTCTTCAAGGACTTCAACCCGGCCAAGCCGGTCTACCCGATCATCGGCAAGGTCACCGGCGGGCTGGACGTGCTGGAGAAGATCGGTGCCCTGCCGACCGTGGACAATGGGAACGGGGCCAAGGTCAAGCCCAAGACCGACGTGGTGGTCCAGAGCCTCACCGTCGGCGAACCGGCCACCGGCGCGTCGGCACCGGCGCCGACCGGCTCCGGCGCGCCGGCCAGCCCGGCCGCCAACTGACCGCCGCCCCCGACCACCCCAGCGGCACCGAAGACAGACAGTCCAGGAGGATCCAGGCGTGACGTCCACCAGGGATCAGCAGCGGCAGCGTGCGGCGGCACGCGCCCGGCTGGAGAAGGAGATGGCCGAGCGCGCGGCCCGCGCCCGCAAGCGCCGGCAGGCCCAGGCGATCGCCGGGGCGACCCTCGCCCTGCTGCTCGTGGTGGCGGGCACCGTCTGGCTGGCCACCAGCCTGGGCGGCGACGACGACAAGACGGGCACCGACACCGCTGCGGGCGGCCCGTCCCAGTGCGCCTACAGCGAGATCCCCTCCGACCAGCGCACCAAGGAGACCAAGGACGTCGGGCTGCCCTCCAACGAGCAGTCGAACACCGGCGTCCAGACCATGACGATCGACACCAACCTGGGGCCGATCACCGCCAAGGTCGACCGGTCGCTGGTGCCCTGCACGGCCGGCGCCTTCACCCACCTGGCGGAGAAGAACTTCTTCGACAACAGCAAGTGCCACCGACTGGTGACCGAGGGCATCAAGGTGCTCCAGTGCGGTGACCCGAGCGCCACCGGCAAGGGCTGGCGGGACACCGACGGCACCGGCGGCCCGGCCTTCCGGATGGCCGAGGAGAACCTGCCGACCGACAAGCGGCCCCCCTACCCGGAGGGCATCATCGCGATGGCCAACTCCGGCCAGCCGGGCAGCACGGGCAGCCAGTTCTTCATCGTCTACGGCGACTCGCCGCTCGACCCGAACTACACCGTGCTGGGCACGATCACCGGCGGGATGGACATCGTCAAGGACGTGGCCAAGGCCGGCGACGACGGGGCGTTCGCCCAGCAGGCCGGTGGCGGTCACCCGAAGAAGGAGATCGTCATCAACAAGCTCACCATGAGCCCCCCGCAGGGCTGAGCCCACCCGCACACGAGAGGCGCCCGCCGGTCCGGCGGGCGCCTCTTTCGCTCGTGGTGCCGGGAAGGTCGGCGCCGGGCGCGGCCCTTCGCCGTGGGCCGGCCGGCGCGGCCCGTGCCGGCCCGTCAGGCGCCGGAGGTGACCCGGTACGCGTCGAAGACGCCGTCGACCTTGCGGACCGCGGCCAGCAGGTGGCCGAGGTGCTTGGGGTCGGCCATCTCGAAGCTGAACCGGCTCACCGCGACCCGGTCGCGGGTGGTGGTGACCGTCGCGGAGAGGATGTTGACCCGCTCGTCGGAGAGCACCCGCGTGACGTCGGCGAGCAGCTTGTGCCGGTCCAGGGCCTCGACCTGGATGGCGACCAGGAACGTCGACGCCGAGGTCAGCTTCCAGCTCACCTCGACGACCCGCTCGCCCTGGGCCTTCAGGTCCTCGGCGTTGGCGCAGTCGTCCCGGTGCACGCTCACCCCGCCGGAACGGGTGACGAAACCGAAGACCGCGTCCGGCGGCACCGGCGTGCAGCACCGGGCCAGCTTGATCCAGACGTCGCTGACCCCGCGGACCACGACACCCGGGTCGTGGCTGCTCGCCCGGCTGCGCGGCGGCCGGGTGGCGACGGCGGTCTCGGCGATGTCCTCCGCCGCGCCCTCCTCGCCGCCGTACGTGGCCATCAGCTTCTGGACGACCGACTGGGCGCTGACCTGGCTGTCGCCGACCGCCGCGTAGAGCGAGGCGACGTCGGCGAGGTGCAGGTCCCGCGCGATCGCCATCAGCGCGTCGGAGGTGAGCATGCGCTGCAGGGGCATGCCCTGCTTACGCATCGCCTTGACGATCGCGTCCTTGCCGGCCTCGATCGCCTCCTCGCGACGCTCCTTGTTGAAGTACTGGCGGATCTTCGTGCGCGCCCGCGGGCTCTTGACGAAGCCCAGCCAGTCCTGTGTGGGGCCGGCGGTGTCGGACTTCGAAGTGAAGATCTCGATCACGTCGCCGTTGGAGAGCGTCGACTCCAGCGGCACCAGCTTGCCGTTGACCCGGGCGCCGATGCACTTGTGCCCGACCTCGGTGTGCACCGCGTAGGCGAAGTCCACCGGCGTCGACCCGGTCGGCAGCGGGATGACGTCACCCTTCGGGGTGAAGACGTAGACCTCCTGGCTGGACAGGTCGAACCGCAGCGCGTCGAGGAACTCGCTCGGGTCGGCCGCCTCCCGCTGCCAGTCCAGCAGCTGGCGCAGCCAGGTCATCTCGTCGATGTGGGCCGGCGGGCCGACGATCTGGGTGCCCTTGTGCTCCTTGTACTTCCAGTGCGCGGCGATGCCGAACTCGGCGGTGCGGTGCATCGCGTAGGTGCGGATCTGCATCTCCACCGGCTTGCCGGTGGGCCCGATGACCGTCGTGTGCAACGACTGGTACATGTTGAACTTGGGCATGGCGATGTAGTCCTTGAACCGGCCCGGCACCGGCTGCCAGTTGGCGTGGATGACGCCCAGCGCCGCGTAGCAGTCGCGCACCGTGTCGACCAGGATCCGCACACCCACCAGGTCGTAGATGTCGTTGAAGTCGCGACCCCGCACGATCATCTTCTGGTAGATCGAGTAGAGGTGCTTCGGGCGCCCGGTCGTCTCCGCCTTGATCTTGGCGGCCTTGAGGTCCGTGGACACCTTCTGGGTCACCTGGCGCAGCAGCGCCTCACGCTGCGGCTGGTGCTCGCCGATCAGGCGGTTGATCTCCTCGAACCGCTTCGGGAACAGGGTGCCGAAGGCGAGGTCCTCCAGCTCCCACTTGATCGTGTTCATACCGAGGCGGTGGGCCAGCGGCGCCAGGATCTCCAACGTCTCCTTGGCCTTCTGCTCCTGCTTGGGGCGGGGCAGGAAGGTCAGCGTACGCATGTTGTGCAGCCGGTCGGCGAGCTTGATCACCAGGACGCGCGGGTCCTTCGCCATGGCCACGACCATCTTGCGGATGGTCTCGGCCTTCGCGGCGTCACCCAGCTTGACCTTGTCGAGCTTGGTCACGCCGTCGACCAGCAGCGCCACCTCGCCGCCGAAGTCGGCGCGCATCTGGTCGAGCGTGTATTCGGTGTCCTCGATGGTGTCGTGCAGCAGCGCCGCGACCAGCGTCGTGGTGTCCATTCCCAGGTTGGCCAGGATGGTGGCCACCGCGAGGGGGTGGGTGATGTACGGGTCGCCGGACTTGCGGTACTGCCCCGAGTGCCAGCGGGCCGCGGTGTCGAAGGCGCGCTGGAGCAGCCGGGCGTCGGCCTTGGGGTGGTTCTCCCGGTGCGTCGCGATCAGCGGCTCCAGCACCTCGCTGACCTGCGAGGTCTGCCAGGGGGCGTTGAAGCGCGCGAGGCGGGCCCGCACCCGGCGGCCGGTGGGCGCGCTGGACAGGGCGAAGCCGGCGCTGGGCACCGGCTCGGCCGACTCGTCCGGCCGGAGCGGGACAACCACGTTGTCGGTGGGATGGGTGGACGCCGAACGCACGGCCTCCGCCGGGACGGCCACGCCGTTGCCGTTGCCAGAGCCCGTCACCCGGGCCGTCGCGTCACCGTTCCGGTCGCTCACCGAGCCGTCCGCGTCGCCTGTCGGGTGCACCGTGCCCTCCATCGGAGGGACGACATCGTGGGACACCGGCCTCCTTACCGCTCGCCGGAACACGCCGACCGTGCGCCGGTCGGCTTGGTCTCGTGCCGCCGGACGGCGTACCGCCGGCGTCAGCAAAGGGCAATGCTACCCGCACGGACGGTGCCCCGCCGCTCCGCCGGACGGGTCGCGCCGGGTCCGTCCGACGGTCGGCACCGTCAAACGGTCAGCAGGGCATGGACCGGACGCGACGCGAGTCGGTCCCGCCCGCCCAGGAAGCCCAGTTCCAGCAGCACGGAGAAGCCGGCCACGGTGCCACCGGCCCGCTCGACCAGGTCCAGCGTCGCCCCCGCGGTGCCCCCCGTGGCGAGCACGTCGTCGACGACCAGCACCCGATGCCCGGCGGTGAAGGCGTCCTGGTGGACCTCCAGGGTGGCCTCGCCGTACTCCAACTCGTACGAGGCCGCGTACGACGGCCGCGGCAGCTTGCCCGCCTTACGGATCGGCACCACCCCGACCCCGGTCGCGTAGGCGATTCCCGCCGCGACGACGAAGCCCCGCGCCTCGATGCCGGCCACCGCGTCGAACGAGTCCCGGCCGTGGTACGCCACGATCCCGTCGATCACCTCGCGGAACGCACCCCCGTCGGCGAACAGTGGCATCAGGTCCTTGAACACGACGCCCGGCTTGGGGAAGTCCGGCACGTCCAGCACCCGGCTGGCCACCAGGCGGGCCATCTCGGCCCCGCTGTCCCCGCGTACCTCGGTGCGGTGGGTCTCCGTCAAGGTCCTGTTTCCCTTCCGACGACGACGGCGTCCTGCATGCTGCTCGCACAGCATGAAGGACGCCGTCAGGTCGCTTCCTACCGGGTCGGTGCCCGGTGGTCGGTCAGCGCCGCTTCGCGCCACCCGGCCGGTTTCCGCCGCCGCCGCTGGGACGGCCGCCCCGGGCCCCGCCGGACCGCTTGGCCGCCGGCCGCGCACCGACCTTCGGCGCGGCACCGGCCAGCGCCGCGTTCTCCACGTCGACGTCCGGCTCGCCGCCCCCGGTCGGCCGCGGCGCGGCGCCCTTCGGGGCGACCTCGCCGCGCGCGATCGCGCCCCGACGGGCCAGGACCCGCTTGGTGTGGGCCTGGATCCGCGGCTCGAAGTCCTTGAACGTCGCCAGCACCGGGGTCGCGAAGAAGATCGACGAGAAGACGGCGACGAGCATGCCGACGAACAGCACCAGGCCGAGGTCCTTCAGGGTGACCGCGCCGAGCGGCACACCGATGAAGAGCAGACCACCGACCGGCAGCAGCGCCACCAGGCTGGTGTTGATCGACCGCATGATGGTCTGGTTGATGGCCAGGTTGGCCGCCTCGCCGTACGTCTGGTTGTTGCTCGCCGTGATGCCCCGCGTGTTCTCCTGGACCTTGTCGAACACCACGACGACGTCGTAGAGCGCGAAGCCGAGGATCGTGAGGAACCCGATGATCGTCGACGGCGTGACCTCGAACCCGACCAGCGAGTAGACGCCGGCGGTGAGGACGAGGTTGAGCAGCAGCGAGGAGACCGCGCTGACCGCCATCCGCCACTCGAACCGGATGATCAGGTAGAGCATCACCAGCGCGATGAAGATGACCAGACCGAGCAACGCGCGCTCGGTGTACTGGCCACCCCAGGCCGCGCTGACCTGGTTCGCGCTGATCTGGTTCTCGGCGATGCCGAACTCCTGCGCCAACCCGGCCTTGACCGCGTTGGCCTCCTCGGCGTCCAGCACGGCGGTGCGGAACTCGTAGAACTCGCCGCTGCCGCCGCCGACCGTCTGGGCCGACTCGACCTCGACGCCGCCGGCGTCGTCGGCCAGGACGGTGTTGACCCGCTCCTCGGCCTGGGTCAGCGTGCCGACGCTGGCCGGGACCTGGAAGGAGTTGCCGCCCTCGAACTCGATGCCGAGGGTGAAGCCGCGGAAGCCGAAGCTCAGGAGCGCGACCAGGACCAGCGCCCCGGCGATGCCGAACCAGAGCTTGCGCTTGCCGATGATGTCGAGACCGGCCTCGCCTCGGTAGAGACGATTGGCCAGACCGCTACCGGCCATGTCAGGCCTCCTTCACGCGGGACGGGCGGGTGGTGGTGTCCCGCTCTGCTTCGGCCGTCCGCAGGACGCGGCCCAGGCCACTGACCCGTGGCGAGAGGAACGCGCTGGTCCGGGCGAACATGGTCATGATCGGGTGCCGGAAGAGGAACACCACGACCAGGTCGAGCACCGTCGCCAGGCCGAGGGCGAAGGCGAAGCCCTTCACCGTGCCGACCGAGACGATGTAGAGCACCACCGCCGCGAGGATCGAGATCGCGTTCGCCGAGATGATCGTCCGGCGGGCCCGGGCCCAGGCGCGCGGCACCGCGCTGCGCGGGCTTCGGCCCTCGCGGATCTCGTCCTTCAATCGTTCGAAGTAGATGACGAACGAGTCCGCCGCCACACCGAGCGAGACGATGAATCCGGCGATGCCGGCGAGGGTCAGGGTGAACCCGATCTGCCGGCCGAGCACGATCAGCGCGCCGAAGACGAGCAGCGCGGAGAGCGCCAGGCTCAGGAAGATCACCGAGCCGAGCAGCCGGTAGTAGAAGAACGCGTAGACGATGACCAGCAGCATGCCGATGCCGGCCGCGAGCAGACCGGCCCGCAGGTGGCTGGCGCCGAGGGTGGCGGAGACGTTCTGCGCCTCCTGCTGCTCGAAGGTCACCGGCAGCGCGCCGTAGCGCAGCTGGCTGGCCAGCTCGCTGGCGTCCTTCTGGGTGAAGTTGCCGGTGATCTGGGAGTCGCCGGTGAGCACGCCCTGGATCTCCGGCGACGAGACGATCTCGTTGTCGAGCACCACGGCGACGCGGCACTTGCCGTCCTGGCCCAGCGCCGAGGCGTCGCAGGCCTGCCCCTCGTTGTTGAACGCCTCGCGGGTCAGGTTGGTCCACTTCTCCTGGCCGTTGCCGGTGAAGTCGAGGCTGACGACCCAGGAGCTGGTCTGGTCCATGACCGCGCTGGCGCCGCTCACGTCGGTGCCGAGCACCTTGGCGGCGTCGAGCAGGTACTTCGCGGCGCCGTCCTCACAGGCCACGGCCTGCTGGTTGGGGTCGGAGATCGACGCCGGCGGGCGCTTGTCGAGCTGGGCGCAGCCGATGGTCGGCACGTTGAACTGCATCTGCGCCGGCAGGACGGCGACCTCCTGCGGGCTGAGCGTGCCGAACGGCTTGAGCTTGTCGGCCAGCGACGGGTCGGTGGAGAGGTCCGCCGGGCCCTGCAGGCCGCTCGCGGCCGCCCACGCCTCGGCGCCGACCTTCTGCTCGACGGCCTTGCGCTGCTCCTCGATGCTGGCCGACACCGGAGCCTCGCTGGCGCTCGGCGTGGGAGCGGCGCTCGGCGTGGCCGAGGCCGAGGGCGTCGGGGTGGCGCTGGCGCTCGGCGTCGGCGCCATGCCGCCCTGACCGCCGGACGGGGAGGTCGTCGCCTTCGGCGCGCCGCTGCCGGACGGGGACGGGGTGGCGCTGCCCGAGGGTGCCGGGCTGGCGCTGCCGGAGGGCGTCGGCGTCGCGGCCGGCGGAGCGACCGCCCCGCTGCCGTCGCCGGCCTTGAGGACCTTGCGGAAGCGCAGCTCGGCCGCGCTGCCCACGTTGGTCAGGTCCCGGTTCTCACCGGGCAGGGAGATCACGATGTTGCGGTTGCCCTCGGTGACCACCTCGGCCTCGGCCACGCCGAACGCGTTGACCCGGTTCTCGATGATCTGGCGGGCCTCTTCGAGGTTCTCCGCCGTCGGGGGCCGGCCGTCAACGGTGTTCTTCGCCTCGAGCGTGACGCGGGTGCCGCCGATCAGGTCCAGGCCGAGCCGGGGCTCCAGCCGGTCCGTGAAGCTGCCCTTGGCGCCGCCCGAGAAGAACACCAGCAGATAGAGGACGACGAAGATGCCCGCCAGCACGGCCAACTGCCGGCCGGGGCGCATCTGTCCCTGAGGTGGTGCCACGGCTGTCCTGTCTCCCTGTAGCAGTCGCGCCGCCGTCCGGCGGCGACGGGTCGGCCGGTGTGCCCGGCCGACGGTCCACCCGGGTCACCGGCGGGCGGCGGCACGGCACCGCGACGGCCGGCGCGGGGGCGCCGACCGGTCACGGGGGTGTGCCGACGCCCGACGTCGACCCGACTATCCAGTTTTCACGTCCCAACCGCCACCCCGTCGGGCCGTCGAACCAACCGGCCGGACCGACGGGAGGCGGGTCACTCCTTGACGGTGTCCGCGTCCTCGGTGACCGGCTCGCTCGGCAGCTCGGCCCGCGTCACGACGCGGGCGATGGCCGGCCGGGCGTACCGGGTCTGCACGCCGGGAGCCACCTCGAGCAGGACGGTGTCGTCGTCCACGCCGGTGACGGTGCCGTAGAGCCCGCCGATGGTCACCACCTCGTCGCCGGGGGAGAGGGCGGACTGCATCGCCTCAGCCTCACGGCGGCGCTTCTGCTGGGGGCGGATCATCATGAAGTACATGACGCCGAAGAGCAGAACGATCATGAGGATCGGCGTCAGACCGCCCGCTCCCCCACTGCCCGCTGCCAGGTATTGCACGGTTACAGACCTTCCCATTGACCCCCCTACCGGCGCGGGGCGCGCCGGAGCGGAGGCGGATTCTCACGTCCTGTACAGACCGCGGCGAGTCTAGTCGCTGCACCTGGGAACGCCGAATGCGGCACAGATCACGAACGGATCACGGCTGCTCGGGCGCGGTCGAGAACAGATCGGGCGCGGGAGGGGCATCCACACCAAATGTACCATTCGGGGGCGTACGGCCCAGATGCCGCCAGGCCGCCTCCGTGGCCACCCGCCCCCGGGGCGTACGCGCCAGCAGACCGGCCCGCACCAGGAACGGCTCGCACACCTCCTCGACCGTGTCCGGCTGCTCTCCCACCGCCACCGCGAGCGTGGACAGCCCCACCGGGCCGCCCCGGAACGAGTCCACCAGCGCGGTCAGCACCGCCCGGTCCAACCGGTCCAGGCCGAGGGCGTCGACGTCGTAGACCGTCAGGGCCGCCCGGGCGGTCTCCAGCGTGACCACCCCGTCGGCCCGGACCTCGGCGAAGTCCCGCACCCGGCGCAACAGCCGGTTGGCGATCCGCGGGGTGCCCCGCGACCGGCCGGCGATCTCGGCGGCACCGTCGTCGGTGATCGGCACGGCGAGGATCCGCGCCGAACGGTGCAGCAGCGCCTCCAGGTCGGCCGACGCGTAGAAGTCGAGGTGCGCGACGAAGCCGAAACGGTCGCGCATCGGCCCGGTCAGCAGGCCGGAGCGGGTGGTCGCGCCGACCAGGGTGAACGGCTCCACGTCCAGCGGGATCGCCGTCGCGCCCGGCCCCTTGCCCACCACCACGTCGACGCGGAAGTCCTCCATCGCGCTGTAGAGCAGTTCCTCGGCCGGCTTCGCGATCCGGTGGATCTCGTCGATGAAGAGCACGTCGCCCTCGGCGAGGCTGGTCAGGATGGCGGCGAGGTCGCCGGAGCGCTCGATCGCCGGGCCGCTGGTCACCCGGATGCCCGCGCCGAGCTCGGCGGCGACGATGTTGGCGAGCGTGGTCTTGCCGAGGCCGGGCGGGCCGGACAGGAGGATGTGGTCGGGCGGGCTGCCCCGGCGCATCGCGCCCTTGAGCAGCAGGTCGAGCTGGTCACGCACCCGGTGCTGGGCGATGAACTCGTCCAGCCGCCGGGGCCGGACGCTGGCCTCCGCGTCCCGTTCCGCGTCGTTGACGTACGCCGACACCAGGCCGCCGTCGGGAGCGGTCATCGGGTGCGGCCCAGCAGCCGGATGGCCTGCTTGAGCAGGACCGGCACGGGCGGGGTGGGACCGTCGACGGTCTCCGCGACCGCGGCCACCGCCTGGTCGGCCTGCCCCGCCGTCCAGCCCAGCCCCACGAGGGCCTGGCGGACCTGCTCCGGCCACGCCCCGCCGGTCACCCCGGCCGCGCCGTCGGCGCCCACCGGCACCGGACCGATCCGGTCGCGCAGCTCCAGCACCAGTCGCTCCGCGCCCTTCTTGCCGATGCCCGGCACCCGGGTCAACGCGGCCGTGTCGGCGTTGGCGATGGCCTTGCGGACCGCGTCCGGCGTGTGCACGGCGAGCACCGCCTGGGCCAGCCGGGGGCCGACCCCGCTCGCCGTCTGCAACAGCTCGAAGAGCTGCTTCGCGTCGTCGTCGGCGAAGCCGTAGAGGGTGAGCGAGTCCTCGCGGACGACGAGGCTGGTGGCGAGCCGGGCCGGCTGGCCGACCCGCAGGTCCGCGATGGTCGCCGGGGCGCAGTGCACCGCCAGGCCCACCCCACCGACCTCGATCACCGCCTGGTCCGGACCGGTCGCGGTCACCACGCCGCGCACGCTGGCGATCATCTGGCTCCTCCTCGTCGTACGCGGTCGGCCGCGGCGGCCAGCTTGGAGCGGGTGCCACCGCGCCAGATGTGGCAGATGGCCAGCGCCAGCGCGTCCGCGGCGTCGGCGGGCCGGGGCGGCTCGGGCAGCCGCAGCAGCCGGGTGACCATGGCGGTGATCTGTGCCTTGTCGGCCTGGCCGGAGCCGGTCACCGCCGCCTTCACCTCGCTCGGCGTGTAGGTCTGCACCGGCAGGCCGGCGCGCGCCCCGGCGAGCACTGCGATCCCGCTCGCCTGGGCGGTGCCCATCACGGTGCGGACGTTGTGCTGGCTGAACACCCGCTCGACCGCCACGCTCTCCGGCTGGTGCTCGGCGACCAGCTCGGTCAGCGAGCGGTCCAGGTGCAGCAGACGGACGGGCAGCTCGTCGGCCGGGTCGGTGTAGACCACGTAGTAGGCGACCAGGGTGCAGGGCCGGCCGGGCACACCCTCGACCACACCGACTCCGCACCGGGTCAGCCCCGGGTCGACGCCCAGCACGCGCACGCCGCCTCCTCCCCCAGCCGCCAGCAGTACGTGTGTTCGACACCCTACCGATGGGCCGGAGCGCCCGGCGGGCGGGACACGCCGGGGCCGGACGGCGCCCCGGCGGCGCGCCACCGGCACGCAGCGCTCCCACACACAGTGGGTGCCGAGTATGTGTCGTCGCCCCATGTGCGCCCGGCCACACAACTCGTAACTTTGTGCGCCATGACGGCAGAACCCGTGGCGGTCCCCCACGTCGTGAACGTCGACCTCAGTGGTCGGACCGCCCTGGTGACCGGGGGCGGCAGCGGCATCGGTCGGGCCTGCGCCCTGCGGTTGGCGGCGGCCGGGGCCTCGGTCCTCGTGGTGGACCGCAACGTCGAGGCGGCGAAGGCGGTCGCCGCCGAGGCCGGCGGCCGGGCCGAGGGGGTCGACCTCGCCGACGCCGCAGCGGTGGACCGGCTCGACACGGACGTGGACATCGTCGTGAACAACGCCGGCCTGCAGCACGTCGCCCCGGTGCCGGACTTCCCCGCGGAGCGGTTCGCGTACCTGCACCGGGTGATGGTCGAGGCGCCGTTCCTGATCGTGCGGCGGGCGCTGCCCCACATGTACGCGAACGGCTGGGGCCGGATCATCAACATCTCCTCCGTCCACGGGCTGCGCGCCTCGCCGTACAAGGCGGCGTACGTCTCCGCCAAGCACGCCCTGGAAGGGCTGTCGAAGGTGGTCGCGCTGGAGGGCGCCGCCCACGGCGTCACGGCCAACTGCATCAACCCGGCGTACGTCCGCACCGCGCTCGTGGAGAGCCAGATCGCCGACCAGGCGGCCAGCCACGGCATCCCCGAGACCGAGGTCATCGAGAAGATCATGCTGGCGCGCGCGGCGATCAAGCGGCTCATCGAGCCGGAGGAGGTGGCCGAGCTGATGGCGTACCTCTGCAGCGCGCCGGCGGCCTTCATCACCGGCGCGTCGATCGCGCTCGACGGGGGCTGGACGGCGAACTAGTGGCCCTGAGCACAATGGGCGTCATGTCGTCGCCGGTGGAGTTCCTCGAACTGCTCGCCCGGGAGGCGGCCGCGGTCGAGTTCGAGGGCCCGTTGGTGGCTGCCCGCGCCGCCGGCCTGCCCGCCGACCAGCTCGCGGAGCTGGAGCAGGCGAAGACCGTCGCGCTGCGGGTCCGCGCACTGCTGGAGCGTCGGCGCCGTCGGGAGACCGAGCTGTCCGGCCTGTACGACACGGTCAGCGACCTGGCCGGCCTCCGCGACCTGGACGACGTGCTGCGGGCGATCGTCCACCGGGCGCGGACGCTGCTCGGCGCCGACGTGGCCTACATGACCCTGAACGACGAGGAGCGCGGCGACACCTACATGCGGGTCACCGACGGGTCGGTGTCCGCCCGGTTCCAGCGGCTGCGGCTGCCGATGGGCGCGGGCCTGGGCGGGCTGGTGGCGCAGACCGGCGCCCCGTACGTGACGGCGAACTACCCGGACGACGACCGCTTCCACCACACCGGGGAGATCGACGCCGGGGTGGGCGAGGAGGGCCTGGTGGCCATCCTCGGTGTGCCGCTGCGGCTCGGCTCGACCTCCATCGGTGTGCTCTACGCGGCGAACCGTTCGGCCCGCCCGTTCGCCCGCGAGGAGGTCGCCCTGCTGGTCTCGCTCGCCGCGCACGCGGCGGTCGCGATCGACACCGCCCGGCTGCTCGCCGAGACCCGCTCGGCCCTCGCCGAGCTGTCCGCCGCGAACACGACCATCCGGGCGCACAGCAGCTCGGTGGAGCGGGCCGCGGCGGCGCACGACCGGATGACCGCCCTCGTGCTGCGCGGCGGCGGGGTCGAGGACGTGGCCGCGGCGGTGACCGAGGTGCTCGGCGGGGCGCTGCTGGCGCTGGACGCGGAGGGGCGGCTGCTGGCCCGGGTCGGGGAGATCGACGAGCCGGACCGGTCGGACATCGTGGAGGCGGTCGCCGCGTCGCGTACGGAGGGGCGCAGCGTGGGGCGGGGTTCCCTCTGGTACGCCGCCGTGGTCGCGGGCGCGGAGAACCTGGGCGCGCTGGTGCTGCGCCCCGACGAGGAGCTGGTCGACGCCGACCAGCGGATCCTGGAGCGCGCGGCGCTGGTGACGGCGCTGCTGCTGCTGTTCCGGCGGACGGTCGCCGAGGCGGAGGGCCGGGTCCGCGGCGAGCTGCTCGACGACCTGATCGCCCGGCCGCTGCGGGACACCGACGCGCTGCGCAGCCGCGCCCGACGGCTCGGCGTCGACCTCGACGCCCCGCACGTGCTGGTGGCCGTCGGCGACGACGCCATCGCCGCCACCGGCTCGGCCCGGCAGCGGGTGCTGAGTTGGGCCACCACGTACGCCTCGACCCGCGGCGGACTGGCCGCGGCCCGCGACGGCCGGGTGGTGCTGATGCTGCCCGGCCAGGACGCGGGCGGCAGCGCCCGGGCGGTGTCCCGCGACCTGTCCCGGGTCACCGGCCGGCCGGTGACCGCTGGGGCGAGCGGCCCGGCCGCCGGGCCGGCGTCGCTGGCGGCCACGTTCCGGGAGGCGGACCGCTGCCTCACCGCGCTCGGCGCGTTGGGCCGCGCCGGTCAGGGCGCGAGCACCGCAGAGCTCGGCTTCGTCGGCTTGCTGCTGGGCGCGGTCGGCAACGAGGGCGACCGGGACGTTGAGTCGTTCCTGTCCGCGACGGTCGGCCCGGTCGTGGAGTACGACGCCCGGCGCGGCACGGCGCTGGTCCGCACCTTGGAGGCGTACTTCGGGGTGGGCGGCAGCCTGGCCCGCGCCGCCGAGCAACTGCACGTGCACGTGAACACGGTGACCCAGCGGCTGGAGCGGGTCGGGCAGTTGCTCGGCGCCGACTGGCAGCGGCCCGAGCGGGCGCTGGAGGTGCAGCTCGCGCTGCGCCTGCACCGCCTCCGCTCCCCCGCCGGCTGAGCCCTCCCCGCCGCGCGACCGACCCCGTGCGGAGCGGGTCAGCGGGGCGAGGGCGGGTCAGCGGGCCTGGATGCCGGCCAGCACGGTGTCGACGACCTGCTCGGGCAGGGTGTGCTCGTTCAGCTCCGGGTTCCACTGGAGGACGCGCTGGATCAGCATCGGGCCGGTGAGCAGGGCCATGGTCACCTCGACGTCGAGGTCGGGCCGGAGCACGCCCTCGGCGACGCCCCGCGCCAGCACCTCGCGCATCAACTGCCGGCGGGGCGCGATGATGTTCTGGTAGAGCCGGTAGTGGTCCGGGCTGCGGTTCACCTCCGGCACCAGGCACGGCATGATCTTCTCGGCGCGCGGGTCGACGTTCCTCCCGATCGCACCGACCAGCAGGATCAGGTCGTCCCGGACGGAGTGCCCAGCCGGCTGCGGAAGGATGCCCTTGAGTCGGCGCAACGCGTCCATCAACAGCGTGTCCTTGCCGGACCAGCGGCGGTAGATGGTCGCCTTGCCCACCCCGGCGCGAGCGGCGATCGCCTCGATCGACAGCGCCTCGATGGTGCTGCCCTCGGCGAGCAGGTCGAGGGTGGCCTCGATGATCGCCTCATCGGCGCGGGTGCTCCGCGGTCGCCCGGGCGACCGCGGAGCATCGGCGGTGGAGGTCATGTCGGACATTGTCGCCGAACCTAAGCGGTGCCGGCCAACTCGGGTTCGGGCGCCCGAGCGACCGTCGGCGCCGCCGTCCGACCGGGCATCCAGCGCAGCGCGACGAGGACGCCGAGGGCGGCCACCAGCGCGGAGAGCGCCGCGGCCCAGTGCATGGCCGTGATGAAGGAGTCGTTCGCCGCCGCGAGCAGCTTCGGCGCCGCCGGCCCGAGCTGACCCGCCGCCGCGTACGCCCCGGAGATCGACTCGTTCGCCGCGTCCCGCGCCTGGGCGGGCAGGCTGGCCAGGGCCGGCTCCACGTCGTTGCGGTAGACCGCGGAGAGCACCGAACCGAGCACCGCCACGCCGAGCGCGCCACCCACCTGGCGGAGGGTGTTGCTGACCGCGGAGCCGACGCCGGCCTTCTCCCGGGGCAGCGCCGACATGATCGACTCGGTGGCCGGCGGCATGATGTTGGCCATCCCGACGCCCTGGATGAAGTAGAAGATCAGCACCACCCAGATCGGCGTCTTCGCGTCGATGAACACGAACGCGGCGAGCGAGATCACGGTCAGCGTCAGCCCGACCACGGCGACGGCCTTGCCGCCGTACTTGCGGACCATCGTCGCGCTGCGCGGAGCGAAGATCAGCTGGGCGCCGGCGAACGGCAGGAAGAGCAGACCGGTCTCCAGCGGGCTGTAACCCCGCACCAACTGCAGGTAGAACGACCCGAAGAACATCACGCCCATCGCGGCGAAGAAGATCAGGCCGACGATCGCGACCGGCGCGGCGAAGCGCGGCACCTTGAACAGCCGGACGTCCAGCGACGGGTGGTCGCTACGCCGCTCGATCTCGATGAACCACGCCAGCACCGCCAGACCACCGACGATCGCCACCCACACCAGCGGACGGCCGAAGCCGTGCTCGCCGCCGTCGATGATCCCGTACGTCAGCGCGACCAGGCCCACCACCGACAGCACCACACCGAACACGTCGACGCGACCCGGCTTCGGGTCCCGCGACTCGGGCACCAGCAGGGCGACCAGCACCACGCCGAGCACGATGACCGGCACGTTGATCAGGAAGACCGAACCCCACCAGAAGTGCTCCAGCAGCGCACCACCGAGCACCGGGCCGATCGCGACGGCGAGCCCGACCGCGCCGGCCCAGACCCCGATCGCCCGACCCCGCTCCCGCGGGTCGAAGACGTTGGAGATGATCGAGAGGGTCACCGGCATGATCGCCGCGCCGCCGACGCCCATCAGCGCGCGCGCCGCGACCAGCTGGCCGGGGCTCTGGGCGTACGCCGACAGCAGCGACGCCAACCCGAACAGCACCAGACCGATCAGCAGGAACCGCTTACGCCCGGCCCGGTCGCCGAGCACCCCGAAGGTGAAGAGCAGACCGGCGAAGACCAGGGTGTACGAGTTGATCGCCCACTCCAGCTCGCCCTGGCTGGCGCCCAGGCCGTGCACCGGATCCGCCAACGTGCGCAGCGCGACGTTGAGGATGGTGTTGTCGAGGACGACCACGAGGAGGCTGATCACCAGCACCCCCAGGATCGCCCACCTCCTCGGGTGTCCCGTGTTTTCGTGGATCTCCATCTCCGGTTCTCCCCCCGGTAACCCCGTCGGCAAATACGATACGGGGCAGACTCGTAAACGGTGCTCAGCTTACGACCGCTATTAACGATACGGAACCGATCCGTATCGTATGTGGTCGGCGTCACGCCCGGGACGGCCCGGATCGGCGTTCGCCAGCGCCCTGCGTGTTCGACACCGTCTCAGCCATGTCGCGTTGTCGCCGAGCCGCACGTGATCGACCCCGCCTCCCCCATGTCGCGGAGTCGGGCGGTCGCCGGGCCGAGCGTGGTCGACTCCGTTTCCCTGAAGTCGCGGTGTCCGGGGCAGCCGGACACCGCGGGTTCACTGATTCGGAGTGGATCACGGCGGGCGGGGGCGGCTCGCGCGGCGACCGTGACGTCCGGCGAGATGTTTCGGTCGACTTGTCCGGATCGGCCGGCTAGGTCGGGGTGGTCGTCGAGTCGATCTCGGAGATCTTGGTGAGTTGTGGCCCCTCTGGGGGCCTCAGTCGTCCAAGATCCGTAAGACCCGCCCGCTCCGGCGGTGCCTGGTGAGGGGGTTTGTCCGGTTCGGGTGGGTGCAGTGTCCGGGTTTGGGGGTTGGGGTCCCGTGGTCGGGGCCACTCGGTCGGCGGAATGGCGGCCTGGTCGGGGGCGTTGAACATCCCCTGACGGCCGAGGTAGGAGCCCCGGCCTGCTGGCCCGCTCGGGTCGGCGGGTGCGGGTGAGGGCCCGGAATGATGGCCCGGCCCCGGTCGTTGGACATGGACCCCGGCGATCGGCGGGCCCCCGGAATGACGGTGGGCGCCGGGTCGTTGGACATGAAGCCCGGCGATCGGCGGGCCCCCGGAATGATGGCGGGCCGACCGTCGTTGGAGATGGACCCGGCGCGGTGAGCCCCTCCGGCTCGACCCGGTCGCCGGAACCCCTGAAGACTTTCCCCCCTTTTGCAGGGCGCCGGTTCCTCGGTGCCGCCCCGATACCGGCCCACCCCCAGGGTCGATCCGGGGCTCCACCCCCGAACATTGGAGCTTCTGACATGAACACGATCATGCGTAAGAGCGTTCTCGGTATCGCTGGTCTGGCTTTCGCCGGTGGCATCGCCGGCGGCCCCATCGCCGCCCACGCCGCCACCCCCGCGGTGGACGCCAAGCCCGTCGCCGTCGTGCAGACCGACAAGAGCACGGTCGACAAGGCCAAGCTGATTCCGCACGGCGTGCAGGGTGCGCAGTCGCGCATCGACCTGAACGACGAGCAGACCGGCAACGTGAAGGCGATCATCGCCGCGACGAAGAAGTCCGGCATGGACGAGCGGGCCGCGGTCATCTCGATCGCGACGAGCCTGCAGGAGTCGAAGCTGGAGAACCTGGGCCACCTCGGTGACCGCAACGACCACGACTCGCTGGGCCTGTTCCAGCAGCGCCCGTCCAGTGGTTGGGGCACGCCGGAGCAGATCACCGACCCGATCTACTCGACCCAGGCGTTCCTCAAGGGCCTCAAGCAGGTCGACGGCTGGCAGGACATGCCGCTGACCGACGCCGCGCAGACGGTGCAGGTGTCGGCCTACCCGGACGCCTACGCCCAGTGGGAGCAGCAGGCCGCCGACCTGGTCGCCCAGCACTGGAACAGCTGACCACCAGCACGAACGGCACAGCACGAAACGCCGCTGGCCGGCACCCCACGATCGGGGTGCCGGCCAGCGGCATGTTCGCACTCCCGCTCAGCGCCGGAGCATCCAGCGGCGGGCCAGGGCGACGGCACTGCCCCAGATGCCGCGACGGAACAGCAGGACGACCAGGACGAAGATGCCCCCGGTGACGAGCCCGATCGCCTCGAAGCCGGAGAACGACAGCCAGTCCTCCAGGCGTACGACGATGGCGGCGCCGAGCACCCCACCCCAGAGGGTGCCGATCCCGCCGAGCACGACGACGATGACGGCCTTGCCGGAGGTCGTCCAGTGCAGTACGTCGAGGGAGACGAATCGGTGCCCGACGGCGAAGAGTCCACCGCCGAGGCCGGCCAGGAAACCGGAGAGCACGAACGCGGTGAGCTTGTAGCGGTGCACCGGGTAGCCGAGCGCCCGGGCCCGGGCCGGGTTGTCGCGGATGCCCACCAGCACCCGGCCGAAGGGCGAGTTCACGATCCGCCACGCGGCGGCGAGGCCGAGCAGCACGATCGGCAGGATGGCGTAGTAGAAGTAGTAGTCGTCCCGCAGGTCCACGCCGAAGAACGTCCGGGGCACGCCCTGGAGGCCGTTCTCGCCGCGGGTGACCGAGCGCCACTCGTTGGCCACGTAGTAGACCATCTGCGCGAACGCGAGGGTGACCATCGCGAAGTAGATGCCGGTCCGCTTCACGGCAAGGTAGCCGATCGGCACGGCCAGGGCCGCCGCGGCGAGCGCCCCGGCCAGGACGGCGGCGGGGAACGGCAGGCCGGCGTGGATCGCGACCAGACCGGTGACGTACGCGGACGTGCCCCAGAAGGCGGCGTGCCCGAAGGACATCAGCCCGGTGAAACCGAGCAGCAGGTCCACGGCGACGGCGAAGAGCGCCCAGCAGAGGATGTCGACGGCGACCGCCGCGTACAACCCGTTGGGCAGCCACAGCGCGACGGCGAGGCCGGCGGTGAGCAGCGCGTACCGGACCCAGCGGGGCGCGCGGGAGACGGCGACCAGGCCGGACGGCGGTGCCGGGCGGCCGGCCTCGGCCGGGCTGTCGACGGTGCTGGTCATGCCGGAGCCTCCTCACGGCCAAACAGCCCGGCCGGACGCCAGAGCAGCACGACGGCCATCACGATGAACACGATGGTCTGGGACACGATCGGGAAGTTCGACAGGTACGCCTCGCCCCACGCCTGCACGAGGCCGATGCCGAAGCCGGCGGCGACCGAGCCGAAGATCGAGCCGAGGCCGCCGATGACGACCACGGCGAAGACCACGATGATGAGGTCGGCGCCCATCAGCGGGTTGACGGCCCGCATGGGCGCCGCCAGCACCCCGGCGAGGCCGGCGAGGGCGATGCCGAAGCCGAAGACGGGGGTGACCCAGCGTCCGACGTTGATGCCGAAGGCGCGGGTCAGCTCGGGCCGCTCGGTGGCCGCCCGGACGACCATGCCGACCCGGGTGCGGGTCAGCACCCACCACACCGCGACGCAGACGGCGATCGCGAAGCCGAGGATGAACACCCGGTAGGTCGGGAAGTCGAACAGCCCGAAGTCGACGGAGCCGCTGAGCGCCGACGGGGTGGCGTACGGGCTGGACTGGACGCCGTACCGCAGCTTCACCAGGTCCTGGAGGATCAGGGTCAGCCCGAAGGTGAGCAGGAAGTTGTAGAGCGGGTCGAGGCGGGTGAGCCGGTGGATGAAGGCCCGTTCCAGGGCCATGCCGAGCAGGCCCAGCCCGACCGGCATGATGACCAGCGCCGCCCAGAACGGCACGCCCGCCTCGGTCAGCAGCACGTACGCGCCGAACGCGCCGAGCATGTAGAAGGCGCCGTGGGCGAAGTTGACCACCCGCAGCATGCCGAAGATGACCGCGAGCCCGAGGGCGAGCAGGGCGTAGAACGCCCCGCTCACCAACCCGTTGAACGTGTTCTGGAGAAAGCCGGTCACAGCTTGCAGTCCGGGCTGGGCGCGCGGAACGCTTCTGCGGCGGGGATGGTCTTGAGGACCTTCACGTAGTCCCACGGCTCGCTGACCTCGGCCTGCGGCTTCACCTGGGCCAGGTACGCGTCGTGCACGACCCGGTGGTCCTCGGCGCGGATCTTGCCGTTGCGCAGGAAGACGTCCTCGACGGTCTTGCCCTCCAAGCCCTTGACGATGGTGTCCGCGTCGTCGGTGCCGGCGGCCTGCACAGCCTCGAGGTACTGGGTGGCGGCCGAGTAGTTGGCGGCGTGCGCGAACGTCGGCCGGGTCCCGGTCTCCTTCTGGAACCGGTCGGCGAACTCCCGGTTCTTGGCGTCGAAGTTCCAGTACCACGCGTCGGTGTACGTGGTGCCGGCCAGCGCCGCGGGGGTCAGTGAGTGGATGTCGGTGAGGAACATCAGCCCGACGGCCAGGCCGACGCCCTTGTCGCGGAGCTTGAACTCGTTGTACTGCTTCACCACGTTCACCAGCTCGGCGCCCGCCTGCATGGTGCCGAGCACGTCCGGCTTCGGGTTGAGCGTCGGCGCCTTGAGCAGGAACGTCGAGTAGTCGCCGGTGGTGTTGGGGAACGGCGCCGCGTCCCGACCGATCACCTTGCCGCCGGCCGCCTCGATCGCGGTGGAGAAGCTCTTCTCCATGTCCTGGCCGAACTGGTAGTTCGGGTAGAGCACGTACCAGTTCTTGGCGCCCTGCTCGGTGGTGCTCTTCCCGGTGCCGTTGGCCAGCATGTACGTGTCGTACGCGTAGTGGAACGTGTACTTGTTGCACTTCACGCCGGTCAGGGTGGTGGTGGCCGCGCCGATGTTGAAGTAGAGCTTCTGCTTCTCCTTCGCCACGTCGGCCACCTTCTCGGCCGCCGACGAGGTGGGCACGTCGAGGATGAGGTCGACGCCCTTGCGGTCGTACATCTCGGCGGCCTTGGTGTTGGCGATGTCCGGCTTGTTCTGGTGGTCGGCGGTCTCCACGGTGATGTTCTTCGTCACCGCCGCGTCGCCGTGCTTGGCCTTGAAGTCGGCCACGGCCATCTCCACGGCGGTGACCGAGTTCTTGCCGGAGAGCTCCGAGTAGGCCCCGGACTGGTCGTTCAGCACGCCCAGCACGATCTTGTCACCGGTCAGCTTCTGGTCGCCGCCCGACTGGGGGCCACCGCCGCCGCAGCCGGCGACCAGCACCACAACGGCCGACGCGGCGGCCACACCCACGGTCCTACGCATGCCATTCCCTCCATCCGCGCGTGACGCGCGGGGTCAGCTCCGACATCAGATCCCGAGGTACGACAGCAGCTCGCGCTCCCGCGAGCGCACCTCGGAGTTGTCCATCGCCTCCACGACGCGCCCCTCGGCCAGCAGGTAGTGCCGGTCGGCGACGCCGGTGGCGAAGTGCAGGTTCTGCTCGACCAGCAGCACCGTGACGCCGTGCCGCTTGGCCTCGCGCAGCAGGTCGCCGACCTGCTGCACCAGCAACGGGGAGAGCCCCTCGGTCGGTTCGTCGCAGAGCAGCAGCCGGGCGCCCATCCGCAGCACCCGGGCCAGGGCGAGCATCTGCTGCTCGCCGCCGGAGAGCATGGTGGCCGCCGAGTCGCGCCGGGCGTGGAGGGCGGGGAACGCCTCGTACACCCGCGAGAGCGGCCACGGGTCGGGGCCGACCGTCGGTGGGAGCGTGAGGTTCTCCGTGACGCTGAGCGTGGCGTAGGCGCCCCGGTCGTCCGGCACCCAGCCGAGCCCGAGGCGGGCCCGCCGGTGCGCCGGCAGCCGGCCGACGTCGTGCCCGTCGAACTCGACGGTGCCCCGCTGGCCCGGGTGCAGACCCATCACGCAGCGCAGCAGCGTGGACTTCCCGGCGCCATTGCGGCCGACCAGGGTGACCACCTCGCCGGCGGCGACGTCGAGGGTGACGTCCCGCAGCACCTGCGCCTCGCCGTACCAGGCGGACAGGTTCTCAATGCGCAGCATCGGCGGCTCCCAGGTAGGCGGTGATCACGCGCTCGTCGGCGCGTACCTCGTCGTAGGGGCCCTCGACCAGGACGGTGCCGGCCTGGAGCACGGTGACGGTGTCGGCGAGCCGCCCGACGACGCTCATGTTGTGCTCGACCATGACGACGGTCCGGCCCTGGCGGACCCGGGCGATCAGCTCGACGGTGCGGTCCACGTCCTCCAGGCCCATGCCCGCGGTCGGCTCGTCGAGCAGCAGCACCTTCGGGTCCAGGGCGAGGGCGATGGCCAGCTCCAGGGCCCGCTTGCGCCCGTACGCCAGCGCCTCCGCGGGCGCTTCGGCGAGCGCGCCGAGGCCGACCATGTCCAGCAGTTCGGCGGCCCGGTCGTGGTAGCGGCGCATCAGCTTCGCGGACCGCCAGAACCGCCACCCGAGGCCGCTGGACGACTGCAACGCCAGCTCGACGTGTTCCCGCGCGCCCAGCTGCGGGAAGAGGCTGGTGATCTGGAAGGACCGGGCCACGCCGAGGCGGGCGACCTGCTCCGGGGGCAGCCCGGTGACGTCCCGTCCGGCCAGCTCGATCCGCCCGGCGGTGGGCCGCAGGAAGCCGGTGAGCAGGTTGAACAGGGTGGTCTTGCCGGCGCCGTTCGGGCCGACCAGCGCGTGGACGCTCTCCGGCGCGACGTCCAGGTCGACGCCGTCGACCGCCCGGAAGCCCCGGAAGTCGCGGGTCAGCCCGCGAGCCGACAGGAGCGCTTGCCCGGCCATCGCCATCTCCTCGAAGGTCTCCGGCGACGGTTCCGGTGGGTGACCGTGGTCACATGGCCGTCGCGTGCAGGAAACCTACGACCGGGCGCACGAGTCGAGCCATGTCGATACACGACATATTCCCATGCGTCGAACCGTGTGTCGCCCCCACTCCGAGCGGCCGGCACCCGGCGCGCCGGCCATCGAGGATGGTCAGTGCACCGGGTGGTCGGGCGACGGAGTGTGGTGGCCCCACCTCGACGGCGGGACGGTCAGGAGGTGAGCGCCTCCAGGGCGAGGTCGACGTCGTCCTCGGTCGAGTAGACGTGGAACGAGGCGCGCACCCGGCCGGCGCGCACCGCCGCCCGCACGCCGGCCCGCTCCAGCCGCTCCTGCGCCCCGGGCACCTCCACCGCGACGATGGCGCTGTCCCCCGGCGGCCGGCCGAGGCCGGTGAGCAGCCGGTTCGCCAGGGCGACGTCGTGCCGGTGGATCGCCGGCAACCCGATCTCCAGCAGCAGGTCGAGGGCGGGCGCCAGCCCCACCCAGTTGAACCAGGCCGGGGAGATGTCGAACCGGCGGGCGTCCTCGGCCAGCCGCAGCGGCGGGCCGTAGTAGGAGGTGTGCGGGTCGCCGCCCGCGTACCAGTTGGCGGCGTCCGGCCGAAGCCGCTCCCGCAGGGCCGGGGCCAGGTAGGCCAGCGCCACGCCGCGCATCCCCATGAGCCACTTGTACGCCGACACGACGACCACGTCGGCCCGCGCCGCGTCGAAGGGCAGCCAGCCCGCCGCCTGGGTGGCGTCCACCGCGACCAGCGCGCCGTGCGCCCGGGCGGCGGCGACGATCTCGTCGTACGCGGCGACCGTGCCGTCGGAGGACTGCACGAGGCTGAACGCGACCAGGTCGGTGTCGGCGTCGATCGCGTCGACCAGGCCGGCGAGCGGGACGGTGCGGACGTCGACGCCGCGCTCGGCCTGCACCAGCCAGGGGAACAGGTTGGAGGTGAACTCCACCTCGGGCACCACGATCGTCGCGCCCGGGGGCAGCGCCGCCGCCACGGGCGCGAGCAGCTGCGAGGCGGTGGCGCCGACGGTGACGTCCTCGGCCGGTACGCCGCCCACCAGCCGGGCGAAGGTGGCCCGGCACCGGCCGACCGACTCGCCCCACGCCTCCCAGGAGGTCGCACCGACCCGCCAGTCGGCCAGCGCCTCCTGCACCGCGGTCCACGCCGGCTCGGGCGGCAGCCCGTAGCTGGCGGTGTTCAGCCAGCCGGGTTGCGGCTGCCACAGCTTCTGCGCGTCGTCGAGTTCCATGACCTCGACGCTAGCCACGCCGCCGGCGGAGCTGGACAGCCAATACGGGGTCGGCGGCCTTGGCGCCGGGCGGGTCAGGCCGCGGGCGTCAGGACGCGCCGGACGACGGCGGTGACGAGCGCGATCAGCGCGGCGCTGAGGACGTTCACCGCGACGGCGACGAGCACCTGCTCCATGGTGGCTCCCTGGGGTCGAGGGTCCGGCGCACCACCCCGGTGCGCCCCGGACGACCGTAGGGTCGCGACCTGACCCCCAGGTGTACGCAGCGTTATATCTGCTGGTCAGGCCGGGTCAGCTGACGTTGGCCGGGCCGAGGACGCTCTTCAGGTCACCCATCAGCGCGGTGGTGGGCGCGACCCGGAACGGCCCCAGCCGCAGGGTGGTGGTCTTGCCGCCGTTGAGCAGCTTGACGTGCACCTCGGTGTCGCCCGGGTGCAGCACCAGGGTCTCCTTGAGCCGTTCGACCAGCGGCGGGGTGCAGCGGTGCACCGGGATGGTCAGGGTCACCGGTTTGTTCGTCGCGCTGGTGCTGACATCCGGCATGGACATGTCCATCGCCATGATCCGGGGGGTGTCGTCGCGACGGTCGACCCGTCCCTTGACCACTACGATCGCGTCCTCGGCGATGTACTGCCCGATCACCTCGTACGTGTTGGGGAAGAACAGGGTCTCCACCCCGCCGGCGAGGTCTTCGAGGGTGGCCGAGGCCCAGGCGCGCCCCTGCTTGGTGACCCGGCGCTGCACGCCGGAGAGGATGCCGGCGAGGGTGACCACGGCGCCGTCGGGCACCGCGCCCTCCTCGGCGAGCGCGGCGATGGTGGTGTCCGCCGCCGCGTTCAGGATGTGCTCCAGGCCGAACAGCGGGTGGTCGGAGACGTACAGGCCCAGCATCTCCCGCTCGAAGGCGAGCTTGTCCCGCTTGTCCCACTCCCCGTCGCCGATGACCGGCATGACCGTGCTGCTGGCCGTGGTCTCCACGTCGCCGAAGCCCGCGCCGAACAGGTCGTACTGGCCGGTGGCCTCCTTGCGCTTGACGTCCGCGTACGCGTCGATGGCGTCGGCGTGCACCTGGAGCAGGCCCTTGCGGGTGTGCCCGAGCGAGTCGAACGCCCCGGCCTTGATCAGCGATTCGATGGTCTTCTTGTTGCAGACCACCGCGTCCACCTTCGACAGGAAGTCGTAGAACTCGGTGTACTCGCCCTTCTCGTCCCGGCAGCGCATGATCGCGGCGACGACGTTCGCGCCGACGTTGCGGATGGCGGCCAGGCCGAAGCGGATGTCCTTCCCGACCGGGGTGAACGGGCCGGCGGAGGTGTTCACGTCCGGCGGCAGCACCTGGATACCCATGCGGCGGCACTCCGACAGGTAGAGCGCCATCTTGTCCTTGTCGTCACCGACCGAGGTGAGCAGCGCCGCCATGTACTCGGCCGGGTAGTGCGCCTTGAGGTACGCCGTCCAGTAGGACACCAGCCCGTACGCGGCGGAGTGCGCCTTGTTGAACGCGTAGCCGGCGAACGGGACCAGCACGTCCCACACCGCCTGGATCGCCTCGTCGGAGTAGCCGCGCTCGCGGCAGCCGTCGCGGAACGGCACGAACTCCTTGTCGAGGATCTCCTTCTTCTTCTTGCCCATCGCCCGGCGCAGCAGGTCGGCCTGGCCGAGGCTGTAGCCGGCGAGGATCTGCGCGGCGCGCTGCACCTGCTCCTGGTAGACGATGAGGCCGTAGGTGGGGGCGAGGATCTCGCGCAGCGGCTCCTCCAGCTCCGGGTGGATCGGCGTGATCTCCTGGAGGCCGTTCTTGCGCAGCGCGTAGTTGGTGTGCGAGTCGACGCCCATCGGGCCGGGCCGGTAGAGCGCCAGGACGGCGGAGATGTCCTCGAAGTTGTCCGGCTTCATCAGTCGCAGCAGGGACCGCATCGGCCCGCCGTCGAGCTGGAACACGCCCAGGGTGTCGCCGCGGGCGAGCAGCTCGTAGGCGCCCTTGTCGTCCAGCGGCAGGGCCAGCAGGTCCAGGCCCTCACCGTGGTTGGACTGGATGTTCTTGACCGCGTCGTCGATGATCGTCAGGTTGCGCAGGCCGAGGAAGTCCATCTTCAACAGCCCGAGCGACTCGCACGTCGGGTAGTCGAACTGGGTGATGATGACGCCGTCGGAGTCGCGCCGCATCAGCGGGACGTGCTCGATGATCGGTTCGGCGGACATGATGACGCCGGCGGCGTGCACACCGGTCTGCCGGATCAGCCCCTCGATGCCCTTGGCGGTGTCGATGACCTTCTTGACGTCCGGGTCGGACTCGTAGAGGCCCCGGATCTCGCCGGCCTCCGCGTAACGCGGGTGCTTCGGGTCGAAGATGCCGGTCAGCGGGATGTCCTTGCCCATCACCGCCGGGGGCATCGCCTTGGTGATCCGGTCGCCCACCGCGTACGGGTAGCCGAGCACCCGGGCCGAGTCCTTGATCGCCGCCTTGGCCTTGATCGTGCCGAAGGTGGCGATCTGTGCGACCTTGTCCTCGCCCCACTTGTCGGTCACGTACTTGATGACCTCACCGCGCCGACGCTCGTCGAAGTCGATGTCGACGTCGGGCATCGAGACGCGCTCGGGGTTGAGGAACCGCTCGAAGATCAGGCCGTGCGGGATCGGGTCCAGGTCGGTGATGCCCAGCGCGTACGCGACGAGCGAGCCGGCCGCCGAACCACGGCCCGGGCCCACCGCGATGCCCTGGCTCTTCGCCCACTGGATGAAGTCGGCGACCACGAGGAAGTACGACGGGAAGCCCATCTGGATGATGACGCCCAGCTCGTACTCGGCCTGCACCACGTGGCCCTCGGGAATGCCGTTCGGGAACCGACGGGCCAGCCCCTTGAACGTCTCCTTGCGGAACCACGACTCCTCCGACTCCCCGTCGGGGATCGGGAAGCGCGGCATCAGGTTGTGGAACTCGAACATCCCGGTGGGGTCGACCTTCTCGGCGACCAGCAGAGTGTTGCGGCAACCCTCCAGCCACGCCTCGGAGTTGTCGACCGCCCGCATCTCGTCGGCGGACTTGATGTAGTAGCCGCTGCCGTCGAAGCGGAACCGGTTCGGGTCGGCCACGTTCGCGGCGGTCTGCACGCAGAGCAGCACGTCGTGCGCCTCGGCCTGCGCCTCGTGCGTGTAGTGCGAGTCGTTGGTGACCACCGGCGGGATGCCCAGCTTGCGGCCGATCTCCAGCAGCTCGGTACGGACCCGGTGCTCGATCGAGATGCCGTGGTCCATGATCTCCAGGAAGTAGTTCTCCTTGCCGAAGATCTCCTGGTAGCGGGCCGCCGCCTTCAGCGCCTCGTCGTACTGGCCGAGCCGCAGGCGGGTCTGCACCTCACCCGACGGACAGCCGGTCGTGGCCATCAGCCCGGCGGAGTGCTCGGCGAGGATGTCCGCGTCCATCCGCGGCCACTTGACGAAGTAGCCCTCCGTGTACGACCGGCTCGTCAGCGTGAAGAGGTTGTGCAGGCCGACCTTGTTCGCCGCCCAGATCGTCATGTGGGTGTAGCCGCCGCTGCCGGAGACGTCGTCGCTCTTCTGCTCCGGGCGGCCCCACCGCACCCGCTGCTTGTGGAACCGCGACTCCGGCGCCACGTACGCCTCGATGCCGAGGATCGGCTTCACGCCGGCCGCCATCGCCTGCTTGTAGAAGTCGTTCGCGCCGTGCATGTTGCCGTGGTCGGTCATCGCCACCGCCGGCATCTCCTGCCGGCTGACCTCGCCGAACAGATCCTTGAGCCGGGCCGCTCCGTCGAGCATCGAGTACTCGGTGTGTACGTGCAGATGCGCGAACGAATCGCCCATGCCAGCGCCCCCCAGCTATGGATCTTGACGGTCGGAAGCCGACCGGAACCCACCCTACCGAGGTGATCTCGGCGGCTCCACCGACCGCGCCGAGCGTGGCCGTCGTCTCCCGGGCGGCCCGTCGACACACCCGAGCCTGGCCCTCAACACTACCGTCAGACACACGACGATGTAGCAGTAGACAACAGTGTGTGGCACACAGTATCGTGTGACGCATGGTCAGCGACGAGATCCTCCGGACGCACCTCCAGGAGCTGCGGCGGGGCACGGTCGTGGTGGCGAGCCTGGTCGCCCTGCGTCACCCCGGCTACGGCTACGCGCTGCTGCAACGGCTCACCGGCCACGGCTTCCCGGTGGACGCCAACACCCTCTACCCGCTGCTGCGCCGCCTCGAAGAACAGGGGCTGCTGACCAGCGAGTGGAACACCGAGGAGAGCCGCCCCCGAAAGTTCTACCGGACCAGCGACGAGGGTGAATCGGTCCTGCGCCGACTCCTCGACGATCTGGCCGACGTACAGACCTCCCTCACCGGCCTGATCGAAGGAGTCGACCGATGACCTCCCTGACCGACCGCTACCTCGCCGCCACCCTGCGCTCCGTTCCGGCCGCCCGACGCGAGGAGATCGCCACCGAGCTGCGCGCCTCGATCGAGGACATGATCGACGGTCGGGCGGCCGAGGGCCGCGACACGGCCACCGCCGAGCGGGAGGTGCTCACCGAGCTGGGCAACCCGGCCCAGCTCGCCGCCCGCTACGCCGACCGCCGGCTCCAGCTCATCGGCCCGACCTACTACCTGGTCTGGGAGCGGCTGCTGAAGCTGCTGCTCTCCTTCGTGCCGGCCCTCGTCGGCGTCGTCGTCGGCCTGGTCGAGGCGACCGACGGCAACAACCCCGGCGGGGCGGTCGGCACCGGCATCAGCACGGCGATTCAGGTCGCGGTCCAGATCGCCTTCTGGGTCACCCTGGTCTTCGCGATCCTCGAACGCACCAACGCCTCGCTCGACCTGCCCGAGTGGACCGTCGACCAGCTCCCCGAGCACCAGGCCGGCCGGCAGATCACGCTGACCGACACCGCCGCCGCCATCGGCTGGCTGGTCCTGGTCATCGCGTACCTGCCGCTACAGCACTTCCACTCGTTCGTGACCGACCGCGACAACGGCAACCTGCCGATCCTCGACCCGGCGCTGTGGAGCTTCTGGCTGCCGTTCCTGATCGCCGTCCTGGTCGCCAACGTCGGCCTGGAGATCGCCAAGTACCGGACCGGCCGCTGGACCTGGCCGCTGGTCGGCGCCAACGCCGCCGTCAACCTGGCGTTCTCGGTGCCGGTGATCTGGCTGATCTCGACCGACCGGCTGCTCAACCCGGACTTCGTGGCCCGCTGGGAGTGGCTCGGGCAGGCGGAGAACAGGAACCTCGTCGCCACCCTCGTCGTGGTCGGCACGGTCCTGATCGCGCTCTGGGACATCGCCGACAGCGCGCTCAAGGCGTACCGCGACCGGCACTGACCCCCACGCGACGCGGCCCGGCACCCACGGGGGTGCCGGGCCGCGGCACGTCCGGGTCGGCTACCGCCCGCCGGCGGGGCGCAGCGCGCCGGCCGTGGCCGCGGCGAGGAAGTCGGTCCAGGCCGCCGGGCCGAGACGCCCCGGCCCGGCGGACGTCCGACGGGCCACGGCCGGCGGGATGAGATCCTTGGTCAGATGACCACCCCCACCAGTGACGACTGGCGTCGCCCCGGGCCCACCCCGGAGCAGCGGCGCCTGGACCTCTACGGCGGGCTGGCCGTGACCGTGCTGGCCCTGTTCAGCCTCACCCTGACCCGCAGCACCGGGGCGTTCCTGCTCGGGCCGCCACCCTCCGGGCCCGAGCAGATCTTCTGGACCGTCGCGGTGACGCTGCCGCTGGTCTGGCGGCGCCGCTTCCCGGCCACCACCACGCTGGTGATCGCGGCCACCTTCATCGCCGCCCAGGCCCGGTCGGCGCCGGAGACGCAGCTCTCCGGCTGGGCGCTCTTCGCGGCGATCTACACGCTCGGGGCGTGGGGCCCGGACCGGCGGCTGTCCCGGCGGCTGCGGATCGGCGTCATCGCCACCATGTTCGCCTGGCTCGGCGTCTACTACGCGGTGACCGTCGGCAGCATCCCGCCGGACGCGTTCGAGCGGGCCGTCGGGCCGGTGCCCCCGGTGCTCGCCGCCATGGTGAGCGGCGTGCTGGTCAACGTCCTGTACTTCGGTTTCGCGTACTTCTTCGGGGAGACCGCGTGGCTGGCCGCGCACCGGCAGCACGAGCTGGCGGAGCGGGCGGAGGAGCTGCGCCGCTCGCAGGCCGAGGCGCGCGGACGGGCGGTGATGGGCGAACGGGTCCGGATCGCCCGTGAGCTGCACGACGTGGTCGCCCACCACGTCTCCGTCATGGGGGTGCAGGCGTCGGCCTGCCGGCGGGTGCTCGACCGCGACCCGGACAAGGCGCGCACCGCATTGACGGCGATCGAGCAGACCGCCCGCACCGCCGTGGACGAGCTGCGCCGGATGCTCGGTGTGCTGCGGGCCGGCGAGGCCGTCCCCGACCGGGTCGGGCCGCCCGCCGGCGTCGACGGGATCGAGGCCGTCGTGGAGCGGGCCCGGGACGCCGGGCTGCGCGCCACACTCGGCGTGTACGGGGATCCGGTGCCGCTGCCCGAGTCGGTGTCCCAGGCGGTGTACCGGGTCGTGCAGGAGGCGGTGACGAACGTGCTCAGACACGCGACCGGGGCGGGTGTGCTCGACGTCCGGCTGCGGTACCTGGCCCGGGAGGTGGAGGTCGACGTGACCGACGACGGCCGGCCCACCCGCCCGGCGAACCCCGACGGGCTGGGCCTGGTCGGGATGCGCGAGCGGGTCACCACCCACGACGGCACGCTGGAGGCGGGGCCGCGCGGCGGCGGCGGCTGGCGCGTACGCGCCCGGTTCCCGGTGCCGGCCGCCGTCCCGGAGCCGGCGTGACCGCCCCGGCGGCCGGGGACGACCGGCCGATCCGCGTGCTGCTCGCCGACGACCAGCACCTGGTCCGCACCGGCTTCCGGGTCATCCTGGAGGTGGAGGACGACATCGAGGTGGTCGGCGAGGCCGCCGACGGGGAGCGGGCGGTGGGCATGACCCGGGCGCTGCGCCCGGACGTGGTGCTGATGGACGTGGAGATGCCCGGCGTCGACGGCCTGGAGGCGACCCGGCGGATCACCGCCGCCACCCCGCCGGAGGGGCCGGCGGTGCTGATCCTCACCACCTTCGACCGGGACGACTACCTGTTCGCGGCGCTGCGTGCCGGCGCGAGCGGCTTCCTGCTCAAGAACGGCACCCCGGAGGCGCTGATCGAGGCGATCCGGGTGCTGGCCCGCGGCGACGGCCTGCTCGCCCCGGAGCTCACCCGCCGGGTGATCGCCACGTTCGCCCAGCCGGGCGCCCCCTCCGGCGTGGGCGGCACGGAGACCGGGGACGCCGCGCTGCGCGAGCTGACCCCGCGCGAACGGGAGGTGCTGGTCCTGGTCGCCCGGGGTGCCAGCAACGCCGAGATCGCCGCCGCCCTGCACCTCGGGGAGGCGACGGTGAAGACCCACGTCAGCCGGGTGCTGGCGAAGCTGGGGCTGCGCGACCGGGTCCAGGCGGTGGTGTTCGCGTACGAGCGGGGGGTGGTCCGGGCCGGTGGGTGAGCGGGTCCGCCCCGCGGCGGACCCGGATCTCCACCGGCGGACGGACGGCTAACGACGCGCGCCGATCTAGCGTGAACGCCGTGACGAGTGTGCTCCGCCTCGACGGCGTCGACCGCAGCTTCGGCGACCGTCAGGTACTCAAGAACGTGTCCTTCGACGTGGTCGCCGGACGGATGACCGGCTTCGTCGGCGGCAACGGCGCCGGCAAGACGACGACCATGCGGATCATCCTCGGCGTCCTCGCCGCCGACCGGGGCGCGGTCAGCTGGCAGGGTGCCCCGCTGAGCCGCGAGGCGCGCCGCCGCTTCGGCTACATGCCGGAGGAGCGCGGCCTCTACCCGAAGATGAGCGTCCGCGAGCAGGTGGTCTACCTGGGCCGGCTGCACGGCCTGACCGCCGAGGCGGCCCGCCGGGCGACCGACGCGCTGCTGGAGCGGGTCGGCCTCGCCGAGCGCGGCGACGACCTGCTGGAGACGCTGTCGCTGGGCAACCAGCAGCGCGCCCAGATCGCCGCCGCGCTGGTGCACGACCCCGAGGTCCTGGTGCTGGACGAGCCGTTCTCCGGCCTGGACCCGCTGGCCGTCGACACGGTCGTGGCGGTGCTGCGGGAGCGGGCCGCCGCCGGTGTCCCCGTGCTGTTCTCCAGCCACCAGCTCGACGTGGTGGAGCGGCTCTGCGACGACCTGGTGATCATCGCGGACGGCGCGATCCGGGCCGCCGGCGACCGCGAGCAGCTGCGCCGGACGTACACGTCGCCCCGGTTCGAGCTGGTGGTCGAGACCGACGCCGGCTGGCTGCGCGACCAGCCCGGGGTGACCCTGGTCGACCTGGACGGCGCCCGCGCCGTGTTCGACCTGGCGCCCGGCACCGACGAGCAGCCGGTGCTGCACGCGGCCCTGACCCGCGGCCCGGTACGCGCGTTCCGCCCGGTCCGCCCCTCCCTCACCGAGATCTTCCGAGAGGTCGCCCAGTGAACACGATGCAGGCCAGCCGGCTGGTCGCCGCCCGGGAGATCCGGGTCAAGCTGCGCGACAAGACGTTCCTGTTCAGCACGCTGTTCTTCCTGCTCATCGCCGCCGCGGCGACCATCCTGCCGCCGCTGCTCTCCGGCGGGCCGGACAGCGTGGCGGTGACCGAGCAGGCGGCCGGTCCGCTGCGCGAGGCCGGGCTGGAGGTGCGGACGGTCCCCGACGACCGGGCCGCCGAGCAGGCCGTCCGCGACGGCGACGTGGACGCCGCCGTCGTCGCCGGTCCGACCGTGCTCGCCATGGACGAGGCACCCGAGGACGTGGTGTCCGCGCTGAGCACCCAGCCGCCGGTCCGGCTGCTCGACCCGGACGCGGTGAACCCGGTGGTGGCGTTCCTGGTGCCGTTCGTGTTCGCGTTCGTCTTCTTCGTGACGTCGCAGACCTTCGGCGCGCAGATCGCGCAGAGCATCATCGAGGAGAAGCAGACCCGGATCGTCGAGATCCTGGTGGCGGCGGTGCCCGTACGGGCCCTGCTGATCGGCAAGATGGTCGCCGGGACGCTGCTCGCCCTCGGCCAGATCGCCCTGGTGGCGCTGGTCGCGGTCGCCGGCATGGCGTTCACCGGGGACACCGGGCTGCTGCACCTGCTCGCCCCGGCGATCGGCTGGTTCCTGCCGTTCTTCCTGCTGGGCTTCGTGCTGATCGCCTCGATGTGGGCGGCGGCCGGCGCGCTGGTCAACCGCCTGGAGGACATCGGCGGTGTGTCGACGCCGGTGCAGCTCGCGGTCATGCTGCCGTTCTTCGCGGTGATCTTCCTGAACGACAACGCGACCGCCATGCGGGTGCTGTCCTACCTGCCGTTCTCCGCACCCACCGCGATGCCGCTGCGGCTGTTCACCGGCGACGCGGCCGCCTGGGAGCCGGTGCTGTCGCTGATCCTGCTGCTGGCCACCGCCGCCGGGTTCCTGCTCGCCGGCGCCCGCGTGTACGAGGGCGCCCTGCTGCGGACCAACGGCCGCACCTCGATCCGGACGGCGTGGCGGACCCGGGAGACGCTCGGCTGAGTTTCCGGCTCCGGCGGGTGCGTCTGTTGTCGTTCCGGCGACCACCGACGCGCCCACCGCGTCAGACGGGGACCGCGTGCCAACCGGCGGGCAGGCGGGGAACCGGCCAGGCCGGGCCGGGCTTCCAGGAGGCCCAGCTCTCGTCCCACCACCGCTCACCCGCGTCCAGCAGGGCGGCGATCCGATCGCCCTCGGCGCGGATCGCCGCCTCCATCCCCGGGTAGCGGCCCTCGACCAGCCGCTGCGCGAAGATCTCCACGTCCTTCCAGACGTAGCGGTCGGCGTCCGCGGCCCACCACAGGTCCAGCTCGTGGTCGAGGGTGTCCACCCCGATGGGCGTACGCCGCAGCGGGTCCTGGAGGTTGAAGTACCAGCCGGCGAAGGCGCGGTCGGGGCCGGACCAGAACACGTCCACCGAGTGCGCCTCGCCGGGGCGCTGGAGCATGAGCTTGCCGTGCCCGCTCCACGCCCGGTGGCCGGCGGTCTGCCACGGGTGCCGGCCGCACGGGAACTCGCCCAGCTCCGGGAAGCCGAACTCGGCTCCCGGCGGCAGGTAGAGGGCGAGCAGGTCGGGGCTGTCCTCGACGCAGATCGTCGGGCAGCCGAACCACACCTCGCCGAGCAGGATCTCGCGCCGGACGACCACGTCGCCCGGCGCGAACCGTCGGTCCGTCACGGTCGGGTCAGCCGACCGCGGCCATGACCTCGTCGCTGACGTCGAAGTTCGCGTAGACGTTCTGCACGTCGTCGCAGTCCTCCAGGACGTCGATCAGCTTGAAGATCTTGCGCGCGCCCTCCTCGTCGAGGGGGACGTTCACGCTCGGGATCAGCGAGGACTCGGCCGACTCGTACTCGATGCCGGCGTCCTGCAGCGCGGTGCGCACCGGGATCAGGTCGGTCGGCTCGGAGACCACCTCGAACGCCTCACCGAGGTCGTTGACCTCCTCGGCGCCGGCGTCGAGGACGGCCAGCATGACGTCGTCCTCGGTGGTGCCCGCCTTGGGGACGATCACCACGCCCTTGCGGGAGAACATGTACGACACCGAGCCGGCGTCGGCGAACGAGCCGCCGTTGCGGGTCAGCGCCGTCCGCACCTCGGTCGCCGCGCGGTTGCGGTTGTCGGTCAGGCACTCGATCAGCAGCGCGACACCGTTCGGTCCGTAACCCTCGTACATGATCGTCTGGTAGTCGGCGCCGCCGGCCTCCAGGCCGGAGCCGCGCTTGACCGCGCGGTCGATGTTGTCGTTCGGGACCGAGTTCTTCTTCGCCTTCTGGATGGCGTCGTAGAGGGTCGGGTTACCCGCCGGGTCACCACCGCCGGTACGGGCCGCCACCTCGACGTTCTTGATCAGCTTGGCGAACATCTTGCCGCGCTTGGCGTCGATGACGGCCTTCTTGTGCTTGGTGGTCGCCCACTTTGAGTGGCCGGACATCTGCTACCTCCGTCTGTCATTCCACGCCTGCGTCGACTGCCACGCCGATCCACGCCGCACCCGGCGATCCGGCGGCCGGTCGGCTCCCGCGGGAAACGCCACGCGGGCGGTTGGCGCTGCCGAACCGCGGCAATCCTACCGAGGCCGCACCCCGGCGTGTCACACCCGGCTACCACCGGGGACGGCGCCACGTCCTCGGGCGCACCCCAGACACAACGACCGGGGCGCGAGAAACATGCCCCGGCCGCCTGCCGCGCGGGCCCCGGTCAGCCGGCGGCGCGCACCAGGTCCACGAAGTAGCGGTGCAGCCGCCGGTCGCCGGTCAGCTCCGGGTGGAACGACGTGGCCAGCAGGTTGCCCTGCCGCACCGCGACGATCCGCCCGGCCGCCGGGCCCTCGGTGACCCGGCCCAACACCTCGACGCCGTCGCCGACCCGCTCCACCCAGGGCGCCCGGATGAAGACCGCGTGGAACGGCTCGCCCTCGACACCACTGACCTCGACCGGCGCCTCGAACGAGTCGACCTGCCGGCCGAACGCGTTGCGGCGGACCGTCATCGTGATGCCGTCGAAGCCACGCTGGTCGGGGCGACCGTCGAGCACCTCGGTGGCGAGCATGATCATGCCGGCGCACGATCCGTAGACCGGCATCCCCGCGGCGATCCGCTTGTCGATCGGCTCGCGCAGCTCGAAGATGTCGACCAGCTTGCTGATCGTGGTGGACTCGCCTCCGGGGATCACCAGCCCGTCGACCGCGTCCAGCTCGTGCGGACGCCGGATCGGGCGGGCGTCCGCGCCCGCCGCCGCGAGGGCGGCGGCGTGCTCGCGGACGTCGCCCTGAAGGGCGAGCACCCCGATGACGGGCATCCCGCTCACCAGCCGCGCTCGGCCAGCCGGTGCGGCTGCGGGATCTCGTCGACGTTGATGCCGACCATCGCCTCGCCGAGGCCGCGGGAGACCTTCGCCAGCACGTCCGGGTCGTCGTGGAAGGTGGTGGCCTTGACGATCGCGGCGGCGCGCTGCGCCGGGTTGCCGGACTTGAAGATGCCGGAGCCGACGAAGACTCCCTCGGCGCCCAGCTGCATCATCATCGCGGCGTCGGCCGGGGTGGCGATCCCACCGGCGGTGAAGAGCACCACCGGCAGCTTGCCGGTCTCGGCGATCTCCTTGACCAGCTCGTACGGGGCCTGCAGCTCCTTGGCCGCCACGAACAGCTCGTCCGCCGGCAGCGACTGGAGCCGGCGGATCTCCTGCCGGATCTTGCGCATGTGGGTGGTGGCGTTCGAGACGTCACCGGTGCCGGCCTCGCCCTTGGAGCGGATCATGGCCGCACCCTCGGTGATCCGGCGCAGCGCCTCGCCCAGGTTGGTGGCGCCGCAGACGAACGGGACGGTGAACGCCCACTTGTCGATGTGGTTGGCGTAGTCGGCCGGGGTCAGCACCTCGGACTCGTCGACGTAGTCGACGCCGAGCGACTGGAGGATCTGCGCCTCGACGAAGTGACCGATGCGGGCCTTGGCCATCACCGGGATGGAGACGGCGTTGATGATGCCGTCGATCATGTCGGGGTCGCTCATCCGGGACACGCCGCCCTGGGCACGGATGTCGGCGGGCACCCGCTCCAGCGCCATGACGGCGACGGCTCCGGCGTCCTCAGCGATCTTGGCCTGCTCGGGGGTGACCACGTCCATGATCACGCCGCCCTTGAGCATCTCGGCCATGCCGCGCTTGACGCGGGCGGTGCCGACGACGGGGCTGGCGGTGCTGTTCGGGGAGGTGGTTTCGGGCACGGGTTATCGCTCCTCGGGCGTGCTCTGGGGGTGGCAGCGAAAATGCTACGCCGGGTGCAACGCGGGGCCGACAGCCAATCAGACCCCCGGTGGCCTGCTCTGTGGCGGCCGTCACCGGGGAAACGGTCAACCGGTCGGAACGTCCGCCGGGGCCGTCAACGTCGGGTCGTCGATGTCGAAGTAGCGGGGCCACTCCCGGCCCCGCCCCATCCGCAACAGGCGCACCAGGGGTCGCCCCCGTGCCGTACGGGCGTCCCGGACGAGGTCCGTGTGCACCTGCCGGGCCAGCGCGAGCCGGCGGCTGGCCGCGATGACCGCCTCACAGTCCGGGTCGGTCGGGTCCAGCTGCACCGCGCGCAGCTGGCGGGTGAGATCGTTCTCGGCCGCCTCGCGCTCGTCCGGACGGGCGTCGAGCGCGATCCGCGCCGCCGCGTACAGCTCGACACCGTACCGCCGCTCGGCGAGCACCGCGGCGGCCGCCGCGCGCCGCAACAGGTGGGCCTCCAGGGCGCGGGCGGCGAGCTCCGCCCGGGCGTGCAGCCGCTGGACCCGGCCGGCGGTCCAGATCAGGTACGCCGAGAGGACCCCGACGACCACGATCGCGCCCACCACCCACCGCATGCCCGGCATCGTAGTGCTGCTCCCATCCGGTCCCGACGGTCCGTCCGACGCGGGAGGGCCCGGTCACGTCGGGGTCCTCCTGGTCCCCGGCTCAGCCCAGCTCCACCCACTCCTGGTCGATGACCCGACCGTCGGTGGCCTCGATGGCCGCCGCGTACACCTCGAGAACCCGCCGGGCGACCACCGGCCAGTCGAACGTCGACACCACCTGGTCGCCGCAGGCGGTGAGCGTGGCCCGCGCCGCCGGGTCGTCGAGCAGTTCGACGAGCGCGTCGCCCAGCGCCGTGGCGCTGCCGGTCGGAAAGAGCCGGCCGGCCCGGCCGCCGTCGAGGACCCGGCGGAACGCGTCGAGATCACTGGCGACCACGGTGGTGCCGGCCGCGAGCGCCTCGGTGAGGATCATGCCGAACGACTCGCCACCGGTGTTCGGCGCCGCGTAGACGTGCACGCTGCGCAGCATCCGCGCCTTGTCCGCCTCGGAGACCAGGCCGAGGAAGGTGACCCGGTCCCGCAGCTCGGGCGGGAACTGGTCGTACAGGTCGTCCGGCTCGCCCGGCCCGGCCACCAGCAGTCGCAGGCCGGGACGGCGCGGTGCCAGCCGTACGAAGGCGTCGCGCAGCACCGGGAAGCCCTTGCGGGGCTCGGTGAAGCGACCCAGGAACCCGATGCTCCCGCCGCTGCCCGGCGCGCACTCCCCCGGCCAGCCCGGCAGCGGCAGCGCGTCGGCGAACTTCGCCACCGCCACCCCGTTCGGGATCTCCACGGCGCCGCCGTCGAGGTGCTCCACCTGCACCTTGCGGGCCAGGGCGCTCACCGCGATCCGGGCGGTGATGCGTTCCAGGACGATCTGGAGCACCCCCTGGGCGGCGGCCAGCGCCCGGGACCGGGTGATCGCGGTGTGGAAGGTCGCCACCACCGGCCCCCGGGCGGAGAGGACCGCGAGCAGCGACAGGCTCAGCGTCAGCGGCTCGTGCACGTGCAGCACGTCGAAGTCGCCCCGGGTGATCCAGCGGCGGACCCGGGCGGTGGAGACCGGGCCGAACGCGATCCGGGCCACCGAGCCGTTGTAGGGCAGCGGCACCGCGCGGCCGGCCGGCACCACGTACGGCGGCAGCGGCGAGTCCTCGTCGGCGGGGGCGAGCACGCTCACCTCGTGGCCGAGCGCGATCAGCGCCTCCGCGAGGTCCATGACGTGGTTCTGGACGCCGCCCGGGACGTCGAAGGAGTACGGGCACACGATCCCGACCCGCACGTCAACGCCCTCTGTCCGCGACCGCGGCGCTCCGCTGGTCCAGCCACAGCCGCTGGAGCATGTGCCAGTCCGCCGGGTGCCGGGCGATGCCCGTCGCGAGGCTGTCAGCGATCCGCTGGGTCAGCGTCCGGACCCGCTGGTCGAGCGGGCCCTCGTCGGGGCCGGGCACCGGCAGCGGCCCTTCGAGGGCGGCACACGGCGCGTCCGGCTCGTACCACATGTGGGCCACGTAGAGCGGCGCCCCGGTGCGCAGGGCGAGCAGGGCCGGACCGGCCGGCATCCGGGTCCGGGCGCCGAAGAAGTCCACCTCGATGCCCCGCGCGGAGAGGTCCCGGTCGGCCAGCAGCGGCACCACCGCGCCGGCCCGCAGGCGGTCGACCAGCACGTCGAACGCGGGCCGCGCACCGCCGTGGGTGGGCAGGATCTCCATGCCGAGGCTCTCGCGGAAGGCGACGAACCGTTCGAAGACCGCCTCGGGCCTGAGCCGCTCGGCGACCGTGGTGATCGGCCAGCCGTTGGCGGCCACCCAGGCGCCGGCCGCGTCCCAGTTGCCGGCGTGCGGCAGCGCGACCACGGCTCCGCGCCCGGTGGCCACGTCGGCGGCGAGCTTCTCCTCGCCGTCGAGCCGGAACCCGGCGAGGATCTGGTCGCGGCGCAACGACGGCAGCCGGAAGGCCTCCATCCAGTAGCGCGCGTACGAGCGCAGCCCCTGCCGGACCAGCACGTCGAGCTCGGCCTCGGGGACGTCGGGCCCGACCACCCGGCGCAGGTTCGCCGCCAGTCGGGTCGCGCCGCCACCGCGCCGCCGGTGGGCCCGGTCGGCGCCGGCCCGGAAGGCCGCCGCCACGACCGGTCCGGGCAGCGCCCGGGCCACCCGCCACCCGGCGACGTAGCCGAGCTCGCTCAGGTTCATCGGGGTACGCCGTCCGGTTGGCTCTGGGCCTGCCGGTAGACGTGCGTCATCCGCTGCCCCACCGTGAAGATCGACACGGCGGCGAGCAGCCACAGCGCGATCTCCAGCGCCGGGTCGACGCCGACGCCGGTGAGCAGGCCGCCCACCCCGACGATCAGCAGCCGCTCGGTGCGCTCGGCGACGCCCACGTTGGCCGTCATGCCGAGCCCCTCGGCGCGGGCCTTCACGTAGGAGACCAGGCTGCCCGCGGCGAGGCAGAGCAGCGCGGCGGCCACCCCGCGATGGTTGCCCTCGGTGGCCAGCCAGTACGCGACCGCACCGAAGACGGCGCTGTCGGCGACCCGGTCCATGCTCGAGTCGAGGAACGCGCCGAACCGGGTGGAGCCGCCGCTCATCCGGGCCATCGTGCCGTCGAGCAGGTCGGTCAGCGCGAAGATCGTGACGATCACCGCGCCGGCGACGAGGTGGCCCCGGGCGCCGAAACCGAGCGCGCCGACCAGCACGCCGATGGTTCCGGTCACGGTGACCGCGTTGGGGGTGACGCCCGCTCGAAGCAGGCCGCGTGCGAGCGGCTCGACGACACGGGTCATCCCCGCGCGGGCCGACACTTGGAAGATCTTCGCCATGGCGGTCCCACGATAACGGTCCGCCCTGCTACGGCGATACGGCCGGTCAGCGGACGCCGCGCGCGGGAGGCTTGTGTCGGTCCGGGAAGGGGTGTGAGATCGGGTCAGGAAGGTGACCCAGCTCACCCGTCCGACCGTCCCGTTACCCGCTGTGCAGCAGACCACCGGAGGATATCGCCGCGCACTCGCCCCGGGCCGCTTCCCCGTCGCGCGGCGGTCGCCACCACCACCGGCTGAGGGAGGTGCGCCCGATGGCGCAGAAGAGTCAGGACAAGGGGGTCGCCGGCGGGATGCCGGTCGTGACCGACCCCGCCAGGGTCCGCAACGTGGTGCTCGTCGGGCACTCCGGGGCGGGCAAGACGACCCTGGTCGAGGCGCTGCTCACGGCGAGCGGCACGATCGGCCGCGCCGGCACCGTCACCGACGGCAGCACCGTCTGCGACCACGACCCCGCCGCCGTACGCCAGCAGCGGTCGGTCAGCCTCGCCTGCGCGCCGCTGCTGCACGACGGCGTGAAGGTGAACCTGCTGGACACCCCCGGCTACGCCGACTTCGTGGGCGAGCTGCGCGCCGGGCTGCGGGCCGCCGACGCGGCACTCTTCGTCGTCTCCGCCGTCGACGGCATGGACGCGGCCACCGCCGCCCTCTGGGAGGAGTGCGCCGCCGTCGACATGCCGCGGGCCGTCGCCGTCACCCGACTGGACCACCCGCGCGCCGACTTCGACGAGTCCGTGGCGCTCTGCCAGCGGGTCTTCGGCGACAACGTGCTCCCGCTCTACCTGCCGATGCTCGGCGACGACGGCGTCTCCACCGTCGGCCTGCTCGGGTTGATCACCCGCCGGGTCTTCGACTACACCGCCGGGCTGCCCGCCGACGTCCGCGAGCCGGACCCGGAGCACCTGCCCGCGATCGCGGAGTCCCGCAACGAGCTGATCGAGGGGATCATCGCGGAGAGCGAGGACGAGTCGCTCATGGACCGCTACCTCGGCGGCGAGGAGATCGGCACCGAGCTGCTCATCGACGACCTGGAGAAGGCGGTCGCCCGGGGCCACTTCTACCCGGTGGTGCCGGTCTGCGCGGAGACCGGCGTCGGGCTGGACGCGCTGCTGGAGGTGCTGACCGCCGCGTTCCCGTCGCCGCTGGAGCACGAACTGCCCGCGGTCGCCGGGGTGGACGGCTCACCCCGTCCGCCGCTGACCTGCGACCCGGACGGCCCGCTGGTGGCCGAGGTGGTCAAGACCACCATCGACCGGCACGTGGGACGCGTCTCCCTGGTCCGCGTCTTCTCCGGCACGCTGCGCCCCGAGCAGACCGTGCACGTCTCCGGGCACGGCCTGGCCGAGCGGGGGCACCCGGACCACGACGCCGACGAGCGGGTCGGGCACGTCTACACGCCGCTGGGCGCCGCGCTGCGCGAGGTGACGGCCTGCGTCGCGGGCGACATCTGCGCCATCACCAAGTCGGGCAGCGCCGAGACCGGCGACACGATCAGCGCCAAGGACGAGCCGCTGCTCATCGCGCCCTGGGAGATGCCCGAGCCGCTGCTGCCGGTCGCCATCGTGGCGAAGAGCCGGTCGGACGAGGACGCCCTGGCCCGCAACCTGGGACGGCTGGTCGCCGGCGACCCCACCCTGCGGCTGGAGCGCAACCCGGAGACCCACCAGCTGGTGCTCTGGTGCATGGGCGAGGCGCACGCCGACGTGGTGCTGGACCGGCTGCGCGCCGGCGGTGTCGAGCTGGAGACCGAGCCGGTGCGGGTCGCGCTGCGGGAGACGTTCACCGCCCGGGCGGGCGGGCACGGCCGGCACGTCAAGCAGTCCGGCGGCCACGGCCAGTACGCCGTCTGCGACATCGAGGTCGAGCCGCTGCCCCGCGGCGCCGGCTTCGAGTTCGTCGACCGGGTGGTCGGTGGCGCCGTGCCGCACAACTACATCCCGTCCGTGGAGAAGGGCGTCCGGGCCCAGATGGAACGCGGCCTGGTCGCCGGCTACCCGGTGGTGGACCTGCGCGTGACGCTCGTGGACGGCAAGGCGCACAGCGTCGACTCGTCCGACGCCGCGTTCCAGACGGCCGGGGCGCTGGCGCTGCGGGACGCGGCCGAGCGGGGGCAGCCGACGCTGCTGGAGCCGATCGACGAGGTGACCATCCGGGTGCCGGACGCCTCGGTCGGCGCGGTGATGGGCGACCTCTCCGGCCGGCGCGGGCGCGTCCTCGGCACCGAACCGGACCCGGACGGCGAGGGGCGCACCCTGGTCCACGCCGAGGTGCCCGCCACCGAACTGCTCCGCTACGCGGTCGAGCTGCGCTCGATGACCGCCGGCACCGGCACCTTCCGCCGCCACTTCGTCCGCCACGACCCGATGCCCACCCACCTGGCCGACCAGATCCGCAAGGAATCCACCCCCTGACCCGCTCCGGGTCGCGCGCCGCGGTGCGGGCGGCGGCGGGGGTTACGGGTGCGTGGCGGGGAGGGTGGGGGCGGGCCAGTGCGGGTGGTCGGCGCCGCGCAGGGCGGCCGTCCGCAGCGCGGCGAGTCGGCGCTCCACCTCGGCGAACTGGTCGGGAGTGAGCGGGCCCCGGTCCAGCGCGGCGGCGTTCTCCTCCACCTGCGCCACCGTCCGGCAGCCGGGGATCGGCACCGTGCGCCCGCTGCGCGCCCAGATCCAACCCAGCGCGCCCTGCGCCAGGGTCCGCCCGTCGGCGGTCAACGCCTCCCGGACCGCGGCGACGCGACGGAGCCACTCCGGGGCGGGCCGGCCACCGCGGAACCACTCCAGCCACCCGGGCGCGAGCCCGCGTACGTCGTCGCGGGGCAGGGTGGACGTCGCCGTGTACTTGCCGGTGAGCAGGCCCATCCCGAGCGGCCCCCGGTTGACGCTGGCCAGGTCGTGCTTGTCGCAGACGGCGAGCAGGTCGGGGGCGTCCCGGAGCACGGAGAGGGTGTGCTGGACGGCGGTCGCCCCGGCGCCGTGCTGCCCGAACGCCGCGGCGCGGTCGGGGCGGTCGGTGCTCCAGCCGTACGCCCGGATCAGCCCCTCGGCGACGAGGTCCTCCAGGGTGCCGATCAGTGCTTCGCCGCGCGGCACGGACAGGTCGGCGAGGTGCAGCTGGTACAGGTCGATCCGGTCGGTGCCCAGCCGGCGCAGCGAGTCGGTGACCGCCCGGCGCAGGTGCTCGGGTGAGGCGTCCTCGCCGGTCGCCTGCCGGGTCGCCTCGTCGAAGGTGTAGCCCCACTTGGTGGCGATCACGGCGTCGTCCCGGCGGCCGGCGAGAGCCCGGCCGAGGACCCGCTCGCTGTGGCCGGCCCCGTACGTGTCGGCGGTGTCGAACAGCGTGACGCCCAGGTCGAGGGCGCGGCGCACCGCGCGGACCGACTCCTCGTCGTCCACCGCTCCCCACCCGAGCGGCTGGGTGCCCTCCCACCAGGGCCCGCCGATCGCCCAACACCCCATGCCCAGCGCGCTGACCTCGATGCCGCTACGCCCCAGAACGCGCGTCGTGACTCCCACCGGAGAATGGTGCCACCTGAAACCCGCCCGTCAACAGCAGGTCGCCCAACCGGCACCCCGAATCCCCCTACCGGTGATCAAGAGGTTCGCGTCACCGGTGGCGCGATGGCTGACGCGAACCTCTTGATCAACCAGGTTGACCGGCGGGCTGGCATGATCGTCGTCATGCGACTCCTCGGGGTGGACATCGGCGGTGTCATCATCCAGCCGGCCGACGACGACGAGGACACCTCGTTCTTCGGGCGGAACTACCTGCGTACGCCCGCCATGCCCGGGGTGTTCGAGGCGCTGGCCACGCTCTCCGACGGGTCGTTCGACGAGGTGCACCTGGTCAGCAAGTGCGGCGAGTCCACCGAGCAGCGGACCCGGGAGTGGCTGGCCCACCACGACTTCCACACCCGCACCGGGGTCCCGACCGCACGGCTGCACTTCTGCCGCACCCGACCGGCGAAGGCGCCGATCGCCCGCGAGCTCGGGCTGACGCACTTCGTGGACGACCGGTTGGAGGTGCTGGGCTACCTCGACTCGGTGCCGCACCGCTACCTGTTCCGCCCCCGCCCCACAGAGGTGGACGCGCACGCCGCGCACCTGCCCGGCGTACACCGGGTGGAGAGCTGGCCGGAGCTGGTCACCGCACTGCGCGGCGGCTGACGGCCCGGCGCGGGCGTCGCGGCCCACGCGGTGGAACCGGCGGCGGTCACCGAGGCCCGGCGGCGGCCGGCGGGGTCAGGACGGCCAGGCGGCCGTGAAGAGGTCGCGGGTGTCGGCGAGCAGCTGCGGCAGGACCTTCGTGCGCCCGATCACCGGCATGAAGTTGGCATCGCCACCCCAGCGCGGCACCACGTGCTGGTGCAGGTGCGCGGCGATGCCGGCGCCCGCCACGCCGCCCTGGTTCATCCCCAGGTTGAAGCCGTGGGCGTTGCTCACCTTGCGGACCACGCGCATCGCGGTCTGGGTGAACGCGGCCAGCTCCGCGGTCTCCGGCCCGTCCAGGTCGGTGTAGTCGGCGACGTGCCGGTAGGGGCAGACCAGCAGGTGTCCCGGGTTGTACGGGTAGAGGTTCAGCACCGCGAAGACGACCCGCCCACGCGCCACGACCAGGCTCTCCTCCGGCGGCGCCTGGGGGGCACGGCAGAACGGGCACCCGGTCGGCTTCTCGTAGCCCTCGGCCGGGCGGTCCTCGCCCGAGATGTAGGTCATCCGGTGGGGCGTCCAGAGCCGTTCGAGGCCGTCCGCCATCCCGCCGCTGTCCGTGTGCCGCTCCGCCCCTGTCACAGGGGCGATCCTACGGCGGCCGCCGGACCGGTGCCGCGAGCCGTCCACGGCCCGCCCCACGCCCGGCGGCTGATCGTGCTCGAACACGGAGGTAGTGGCCTCCCGGGCGCCGGGAGGCCACTACCTCACCGATCGAGCGCGATCACACCGCGGGCGCGGCGATCAGGCGGCGGTCACGCCTCGGCGGTCGGGCCGACGTTGCTGCGGGAGGTGACCACGTCCAGGACGTGGGCGACCGCCTCGGCGACCGGCACGCCGTTGCGCTGCGAGCCGTCCCGGTAGCGGAAGGACACCGTGCCAGCGGCCACGTCGTCGTCACCGGCGATGACCATGAACGGGATCTTCTGCTGCTGCGCCGTACGGATCTTCTTCTGCATCCGGTCGTCGCCCGCGTCGACCTGCGCCCGGATGCCCTCGGCGCGCAGCGCGGCGACGAAGCCGTGCAGGTAGTCGGTGTGGTCCTCACGGATCGGGATGCCGACCACCTGGACCGGGGCGAGCCAGGCCGGGAACGCGCCCGCGTAGTGCTCGGTGAGCACCCCGAAGAACCGCTCGATCGAGCCGAACAGCGCCCGGTGGATCATGACCGGCCGCTGCCGGGTGCCGTCGGCGGCCTGGTACTCCAGCCCGAAGCGCTCCGGCTGGTTGAAGTCGACCTGGATGGTCGACATCTGCCAGGTCCGGCCGATCGCGTCCTTGGCCTGCACCGAGATCTTCGGCCCGTAGAAGGCCGCGCCGCCCGGGTCGGGCACCAGGTCCAGGCCGGACTGCTCGGCCGCCGTACGCAGCGCCTGGGTCGCCTCGGCCCAGTCCTCGTCGCTGCCGATGAACTTCGGCGAGTCGTCCCGGGTGGACAGCTCCAGGTAGAAGTCGTCCAGGCCGTAGTCGCGGAGCAGGTCGAGCACGAACGTGAGCAGGGTGGTCAGCTCGCCGGCCATCTGCTCGCGGGTGCAGTAGATGTGCGAGTCGTCCTGGGTCAGGCCGCGTACCCGGGTGAGGCCGTGCACGACGCCGGACTTCTCGTACCGGTAGACGGTGCCGAACTCGAACAGCCGCAGCGGCAGCTCCCGGTAGGACCGCCCGCGCGCCCTGAAGATCAGGTTGTGCATCGGGCAGTTCATGGCCTTGAGGTAGTAGTCCGCGCCCTCCAGCTGCATGGGCGGGAACATCGTGTCCGCGTAGTACGGCAGGTGGCCGGAGGTCTCGAACAGCTGCGCCTTGGTGATGTGCGGGCTGTTCACGAACTCGTAGCCCGCGTCCTCGTGCCGCCGCCGCGAGTAGTTCTCCATCTCCCGGCGGATGATCCCGCCCTTGGGGTGGAAGACCGCCAGACCCGAGCCGATCTCGTCGGGGAAGCTGAACAGGTCGAGGTCCGCGCCGAGCTTGCGGTGGTCGCGCCGGGCGGCCTCCTCCAGCAGCTTCAGGTACGCCTTCAGCTCGTCCCGCGTCGGCCACGCGGTGCCGTAGACCCGCTGGAGCTGCGGGTTCTTCTCCGACCCCCGCCAGTATGCGGCGGCGGAGCGCATCAGCTTGAACGCCCCGATCAGTCGGGTGTTCGGCAGGTGGGGGCCCCGGCACAGGTCCGACCAGCAGACCTTGTCCTCGTTGGCGGCGAGGTTGTCGTAGATGGTCAGCTCACCGCCGCCGACCTCCATCACCTGCGAGGAGTCGAGGCCCTCGCCCTTGACGTCGATCAGCTCCAGCTTGAACGGCTCGCCGGCCAGCTCGGCGCGCGCCTCGTCGAGGCTGCCGAACCGGCGACGCCGGAAGCGCTGGCCCGACTTGACGATCTCCTGCATGCGCTTCTCGAGCTTGGCCAGGTCGTCGGGCTGGAACGGCTTGTCGACGGCGAAGTCGTAGTAGAAGCCGTTCTCGATCGGCGGCCCGATGCCGAGCTTCGCCTCGGGGAAGACGTCCTGCACGGCTTGGGCGAGGACGTGCGCGGTGGAGTGGCGCAGCACGTTGAGGCCGTCCGGTGAGCTGAGGCTCACCGGCTCGACCTCGGTGTCGCTCGCCGGCTGCCAGTCCAGGTCGTGCAGCTGGCCGGCGGGGTCGCGGACCACGACGATCGCGTTCGGGCCGTTGGCCGGCAGCCCGGCCGCGGCCACCGCGTCGGCCGCCGTCGTCCCGGCGGCGACGACGACGGGGTCGGCCACGGCTGGGGTACGGGGTGCGGACACGGTGACTCCTCGCAGCAGACGGTACGGAAGGGCCCGCTCGGGCCCCCGCCGATGCTATCGGTCGCCCCGGTCCGCCCCGCCGCCGACGCCACACCCAGTCGCGCCGCGTCCCACCTCCACCCCTCCCCGTCGATCATGGAGTTGTTGCCGTCCCGCCCGGCGTGTCGGGGCAACAACTTCATGATCACGGCGAGATCCGGGGGCGGGGCGTTGAACCTTTTCCGGTTGGGGTCCGAACTAACCGGTGTGGCCGGAGACCGGTCCCGGTCACGGGGACACGGATGGGGACGCGAGATGGCGATGACGTACGGCGGACGCCGCCGACTCCGGGCCGGCGGGGTCGCCGCCCTGGCCACGGCCACCGTGCTGGGGTGGCCCGGGGCGGCGCAAGCGGCCGAGGTGAGCACCGTCCCGGGGCAGGCGCGGCAGGGCGAGTCGGTCCGGCTGGAGTTCGTGGTGCCGGAGGAGCGGGCCGGCACGCAGACCCGGCAGATCGAGGTCCGGCTGCCGGCGGATCAGCCGATCGCCGAGGTCTACCCCATGTCGGTGCCCGGCTGGGCGCCCCGGATCAGCTCCCGCACGCTCGACAAGCCCGTCGCCGGCATCCACTCCAGCACGGTGACCACGGTCACCGAGTCGGTGACGTGGATCCGGGTCGACGGCGCACCCGCGGGCCCGGCCCGGCTCGCCTTGTCCATGGGGCCGCTGCCCCGCGCCGACCGGCTCGCGTTCCCGGTCGTCCAGACGTACGCCGACGGCACCGTCGTGCGGTGGGCCGAGGCTGCCGGCGCGCACAAGGCCCCCGTCCTCACCCTCCTGCCCGCCGCCCCCGGCGCGCCCGACGCCCCGGCCGGGCACGGCGGCCACGGCGCGGTGCCCGGCGGCGCCGCGGACGCGGGCGCGGCGGTCGACTCCGGCGCCGGCTCGGACTCCGGCCCGGTTGCGGACGGCGGCGCTCCGGCCGCGACCGGCGGGGTGAACGCCGACGCGCTGCTCGCCGCCGGTCTGCTCGCCGGCCTCGGCGGCGGAGCCGCGATCGGATGGCTGGCCAGCCGCTGGCGTCGTCGCTCCACGACCGGCCACGCCGACGACCGCGCGAACGCCGACGCCCCGACCGGGACGACCGATCCCGACAGCCCGGAAGCCGACGCGCCGACCGGAGCGACCGGTCCCGCGAACGCAACGGCCGCCGCCACGACGACCACGACCGGGACGACCGGGCCCGAGAGCCCGGAAGCCGACGCCGCGGCCGGCACGACCCGCGCCGAGAGCGCGGGGGATGCCGCGGCCGAGGACCGGAACGAGGCCGCTCCGGCCGGGCTCCGCGCCTGATCGACCGGTCAGGAGAGCCACTGCGGGAGGGGTTCGCGCGTGGCGAGCCACCGCTGCGGTACGCCGCCCGGCGTGCCGACGCCCGCGTACGCGGCGACGATCCCGCCCACGATCGCCGCCGTGGTGTCGACGTCACCGCCCGCCTCGACGCACGCGCGGATCGCGGCCGGGTAGTCGTCGAGGCGGCTCGCGGCCACCCACAGGGTGAAGCCCACCGTGTCCTGGGCGGTCACCCGGGAGCCGTTGCCGAGCGCCGCGACCGCCTGGGGCAGGGGGCGGCCGAGCAGGTCGGCGGCGAGACGTACGCGGCGGTGCACCTCGGTGGCCGGGTCCACCGCGGCGGCCACCCCGGCGAGCAGCCGGTCGGCGGCGGGCCGGTGACCGTCGAGCCGGCCCCGGGCGGCGAACGCGGCGGCTACCGCCACGGCGACCGCGCCGGCGATCCCCTCCGCGTGCGCGTGGGTCACCTCGGCGGAGGCGCGGGCCTCGGCGGCCGCCCGGCTGGGGGAGTCGGCGAAGTACGCCCCGAGCGGCGCCACCCGCATGGCCGCGCCGTTGCCGAGGGAGCCCTGACCGTCGAACGCCGACGCGGCGGCCACCGGCCAGGGCGTCCCGGTGCGGATCAGCCGCAGGACGGTGACCGCTCCCGGCCCGTATCCCCGGTAGGGCTCACACCGCTCGGCGAACGCGAGGGCCAGCCGGTCCTGGTCGATGTGGCCGGCGTCGGAGAGCTCGGCGACCACCGAGCACGCCATCTCGGTGTCGTCGGTCCACTCCCAGGGCGGGGGTGGGAGACGGCCGGCGGCAAGGTCGGCCGGCTGGCGGCCCGGGACGAAGAACTGGGAGCCGAGGGCGTCGCCGACCGAGAGACCGGCGAGGCTGTCCCGGGCGAGCGTCAGGCGGGTGTCGGCGAAGAGCGTGAAGGACATCGTCGTCCCAGCTTGCCCGGTTCGCGGGTGCGCCGCAACGCGATCGACTTGCCACGCCAAGTACCGTCTTGGGGTGGCCACCGTCCTCCTGGTCGAAGACGACCACGTCGTACGCGGCGCGATGCTGCGATCCCTCGCCGATCGGGGGCACGCGGTGCACGCCGTCGGCACGGCGCTGGACGCGCTGCGCCGGGTCGCCGCCGAGACCCCCGACCTCGTGGTGCTCGACCTCGGGCTGCCCGACCTCGACGGTTCGGACGCGCTGCGGATGCTGCGCGGCATCACCGACGTGCCGATCATCATCGCCACCGCCCGCGACGACGAGCAGTCGGTGGTACGCCTGCTGCGCGCCGGGGCCGACGACTACATGGTCAAGCCGTTCACCGGCGCCCACCTCGACGCCCGGATCACCACCGTGCTGCGCCGGGCCGGTCGGGCCAGCCGTACGGTCCAGCCGGCGGTGCACGTCGTCGGCGGCCTGCGGGTCGACGTCGGTGAGCGCAGCGCCCAACTCGACGGGGAGGCCCTGGCGCTGACCCGCAAGGAATTCGACCTGCTGGCGTATCTCGCCGCACGTCCCGGGCGGGTAGTGTCCCGCCGGGAACTCTTGGAGGAGGTATGGCGGCAGCCATCGGTCGGCGAGGACCAGACAATCGACGTTCATCTGTACTGGCTGCGCCGCAAAATGGGCGAGTCCGCGGCGAAGCCGCGCTACCTGCGCACCGTGCGGGGGGTCGGTTTTCGGCTGGTGGCGCCGGACTGAGGACGTCGCTGGCCCTGCTCACGGCCGGCCTGTGCGCGCTGGCCGCGCTCGCCTTCGTCATCCCGCTCGGCCTCAGCCTCGGTGATCGCGCCCGCGAGGAGGCGATCGCCGACGCGGCACGGCGCAGCGCCCTCGTCACCGGCGCCCTGGCGGTCAGCACCGACCCGGCGGTGATCGAGCGGGCGGTGGCCGCCAGCGGCGACGATGCCGCCGCCCGACCGGTGGTGCACGGCCTCGACGGGGACGCCGGGACGGGCCGCGCCGACCCGGGCGACCTGGACCGGGCCCGGGCCGACCGCCGGTCCCTGGTGGTCGACGTGACCGGCGGGGTGGTCCGGCTCGATCCGGTGGTCCTCGGTGACCGGGTCGCGGTGGTCGAGGTCTTCGTGCCGGATTCCGCCCTGGGTGACGGGGCCGGCACCCGCTGGCTGCTGCTCCTCGGCGTCGCCGGGCTCCTGGTCGGCGCGGCGGTCGTGGTGGTCGACCGGGTCGCCGCCCGCACCGTGGACGCGACCCGCGGACTGGTCGACGCCACGCTCGCGGTGAGCGACGGTGACCTGGGCGCGCGGGTGGATCCGAGCGGGCCGCGGGAGCTGGCCGAGGCGGGTCACGCGTTCAACCGGATGGCGGAGAGCCTGGTCGCGGCCCGTACGGACGAGCGGGAGCTGGTCGCCGACCTGTCGCACCGGCTGCGTACCCCGCTGACCGTGCTCCGGCTGGACGCCGAGGCGCTGGAGTCCGACGACACCAGCGTCGGCACGTTCAGCCAGGCGGAGTTGGACCGGCTGCGGGGAATCCGGCGGATGCGCCAGGCCATCGTGACGCTGGAGGGCGAGGTCGACGTCCTCATCAAGACCACCCGCAAGGCGGTCACCCACGACGCCGGCCCGGCCATGTGCGACGTGAGCGAGGTGGTCCGGGACCGGATGGTGTTCTGGGCGGCGCTCGCCGGTGACCAGAACCGGCCGCACCGGGTGATCGGCGCCCAGCTGCGTACGCCCGCACCGGTGCCGCGCGCGGAGCTGGCGGCCGCGCTGGACGCGGTGATCGGCAACGTGTTCCGGTACACGCCGCAGGGCACCGCGTTCGAGGTGGCGGTCTCCCGCCGGGACGGGTACGTGGCGATCCGGATCGACGACGCCGGCCCGGGTATCGCCAACCCGGACCGGGCGCTGCGCCGGGGAGCCAGCGACCAGGGCTCCACCGGGCTGGGTCTGGACATCGCCAAGCGGGTGGCGTTGCAGGCCAACGGGTCGGTCAGCATCGACCGGGCCCGGTTGGGCGGGGCGAGCGTGGTGATGCTCCTCGCCGATCCGGAGGCGACGCCCCGGCAGGTGAACCGGTTCGGGCTGGTCGGCCGGATGGCCCGGGAGGCCCGCGAGCAGAAGACCGGCCGCCGCTGGCCCCGCCAGCGCCCCACCGACACCTGACCCCACCGGTGGTTGTGGGGTGGCGCAAGTCTTTCTTAGATCCGGGTTAACGATGGCGTCGGCGGGTTCGAGGGCTGCGAGGATTCCTCTCAGGAACCCATCAGTTCCACCGGTTCAGCGCCCCGCGCACCCACCACCGGTGGAGCCGTGCGCGCGGCGGGAGTACGGTCCCCCCACACCACCTCCCGCCGCGCGCCCACCCCTCACACGCCTGCCACGTACGCCTCGATCTCGTTGCTGATCCGCTGCTTGCCGGCCGGGTCGAGGAACGAGGCGGTCACCGCGTCGCGGGCGAGCGCGGCGACGCCCTCCGGCCCGAGGCGCAGCAGGCGGGCCGCGACCCCGTACTCGTCGTTGAGGGTGGTGCCGAACATCGGCGGGTCGTCGGAGTTGATGGTGACCAGCACCCCGGCGTCGACCAGCCGGGGCAGCGGGTGCTCGTCGAGGTTGGCGACCGCCCGGGTGCGCACGTTGGAGGTCGGGCAGACCTCCAGGGCGATCCGGTGCTCGGCGAGGTGGGCGAGCAGCTCCGGGTCGTCGGCCGCGGAGATGCCGTGCCCGATGCGCTCCGCGCCGAGGTCGCGCAGCGCGTCCCAGACGGTCTGCGGGCCGGTGGTCTCCCCGGCGTGCGGCACCGAGCGCAGCCCGGCCGCCCGGGCCTGGTCGAAGTAGGGCTTGAACTGTGGTCGGGGTACGCCGATCTCCGGGCCGCCCAGGCCGAAGCTGATCAGGCCGTCCGGGCGCTCCTCCAGGGCGATCCGCAGGGTCTCCTCGGCGGCGGGCAGGCCGGCTTCGCCGGGGATGTCGAAGCACCAGCGCAGCTCGATGCCGAAGTCGGCCTCGGCCCGCTTGCGGGCGTCCTCGATCGCCTCGCAGAACGCGGGCGCGGGGATCCCCCGGTGGACGTGCGAGTAGGGCGTGATGGTCAGCTCGGCGTAGCGGACCTGCTGGCGGGCCAGCTCCCGGGCCACCTCGTGGGTGAGCAGCCAGACGTCGTCCTGGTCGCGGACCAGGTCGACGACGCTGAGGTAGACCTCGATGAAGTGCGCGAAGTCGCGGAACGCGAAGTAGTCGACCAGCGCGGCGGGGTCCGCCGGCACCGGGCTGCGCCCCTCGTGACGGGCGGCCAACTCGGCGACGATCCGGGGCGAGGCGGAGCCCACGTGGTGCACGTGCAGCTCCACCTTGGGCAGTCCGGCGATGAAGGTGGACAGGTCGGTCACAGGTTCTCCTCGGCACGGCCGCCGGTACGGGCGACGACGAAGACGCGGCGGAACGGGAAGTACACCTGCCCGCCCCGCGCCGGGTACGCCTCGTCGAGGCGTACCTCCAGCTCGGCTCGGAAGTCGGCCCACCCCGCGTCGTCCAGCGCGGCGCGGACCGGGCGCAGCGCGGTCCCCTCCATCCAGGTGAGCACGGGGTGCGCGGCGTCGGCCGGGGCCGGTAGCAGGTGCACGTAGGTAGTCTCCCAGGCGTCGACGGCGCAGCCGGCACCGGCCAGCAGCGCGGCGTAGCCGACCGGGTCGTCGACCGGCGCCTCCCGCAGCAGCGGGAGCAGCTCCCCGCGCCAGGGGGGTCGGCCGGCGACCTCGCGCAGGGCCCGGTGCGACGGGCCGTCGAAGTTGCCCGGCACCTGCACCGCGAGCCAGGCGCCGGCGGGCAGCTCGTGGGCCCAGCGGCGCAGCAGGTCGCGGTGGTCGGGGACCCACTGGAGCACCGCGTTCGTGACCAGGACGTCGACGTCCGGGTTCGGCCACCAGTCGCGGACGTCCCCGACGGCGAACTCGACGGGCGCGCCCAGGGCGCAGGCCCGCGCGATCATCTCGGGTGACGAGTCCAGCCCGCAGACGCGGCTCTGCGGCCAGCGGTCGACCAGGGTCGCGGTGAGCTGGCCGGGGCCACAGCCGAGGTCGACGATCGTCCGGGGCCGGTCGGCGGCGATCCGGGCGACCAGGTCGTGGAACGGCCGGGACCGCTCGTCGTCGTAGCGCAGGTACGCCGCGGGGTCCCACATGATCGCCTCCCAAACCGTACGTCCGTCTTGTTTTACCGTACGGGCCGCCTCCCGGCCGGGCAAGCCGCTCACTAGGCTCGGGGGTATGGAGCAGCGCACCTTCCACCGCCTCGGGCGGACCGTCGGCGTCGTGGGTCTGGGCGCCTGGCAGCTCGGCGCCGACTGGGGCACCGTCAGCGAGGACGACGCGATGGCGATCCTGTCCGCCGCCGTCGACTCCGGAGTCACCTTCCTGGACACCGCCGACGTCTACGGCGACGGCCGCAGCGAACAGTTGATCGGCCGTTTCCTGCGGTCCCGGCCCGCCGACGGGATCACCGTGGCCACCAAGATGGGCCGTCGCGTCCCGCAGCAGCCGGAGGCGTACACGCTGGCGCACTTCCGGGAGTGGACGGACCGCTCTCGGAAGAACCTCGGCACCGACACCCTGGACCTGGTGCAGCTGCACTGCCCGCCGACCGCCGTCTTCGCCGACGACGCGGTCTTCGACGCCCTCGACACGTTGGTCGCCGAGGAGGCGATCGCCGGCTACGGCGTGAGCGTCGAGACCGGCGACCAGGCGCTCACCGCCATCGCCCGACCCGGCGTGGCCAGCGTCCAGATCATCCTCAACGCGCTACGCCACAAGCCCGTCGAGCGGGTGCTGCCCGCCGCGGCCGCCGCCGGGGTGGGCATCATCGCCCGCGTGCCGCTGGCCAGCGGGCTGCTCTCCGGCCGCTACGACGAGCAGACCACGTTCCCGGCCGACGACCACCGCACCTACAACCGGCACGGCGAGGCGTTCGACGTGGGCGAGACGTTCTCCGGCGTGGACTACGCGCTCGGGCTCGCCGCGGTGCGCCGGTTGGCGCCGCTGGTCGGCGACGACCGCACGATGGCGCAGTTCGCGCTGCGGTGGGTGCTCGACCAGCCGGGCGTCACCGTGGTCATTCCCGGCGCCCGCGACGCCGGGCAGGCGCGACGCAACGTCGAGGCGGCCGAGCAGCCGTCGCTCACCGCCGACCAGCTGGCCGGCGTCCGCGCGGTCTACGACGAGCTGATCCGCCCGCAGGTGCACGACCGGTGGTGACCGGCCCACGGCGGATCGCCGCCGGGCCCCGGCCGCGGCGAATCCGCGTCACGGCCGCGCCCCGGCGGATCCGCCCGGCGGCCACACCGCCTCCGGCCCGGGCGGCGGGCACGCCGGGCCGCGTCCTCGCGCCGGCCGGTCCGGCCCGCCATGCTGGAACCTCGGCGCGCGGGGAAGGGGGGACACGGTGAGGGGCTGGTTCCCGCTCACGCTCGGTCTGCTGGCACTGGTGATCGGTGCCGTCTGGACGGTGCAGGGCCTGGGCTTCGTCGACGGCAGCGTGATGACCGACGAGCGCATCTGGGTGGTCATCGGCCCGGTCGTGGCGCTGGCCGGGCTCGTGGTGCTCTGGCTCGGCCTGCGCGCCCGTCGCCGCCCCTGACGGACAGGCGCGGCGGGCCCGGACACGCGGAAAGCCCCGCATCCCGGGGTGGGACACGGGGCTCCACTGTCGATCCGAAGGCTGGATCAGCCCACTGGCCGGCGGGGGCCGGCCGTCACTGCTCAGATGGGGCGGACCTGCTCAGCCTGCGGGCCCTTCTGACCCTGAGCGATCTCGAACTCCACCCGCTGGTTCTCCTCCAGCGTGCGGTAGCCGCTGGTCTGGATGGCCGAGAAGTGGACGAACACGTCAGCACCCCCGCCGTCGACGGTGATGAAGCCGAAGCCCTTGTCAGCGTTGAACCACTTCACGGTTCCCTGCGCCATGTGTATCTCCTTCTAAAACTGGCGGCCGAGCACGCCGTGCGGCCGGTTGGCCGTTTTCGAGCAGCGGCGCCTGAGGCGGCCCCCGGTGAAGGAGACTTCTCTCAACCCACGCCATCTCTTCAACAGCGTGGAACAGCAAACCACGTACGCAAAAACTCTGCACAGCCTACCCGACGAAATTCTCCGACATGTGACCTGACGGATGCCATAGATCCGCTGGGTGGGCTTCCGGCACCGTGCGAAAGGCCCCCTTCCCATCGAACTGTGAAGGGGGCCCGCACCGGTATGTCCGATCAGTCCGGCCAGCGGCCGGTCAGCCGGCGTACGCCGACCGCGCCACCCCGGTCGACGGCGGCGCGTACGACCGAGAAGATGGCTCCCTGCAACGCGGCGGCGGCCAGGATCTCGCCCCACCGACGGTCCTCGTCGGTGGGGTTGGGCGCCTCACCGTCGCCCGCCGTGAGCTTCCAGACCTGCCGGAAGATGTTGCCGGCGAGCATGCCGGCGGCGAGCCCCAGCAGCACACCGACGGGCTTGTACGCGGCCCGGTTGATGGCCTTGCTCACCTGCGCCTCCCTCGGACGACCAGCAACACGATCATCGTGGCGACCGCTCCGGCAGCGACGGCCGCCCACGGCACGGGGCTGCGCCGGAGCATGTCCCGCTGCTGGGACACGTCCGCCCGGGCCAACCCGGCCACCTCCGCCGCCTGCCCGCGCACCCGGGCCAGCCGCTGTGCGGCCTGCGCCCGCATCCGCTGCCGTGCCTGCTCGGCGGACTCCTTCAGGCGCGCCTTGACGTCCGCCTTGGCGGCCAGCGCCTCCATCGTCTCGCCCAACTCCACCCGGGTCCGCCGGATCTCCTCGCGGAGCGCCTCGGTGTCGCCCCGCCCGTTGCCGGTCATGACCGTCTCCCGTCCTTCACCGCGGCGGTGACGGTGTCCACGTCAGCCCGCAGGCTGCGGACGGTCGCCGCCGGAACCGGAGGAACCGCGCGGCTGACCTGCTGCTTGCCGATCAGGGCCAGGATGCCGGCGAGCAGGAAGAGAGCGACCCCGGTGATCAGCGCGGCGGCCCAGCCTGGCAGCACCAGGTCCAGGGCGAGCCCCACCGTGATGACCAGGGCGCCCAGGCCGTAGAACGCCAGCGCCGCGCCGCTGCCGAAGAGGCCGATCCCGATGCCGGCGTGCTTGCCCTTCTCGGCCAACTCCGCCTTGGCCAGCGCCAGTTCGTCCCGTACCAGCCGGGAGACCTGTTCGGTGGCCCGCTGCACGAGTTCGGCGGTGGAGGGCTCGCTCCCGTTGCGGGACGTGCGGACGTTCGCCACATCAGCCATGCTGTCCTCCTTTCCTCTTTCCCGCGCTGTATGCCCGGAGTCGCCGCTCGTCAATCCTGTGCGTGGCCTGCCGGATGCGTGCAGAGACGTCCGGCAGCAGGTCCCCCGCAACCGGCTCGTCAAACCTCCCGGAACGGGCGAACGTGTCGAGGAGACGGGCCGGAGCCCCACCGCCACGCCCGTGCCCCCGCACGACAAACGCCGACATCGGCCGCGAGGACACGTGACGCGGTCAGCGGCGGGCCTCGGCGGTTTCGTCCGGGCCGACGAAGGCCTCGCTGCGGGCGTCCCCGTCGTCGCTGCCGCCGAAGAGCCGGGCGTCGTCCGGCACCTCGCCGTCGGCCAGCCGGGCGGTCGCCCGCCGGGGCTGCACCCACTGCCAGGGCAGGCGGCTGTCGGCGTCGCCCAGCTCGGTGCGGACCCGGGGCATCGCCACCGGGCGCTGGTCGCGTACCCAGGCGACGAGGTGTTCGCGCACGAGGCAGCGCAGGTCCCACAGGCTGCCCGCGTCGGCGGCACTGACCAGCGCGCGGACCCGGACGGTGCCGCCGGTCGCGTCGGTCACCTGCAGGACGCAGACCCGGCCGTCCCACAGGTCGCTGCTCTCCACCAGACGTCGCAGCTCCTCCCGCATCGCCTGCACCGGCACGGACCAGTCGACGTCGAACTCGGCGGTGCCGAGCACCGCCGCCTCGGTGCGCGTCCAGTTCTGGAAGGGCTTGCTGGTGAAGTACGACGTCGGCAGGATGAGCCGCCGGTCGTCCCAGATCTGCACCACCACGTAGCTGAGGGTCAGCTCCTCGATGCGGCCCCACTCCCCCTCGACGACCACCACGTCGTCCAGCCGCACCGCGTCGCTGAAGGCCAGTTGCAGGCCGGCGAAGACGTTGCCGAGCAGGCTCTGCGCGGCCAGGGCGGCCACCACACCGACGACACCGGCGCTGGTCAGCACACCGGCGCCGACGCCGCGGACGGCGGGGAACGTCATCAGCATGACCCCGAGCGCCAGGATCACGATCACGGCGATGGTCAGCCGACGCAGCATCACCACCTGCGTACGCACCCGGCGGGCGTGCCGGTTGTCGGGCACGTCGACCCGGAACCGGGCCAGCGCCGTGTCCTCGACGACCACGAGCAGCGCGGCCACCAGCCAGGCGACGCTGGCGATGACGGCGAGCACCAGCAGGTGCAGCAGGAGCTGCCGCCAGTGGGTGCCGACCCCGTAGCCGGTGCTGAACCGGACCGCGAACTGGATCGCCAGCACGGTGGCCGCCACCCGGAACGGGCGGTGGGCGTGGTCGGTGAGCTCGGTCATCAGCCGCGAACGGCGGCCGAGTCGCCGGGTCACCCGGTGGACCACGGCGACGACGAACAGGGCGACCGCCGCCGCGACCAGCGCGACGACGGTCGTCTCCAGATGGTTCCGCACGGACTTGCTCCCTCCGGGCCGGGCACGACGGGGTCTCGGGCAAGGGCCCCATGGTGCCCGGTGTATCCGGTATCGACCAGCTTCAGACCTTGCGGTACCGGGACTGGAGGAAGCAGAACACGCCGAAGGCGGCGATGCCGAGGGCGACGAGGGTGAGCAGCAGGCTGCCGTAGGACTGCTCGCGCAGCGTCCGCAGCGCGGCGTCGAGCCCGCGCGCCTTCTCCGGGTCGTACGTCACCGCGGCCACGATGACCAGCACGCCCGCGACGCCGTACGCGACGCCCTTGGCGACGTAACCGGCGATGCCCAGGCGGCGGGAGAGCCGGCGCGTGCGCGGGCTCATCTCGGCGGTCTTCAGGTGCTTCTCGAAGCGCTTGACCAGCCCGTAGACGACCAGTCCGACGCCGATCGCGGCGAGCACCAGGCCGGCCAGGCCGACCAGCCAGCGACCACCGGAGGAGTGCATGGCCTGGCCGGTGAGCGCCTCCTGCTGGTCGGCGGAGTTCGACTTGGCGTCGGAGAAGACCTTGTAGGCGGTCCAGGCGAAGTAGAGGTAGACGAGGGTGCGCCCGGCGGACGCGACGCGTTCCCACGTCCGCTCCCCGCCCCGCTCGGCGCGGTGACCGACGGCCGCCTCCAGCGCCTGCCAGATCGCCATCGCGACCAGGCCGACGGCCGTCGCGATGACGAGGAACTTGCCCAGTGGCTGGGCGGCCAGGGTGCGCAGCGCGCCGGACTGGTCACCGGCGTCGGCGGAGTTCCCGAACGCGATCTGCAGCGCGAGCCAGGCGAACAGGAGGTGCACGATCCCGTAGCCGATGAAGCCGGCCCGGGCGAGAAGTTCCAGCCACCGACTGTCGGCCGTGCGGGCGGCGGTGGCTCCAGCGTTCCGGGTGAGTGACATGGTGCCACCTATCTCCGAATGCGGAGATTCCCAAACGTCGGAGCCACCACCGCCGACCGGTCAGCCGCCCTGCGAGACCCGGATCTTGATCTCCTGGTCGGTGACGCTGTCCAGGGTCACGGCGAGGCCGCCCACCTCGGCGGCCTGCTGGCCCGCGAGCAGGGTGACCTGCTCGCCGGCCACCTCGACGGTCACCTGGTCGCCCTGGACGCCGACGAGCTTCGCGTCGACCCCCAGGATGCTGGCGCTGGCGTCCACGCCGCGCTGGAAGGTGACGGTGCAGGAGCCGGCGATGCTGCAGTCGGTGTCGGCGCCCTCGGAGCTGCAACCGGCCAGCAGGGCGACGCCGAGCGCCAGGCCGGCCAACAGGCCGGCGGCGCGGCGGGTGGGGGTCAGCGGGGAGTTACCGGGTCGGTGAGTCACCCCGACAAGGGTACGAGACGCCCGCGAACCGGCCGTTCCCCCGGCGCGTTAGGGTCGCGCCATGCCGTTCGACATCACCCGGGTCCGCGCCGCCTACCCCGCCCTGAGCGAGGGATTCGTCCACTTCGACGGTGCCGGGGGCACCCAGACCGCCGGGTCGGTGGCCGACGCGGTCGCCGGGGCGATGCGCGCCGCGGCCGGCAACCGCAGCACGGCGTTCACGCCGGGCCGACGGTCGCTGGAGCAGGTCGCCGCGGCCCGGTCGGCGGTGGCGGATCTGGTCGGCGGCGACCCCGGCGGCGTGGTGCTCGGCCCGAGCGCGACGGCGCTGCTCTACACCCTGGCCCGCACCGTGGGCACCGGCTGGCGCCCCGGCGACGAGGTGGTGCTCTCCCGACTGGACCACGACGCCAACGTGCGGCCGTGGGTGCAGGCCGCCGAGGCGGCCGGGGCGACCGTACGGTGGGCCGAGTTCGACCGCGCCACCGGTGAGCTGCCCACCGGCCAGTACGCCGACCTGGTCACCGAGCGGACCCGGCTGGTGGCGGTGACCGCCGGCAGCAACGCGATCGGCACCGTCCCGGACGTGCCCGCGATCGCCAAGACCGCCCACGCAGTCGGCGCGCTGGTCGTCGTGGACGGGGTGCACGCGGTGCCGCACGCGCCGACCGACCTGGAAACGTTGGGTGCGGACGTGCTGGTCACCAGCGCGTACAAGTGGTCGGGGCCGCACCTGGCCGCGATGGTGGCCGACCCGGCCCGCTGGGCCGAGCTGCGCCCGGCGAAGCTGATCCCCTCCTCCGACGCGGTGCCCGAGCGTTTCGAGTACGGCACGCCGAGCTTCCCGCTGCTCGCCGGGGTGACCGCGGCCGTCGACCACCTGGCCGGGCTGGACCCGGACGCGACCGGTGACCGGCGCTCCCGGCTGCGGGCCGGCCTCGCCGCCGCGCAGGCGCACGAGGAGGCGCTGCTGGACCGCCTGCTCGCCGGGCTCGCCGACCGGCCCGCGATCACCGTCTACGGCTCCCCCGCCCGACGTTGGCCCACCGTCTCGTTCCGGGTCGCCGGGACGTCCCCGGCGCAGACCCAGGCGGCGCTGGGCGAGGCGGGTTTCTGCCTCACCGCCGGCGACTACTACGCCTACGAGTACTTCACGGCGATGGGCCTGCGGGACACCGGCGGCGCGGTGCGGGCGAGCATCTACCACTACAACACCGCGGACGAGGTGGACCGGTTGCTCGCCGAACTCGACCGGCTGGCCGATCGGGCGTAGACAATGAGCGGGTGAGCAGCCTGGTCGAGGACAACCCCGCGCAGCACCGGTTCGAGATCCTGGTCGACGACGCGCTGGCCGGGTTCAGCGCGTACGAGCCCGTGGGCGACGTGCTGGTCTTCACGCACACCGAGGTGGACCCCCGGTTCCAGAACATGGGGGTGGGCGCCACCCTGGTCCGGGAGACCCTCGACCAGGTCCGCGCCCGGGGCGGCCAGATCGTGCCGCAGTGCCGGTTCATGGCCGCGTTCGTCGAGCGCCACCCCGAGTACGCGCCCCTGGTCGCCGACCAGCCCTGACCGGGGACCTTCCGATCAGGGCCGGAGCCGGCCGGCGAGCAGTTCGGCGGCGGCCCGCGCGCAGGCCCGGGTCGCGCCGTGCGTGGCGACGTGCACCGGCCCGGCGACCAGCTCCGGCACGCCCAGCTCGACGACGACGGCGTCCGGCCGCACGGCCAACGCCCGGGTCAGCGCGGCCCGCATCCAGTCGTGCCGGTGCAGGTCGCGGACGACCAGCACCACCGGCCGCCCGTCGGCTCCGGCGGTGGGGTCGGCCGGCACGTCCGGCTCGGCGTACCGGCGGACGGTGGTGCCGGGGAGCAGGTCGGTCAGGGGGGCGCCGATCCCCCAGGGGGTCTCCGCCCCGATGGCGATGTTGCGCGGCGGCTCGAACTCCACCACGTGCGCCGGCCCGGTCAGCGGAAGGCGCGCCGTGGCGCCCGGGGCGGTGGTGACCCGCACGGCGCGACGGGCTGCGGCGAGCCCGACGGCCGAGGTGTCGGCCGGGAGACCCGGGGCGGCCGGACGCTCGGCCCGGGCCGCCACGCTCCAGGCGGCGAGCTGGCCGACCCGCTTGGCCGCCTCGGTGAGCCGCTCCTCGGGCAGCTCACCGGCGACGACCGCGGCCACGATGGCGTCCCGCAACTCCCGGGCGTCCTCCTCGGCGGCCCGCTCGCCGCCGATGCAGATCGCGTCGGCGCCGGCGGCGAGGGCGCGGACCGCCGCGCCGGCGAACCCGAAGCGCCCGGTGACCGCCCGCATCTCCACCGCGTCGGTGACCACCACGCCGCTGAAGCCCAACTCGTCGCGGAGCAGCTCGCCGAGGACCGGCGGGCTCATCGTGGCCGGCAGCTCGCGGTCCAGCGCCGGGACCAACAGGTGACCGGTCATCACCGCCTGGACGCCGGCGGCGACGGCGGCACGGAACGGGGCCAGCTCGACGGCGTCCAGCCGGTCCCGGTCGCCACCGATCACCGGCAGGTCGTGGTGCGAGTCGACCCGGGTGTCGCCGTGGCCCGGGAAGTGCTTGGCGCAGGCGGCCACCCCGCCGGACTGGAGCCCGCGCACCCAGGCGGCCGTGTGGCGGGCCACGAGGGCCGGGTCGGCGCCGAAGGCGCGTACCCCGATGACCGGGTTGGCCGGGTTGGAGTTGACGTCCGCGTCCGGCGCGTAGTCGAGCGTGACACCGAGCGCGGCGAGGTCGGCGCCCAGGTCGCGGGCGACCGCCTCGGTCAGCGCCGGGTCGTCGACGGCGCCGAGGGCGAAGTTGCCCGGCCGCGAGCTGCCCCGGCGGGACTCGATGCGGGTGACGTCGCCGGCCTCCTCGTCGATCGCGACGATGACGTCGGGGCGCTCGGCCCGCAGGGTCGCGGTGAGCCCGGCGACCTGCTCGGGGTCGACGACGTTGCGGGCGAACAACACCACCGAGCCGAGGCCTTCGCCGAGCCACCGGCAGACCCAGGGCGGCGGGGTGGTGCCGACGAAGCCGGGCTGGAGGACGGCCGTCGCGAGAGCGGCCAGGTGTGGCGCGGGGACCGTCATGCCGCCGTCTCCCGCCGGTCGGCGACGTCGACCGCCGCCGGCGAACGCCGGCCGACGGTTCCCTGGTTGCGCTCGCTCATGCGGCCCCCGTACCCCACGTTCTCCCGCGCCTGGCGGCCCGCCCGGGCGGGCGGTGCTGCCATGGTCACACCGTCCGATCAAATAGTCAATAAACCTTACAGTTGCCGGGACGGGCCGCCGGTGGGCAGAGTGCGGGCATGGACCCGACCCCTCTCGCCGACGCGACCAGCCCCGCCGACATCCCCGGCGTACGCCTGCTCGGGCTGGTGGTGGGCGGCCTCCTGCTGCTCGCGGCCATCCGCGCGATGTTCCGCCGACGCTGACGACCCCTCGCCGGGTGTGGCCGGCGGTGGCCGGGGTACCGCTTGCCTCGTTTACCCCGGTACACGTCGCGAGGGAGCGCCATGAAGATCGGATACTTCCTGTCCAGTGAGGAGTACACGCCGGCCGAGCTGCTGGAGCAGGCGCGCGGCGCCGAACGGGCCGGCTTCCAGGCCCTGTGGATCTCCGACCACTACCACCCCTGGGTGGACGCCCAGGGGCAGAGCCCCTTCGTCTGGTCGACGATCGGCGCGCTCAGCCAGGTCTGTCGGCTGCCGGTGACCACCGCGGTCACCTGCCCCACCGTCCGGATCCACCCGGCGGTGATCGCCCAGGCCGCCGCGACCAGCGCCGTTCTGCACGAGGGCCGGTTCGTGCTCGGCGTCGGCAGCGGCGAGGCCCTCAACGAGCACATCTTCGGCGACGCCTGGCCGCAGACCGACGTCCGGCTGGAGATGCTGGCGGAGGCCGTCGAGGTGATGCGCGAGCTGTGGAAGGGCGACTTCGTCAACCACCACGGCCGGCACTACACCGTCGAGCACGCCCGCATCTACACGCTGCCCGACACCCCGCCGCCCATCTACGTCTCCGGGTTCGGCCCGAAGGCCGTCGACCTGGCCGCCCGCATCGGCGACGGATACGTCAGCACCATGCCCGACGCCGACCTGGTCCAGCGGTTCCGCGACGGCGGGGGCGGCGACAAGCCGTGCCAGGCCGGCTTCAAGGCCGCGTACGCCGACAGCGAGGACGAGGGCATGCGGATCGCGTACGAGCGGTGGCCGAACGCGGGCGTGCCGGGCGAGCTGTCCCAGGTGCTGCCGTCGCCGCGCCACTTCGAGCAGGCCGCGCAGCTGGTCAAGCCGGAGATGATGAAGGAGGCCTTCGTCTGCGGCAACAGCGCGGAGGCGCACCTGGAGATGATCGACCAGTACGCCAAGGCCGGCTTCGACGAGATCTACGTGGCCAACACCGGGCCGAACACCCAGGGCCTGTTCGACCTCTACCAGCGAGAGATCCTCCCCCGCCTCGGGTGACCGGGGTCAGGTGGGGGCGCGGCCGACCCGACCCACAGCCGCCGGTCACGCGACCGCGCCGAGAACCCCGCGCCAGGTGTCGGGGGACACGTCGTTGCCCCACAGCACCGCTCGGCCGTCGTCGGCGGCGATCGTCGCCATGGTGCGTACGAACGACAGGCTCATCTCGCGCCACTCGCCCGGCGGGTAGCCGCCACGCTTCGCGTGGTCGGCCATCGCGGCGAGAGTCGGCTCGTAGCGGGGCAGGTCGAGGCGGCCGAGGCGGACGGCCAGTTCGGCGGTCTCGGGGACGTCCAGCCAACCGTGGATGCCCTCCGTGACGCCGAACTGGTCGCCCAGCACCGCGCCGCGGGTGCTCAACGCGGCGAGCAGGCCCCGCACGGGGTCTCCGGCGCCAACCCCCTGGCCGTCAAGGACCGGAAGGTAGAAGTCCGGGGTCACGGAACGGCCGAGGAACTGCCCCGGACCGAGGCAGTACAGCGCCACGAGCGCCTCGTGGAGGGCGTTCAACTCCTCGACGACCACCGGCTCGCCGGCCCGCGGCAACCGACCCGACCCGCGCCCGTCGTCATCGCCCGACGGGCGGCCCACGTGCCGACCGAGCGCCCGCCGACGCGGCCGCGCGCCGACGTAGCGCAGGTCGGAGCCGAGCCACGGCCAGTCACGAGCGACGTCCACGGGCTGCTCGCGCAGTCGCTCGGCCAACCGACGCCAGAGGACGTCGTAGCCGTACTCGCCCATCGGGGTCGCGGACGCGAACACGGCGTCGAGCCACGGCACGACCGTTCCGGTGCGCAGCAGCTCGGTCAACGCCGGCACCACCTGGTCCCGGTAGCGGTCGTGGTCGAACAGGAAGATCTCGGCGTCCGCACCCATGATCGATCCGCCTCTCCGAGCCCGCCGCCGGCGAGGCCCACGAACGGACCGTGGGTGCCCGCCGGAGCCCTGAACGGATGGTACCGACGGGCGATCCGCCCCAGGTGCCCGCACGACGTCGGGCGCCCTCGGCGCGAGAGGCCGCGTCGCGCTGCCGCACGTCGCCGCCCGACCCTACGTCAGCGACCGGATGCGGGGCGCTTCCCGGCTCTCGACGAGGGGCAACGCGCAGTGCTCACACGAGTTGGAGACCGGGCGGATCTCATTCGTCTGGATGTCGAACCGACCTGACTTCTGCTGGTCGGGGCAGTAGTAGCCGAGGTGGTGACGGACCCAGGGAGTCGTGGTGAGAGCGGTGGCGGGCTGATCCCGCTTCGCGTCGTGGAAGGGCGCCCACCAGTAGTCGACAACGGCTCGGAGGCTGCGTCGCTGTCTCTCCTGGGTGTGGTCGAAGGCGACGATGCGCGCGGCCGTGTAGTGCTCAGCGGTGTGGTCGTCGCCGGAGCAGACAGCCCGTTCCGCGCCCAGGACGAAGGTGGTGGTGCGGCCGCCGCGCTGGCAGATGAAGCAGTCCAGGCTCAGTTCCAGGTTGTCGCTCCAGTGGAGGTTGTGAAAGGGCGAGTCGGTCAGGACAACGGCCGTCGTGATCTCTATGGACCGGAGCACGTCCGGAGTGTGACACAGGATAGGGCGACGGCCGGTGGGGCTGCCGTGCCGGCGACTCGGCGATAAGGTGGCCTGCCATGACGGGGACGACGGGGATGGCGTGGTGGCAGCGCGCGCGGCGGTGGCGCGGGGGTGCGGCAGCGCTCGCGGTGGTTGTGCTGGCGGTGGCGCTCTATCCCCCGGCGCACTTCTGGGGGCCACGGCCGTACCGGCACCCGGACGGCATCTTCGGGGTCACCCGGGGCGATTTCGAGGACGACATCCTGCCGCACTACCAACTGAGCCTGCCGTGCGACGTCGACGGCCTCCGCTACGCGAACCTGGAGGACATGACGGGACCGATGGGCGAGCTCTACCTGCACTTCACCACCTCGCGGGACTGTCTCGACCGCATCCTGGGCGGCTTCGGCGCGGTGCCGACGCAGCCCGCCGTCATGACGCCGACCGACGCCGCCTTTCCGTTCCCCGCCTCGTCCGTGCCGGGCACCTTCGGGTGGAGCTTCGACGCGGACTCGTACCTGGTGTTCCAGCGCGCGGGGAGCCCGGTGACCGCCGACGTGGTCGCGAACGAGGAGGGCGCGGACCGTTCCGTGTATCTGCGCGCGCGCTACGGCTACTGAGACCGGAACCGGGGCCTGCGTGCTGTGATCGAGATCGATTCGTGGCGCGACCGTGTTCGGGCCATCACTCGCCGCGCTTAGCCTCACGAATCATGACGCCCACGTCCCCGCAGTCGCCGACCATGTCGAAGCGCACCGTCTGGCTCATCGTCAGCGCCTGTGGGGCACTGCTGCTCCTGCTGATGGCGCTGCCGGTCGGCGGCTTCCTGCTCTGGCTGTACGCCGGCCCCGACCTCGACCAGCCGCGCGCGGTGGCCGACCAGTTCGTGCAGCAGGTGGAGCGGAACGACGACGTCGCCGCCTACCGGTCGCTGTGTCCGGCCGCCCAGGAGCGGACCACGCTCGCGGAATTCACCGCCGAGGTGGAGCGTCTGGGCCGCCCCACCTCCCACACCCTCGGTCACGCCGCCTTCGCCGACCCGGCCGGCTCCGCCGCGTTCGTGACGGTGGAGCTGACCGACCGGACCGGCCGGACGACCTCCGTGGATCTCTATCTGGAAGAGGACGCGGGCTGGCAGGTCTGCGGCGACATCTTCGACTGACCCACCCGCGCCATCCCGCCCGCGATCTTGCAGTTTCGGCCCACGGGGAGGGTACTTCGCCCTGTTCGTCGGGGCGGCAACTGCAAGATCGCCGGGGGAAGGACGGTGGGGCGGGCAACGCGGCGGTTTTGGTGGGTGTGGGGGTGGGTACCTCCGGGCCTCGATGAAGCTGTCCACGCATTCGACGACGTTGCGCCGCGCGGCACGGAGCCTCTTCGGCTGGACCAGACTGCGGCCCAACCAACTGGCCGCCATGCGGTCGGTCATGAAGCGACGCGACGCCCTGGTGGTGCTGCCCACCGGCGCCGGCAAGTCGGCGATCTACCAGATCCCGGCCAGCCTGATCCCCGGCCCGACCGTGGTGATCTCCCCGCTGCTCGCTCTCCAGCAGGACCAGATCGCGGCGCTCAACGAGCGCCAGCGACCGGAGCTGCGGGCCGTGCGGATCAGCTCGAACGAGACCGCCGCGCAACAGGCGGAGGCGATCGAGGAGATCCGGGCCGGCCGGGCGGAGTTCCTCTTCATCACGCCGGAGCAGCTCGCCAACCCCGACCGGATGGCCGAGGTCCGGTCGCTGAAACCGGCCCTGGTCGCGATCGACGAGGCGCACTGCATCTCGGCGTGGGGGCACGACTTCCGCCCGGACTACCTGGCCCTGGGCCACCTGATCGAGGGGATCGGGCGGCCACCCGTGGTGGCGCTGACCGCCACCGCGTCCCCGCCGGTACGCGACGACATCGTCGCCCGGCTGCGGCTGCGCGACCCCGAGATCGTGGTGTCCGGACTGGACCGACCCAACCTGTTCCTCGAGGTCGCACTCTGCCCGACGGAGGACTACCGCTGGCGGCGGCTGGTGGCGCTGCTGCGCGACGACGAGCGGCCCGGCATCATCTACGTGCCCACCCGGCGCAGTGCCGAGGAGCTGGCCGCCCGGCTCACCGACGCCGGTTTCCCCGCGCAGTACTACCACGGTGGCATGCCGACCGGGGCGCGCGCCGAGCTGCACGAGGCGTTCCTCGCCGACCGGGTGCCGATCATGGTGGCGACCTCGGCGTTCGGGATGGGCATCGACAAGCCCAACATCGCCTGGGTGGTGCACATGGCGCTGCCCGACTCGCCGGACAGCTACTTCCAGGAGATCGGGCGCGCGGGCCGCGACGGTGCCCCGGCCCGCGTCCTGCTCCTGTGGCAGGCCGAGGACGTGGGCCTGCAACGCTTCTTCACCGGTGGGCTGCCGCGCGCCGAGGAGCTGCGGGACCTCGCGGCGCTGCTGCGGCGCAAGCCCAGCACGAAGAAGGAGCTGCGCGAGCTGACCGGGCTCGGTCCCCGCAAGCTCGGTCAGTACCTGTCGCTGCTGGAGCAGGTCGGCGCCGCCGAACCGCGGGCGAAGGCGCGGATCGGGTCGCCCCGCTACTCCCCCGCGCCGGCCGAGGCCGCGGCGGCGGCGGTGGCCGAGGCGGAACGTCAGCAGACGGTGACGCGCTCCCGTACGGACATGATGCGCGCCTTCGCCGAGACCACCGGCTGCCGTGGACAGACCCTGCTCGCCTACTTCGGCGAGCAGATGACGTCGGTCTGCGGGCACTGCGACAACTGCCACGCCGGCACGAGCGTCGCGGACAACGGTGCGGTCGGGCCGTTCCCCGTGCACAGCCAGGTCCGGCACCCGGAGTGGGGCCCCGGGCTGGTGCTCAACTACGAGGAGGACCGGATGACGGTTCTGTTCGACGAGGTGGGGTACAAGACGCTGTCCGTGCGCGTGGTGTCCGAACAGGGCCTGCTGACGCTGGACTAGCCTGAGCGGGCGCCGCGTGCCTACCCGCGTGCGCCGACGACGAGCAGAAACAGACAGGCGGAAGGGGCGTTGCCGTGATCGAACAGCCGGCGTACACCGGGTTCGGCTTCTCCGACGGTGAGTGGGGCCTGCTGGTCGGGCTGCCGCAGTCGGTCCTGACCGCGGCGAGCGCGGCCGAGTCCGACGGCACCCGTCGCACCATGGCGGAGAACGCAGCCGGCCTGGAGACCATCTCCGCCGGTCGTGAGTCGGCCAGTCCGCTGGTGGCCGCGGTGGCCGGCGAGGTCGTCACCCGGGTCGGCGACCCGGAGGCCGGCGAGGAGTTGCCAGCCATCTCTCCCGCCGACCCGCAGGCGATGATCGACGACGTGCTCGCCCGGGCCGGTGAGGCCGCCGCCCTGCTGGCCGCCCGCGTCGACGAGGGCGAGGCCGGGGCGTACAAGCACTGGCTCGTGGATATCGCCGAGCACGTGGTGGGCGCCGCGTCCACCGGCGGCCTGCTGGGTCTCGGCGGTGACCAGGTCAGCCCCTCCGAGCGCCGCTTCCGTGACCGCCTGGCCCAGGTCCTGAACGACTGACCCGCCGCCCCGCACCCGCACCCGCGCCCGCGCCCGCGCGATCTTGCAGTTCCGGCCCGCAGGTTGCGGCATATGCCCCTTCTGTCGGGGCCAGAACTGCAAGATCGCGGGGGGCTGGGAGCGCGCGGGGCGGTCAGTGGGCGGTTGGGGCGGGGAGTTGGTGGGGCGGCGTGGTGGGGGCGTCCGCGGGCCGGGGCGCGTCGACGGGGACGCGGACGCCGCGGAGGGTTGTCACGGCGGCTACCGCGGCCAGCAGCATCAGGACCCCGGCGGCGCCGGCCGCCAGGTGCAGGCCGTCGGTGAACGCGACCACGGCGGCGTGCCGCACGGCGACCGCGGCCTCGGTGGGCAGCCCGCCGGCGACCGCGAGCGCGCCGCCCAGGGTCTCCCGGACCGAGTCCACCGCGTCGGAGGGCAGCCCGCCGGGCAGCCCGTCGGCCACCTCCCGCCGGTAGACGGCGTTGCCGAGGCTGCCGAGGACGGCCATGCCGAGGGCACCGCCGAGTTCGCTGCTCGACTCGGTCAGCGCCGACGCGACCCCGGCCCGCTCCGGCGGCGCCGCGCCGAGCACCAGCTCGGTGACCAGTGACATCACCACCACCAGCCCGGCGGCGTAGACGCTGGCGCCGAGCAGCAGGGGCATCAGCCCGTCGTCGGCCGGCACGCGGGTGAGCACCGCGAAACCGACGGCCGCGATGACGAAGCCCGCGCCGATCAGGAACGCCCGGTCGATCCGTCGGGCCAGGGCGGCCGCGGCGGGTGCGACCCCGCCGACCACGACGGACGGCAGCAGGCTCCACAGTGCCGCCCGCAGCGGGCTGAACCCGAGCACGGACTGGAGGTGCTGGGTGGTGAAGATGGCGAAGCCCACCATGGCGAACATCGCGACCAGGTTCACCCCGATCGCCCCGCCGACCGCGCGGCGCCGGACCAGCGCGAGGTCGACCATCGGGTACGCGAGCCGGCGCTGCCGGCGGACGAAGACCACGGCGACCAGCAGCCCGGCGGCGATGGCCAGCCCCGGTCCGGTCGCCCAGCCCGCCCGGGCCAACTCCTTGACGCCGTAGATGACGGGGAGCAGCGCGGCGAGCGAGAGCAGGGCGCTGGGCACGTCGAACCGGCCGGCGGCCACGTCGCGGAACTCGGGGACCAGCACCGGCGCGAGCAGGAGCAGCAGCGCCATCGCCGGCAGGTTGATCAGGAAGACCGAGCCCCACCAGAAGTGTTCGAGCAGGATCCCGCTGAGCACGGGGCCGATCGCGATGCCGCCGGTCAGCGCGGCGGTCCAGATGGCGATGGCGGTGCCGCGCTGCTTCTCGTCGTGGAACATGTTGCGCACCAGCGCCAGCGTGCTGGGCATCAGGGTGGCACCGCCCACGCCGAGCAGCGCCCGGGCCGCGATGAGGGTGGCGGCGCTGTCGGCGTACGCGGCGAGGACCGAGGCCGCGCCGAAGGCGACCGCCCCGCAGAGCAGCAGCCTCCGCCGACCGATCCGGTCACCGAGCGCGCCCATGGTGATGAGCAGTCCGGCGAGCACGAAGCCGTAGATGTCGAAGATCCAGAGCTGCTGGGTGCCGGTGGGGCGCAGCTCGGCGCTGATGAACGGGACCGCGAAGTAGAGCACGGAGACGTCCATGGAGACCAGGAGCAGGGGCAGCATCAGCACGCTGAAGCCGATCCACTCGCGGCGTCCGGCGCGGGGCGTCGAGGTCATGAGCACTCCTTCTGCGTATGGCATACGCTTATCTGCGTAGACCATACGCAGAACTAGGATGAGCCGGCAAGGAGGAATCGTGGAGCCGACACCAGACCAGACCGCCGCCGCGCTGCCGCCGGTCATCGAAGCCGCCTGGGGAGTGCGCGGACGCGCGCCCAGAGGACCCCGCCCCGGGTTGACCCTGGCCGGGATCGTGGCCGCCGCGGTCGCCGTCGCCGACGCCGACGGGCTGGCCGCCGTCTCGATGAGCCGGGTCGCCAAGGAGTTGGGCGCCGCGACCATGGCGCTCTACCGGTACGTCGGCGCCAAGGACGACCTGCTCACGCTGATGGTGGACGCGGCGTACGGCGAGCCGCCCGGCCCGGGCGGGACCGGGCCGCACTGGCGGGCGGGACTGGCCCGGTGGGCCTGGGCCGAACGCACCGCACTGCACCGACACCCCTGGGTGGTGCGGATCCCGATCAGCGGCCCCCCGCTCACCCCCCACGCGCTCGGTTGGCTGGAGGACGGGCTGCGCTGCCTGGCCGGCACCGGGCTGACCGAGCCGGAGAAGATGTCGGTGATGCTGCTGCTCACCGGCTACGTCCGCAACGAGGTGCTGCTCACCGTGCAGATCCAGGACGCGAGCGCCGCGTCCGGTCGTGGCCCCGACGAGATCATGCCGGAGTACGGGCGGCTGGTCGCCCGGCTGGCGGACCGGGCCCGCTTCCCGGCGCTGCACGCGGTGCTCGACGCCGGGGTGCTTGACCGCGACGACGGCCCCGACGACGAGTTCGTCTTCGGCCTGGACCGGCTGCTGGACGGCGTCGAGGCGCTCGTGGTCCGTCGCGCCGCCACCTGAGCGCGCCGAGGCCTGACCGCGCCGCCACGACCCGCCGCCGGCACGTCGTCGGTCAGGCGTCTTCGAGCAGCTCCAGCACCACCCGCTCGGCCTCCTCGCGCGGCGCGGACGGGTCCACCTTCACCAGGACGCCGTCGTGGTAGAGATCGACCACCCGGGGGTCCACATAGGACGTACGCGCCACGGTCGGCGTGTTCCCGAGCAGCTCGGCCACCTCCCGCATGACGGCGGCGACCGCCCTCTTCCGCGCGGTCGCCGAGCGGCCCAGCCCGACCGTGGCCAGCTCGGTCGCCGCCCGCACGGTCGCGTGCCAGGTCCGGAAGTCCTTGGCGGTCATCTCCCCGCCGCTGGCGTCGCGCAGGTAGTCGTTGACCTCGTCGGCGCGGACGTCCCGCCAGCTCCGACCGTCCCAGTAGCCGAAGAGCCGGTCCGCCCGCCGCCGTCGTCGGCGCAGATTGGTCAGCACCCGGCACAGCTCGGGGTCCTCGATCCGGCGTACCTGCTCGATGCCGCCCTTCGCGGGGAACTCGAAGACCACGCAGCCGCGCCGTGACCGGGCGTGCTCCGGCCGCAGCGTCGACACACCGAAGGTCGGTTCCTCGCCGTTCGCGTACTGGTCGCTGCCCACGCGGAACATGCCCATGTCGAGCAGCCGCGCCACGGTGGCGAGCACCCGGTCCCGGTTCAGGCCCCGCCCGTCGAGGTCCCGTCCGACCCGCTCGCGCAGCGTCGGCAGCCGCCGGGCCACCTCCAGGACGTGGTCGAACTTCGCCTCGTCCCGCTTCTCCCGCCACGCCGGGTGGTAGAGGTACTGCTTGCGCCCCGCCGCGTCGATCCCGGTGGCCTGGATGTGTCCGTTCGGATACGGGCAGATCCAGACGTCGCGCCAGGCGGGTGGGATCACCAGGCCGCGCAGCCGCTCCAGGACCTCGGGATCACCGACCGCCGCGCCGTCCGGGCCGACGAAGAGCCAACCCTTGCCGCGCCGACGCCGGCCGTATCCCGGCCTGCCCGGATCACTACGCCGCAACCGCACCGGAGACCCGCACCACCCGTTCCACCTCGTCCACCGCGGCGCACACCTCGTCCACCCCGAGCGCCGCCAACGTCGGGTGCGTTCCTACCCCGTCCCACCTGGGCCAATCCCCCCGATCACCCGCCCACAGCACCCGGTGTCGGGGCCGGTCGGAGGGCGGCCCCCACCGCGCCGGCGACACCGGCCCGAAGAGCACCACCGAGGGGGTCCCGTACGCGGTCGCCAGGTGGGCCACCCCGGTGTCCCCGCTCACCACCATCCGGGCGGACGCGACGAGCGCGGCCACGTCGCCCAGGTGGGTGCGGCCGGCGAGGACGGCGTCGGGCGGCAATCCGGCGGCGGCGGCCACCCGGTGCGCGAGTGAGCGTTCGTCGGCCGACCCGGTGACCACCACCCGGTGCCCCTGCCGGTCCAGCCGGTGCGCGAGGGCGGCGAACCGCTCGGCCGGCCACCGCTTCGCGGCGATCTTCGAGCCGGGGTGGAGCACGGTCGCCGCCGGCGGCATCCCGGCCTGTGGTGGGCGGTGCAGCGCGAGGTCGGCCGGGTCGGCCGGTACGCCGTACCAGGCGAGCAGCCGGCACCAGCGCCGCACCTCGTGCGCGTCCTCGTCCCAGTCCGGCCCGTCGGTGAAGCCCGCCTCGGGATTGGCGTACGCGAGTATCCGGCCGGGTCGGGCGGCGGCGAGCATCCGGTGCGAACCGGGCCCGCTCCCGTGCAGGTTCACCGCGACCTCGGGGGCCGGGCCGGGCCAGCGGGCCGGTCCCAGTCCCGCCGTGTCGAGCAGTCGGTCGACCCCGCCCACCAGCCCCACCAGCGGCGCCAGCCAGGCCGGGGCGGCCAGCGTGAGCGGCCGGTCCGGGTAGGCGGCGCGCAGGCCACGCAGCGCCGGCACGGCGGTGGCCAGGTCGCCGACGCCCAGGGCGCGCAGCACGAGGATCACGGGTAGGACGACTCCTGTGCCGCGCAGACCACCATCTCCCGCACGGCGCACCCGGGCGGCTGCGCGAGGGCGAACATGACCGCCGCGGCGGTGTCGGCCGGGTCGTTGAGGACCGCGTCGGGGCCGGGCTTGTACTGCGCGTCGCGCTCGTCGAAGAACGCGGTGCGCATCCCGCCGGGGATCAGCAGCGTGACACCCACCTGTCCGGCCAGCTCGGCGGCGAGCGCCCGGGTGAAGCCCACCACCCCGAACTTCGCGGCGCAGTAGGCGGTCGCGTCGCTGACCGCCTTGACGCCGAGCGTCGAGGCGACCGTGACGATGGCGCCCCGGGAGCTCTCCAGGTAGGGCAGCGCCGCCCGGATGACGGCCGCCGTGGCGAGCAGGTCCACCGCGACGATCCGCTCCCAGGTCTCGGCCGGGACGTCACCCAGCCGGCCCGGCACGTCCATGCCGGCGGCGGTGACCACCGCGTCGAGGCCACCCGAGCGTTCGGCGAGTTGCCGGGTGGCGGCCTCGGCGGCGCGCGTGTCGGCCAGGTCGCACTCCACCCAGGGCACCCCGTCGCCGGGCGGCTGCCGGTCGATCACCAGTGGACGGCCGCCGGAGCGGGCCACCGCGGTGACGACCGCAGCGCCCAGGCCGCTGGAGCCACCGGTCACCAGCACCGTCGGCCCGGCGCCGGGCGGCGCGCCGGTCACCGGGCCCGCTCCGCCGTCGGCGCGGGCGTGCTGGCGGGCTGGCCGCCCGCCCGGGCGGCGGCGATCATGTCGGTGGTCGAGCGGCCGTCCAGGTAGGGCACCACCACCGTGTTCCCGCCCCACCGGCCGAGGACCTCCGCCTCCGGCAGATCCGGGGCGTCGCCGACACCGGCGTAGTCGCCGCCCTTCACCCAGATGTCCGGTCGCAGCCAGGACAGCGCCGCGTCCGGGGTCGGCTCGTCGAAGATCATCACGGCGTCCACGCAGCTCAGCGCGGCCAACAGCCGACCGCGGTCACCCTGCGGCACGACCGGGCGCCCGGGCCCCTTCAGCCCGGCCACGCTCGCGTCGGAGTTCAGGCAGACGACGAGACAGTCCCCGAGCTTCCGGGCCGCCTGCAACGTCGCCACGTGACCCGCGTGCAGCAGGTCGAAGCACCCGCCGGTGGCGACCACCGTGCCACCGGACGCGCGTACCTCGGCGAGCACCGCGGCCACCGCGGCCACCCCGACCCGCTCGCCGGCCGACCCGACCACCGTGCTGACCGCCGGCCGCGCCGGGGGCGGCAGCGCCGTCGCCACGCCCCCGCCGGCGACGTAGGCGGACGCCTCGGCCACCGCCTCCTGCACCGCCTCGGACACCAGCGCGCCCCGGGCGAGGGCGAGGCTGGCGGTCGCGGCGAACCGGTCCCCGGCGCCGCAGGTGTCGCCCTCGGCGCTGGTCGGCGCGGGCACCACCAACGGGGTAGACCCCGCGTGGCAGAGCAGCGCCCCGTCGGCCCCGAGGGTCACCGCCACCGCACCGGCCTGCCACCGTCGCCGCAGCCCCTGCGCGCTCCGCGACGCGCTGGCCAGCCGGGTCGCCCCGGGCAGGGCGGGCACCAGTTCGCGGGCCTCCGCCTCGTTCGGGGTGGCCAACTGCACCCCGGGCACCACGGCCGGCCCGCGCGGGTGCGGATCCCACACCACCGGAGCACGGGTCGCGGCCAGCGCGGCGCGCAGCGCCGGCTTCCGGGCGACGCCCCGGCCGTAGTCGCTGACCAGCACGGCGGACGCGTTGGCGATGGCCCGCAGCACGGCCTCGCTGGGCTCGCCGGGCTCACCGGCGGGGCCACCCCGGTCGTGGCGCAGCAGGACGCGGCCGCGCGCCCGCAGCCGGATCTTCTCCGGCGTCGCTCCGGCGAGCGGCAGCGCGTACACCTGGACGCCCGACGCGGTGAGCAGCGCGCTCAGCCGGGCCCCACCCGCGTCGTCGGCGAGCGCGGTGACCAGCACCACCTCGGCACCCTGGGCCGCGGCGAAGACCGCGGCCAGTCCGGCACCACCGGGCCGGTCGACGTACTCGGTCTCGTCGAGCACGGGCACCGGAGAATCCGGGCAGAGCCGGTTGACCACCCCCTCCACGTCACGGTCGAGCAGGGTGTCACCGACCACCACCACGGGTCCCGTCATGCTTCCCCTCCTCATCCTCGCGCCTTCGCCGCCGGCCCGGTGCCGCCGTCCAGCACCACCTCCACACCGGCGCGCACACCGCCGGTGCGCCCGGTCGCCTCGACCGGGGGCCCGACCGCGCCGACCGACGCGGCCAGCGCGGCGGGCAGCGCCTGGTCCACGTACTCGCAGAGCACGTGGCTGGAGACCAGGTGGAGTTCCTGCACGACCTGGCTGTCCGGCGAGGCGATCGCCAACGCCTCGTCGCAGGCGTCGGCGAGCGGGTTGGGTGCGGGCCCGGTGAACGCCCAACTGGTCAGGCCGGTCTCGCGGGCGGCGCGGGCGGCGGTGAGCAGGTTGGGGCTGGTGCCGCTGGTGGACAGCAGCAGGACGATGTCGCCGTCGCGGCCGTGGGCGCGGACCTGGCGGGCGAAGACCTCGTCGTAGCCGTAGTCGTTGCCGATCGCGGTCATGGCGGAGGTCTCGGCGTGCAGGGCGATGGCGGACAGGGGCTGCCGGTCGTCCCGGAGCTTGCCGACGAGTTCGGCGGTGAGGTGCTGGGCCTCGGCGGCGCTGCCACCGTTCCCCGCGACCAGCAGCCGCCCGCCGCCGGCCAGCCGGTGGGCCAGGGTCGCACCCCACCGGGCCAGCGTCCGCTCGCAGTCGCGGTAGGGCAGCAGGGCCGCCGCCAGGTTCGCCAGGTGGGTGTCGAGCAGCGAGCCCTCCGCCATCACGCCACCACCCGGGTGGGCCGACGCACCGCGGCCACCTCGCCGTAGACCTCCGCGAGCCGCTCGGCGGTCGCCGCCCAGGAGTAGCGCATCCGCGCCCGCTCCTGCGCCGCGGTGGCGTACGCGAAACGCCGGATCCGGTCGTCGAGCAGCGCCTGGATCGCGCCGCCGAGGGCGCGTGGGTCGCGGGCCGGGACGAGGTCGCCGGTGACGCCCTCGACCACGGTGTCCTTCAGGCCGCCGACCGCGGTGCCGATCACCGGCACACCGCACGCCATCGCCTCCAGCGGGGTGAGCCCGAACGGCTCGTACCAGGGGGCGGCGACCAGGATGTCCGCCGACCGGTACCAGCGGCCCATCTCCTCGCGGGGCACCGCGCCGACCAGACGCACCCGGTCGGCGATGCCGCAGGTGCCGGCGAGCGCCCGCAGCCGCCGCGCGTACGGGTCGGTCTCCAGCAGCCCGGCCGGTGGGCCGCCGACGATGACGCACTCGGCGTCGGGGACCAGGGCCATGGCCCGGATCACCGTCTGGAAGCCCTTGCGTTCCACCAGCCGGCCGACGGTCAGGATCCGGGCCCGGCCGGGCTCCCGTTCCTCGGCCGGGCCGAGCGGGGCGAAGGTGCCGAGGTTGACGCCGGAGGGGACGACGGTCATCCGGGTGCGGGGCACGCCCATCCGGACCAGTTCCCCCACCTCGTCCTGGCACTGGGCGACCACCCGGTCGACCGAGCGGCCCAGCTCCCGCTCGTACGCGATCCGCCGCGCCGGGCTGGTGTCCTGCACACCCTGGTAGCGCCGCTTCACGGTGCCGAGCGCGTGGTACGTCTGCACCACCGGCACCGCGGTCTGGCGGCTGGCGGCGAGCGCCGCGAGGCCGCTCATCCAGAAGTGCGCGTGGATCACCTCGGGCACCCAGTCGCCGCCCCGCCAGCGATCCACCAGCCAGTTGCTGAACTCCTTCATGTGCGGCAGCAGCGCGTCCTTCGCCACCGGCTCCGCCGGGCCGGCCGGCACGTGCACGACGTCGTACCCGTCCGGGGCGCGGACCGTCACCGGCAGGTCCACGGCGTCCCGTCGGGTGTAGACGCGGACGTCGTGCCCGGCGGCGGCGAGCGCGGCGGACAGCTCCGCGACGTGGGTGTTCTGGCCGCCGGCGTCCTCACCGCCGAGGATGGCGAGCGGGCTGGCGTGCTCCGAGATCATCGCGATGCGCATACTTCCTCCTCCAGCAGCCGGTCCCAGTCGGTGAGGAAACGGTCGAGGCCGTACCGGTCGCGGGCGGCGGTCCGCCCCACCGCACCGGCCCGGCGCGCGAGTTCGGGTTCGTCCATGAACCGTCGGGCGGCGTCGACCAGCGTGTCGACGCGGGTGGCGATGGCACCGGCGTCCGGCGGGACGGCCATCGCCGCCTCGGTGGTGGCGAGGGCGATCACGGGCATGCCCATGGACATGGCCTCGATGAGGCTGAGGCCGAGGGAGGTCCAGCGGCACAGGTGCAGGTACGCTCGCCGCCGCGCCAGCTCGGTGTGCATGGCGGCCTGCGGGATGTCGTCGTGGCTGGTGACGCGGTCCGGTGGGAGCCCGAGGGCGTCGGCGAGGCCGGCGACCTTCATGCCGTAGACGTCGAGGGGGGCGATCTCGGCGAACCGGGGCAGCAGGTCGGTGCCGGTGACCCGCCACCGGCGGACGGGTTCGTTGATGACGACGGCGAGGCGGTCGAGCTCGCCGGTGTACTCGACGGCGGGGGCGACGATGCCGTGGTCGACGACGGTGGTACGGGTGGCGCCGGTGTCCCAGATCAGCTGGTTGAAGCCGGTGACGTGGGCGACGAGCAGGTCGTCCCGGTCGGCCATGGGGTGGCGGCTGTTCGGGACGTCGCCGTCCTTCGGGGTGTTGTGTTCGACGTAGACGGCGGGCAGGTCCCGGCCGGGCCGGCGGCCGAGCCACTCCTCGACGAGGTCGATCTCCTCGGGGCGTTGCAGGATGACCGCGTCGACCTGGCTTCGCGCCAGCTCCTCCGGGGTGACCTCGACGGCGCTGTCCGGCCACGGGTAGGTGCGGGCGCGACCGAGGCCGTAGGGACCCCGGTCGGGGGTGACCGGGATCAGGTAGCGGTGCCGGCCGTGCACGAAGGCCGTGGTCCACGAGCCGTGCACGTGCCACAGCAGGAGGTTCATCGGCCGCTCCCGCCGGTCACGGGCACGGCCACCGCGCCGGCCGTGGTGGTCCCGTGGACCGTCGCGGTGGGCGCGGCGTACTCCGTCGGTGCGGGCGCGACGGTGGCCGTCGCGGCCGGTACGCCGAGCGACCGCAGGGCCTCGACCACCTCCTCCGGGTCGATGCCGGCGAGGCAGGGGTGCCCGGGAACCGGGCAGGTGGCGGCACGGGTGTCACGGCACGGGGCGGCCGCGTCGCCGAGGCGTACGGTGGGCACCCGGTAGGGGCCCCACTGTCCGAACGGGACGGTCGGGGCGAAGAGGCTCACGACCGGAACCCCGTACGCGGCGGCCAGGTGCGCGGGCCCGGTGTTGCCGACCACCACCGCCCCCGCCCGCGCGACGACCCCGGCCAGGTCGGCGAGTCCGGTGCGGCCACCCAGGTCGACGCCGCCGGCCGCGGCGGCCACCTCGGCCGTCAGGTCCCGCTCGTCCGGGCCGCCGGTCACCACGACGCGGTGCCCGGCCTCCCCCAGCGCCCGGGCTATCCCGACGGCCACATCGGCCGGGATCGCCCGGCTCGACGCCGCCGAGCCGGGATGCAGCACGACGTAACCCGACGCGCCGAGCCGCACCGGCGGCGGCCCCACCCCGGCGGCCAGGCGGAGGGTGGGCTGGTCACCGGGCGCCAGGCCGTGCCCGGCGGCGGCGGCCAGGGACAGCGCGCGCTCCGGCTCGGGCACGCCGGGCGGCACCCGGTGCCGTACGTCCAGCAGGCTGCCCGGATAGTCGTCGCTGATCGCCGCGATCCGCGGCACCCCGGCCATCCGCAGCAGCAACGCCAACGGCAGCGGCGACTGGTGGAACGAGGTGAACACCAGCGCCTCGTCCGCGCCCACCGCCGCCAGCCGGGCCGTCAACGCCCGCATCCCGTCGGCGTCCACCGGCCCGGGATCCGGGTCGATCCACGGCAACGGGTGCGCGACGACCTCGTCGACCCCCGGCAGCAGCTCCGCCGCCGCCTGCCCCCGCGGGCCGCACAGCAGCACCACCCGGTCCGCGGAGTGCGCCACGGCGCGGATCGCCGGCCCGGTCACCAGCACGTCCCCGGCCGAGTCCGACCGCACCACCAGGACCGTCCCACCGCGCCGGCCCCGCCGGACGGGGCGGGCCGACGGCTGCGGCCACGGCGCGGACACCGGCACGATCGCGGCCTGCCGGCGCAGGATCTCCGCCACCGCGCCCGGCAGGTCCGCCGCCACCCACGGCGCGGCGGCCACCTCCTCCGCCCGCGTCACCGGCGTCGGCACCAGCACGCCCGCCGCACCCGCCGCCAGCGCCGCGCCCACGTCCCGGCCGATGTCGCCCACCAGCACGCACCGCGACGCCACCGTCCCCAGATCCGCCGCCGCGGCGTGCACCAGACCCGGGGCCGGTTTCCGACAGCCGCACCCGGCGGCGTCGTCGTGCGGGCACACCCGCCACGTGTCGAACGGCCCCAACAACTCCTCGATCCGGGCGTGCACCGCCCGCATCTGCCGCACCGAGAAGTAGCCACGGGCCAGGCCCGACTGGTTCGACACCACGCCCAGCCGCAACCCGGCCGCCCGCAACCGGTCCAGCGCCGCCCGCGCGCCCGCGACCGGTCGCACCTTCTCCGGATCGCCGTTGTACGGCACGTCCTCCACCAGCGTGCCGTCCCGGTCCAGCAGGACCGCTTCGAACAGGACGGGCCCGGACCCGGCCCGGTCAGCACCGGCAAAAACCCCGGCTGACCTGCGCTGATCCGGCTTCACCTGGTCCTGTCGCACGGCCGGCGGGTTCCCGGCGCCCCGGGGAGTAAACGTCATCCCCGACGCGGCAGACGCGACCGCGCGCACCGCGGCCCGCACGGCCGCCCGCGCAGGCCTTACCCGTCGCCCCGGAGAAGCTAACCCGCCACCGCCGTTAGCCCCGGTCAGGTCGGGGGTACGGAGAGGCAGTGGCGATTGTGGAGAAAGTGATCGACGCACCCCCGCAGCAGGTCTTCGACGTGCTCGCCGACGGGTGGACGTACAGCGACTGGGTGGTCGGCACGGTCCACGTGCGCAACGTCGACGACGACTGGCCGAAGGTCGGCAGCCAACTGCACCACCGGGCCGGACCGTGGCCGTTCTCCCTGCAGGACGCCTCGACGGTGCTGCTCTGCGAGCCGCCGCACCGGATGGTGCTGCGGGCCGGGCTGTGGCCCGCCGGCGAGGCGATCGTGACCTTCACGCTCGACCCGGTGGACGGGAACCCGAACGCGACCCGGGTGCGGATCGGCGAGGACTTCGCCGCCGGACCACTGCGCTGGGTGCGTACCAAACTCAACGACCTGGTGCTGCACCTGCGCAACCGGGAGACGCTCGCCCGGCTGTCGGACATCGCCACCCGTCGGGAGGACCAGCGGTGACCCGGTCCGTGGTGGTCACCGGCGCCAGCGCCGGGGTGGGTCGCGCCGTCGCCCGGGCGTACGCGGCCCGCGGGGCCCGGGTGGCGCTGATCGCGCGCGGCGCGGCCGGCCTGGCCGCGGCCGAGCGGGACTGCCACGAGCGCGGCGCCACCGACGTGCGCACCTACCAGGTCGACGTCGCCGACGCCGGCGCGGTGCAGCAGGCCGCCGACGACGTCGTGCACCACTGGGACGGGCTCGACGTCTGGGTCAACAACGCGATGGTCTCGGTGTTCGCCCCGGCGTGGGAGATCCCCGCCGTCGAGTTCCGCCGGGTGACCGAGGTCAACTACCTGGGGACCGTGCACGGCACGCTGGCCGCCCTGCGGCACATGCGGGCGCACGGGCGCGGCGCGATCGTGCAGGTGGGGTCCGCGCTGGCCTACCGGGGCATCCCCCTGCAGTCGGCGTACTGCGCGACCAAACACGCCGTCCAGGGCTTCAACGACTCGCTGCGCGCCGAACTGCTGCACGACTGTCCGGGTGTGCGGCTCTCGATGGTGCAGTTGCCCGCCATCAACACGCCGCAGTTCTCCTGGGTGCGGACCCGGCTGCCCCGCCACCCGCAGCCGGTGCCCCCGATCTTCGCGCCGGAGCTGGCCGCCCGGGCCGTGCTCTGGGCCGCCGACCACGGGACGCGGGAGCTGAACGTGGGCGGGCCGACCTGGCGGGCCCGGCTCGGGGACATGCTGGTGCCCGGCCTGCTCGACCGCAAGCTGGCCCGCGACGGCTACGACAGCCAGCAGACCGAGACCCCGGTCGACCCGGCCGCCTGGCGGGACAACCTCGACCGGCCGCGCGACGACGAGGCGGATCGGGGCGCCGACGGGATCTTCACCGACCGGGCGCGGACGCGGTCCGCGGCGCTCTGGGTGGGCACCCACAAACCGGTCCTCTCCGGGGCCGCCCTGGCCGCGCTCGCGCTCGCCCTCGCCGGTGTGACCCGCCACCGCCGCTGAGGCGTACGACCGGGGCGGAGCGCGTGAGATCAGCCGGGCGGGGGTGCGCAATCGTCCGGACGGGGAGCCTTTACGGAACCTACACCGCGACTGGCTACGCTCTCAGTGAATCCCTGTCCGCAAACCGAGGATGTCCGCCATGATCGAACCCGTGCAGCTGCCCGCCCCGTGGCGGGACGCCCGACTGACCGTCGTGGTGCCCACCTACAACGAGGCTGGGAACCTCCCGGTGCTGGTCGAGCGGCTCCTCGCCCTGCCGCTGCCGGGTCTGAAGATCCTCGTCGCCGACGACAACTCCCCCGACGGCACCGGCGAGGTGGCGGACAAGCTGGCGATCGAGCACCCCAACCGGGTCGAGGTCGTGCACCGGGCGGGCAAGGAGGGCCTCGGTCGCGCGTACGTGGACGGGATCACCCGGGCCCTCGACGGCGGCGCCGACTACGTGGCCCAGATGGACGCCGACCTGTCCCACCCGCCGGAGGCGCTGCCGGGCATGCTCGGGGCGCTGCTGTCGACCCAGGCGGGCGTGGTGATCGGCTCCCGGTACGTGCCCGGCGGCGAGCTGGACGAGAACTGGCCGCTCTACCGCCGCGCGCTCAGCGGCTGGGCGAACCTCTACGTGCACACCCTGCTGCGGGTGCGGATCCGCGACCTCACCGCCGGCTTCAAGATCTGGCGCGCGGACGCGCTGCGCGACATCGGCCTGCACCGGGTGCAGTCCAACGGCTACAGCTTCCAGGTGGAGATGCACTATCTCGCCACCAAGCTCGGGCACACGATCCTGGAGGTGCCGATCCGCTTCGAGGAGCGGCGGGACGGCCTCTCGAAGATGACCACGGCGACGAAGATCGAGAGCGCGCTGATGCCGTTCAAGCTGCGCAGCAAGCACCGCAACCTGGAGCGCTGACCCACCCTCGCGGCCCGTCCGCGCCACCCGTCAGCGGTAGATGGCGCGGTGGGCGGCGCCGATCCCGGCGGCGTACAGGCCACCGGTGAGGGCACGGTCGCGGGCCAGGGCCGCGCGGGCGGCGTTCGCACCGGGAGCGCCGTGCACGCCGCCGCCCGGATGCGCGGAGGCGCTGGCCAGGTAGAGCCGGTCCACCGGGGTGTCGGCCCGGCCCAGGCCGGGGATCGGGCGCAGGAACAGCTGCTGGTACGCGGCCGCGGTGCCGCCGCCCAGCGCCCCGCCGACCAGACTCGGGTCGCCCTTCTCCAGGTCGGCGGGGCCGGCGACGTGCCGGCCGACGATCAGGTCGCGGAAACCGGGTGCCGCCTCCTCGAGCACCTGCTCCATCCGGTCGACGTGCGCGGTGATCTCCTCCGCGCGCCAGTGCCGACGGAACGGCAGGTGCGTGTACGACCAGAGCGACTCCGTGCCCGGCGGGGAGTGGCTCGGGTCGGCCACCGTCATCTGCCCCACCAGCAGGAACGGACGCCGGGGCAGCTCGTGCCGGGCCAGCTCCGCGGAGTAGGTGGTCAGGCCGTCGAGGTCCGCGCCCAGGTGCACGGTGCCGGCGGTCGCGACCGCCCGGTTGGTCCACGGCACGGGCGCGGAGAGGGCCCAGTCCACCTTCAGGGTCGAGCCGTCCCAGCGGAAGTGCGCCAGGTCCTCGACGAGGCGCGGGGGCAACGCCGCGGCGCCGACCAGGTCGAGGTAGAGGGCCGGCGCCGGCACGTCGGCGAGCACGGCCCGCCGGGCCCGCCAGAGCGCGCCGCCGACCGTGCGTACCCCCATGGCCCGTCCCCGCGCGGTGAGCACCCGGTCGACGGGGGCGCCGTAGAGGATGCGTCCACCGCGTTCGGTCAGCCGGGCCACCAGGGCGTCGGTGATCTTCTGGGCGCCGCCGTCCGGCACCGGCCAGCCGACCTGCTGCCCGAGCATCGCCAGCAGCCAGCCGTACACCCCGGAACCGGCCTCCTCCGGCGACAGGTCGGTGTGCAGCGCGCAGCCGGCCAACAGCACCGGCCCGCCCTCACCGTCGAACAGTTCCGCCCCGAGCTTGCGGATCGGCACCACGAGCCGCCGGGCGAGCCGCAACGCGCCGGACACCCGCAGTCGGCGCAGCAGCGTGAGCCCACCCCGCACCGGCGGGAACGGCGCCAGGATCGTGTCCAGCATCGGCTCGGCGACCTCGGTCCAGTCCCGGTACGCGTGCAGCCAGCGCTCGCCGTCGCCGGGCGCGAACGCCTCCATCGACGCCGCGGTGACCTCGGGATCTCGGTTGAGCACCGCGGCCCGACCGTCGGGCAGCAGGTGGGCCAGGACGTCCGGGGCGTGCCGCCAGGACAGGCCGTACCGGTCGAGGTCGAGCCCGCGCAGCACCGGCGAGGCGTAGCCGAGGGGGTAGAACGAGCTGTAGAGGTCGCTCAGGTAGCCGGGCGCGGTCACCTCGGCCGACCGGACCGCCCCGCCGGGCGCGCCCGTCGCCTCCAGCACCGTCACGTCCCAGCCGGCGTCGGCGAGGAGGTTGGCGGCCACCAGGCCGTTGTGCCCGGCGCCGACGACGAGAGCGTCCGCGCTTCCCGCGCTCTCCGCGTCGCTGGGAATCATCGGATCCGCCTACCCGGCGCGCAACCCGGCGAAACGCGTTTGCCCTGCCACGGCCCGGGCATCCAGGCCCGCATGTACACGGTTGCGCAGCTGATCGGCGGGGTGTGGGGCGCGGGCGGCGCGGAGGGTGAACTGGTCGTGCACGACCCGGCCGACGGCACCCCGGTGACGTCCGCGCCGATCGCGTCGGCCGACGTGGTCGGCAAGGCGGTGGAGGCGGCCCGCGAGATCGCCCCCGAGTGGGCGAGCACCGCCCCGGCGGAGCGGGCCGCGGCGCTGCGTCGCGCCGCGGACGCCGTGGAGGCGGTGACGGAGGACCTGGCCGCGGCGGTCACGGCCGAGATGGGCAAGCCGTTGGCGGACGCGCGCGGCGGCGTCGAGGCGGGCATCGGCACCCTGCGACAGTACGCGGAACTCGCTCCGCTGCGCGGCGGGCGCACCCTGCACGGCGGCCACCACGCGGTGGACTTCATGGCGCCGCAGCCGCGGGGCGTGGTCGCCGCGATCACCCCGTGGAACGACCCGGTGGCGGTCTCCTGCGGGCTGCTCGGCGCGGCCCTGGTCACCGGCAACGTGGTGGTCTACAAGCCGAGCGAGCGTACGCCGGCCACCGGCTGGCTGCTGGCGAAGGCGTTGGACGAGGCGCTGCCGGCCGGGGTGTTGACGCTGCTGACCGGCGGCGCGGAGACCGGCGCGGCGCTGGCGGCGCAGCCGGTGGACGTGGTGGCCCACGTCGGCTCCACCGCGACCGGCCGGGCGATCGCCGCCGCCACCGCGCGCACCGGCGCGAAGGTGCTGCTGGAGAACGGCGGCAGCGACCCGCTGATCGTGGACGCCGACGTGGATCCGGTGTGGGCGGCGCGGGAGGCGGCGCTGGGCGCGTTCGCGAACGCCGGGCAGATCTGCGTCGCGGTGGAGCGCGTCTACGCGCACCGGGACGTGGCCGAGGACTTCGTGGCCGCGCTCGTCGAGCGGGCCGACGCGCTCCGGACCGGCCCCGGCCGTGACCCGGCCACCGAGCTGGGGCCGCTGGTCGACCGCCGGCACCGGGACCACGTGCACGGTCAGGTGACCGCCGCGGTGGCCCAGGGGGCGCGGATCCGCACCGGCGGCACGCTACCGGACGGGCCGGGGTCGTTCTACCCGGCGACCGTGGTCACCGACTGCCGGCACGACATGCCCCTGGTCCGCGAGGAGACGTTCGGTCCGGTCGCGCCGGTGGTGGTGGTCGACTCGTTCAGCGAGGCGCTGCGCTGCGCGGCCGACTCCCCCTACGGGCTCGCCGCGACGGTGCTGACCGGGTCGATGAGCCACGCGCAGCGGGCCTGGCGGGAGCTGCCGGTCGGCACCGTGAAGGTCAACGCGGTGTTCGGCGGCGCACCGGGCGGCGCCGCGCATCCGCGTGGCGGCAGCGGTCAGGGCTTCGGATACGGCCCGGAGCTGCTGGACGAGTTCAGCGCAGTGAAGGCCGTGCACATCGAGGCGCCGGGGGGCGGGCACTGGTGAGCACGTACGGAGGGTGGCCGCCGGCGAGGACGACCACCCTCCGTACGGGGGTGGGGATCAGCGGCCCCGCGCCTTCGCGGTCTGCCGGTTGTTCGCCTTCTGGATCGCCTTGACCAGCTCCGGCTTGTTCATCCGGGACCGGCCCGGGACGTCCAGCTTGCGGGCGACCTTCATCAGGTGGTCCTTCGTCGCGTTCGCGTCCACACCACCGGCGGTGGGTGCCCGCCGCGCCGGACCCCCGCCGGCCGCCTGCCGGTCGCTGGGGCCCTTGCGTCCCTTCGACTCCCAGTGGTCGCCCACCTTCTCGAACTCGTGCTTCACGGCGGCGAAGGCGGTCCGGTGCGCCCGCTCCCCCTCGCCGTACGTCTCGACCGCCGAGTCGTGCGTCTTCTCCCACGTGCGCTGCGCCTTGTCCGGGGAGCGTCGCAGCGTGCTCGGCAGTACCTCACGCCCGGGCATCTCGTCCTCCTCCGCGTCGATGGGCTTCACTTGACCGTTCCCCCGGGCGGGCGCCGCAAACCGGCTGCTGGGGTTTGTCGATTTCTCCCGTCGGGTACCGCGCGGATCAGGTGCAGACCGGGCGGATCGGGCCGTCCGGTGACCCGGGGCACAGGGAGCGGGACATGACGACGACGGATCCCGCGGCGGCCCTGACGGGGCGGGGCCGCCCACACCTTCCCCGGCGGGTACGCCAGCTCAGTTGGCGCACCTGGCGCGGGGTGCTGGTCCGCAGCGCCCGCAACTTCGTCTCGGACAACTGCGCCGACTGGGCCGCCGCCCTCACCTACTACGGGGTGCTCGCGCTCTTCCCGTCCGCCATCGTGGTGGTCTCCCTCGTGGGGCTGGTGTCCGACGGCGAGCGCACCGTCGACACGGTGCTGGACCTGGCCCGGCAGGTCGGCGCCGGCTCGGTGGTCGGCAATGACGGGTTCGTCAGCGTGGTGCGCGACGTCGTCGACCAGGAGAGCTCGGCGAAGGTGCTGCTGAGCTTCGGTCTGCTCGGCGCGCTGTGGTCCGCGTCCGGCTTCATCGGCGCGTTCACCCGCGCCTCCAACGCCGTCTACGGGGTGACCGAGGGGCGCCCGGTGTGGAAGCTGCGGCCGTTGCAGATCGGGCTGGCCGGCATCACGTTGCTGCTGCTGGCGGTGGTCGCCACCGGCCTGATCATCAGCGGGCCGGTGGCGGACGCCGTGGGTGACCTCGTCAACGCGGGCGGGCTGGCCCGCACCATGTGGAGCGTCGCGAAGTGGCCGGTGCTGGCCCTGGTGATGATGATGCTGCTGTCGCTGCTGTTCTGGATCGCCCCGAACGTGCGCCAACCCCGGTTCCGCTGGCTCACCCCCGGTGGCGCGGTCGCGCTCGCCGCCTGGGCGCTCGCGTCCTTCGGGTTCAGCCTGTACGTCGCCAACTTCGGCTCGTACGACGCGACGTACGGCAGTCTCGGCGCCGTCATCGCCTTCCTGGTCTGGCTCTACCTGTCCAACTCCGCCCTCATGCTGGGCGTGCAGATCAACGCCGAACTGCAGCGCGGCCGGCGGTTGCAGGCCGGCGAGGCGTCCGACGACCCGGTCCTTCCCCCGAAGTCTCCGGCCGGTTCGTGACCGCTTGCCGGTTTACCGCCGGTGCCGTCGGGTAGCGCAGAAGGCATGGAGCGTGGCAACAGCAAGCACGGACCGCGGATCGACGAGCAGATGAGCCAGGAGGTGAGCGGCCTCGTCCAGGGGCCCGGCACCGGCGGCTCACGGGTCGACGAGTCCCGCGTACCGGAGCCGGCGGGCGAGGACCAGCCGGAGGCCACCACGGCACCGGCCGGCGAGCTGCGCAGCGGGGCGCCGAAGGGGATGAGTTCGCAGGACGTCGAGCGGCGCAGCCGGTTCGGGCGGTTCATCACGATGACCGCGCTGCCCGGTGACCGCGAGACGTTGATCGCGAACGCGCGGGAGAACGAGGCGCCCGACGACATCATCGCCGACCTGGAGCGGCTGCCCGACGGCACCCGGTACCAGACGGTGTCCGAGGTCTGGGCCGCGCTCGGCAACAAGAACGAGACGACTCGCTGGTGACCCGGGCCGGGGCCACCGCCCCGACCGGCGCCGGCGCGAAGGAGGATGCCTGATGAGTGGCGTGACCGAACACGTGGACGTCTCCGTCCCGGTACGGACCGCGTACGACCAGTGGACCCAGTTCGAGGAGTTCCCGCACTTCATGGAGGGCGTGAACGAGGTCCGTCAGCTGTCGGACACGATGACCCACTGGACCGTCGAGATCGCCGGGGTGAAGCGCGAGTTCGACGCCGAGATCACCGAGCAGCTTCCCGACGAGCGGGTCGCCTGGCGGTCCACCGGCGGGACCCAGCAGGCCGGCGTGGTGACGTTCCACCGCCTCGACGAGAGCAACACCCGGGTGACCCTGCAGCTCGAGTTCGAGCCGCACGGCGTGGTCGAGCAGGCCGGCGACAAGCTCGGCATCGTGGACCGCCGGGCGAAGGGCGACCTGGAGCGCTTCAAGCAGTTCATCGAGCGGCGGGGCCAGGAGACCGGCGCCTGGCGCGGCAAGGTCGACCGCCCGCAACCGTGACACCCGCCCCCGGGTTCAGAAACCTTCGACGGCCGCCGGATCCCCGGCGGCCGTCGCCGTGCCGGGACCGCCGTTTGCGATCTCGGCACGGGGGTACCGCGAAGGTATGACGGACGACGACAGGGTGTGGCGGGACGAGGAACGCCTCCCACTGGAGGAGCTGGATCGGGCCGTCGCACGTTCGACGCTCGACGGGCAGGCCGACGACGTCACCGGCAACGACGCGGGTGAGGAGTCGGCGTTCGGCCACGGGCCGGAGGCGGCGGACCGGGGCGGCCAGGCGGCCGGCGCCGGCCGGGAGCCGACCGACCCGGACCGGGCCTACCGCCCGTCGACCACCGGCCGCACCGGCCCGGACACCGGCTGACCTCCGACGGCCCCGGAGGAACCGACCGCGGGGCGGCCGGGCGCGCGAGCGCGTCCGGCCGCCCTCCGCGTGACTCGGCCGGGTCGCCTCGACCGGCCGGGGGTCCGGCTAGCGGGCGAGCGCGGCGGGCGTGCCATCCGGGCCCGATCGGCGGGTGCCGGCGACGTGCAGCGCGATCAGCAGCACGGCGAGCACGAGCAGCGCCGACCCGAGCGCCTGCACCGAGGCGGCCTCGAGCAGCACGCCGACCCCGGCCGGGACGAGCGCCGCGCCGAGCCCGGCGGTGCCGATCTGCAACCCGATGGCCCGGTCGGCGTGCGTGGCACCGACCCGATCGGCGGTGGTCAGGGTCAGCAGCGGGAACACCGGCGCGGCGGCGAACCCGACCACGACGAGGCCGAGCACCGCCACCCACGCCGGACCGGGCACCGCGATCAGCGCCGCGCCGGCCGCCATGCCGAGCAGGCTGCTCCGGAGCACCCGGTCGGCACCCAGGCGTTCGGCCACGATGCCCTGCACCACCCGACCCACGAAGAGGCTCCCCCAGTACGCCGAGACGCACAGGCCCGCCGTCCCCGCCGACACCCCTCGTCCCACGGTGAGCAGCAGGAACGCCCACAGGCCCGTGGTCACCTCGATGGCGACGTACACCATGAACGCGAGCGCGCCCACCCACACCGCCGGCAGCCGCAGCGTCTCCCGCACCGGGACCGGGACGGCCGGGCCCTCGTGTGTGCCCCCGGCAGGCCCGGAGACGGCGTCGGCGACCACGGTCGGGGCGGCCGCCGTGCCGGCGCGGGCGGGCTGGCGACGCCAGGCCCGCACGGTGAGCGCGAAGGCGGCGGCGAGGGCGAGCTGCGCGGCGGCGACGATGCCGTAGCCCCAGCGCCAGGCGAGGCCCGCGCTGAGGACCCCGGTCATGATGAGCGGCCCGATCGCCACGCCGAGCCCGAAGAAGGCGTGCATCCAGTTCATGTGTCGGGGTCCGAAGGCGCCGGCGGCGTACGCGTTGAGGCCGGAGTCGATCGCGCCGGAGCCGAGCCCGAGCACCAGCGCGCACCCCACCATCAGGACCAGGCCGGGGCTGACCGAGTAGCCGGTCAGCGCCAGGCTGGCCAGCAAAGTGCTTCCGGCCAGCAGCCAGCCCACGCCGAGCCGGGCCAGCGTGAACCCGGCCAGGACGCTGGACGTGAGATAGCCGGCCGTGCCGGCGGTGAGCACCAGGCCGACCGCCTCCGTCGGCACGCCGAAGTCGGCCCGGATGGAGGGCCAGCCGACGCCGATCAGGCCGTCCGGCAGGCCGAGGCTGACGAACGCGAGGTAGGCCAGCAGGAGCAGCGAGGCGCGGGGTGCGGTGGGGGTGGTGGACACGGCGCACATCTTCCGCCGCGCCGCGGGTGCGTCACCCGTCGGGTGGACCGTCGCGACAAGAAACGCTGTCCGTAAGGGCGAGAAAACGGACAGCTCATCCAGAATCGGCCGAACGGGGGACGGCAATCAGGCCCAGCCGCGTAAGACTTTTCGGATGCACCAGGGCTCCGGCATCCTCTCCGTCCGTCAGCGCCGTCTCGCGTGGCTCGGCTTCCTGCTGGCCGCGCTCCAGGCACCCGTCTCCGCCTGGCTCGTCTCCGACGGCTCGTGGCTGTTCAGCCTCTGCGTCGCGTTGATGGTCGCCACGGTGATCATCGCCGACGACGCGGCCCGCCGCCGGCCGGCGAACGCCCGCCCCGGCGACTGACGGCGGTTTCCGGCCGGCCGCCCACCCGGACGACCGACGGCCGGCCCTTCGGTGGTCAGCCGGCGGCACCCGGGCGCGCCTCGTGCCCCGGCCGGCCGCGCGTCCGCCGCCGCTCCTTCATCTCCGCCTCGTAGAGGTGGCGCCGGCCGTCGACCAACCGGTCACGGGCATCGCGGTCCAGCTCGCGGAAGAGCGCGTAGTAGCCGTCGTCGAAGTCCTCGACGATCTGGAACGTCCACCGGCCGGCGATGACGTTGCGCCCGAGCAACTCGGTGGAGATCCGCTCGGCGATCTCGGGGTGGCCGGCGGCGCGGAACATCTCCACCGCGTCGTCCAGCATCAGGTCGGCGTGCCCGACCAGTTGGTGCAGTGAGTAGAGGTGGCCACGGACCCGCTCCACGCACTCCAGCGCCTCGCTCAGCTTGCCGAGGGCGGCCACGGTCTCGTCGCTGACCCCGGCCGGTCGGCGGTGCCGCTCGTCGGGTCCGTCCTGGCGGGTCATCCGTGCCTCCCTGGCGGCTGCCGTGCCCGTACGGGCGTTTTCCGGTCGTTCCCACTGGTCCCCACGGGTCGGGTGCGGGCGACCGGGCAGCGGGTCGGCTAGCCTCGTTCCCCCTGCGTGTGCCGTTCAACCGGGTCCGGCGGTTCCCGGTCCGGTGTTCCCGTCGCCGGCTCCGCCGCGACGCACCGCACATGATCGGAAACAGTCGGGGCACGCTCGGGCTAGGCTGCGGGCATGCCAGGAACGGTCGGGCGAGTGCCCACGCCACCAGTCCCGGTGTCCGGGGCCCCCGCCGGGGCCGGCGCGGCGGGTGTCGTCCTCGGCCACGACTGGGCCCGCACCCCGCTCGGCGCCCGCCAGGAGTGGGACCCGGCGGTACGCGCGGTCGTCGACCTGATCCTCGCCTCACCCGTGCCGATGGCCCTCGCCCACGGCGACGACCTCGTCCTGCTCTACAACGACGGCTACGCCGAGCTGATCGGCGACAAGCACCCCACCGCCGTGGGACGACCGGCCGCCGAGGTCTTCCCGGAGCTGTGGCGCCTGCCCGGGGTCGGTGAGGCGGTCCAGCGGGTCTACCGCGACGGCGGGACGTTCCTGGAGCGCGACAGCGCGCTTCCGCTGGTCCGCGGCCGCGGCGCCGAGCAGGCGGTGTTCACCCTCGGCTACTCCCCCGTGCGGGACAGCGCCGGGGAGATCGTCGGCGTGCTCACGGTCGCCGCCGAGACCACACACGTCACCCAGCAGCTGCAGAGCCTCAGCGAGGTGGCCGCGGCGCTGGCCGGCACCCTCACCCTGGACGACGTCGCCCGGGTCGCGCTGCGGCACGCCCTCGCCGCCTTCGACGCCGACCGGGTGGCCTTCGCCGTCGACGAGGGCGGCGGCGGGTGGCGGATGGTCCGCCGGGTCCGGGGCGAACTGATGGACGAGGCGGACGAGCGGCTGCCCCCGCTGTGGCGACGCACCCCGGCCACCTGGCCGGACCCGTTGGTGCGGGCCTCGGCGACGGGCGAGCCGGTGTTCGCCGGCGCCGGCCAGCCGCTGCGCGACGCGGCCGCCGACCGGCACGACCAGAAGATCGCCGCGCTGGCCGCGGTGCCGCTGCGCGCCACGGTCGTACGCGGTGGGCTGTCGGTCGGTCACCAGACCCCGCACCTGTGGTCGGCGGCCGAGCGCGCGCTGCTCGCGGCGTCGGCCGAGCTGATCGGGCAGGCGGCGGAGCGGGCCCGGCGGTTCGAGACGCAGCACGGCACCGCCCAGCTGTTGCAGCGCAGCATGCTGCCGGAGCACCTGCCCGACCTGCCGCTGCTGCGGATCGCCGCCCGCTACGACCCGGGTGTCGACGGCAACGCGGCCGGCGGTGACTTCTACGACGCGTTCCTGCTGCCCACCGGCCAGCTCGGCATCGTGCTCGGCGACGTGGCCGGGCACGACGTGCAGGCGGCCGCCCGGATGGGGCAGGTCCGTGCCGCGCTGCGCGCGCTGGCGCTGACCGATCCGCGCCCCGACTCCGTGCTCGCCGGGCTGGACCGGCTGGTCACCAGCCTCGGCGCGGAGGGCGGCACGCACGAGCTGTTCGTGACCGTGGTCTTCGGTGTGGTCGACGCGGAACGCCAGGAACTCACCCTGGCCAGCGCGGGCCACCCCGCCCCGCTGATCCGCCGCTGCACCCCCGACGACCGCCCGTACGCCGAGTTCGTCGAGCTGCCGGCCGGCGCCCCGCTGGGTCTCGGTTCCCGCCCGGCGACCGGCACGGTGCGGTTCGCGCCGGGCGACACCCTGCTCCTGTTCAGCGACGGGGTCGTGGAGCGGCGGCGGCAGAGCCTCACCGCCGGCCTGGACGCGCTCGCCGACGCGGTCGCCGACGCGGGCAGCGGTGACCCGCGGGCGTTGTGCGCGGTGGCCACCGCGGCGGTGTCCGGCACCACCGAGGACGACGTGGCCGTGCTCGCCGTGGAGCACGCGTTGAAGCCGAGCCGCTCGGCGAGCATGGAGGTGCCGGCCGAGCCGACCGCCCCGAGCCGGGTGCGGCACTGGATGACCGCGCAGCTCGGCGAGTGGCGGGTGCCGGAGTCGGTGATCGGCGCCGCCGTGCTCTGCACCAGCGAGCTGACCACCAACGCGCTGCTGCACGCCGGCACGGCCGCCCGCGTGGAGATCGACCTGAGCGCGGAGCGGCTCCTGGTCTCGGTGGCCGACTCGGGCACCCGGGGCACGGTCACCCGCGCGCAGACCGACACGTTGAGCAGCCGGGGTCGCGGGTTGGGCCTGATCGAGGAGCTGAGCGACGCCTGGGGCACCGACCCGACGGTCCGCGGCTCGACCGTGTGGTTCGAGATTCTCCTTCCGGCCGACTGAGCCCCGCCCGCCCCGGGTAGGAGGAGACCCATGCCTACCGAGAATCCCGCCGGGGTCCTGTTCGACGTCGACGGCACGCTGGTCGACACGACCTACCTGCACACCGTGAGCTGGTGGGAGGCGCTGCGCCAGACCGACCGGCCGGTGCCGATGGCGACCGTGCACCGCGCCATCGGGATGGGCTCCGACAAGCTGCTCGACCACCTGCTCGGGCCGGAGCGCGATCGCGACGCCGACGGCAAACTGCGCGACGCGCACGACACGCTCTACGCGGAGTACTGGGAGCGGTTGACGCCGCTGCCCGGCGCCGCCGACCTGCTGCGGGCCTGCGCCGAGCGAGGGCTGCGGGTGGTGCTCGCCACGTCGGCGGCCGAGCACGAGGTGACGGCGCTGCGCCGGGCGCTGGACGCGGACGACGTCATCGCCGAGGTCACCTCCTCGGCGGACGCCGAGGAGAGCAAGCCCGCCCCGGACATCCTGGTCGCCGCGCTGGACCAGTCCGGGCTGGCCGCCGAGCGGGTGGTGTTCGTGGGCGACTCGGTCTGGGACGTCGCCGCCGCGGGGAAGCTGGACATCCCGTGCGTCGGGCTCACCTGCGGCGGCACCAGCCGGGGCGAGTTGGCGGGGGCGGGCGCGGTGGCGGTCTACGACGACCCGGCGGCGCTGCTGGAGACGCTGGACGACTCGCCACTGACGCGACCGAGGTGACCCGACCGGCCGGGCCGAACCGCCGGCGGTCACGACCCGCGCACCGGAGGCCCGTCCGGATTGCCGGCGCCGGCCGTGCATGGGCCGAGGGCTCCCGGGGCAAGGTCGTCACCACCTGCCCGCGGGTCGCGGGCGCGTCCGGAGGGTGGTGCGGTGGAACCGGTGGATGTGGCGTTCGCGGTGGTGGGAGTCGGTGCTCTGCTCGCCGGCATACTCCCCCGGGTGCTGGAACGGCGGCCGCTCTCCATGCCGATCGCGTTCCTCGGCCTCGGCATGGTGGTGTTCCTCCTGCCCACCGGCCTGCCGGTGCCGGATCCGCTGGCCCATCCCGAGCTGACCACCCACCTGACCGAGATCGGGGTGATCGTCGCCCTGATGGGCGCCGGGCTCAAGATCGACCGACCGCTGAGCTGGGCCCGGTGGTCGTCGACCTGGCGGCTGCTCGCCATCGCGATGCCGCTCTGCATCGCCGCCGTGGCCCTGCTGGGCTGGTGGTGGGCGGGTCTGGTGCCGGCCGCCGCGCTGCTGCTCGGCAGCGCGCTCGCCCCGACCGACCCGGTGCTCGCCTCCGACGTGCAGGTCGGTGAACCGACCGATGTGGAGGACTCGGAGGACGAGGTCCGCTTCGCGCTCACCTCCGAGGCCGGGCTCAACGACGGGCTGGCGTTCCCGTTCGTCTACGCGGCCATCGCCATCGCGACCACGAGCCTCGCCCCGGGTGACTGGTTGGCCCACTGGTTCACGGTGGATCTGGTGTGGAAGGTCGGCATCGGGGTCGGTGGCGGCCTGCTCGTCGGCTGGCTGCTCGGCAAGCTCTTCTTTCGGGCGCCGAGCCAACTGCGGCTCGCCCGCCACGCGGAGGGCTTCCTCGCGCTGGCCGCCACCTTCCTGGCGTACGGGCTGGTGGAGGTGGCCGGCGGCTACGGCTTCCTGGCGGTCTTCGTGGCCGCCCGGGCGATCCGGGCCGCCGAACGGACCCACGAGTTCCACTCGGTGCTGCACGACTTCGCCGAGCAGGTCGAGCGGCTGCTCACCGTCCTGCTGCTCCTGCTCCTCGGCGGTGCCGTGGTGGGCGGCCTGCTCGGTCCGTTGACCTGGCCGGCGGCGGCGGTCGGGCTGGCCCTGGTCTTCGTGCTCCGGCCGCTGCTGGGCTGGCTGTCGCTGCGCGGCGCTCCCGGCCGGCCCGCCGAGCACTGGGTGATCGCCCTGTTCGGCATCCGCGGCGTCGGCTCGTTCTACTACCTGGCGTACGCCACCGCCGAGGCGGACTTCCCCCAGGCCGAACTGCTGTGGGCGACCGTCGGGCTGGTGGTGGTCGTGTCGGTGGTGGTGCACGGCATCGCCGCGACCCCGGTGATGCAGTTGCTGGACCGGGCCGGCGAACGCACCGGCGCCCGCGACGACGGAGCCGCCGACGAGCGAGCGGTGGCCGCCGCGCCGGGCTGACCGGGTCAGGTCAGGCGCGCCACCAGCGCCCGCCCCAGGTCCCGACCGGAGCGCCACGCGGTCTGCACCCGCGGTCTCCCGTACGCGTCCCCGGCCAGCCCGATCCCGTCCGCGTCCAGGTGGTGGGTGGCGTCGCCCGCGGTGGTCAGCGGTTTCGCGTACGTCCACCGGTGCACGTGGACGTGGGCCGCCGGCTCGGGCAGCGCCAACAGGTCCCGGACGGCCTCCTCGACGGCCGCCCCGGCTCCGGTGGGCTGGGCGAGGTGCCGGGCGGCGAACTCCGGCGTGGTGTGCGCGACCAGCACCGGCTCGCCGTCGCCGCGTCGGTCGCCGTCGTCGCAGACCGTGGCGAGCACGGGGTGGTCGTTGACGAAGGCGCCCCGGAAGTCCGCCCAGCTTCGGGACGGGAAGCGCAGCACCGCGGCGAGCGTCGGCGACCACCGCTGCGCCTGCACGGCCCGGGTGGCGGCGGCCAGCGCCGGGTCGAGCAGCAGCGCCGCCTGCGGACCGGGCATGGCCAGTACGGCCGCGGCACAGGGCTCCCCGTCCACGGCCGGCCCCGGCTCGACCCCCAGCACCAGGCGGTCGACGGTCACCGGTAGGTCGCGGGCGAGGTGTTCGACCAGCGAGCGCAGCCCGCGTGGCGCCGCCCAGCGCATCGGCCCCGGCACCTCGCGGCGGCCGTCCCGCTCGTACGACACGAAGGTGTCGGTCCACTCCCGGACCAGCCCGGCCGCGCGCCAGCCGTCGACAACGGAGGAGAAGCCCGGGTCACTGACGGTGAGGTAGGCGGCACCGAGGTCGGCGGGTCGGCCGTCGAAGCGCTTGCTGGCCATCCGGCCACCCGGGACGTGTGCCCGCTCCCGGAGGCGGACCGGCACGCCGGCGTCCGCCAACTCCACCGCGCACGCCACACCGGCGATACCGGCCCCGACTACCACCACGCCCGACCGGTCCGCGTTCACTCCGACGATCGTAGGCGGCGTCGGCGCCGGTGCCGGGAGACGCGCGGGTGCCGCCGCCCCGCTTCATCCGCGGGGACCGCGCATGAAGCGGCGGCGATCGGGGTATTGGCACGCCTGTTCGAAGAAAGGTGGAGACCATGGCGAACCACGACAGCGAACGCGCCAACCCGCAGGCCGCGATCAAGGACCCGGACGAGTGGGTGACCGGCGACGAGCCGCCCACCGCCGCCCAGGAGTCTTACCTGGCCACCCTGGCCCGGGAGGCCGACGCGGAGGTGCCGGAGGGGCTGACCAAGGCGGAGGCCTCCCGGCGGATCGACGAACTCCAGGAGGAGACCGGCCGCGGCCAGTGACCGCGGCGCGGGTCAGCGCGGCGGGAGGCGGTGCAGCGTGACGTCGCGCAGCCGCCCCGCCGCGACCCGGGCGGTCAGGTAGGTCGCGTGCGGCTGGGCGCGACGATCGGTCGGCGAGCCGGGATTGAGCAGTCGCAACCCGCCCGGCGCCCGGGTGTCCCACGGGATGTGCGAGTGCCCGAAGACCAGGAGGTCGGTGTCGGGAAAGCGGGCGGCGCAGCGCTCCTCCCGGCGGGTCCGCGGGCCGGTCTCATGGACGACCGCCACGCGCAGGCCGTCGAGTTCGACCCGCGCGATCTCCGGCAGCCGCGCCCGCAGCGCCGGCCCGTCGTTGTTGCCGTACACCCCGATCAACCGGCGCGACCGGGCCAGCATCGCGTCGAGCAGCGACTCGTCCACCCAGTCACCGGCGTGCAGCACCACGTCGGCCTCGTCGATCGCCGCCCACAGCGGCGCGGGCAGGTCCCGCGCGCGCTTCGGCACGTGGGTGTCGGCGGTGACGACCAGACGCACGGCCCCATTCTTCCGCCATCCCGGGCGTTCCCGGGTCTTCACACGACGGCAATCCGCACGTAGTTTGACGGCCATGGATGGGAGCGCTTCCAATGGCGCTCGTCGATGAGAGGAGAGCCATGAGAAGCAGATCCGCGCTCGTCGCCGCCGCCGCGGCCGGCGCGCTGGCGGTCACCGCCGTAGCGGCCGTCACCCTCCGCCCACCGGCCGCGGTCGCCGCCGACTCGGCGTTCTACGTCGACTCGGCCACCGCCGCCTCGGCCTGGGTGGCGGCGAACCCCACCGACCCGCGCACCCCGGTGATCCGCGACCGCATCGCCGCCGTGCCGCAGGCCCGGTGGTTCACCCGGACCAACACCTCGACCGTACGCTCCGAGGTGGACACCCTGGTCGGCGCCGCCGCGGCGGCCGGGAAGGTGCCCATCCTCGTGGTCTACAACATCCCCAACCGGGACTGCAGCGGGGCTAGCGGCGGCGGCGCGCCCGACCACGCCAGCTACCGGGCGTGGGTGGACCAGGTGGCCACCGGGCTGGCCGGTCGACCCGCCACCATCGTGCTGGAGCCGGACGTGCTGCCGCTGATGACCAGCTGCCAGACCGCCGCGCAGCAGGCCGAGACCCGAGCCTCCATGGCGTACGCCGGAAAGCGGCTCAAGGCCGGCTCCGCCCTCGCGAAGGTCTACTTCGACGCGGGGCACTCGGCCTGGCTCTCCCCCGCCGAGGCGGCCTCCCGACTGCTCGGCGCGGAGATCGGTACCAGCGCCGACGGAATCTCGCTGAATGTGTCGAACTACCGCACCACCGCCGAGTCGGTCACGTACGCCAAGGCGGTCATCGCGGCCACCGGGATCTCCCGCTTGACCGCGGTCATCGACACGAGCCGCAACGGCAACGGGCCCGCCGGGTCCGAGTGGTGCGACCCGGCCGGACGGGCGATCGGCACGCCCAGCACCACGGCCACCGGCGACCCCGCGATCGACGCCTTCCTGTGGGTGAAGCTGCCCGGCGAGGCGGACGGGTGCATCGCCCCCGCCGGGCAGTTCGTGCCGCAACGGGCGTACGACCTGGCGGTCGCCGCCGGCCCGCCACCGACCACCACCCCGCCCACGACGACCCCGCCGACCACTCCGCCGACCGGCGGCTGCGCCGTCACGTACACGCCGAACTCCTGGCCCGGCGGCTTCACCGCGGAGCTGCGGGTGACCAACCGCGGCGCGGCGCGCACCGGCTGGACGCTGACGTTCACGGTCGGCACCGGCGTACGGCTCGCTAACGGCTGGAACGGCGAGTGGAGCCAGTCCGGCGACCGGATCACCGTACGCAACGTCGCGTGGAACGGCGCCCTACCCAGCGGCGGCACGGTGACGCTCGGCTTCCAGGGCACCTGGTCCGGTGGCACCCTGCCCGCACCCAGCGGCTACGCGCTCGACGGAGTCCCCTGCTCCTGACCGGCCCGGCGCCGCCCCGGTGACCCACCGCCATCGGGGCGGCGCACGCGTCGCCCACCGTGGTCCACACCGGGTCGCCGATATCGCGGTGTCGGGCCGAGTGGACCCCCCATGTCGCCGGAACGGAGTCGATCACGGCGAGCGCCGGCCGGCTGGCGGACCGCCAGCGACCCGGCGGTCCGGTGTTACCGGCCGCCGGGGGCGGGAAACCGGGCGACTGACGAGGGAGGAAGCTCATGACCAGTTCTTCGGGACAGACCGGCTGGCGTTCGGGCCTGCCCGGCGGTGACCTGCTGCCGTCCGGTCCGGCGGGCCGGCCGACGACACCCGGCGACGGGCACGGGCCGGAGGGTGGGCCGCCGAGTGTGACGATGGGGTCCTATCCGGACTATCCGTCCGCCCAGCGGGTCGTCGACTACCTGGCGGACAATCGGTTCCCGGTGGAACACACCAGCATCGTCGGGACAAACCTCACCCTGGTCGAGACCGTGCTGGGCCGGATGACCACGGGCCGCGCCGCGCTGGTCGGCGCCGGGACGGGCGCCTGGTTCGGGCTCTTCATCGGCCTGCTCTTCGGGATCTTCACGGTCGGCAACTGGCTCGCCGTGATCATCGTGGGCCTGGTGATCGGCGCGATCTGGGGTGCCGTGTTCGGGGCGGTGGCGCACGCCATGACCGGCGGACAGCGCGACTTCACCTCGGCCAGCTCGTTGCGCGCCGGCCAGTACGCCGTCATCGTCGACGCGGGGCTGGCCGACCAGGCCCGACAGTTGCTGGGCCGCCTGCAGATGACCGGCCCCAACCCGGCCGTCAGCTGACGGAATGGGGTAGACCTCGGAAGTTGGGCGCCCCCACTGGGGGCCGCAACTCACCAAGATCTCCCCGGGGCGCCGGCGCCCGGGTGCCGGGCGCCCGGGGCCGGGTCAGCGGTCGCTTGCGAGTCGGGCGTGCAGGTGCTCGTCGTGCCGGCGACCGTCGCCGTACCGGTAGGACTCGCGGAGCGTGCCCTCGGCGGCGTAGCCGGCCCGTTCGGCGACCCGGCAGGAGGCCGTGTTCGCCACCGCGTGGCACAACTCGACGCGGTGCAGGCGGAGGGCGTCGAAGGCCCAGCGGGTGAGCCGGTCGACGGAGCGCGACGCCACCCCGCGTCCTCGCGCGGCGGGGACGGTCCAGTAGCCGATGCCCGCGTTCTCGCCGCGGATCTGGTGCAGGGACACCGAGCCGAGCAGTTCGTCGTCGGCGGTGGTGGCGACCGCCAGCGAGACGTGATCGCCGGCGGACCAGTCGGCGCGGCGGCGGACCCAGAGCAGCGCGGACGCCTCGTCGACCGGCCCGCCCTGCGGGTTCCACCGGGCGATGTCCGGGTCACGCAGGGCGTCGCGGACCGCCGGTGCGTCCGCGTCGCGCCAGGGCCGCAGCAGCAGGCCGTCGGCGGTCAGTTCGAACTGCTCCACGCCGCGCAGTCTGGCACACCGGACCGGGCCGCCGCCGGGCCGTTTTCTTCAAACCTGTAGGTCACCTCTCACCGGGCACGATCGCCGCAGGGAGAAGAGCGTCCGGAGCACTAGTTAAACTTTGAAAGAGTGCTACTCTTCTGCACGTGACCGAGAGCCTGGACAGCGCCCGACTCGCCGCCTGGCGGGCGTACATCGAGTCCAGCCAGCGGCTGTTCACGCGGCTGGAGGACGACCTGCGCGCGGACGACGAGCTGAGCTTCGCCGACTACCACGTGCTGGTGCTGCTCTCCGAGGCTCCCGGTCAGCGGCTGCGGATGGGTGAGCTGGCGAGCCGGCTGATCTTCTCGCCCAGCCGCCTGACCTACCAGATCTCCTCGATGCAGCGGCGGGGCCTGGTCACCCGGCAACCCTGCCCGGACGACCGGCGCGGCAGCGAGGCGGTGCTCACCGCCGCCGGGCTGCTGACCCTGCGGGAGGCCGCACCCCACCACCTGGCGTCGGTGCGGACCCACTTCATGGACGACCTCGACGACGCCGAGGTCGCCTGCCTCACCCGGATCTTCGAACGCCTCGGCCAACGGCTCCGGTCGACCCGGGACGCCTCGACCCCCCACGCCACGAGTTAGGAGCCACCGATGCCCGCGATCACCGTCGACAACGTCCTCGTCCTGCCCCGCCTGCCCCGCCTGGAGGAGTCCACCGCCTTCCGGCCGGTCCGCCGACTCACCACCGCGCCGAGCGGTTTCGAGGGCGAGGGTTTCCCGGTCCGCCGGGCCTTCGCCGGGGTGCCGCTGACCGAGCTGGACCCGTTCATCCACCTGGACCAGATGGGCGAGGTCGACTACGCCCCGGGCGAACCGAAGGGCACCCCGTGGCACCCGCACCGCGGCTTCGAGACCGTCACGTACATCATCGACGGTGTCTTCGACCACCAGGACACGCACGGTGGCGGCGGCACCATCACCGACGGCGACACCCAGTGGATGACGGCCGGCAGCGGCCTGCTGCACATCGAGGCCCCGCCGGAGCACCTGGTGATGAGCGGCGGGCTGTTCCACGGCACGCAGCTGTGGGTCAACCTCCCCCGGGTCGCCAAGATGAACCCGCCGCGCTACCAGGACATCCGCGGCAAGGAGTCGGCTCTGCTGACCACACCGGACGGTGGCGCGCTGATCCGGGTGATCGCCGGTGAGATCGCCGGGCACCGGGGACCGGGCTCGACCCACACCCCGATCACCATCACCCACGTGACGGTGCAGCCGGGCGCGCAGGTCGACCTGCCCTGGCGGCCGGAGTTCAACGCCCTGGCGTACGTGCTGGGCGGCCGGGGCACCGTCGGCACCGACCGTCGGCCGGTGCACACGGGTCAGCTCGCGGTGCACGGGCCGGGCGACGCCCTGCGCTTCACCGCGGACGCCCGGCAGGACGCCCACACGCCGGCCCTGGACCTCTACATCATGGGCGGCCAGCCGATCCGGGAGCCGGTGGCCCACTACGGCCCGTTCGTCATGAACACCCGGGACGAGCTGCTCCAGGCGTTCGAGGACTTCCAGGCCGGCAAGCTCGGGGTCATCCCGGCGGAGCGGCTGCCCCACACCGGGGGTCAGGGCCCGCGGCCGTGACCCCGTCGCGGGCGGCGGGTGGCTCGCACCCGCCGCCCGCGACGCGGCACCGTTCAGGACACGGCGAAGATCCCGGCCACGCCCAGCAGCACCATGACCAACAGGGCCACCAGGGCACCCCGTTCGCCCTCGACCGCCGGCTCGCGGTGCTCGGTCACGGGGTTCGTCGTCTCGCCGGGCATGGGGTGGCCTCCTGGTACGTCGCGTCGGGTTTCGGGTGGGGTGCCGGTCGCGTCACCGGTGTGCCGCCGGCGTGCGGACCCACGGCGGGGGTCCTACCGTGAGGACATGTCGACCTCGGGGAGGGCAGAGGCCCAGCCGCAGCGGGAGTGGTTTCTCACCGCGGCCGAACGCGCCAACCCGATGTCGGAGTTACCCGTCTGGGCCGACGGAAACCTGGTCGAGCCGCTAATTCACGGCGCGACCTACTTCGACCGGCTGGTCACCGAGGTGGAGTCGCTGACCGCCGGTGACCATCTGTTCTTCACCGACTGGCGGGGCGACCCCGACCAATTGCTGCGGCCCGACGGCCCCACCGTGGCGCAGCTGTTCGCCCGGGCGGCGCAGCGCGGCGTCGTGGTCAAGGGGCTGATCTGGCGGTCGCACCTCGACACGCTGTCCTACAGCGAGGCGGAGAACCGCGACCTCAGCGAGGTGATCTCCGCCGCGGGCGGCGAGGTGCTGCTCGACCAGCGGGTCCGCCGCGGCGGCTCGCACCACCAGAAACTGGTGGTGCTGCGGCATCCGGCGGCCCCGGAGCGGGACGTCGCCTTCGCCGGCGGCATCGACCTGTGCCACAGCCGGCGGGACGACGACGCCCACCGGGGCGACCCGCAGGCGGTCCGCATGTCGTCCCGTTACGGCCCGCGTCCGCCCTGGCACGACGTGCAGCTCGCGCTGCGCGGCCCGGTGGTCGGGGCGCTGGACACGCTCTTCCGGGAACGGTGGACCGACCCCATGCCGCTGGACTCGGAGAATCCGCTGGCCTACCTGCGGGACCGGCTGCGCGGCGCCGACCTGCGGCCGGATCCGCTGCCGGAACAGCCCGCCGACCCGCCGCCGTGCGGGCCGCACCGGGTCCAGGTGCTGCGCACCTACCCGGCCGTCCGCCCCCGCTACTCGTTCGCCCCGGACGGCGAGCGGACGGTCGCCCGGGGCTACACCAAGGCCGTACGCCGGGCCCGGCGCCTGATCTACCTGGAGGACCAGTACCTGTGGTCGACCGAGGTGGCCGACCTGTTCGCGCGCGCCCTGCGGGACAACCCGCAGCTGCACCTGGTCGCGGTGGTCCCGCGCCATCCGGACGTGGACGGTCGGTGGGCGCTGCCGCCGAACATGGTCGGCCGGGAGCAGGCGCTCTCGCTCTGCCAGCGGGCGGCGCCCGACCGGGTGCACGTGTTCGACCTGGAGAACCACGAGGGCGGCCCGGTCTACGTCCACGCGAAGGTCTGCGTGGTCGACGACGTCTGGGCCAGCGTGGGCAGCGACAACTTCAACCGCCGCTCGTGGACGCACGACAGCGAACTGTCGTGCGCGGTGTGGGACGACATTCGCGACGAGCGGGCACCGACCGACCCGGCCGGTCAGGGCGACGGCGCGCGGGGCTTCGCCCGGGAGCTGCGGTTGCGGCTGTGGCGCGAGCACCTGGACCGCGACCCGGACGGCGGGCAGGACACCGACCTGCTCGACCCGGCCGAGGCGGTCGCCGCCATGACCGCCGCCGCCGACCGGCTCCAACGGTGGTACGACGAGGGGCAGGTCGGCCCCCGGCCGCCGGGCCGGTTGCGCCCGCACCGGCCGGAGCGGCTGGCGTGGCACACCCGGGCGTGGGCGCTGCCGGTGTACCGGCTCGTCTACGACCCGGACGGTCGCCCGCTACGCGCCCGCCGCTCCGGTACGTGGTGAGACGCCCACCAGCTCCCCGGGGAGCCCGGCCTCACCGTGGTGGGTCGTGAGGCCGCCGGGGTAGGCGAACGAGGCGCGCGGGGAGTAGAAGCCCCAGGAGATGACGAGCGGGTTGGCCGGGCGGAGCGCGTACACGGGGTGCTCCGGTTCCAGGAACTCCACCGACTCGATCTCGAACGGCGTCACCGGCTCGGCGAGGTAGGGGTAGGTCGAGCTGACCAGCTTGCCGTGGCGACGGGTGAAGTAGCGGTGGTGCCCGCTGCTGACGACGTGGCCGGTCTCCCCCACCCGGCAGCGCGCCCGGATCACCGGCACGCCGTCGAGCTCCGTCTCGGCGACCAGCGCGCCGCGGTGGACGTCGATGACGGTACGGCCGAGGCTGGCGGGGGCGCCGCGCGCCTCGGCGTAGGCGAGCACGCCGGGGCTGGACGTGACGTAGTGCGTCCACCAGCCGCCCGGGTTGATGCCGCCGGGGGCGTCCACCCCGCTCAGCGACACCCCGAGGTAGGTCAAGCTGTAGGCGCCGAAGCCCGAGGTCTGGGTCTCGTCGTCGACGACGTACTGGTTGAGGAAGACCTGCCGGTCCGGGCGGGGTCGCAGCCCGACCGGCACCAGCGCGGCGACCGCACCCGGATCCGCCGGCAGCCAGCTGAAGTAGAGGGAACGGCTGTTCACGACGAGCTGGGGAGCGACAGGGTCGAGCACGGCGCCTCCATCCCGAAATTGGGTCAACCCGAACCTACGGCTGGTCCCGTGGACGGGACAACGACGGAATGTCGACACTCGGGCCCTCATGTCGGGTTTGGTGTTGACCGTTCGGGGTGGGGCCGTTGACCGTCCGGTCAGCGGGTGGAGCTGCCCGGTTCGCGACGGATGGCCCGCGCGAACCGGTAATCACCCTCACAGTTGCGTGCCATCCGACAACGTTTGCGCCCGATTCGCCCTCGAACATGACGCGACATCACTTAAGTACATCGTCCGTTCGGCTAGATTTCCGGGAGACGATCGGGTTAAGGTGACTCCCGAACGGCCCATACGAAGTTAAACCACAGCGTCACGTCTTTTATCCGCGGACGAGGTGCAGGGAGGACCACCCATGACCGCGCCAGCGATCAACGACCGAATGACGAGCACGACCCCGACCACCACCGAGAAGCTCGACCCTCGGGCACTCTCCGACAGCGCCGCCGACCTGCTCAACGCGATGGCCGCGCTGCCCGCCAACCACCCGTCGCGCGCTGCCCTGCGCGACCGGGCCATCGAGGCCTGGCTCCCGCTCGCCAACCACCTCGCCCACCGCTACAGCGGCCGGGGTGAGCCGACCGACGACCTGGCGCAGACCGCCGCCGTCGGCCTGATCAAGGCGATCGACAAGTTCGACCCCTCCCGCGGTGTCGACTTCGCCGGCTACGCGATCCCCACCATCATCGGCGAGCTCAAGCGGCACTTCCGTGACCGCACCTGGGACATCCGGGTCCCCCGCCGCCTGCAGGAGCTGCGGCTCGCGATCTCCGACGCCAACAGCTCGCTGCTCCAGACCCTGGGTCGCTCGCCGACGGTCGCCGACATCGCCGCCCACCTCAACCTCACCGAGGAAGAGGTCCTGGAGGGCCTGGAGGGCGCCCGCGCTTACAACGCGGTCTCCCTGTCCACCCCCACCGGCGACGGCGACCGCGCCACCGAGCTGGGCGACATGCTCGGCGGGGAGGACGCCGAGTTCGAGCTGGCCGAGCTGCGCGTGGCCCTCGGCCCGGCGCTGGCCACGCTCGACGAGCGTGAGCAGAAGATCCTCACCCTGCGGTTCTACGGCAACCTGACGCAGTCGCAGATCGCCGAGCAGATCGGCGTCTCGCAGATGCACGTCTCCCGGCTGCTGGCCCGGGCGCTGACCAAGCTGCGGGGGCAGCTCGACGGCACGTACTAGGACTGGGGCGTCCAGCGCCCTGGGGGGTGAGCCGGTGGCCGGGTCGATCGACCCGGCCACCGGCCTGTCCGGGGTGCACGCCCGGACACCCGCGTCACGTGCACGTGACGGTCGGCGCGCGCCGGTCGACCGCACCGACGGGCCGCGCCCTGCCGGGCCGGTGCGACACTGGGCCGTGCTCTCCGACGTCCACCTGGACCTGCCCGTCCGGTCCGTGCTGCCGGCGCTGGTCACGGCCCTGCGGACGGCCGGCACCGCGGTCCTGGTGGCGCCTCCGGGCACCGGTAAGACGACCCTCGCGCCGCTCGCCGTCGCCGACCAGGTCGACGGGCGGGTGCTGGTCGCCCAGCCGCGACGGGTGGCCGCGCGGGCCGCGGCCCGACGGATGGCGGACCTGCTCGGCGAGCGGGTCGGCGACCGGATCGGGTACGCGGTACGCGGCGAGCGGCGGGTCGGCCCGGCCACCCGGGTCGAGGTGGTGACGACCGGGCTGCTGGTGCGTCGGTTGCAGGCCGACCCGGACCTCCCCGGCACCGGTGCGGTGCTGCTCGACGAGTGCCACGAGCGGCACCTCGACGCCGACCTCGGGCTCGCATTCGCGGTCGAGGCCCGCGCCGCCCTCCGCCCCGACCTGTGGCTGCTGGCCATGTCGGCGACCCCGCGCACGGACCGGTTCGCCGCCCTCCTCGGCGCGGCGGCCGGCCCGGCACCGGTCGTCCGCGCGGAGTCGGCACTGCACCCGGTGACCCGGATCTGGGCGCCACCGCCCCGGCCGGTCACCCCACCGGGCGCCGGGCCGGTGGACCGCGCCCTGCTCGACCACGTGGCGGCCACCGTGCGCCGGGCGCTGGCCGAGTGCGACGGTGACCTGCTGGTCTTCCTGCCCGGCGCGGGCGAGATCGCCGCCGTCGCCGGGCGGCTGGCCGACCTGCGGGACGCCGTGGAGATCCTGACGCTGCACGGCCGCCAGCGCAGCGCCGAGCAGGACGCCGCGCTGCGCCCCCGCCCGCCCCGCTCGGCCGCGGCCCCGGGGTCGGTTCCGGACGACCGCCGTCGGGTGGTGCTGGCGACCGCCGTCGCCGAGACCAGCCTGACGGTGCCGGGAGTCCGGGTGGTGGTGGACGCCGGGTTGAGCCGGGTGGCCCGGATGGACCTGGCGCGCGGTCTCGGCGCCCTGGTCACCGTGCCGGTGTCCCGCGCGACAGCCACCCAGCGGGCCGGTCGCGCCGGCCGCGAGGCACCCGGGTACGTCTACCGCTGCTGGTCGGCCGCGACCCACGAGCGGCTGCCGGCGCAGCCGGAGCCGGAGATCGCCAGCGCCGACCTCACCGGGTTCGCGCTGGACCTGGCCGCCTGGGGGCAGCCGGACGGCGCCGGGCTCGCGCTGCCCGATCCGCCACCGCCCGCGGCGATGGCGGTCGCCCGGGAGACGCTCGGCGCCCTGGGCGCGGTCGACGCGAACGGCCGGATCACCGCGCGGGGCCGGGCGATCGCCGCGGCGGGTGCCCATCCCCGCCTCGCCCGGGCGCTGCTGGACGGCGCGGACCGGGTCGGCCCGGACCGGGCCGCCGAGGTGGTCGCCCTGCTGGCCGAGGAGACCGTGACCGGACCCGGTGACGACCTGACCGCCGCGTGGCGTCGCCTGCGGACGGGAGGCGACGCGGCGGCCACCGCCCGCTGGCGCGCCGAGGTACGCCGGCTGCGCGCCGCCCTGCCGTCGGACGCCGCTGCGGGCGCGGGCACCGGACGGGAGCGGCTCCCGGATGACCTGGCCGCCGGGCTGCTGGTGGGTCTGGCCTACCCGGAGCGGCTGGCCCGGGCCCGGCGTCCGGGCGGTTCGTCGTACCTGATGACCGGTGGCACCGCGGCGGACCTCGCGCCCGGGTCGGGGCTGGCCGGGTCGGCCTGGCTGGCGGTGGCCGTCGCCGACCGCTCCCCCGGCGCGCCGACGGCCCGGGTCCGGCTCGCCACCCCGGTGGACGAGGGGACGGCACGCGAGGCGGGCGGGGCGCTGCTGCGCACGGACCGGGAGGTCGGCTGGTCCGGCTCGGACGTGGTCGCGCGCGAGGTGGTGCGGCTCGGCGCGGTCGAGCTGGTCGAGCGCCCGCTGGCCCGGCCCGACCCGGCGGAGCTCGGTGCCGCGCTGCTGACCGGGCTGCGGCGCACCGGCCTGGGCCTGCTGGACTGGACGCCGGGCGCCCGGGCGCTGCGCGAGCGGCTCGCGTTCTGCCGGCACGCGCTGGGCGAGGACTGGCCGGACGTCGGTGACCAGGCGCTGCTCGACGCCGCGCCGGTCTGGTTGGGGCCGGAGTTGGCGGCCGCGCGGCGCCGCGCGGACCTGGCCCGGGTGGATGTCGCGGCGGCGCTACGCCGGCTGCTGCCGTGGGAGCGGGCGGCCCGGCTCGACGAGCTCGCGCCGGAGCGGCTCGCCGTGCCGAGCGGCTCCCGGGTCCGGGTGGACTACACCGATCCGGCCGCGCCGGTGCTGGCCGTGAAGCTCCAGGAGACGTTCGGCTGGCAGGCGGCGCCGCGGATCGGTGGTGGTCGGGTGCCGGTGCTGCTGCACCTGCTCTCCCCGGCCGGCCGGCCGGTCGCCGTCACCGCCGACCTGGCGTCCTTCTGGCGCGTCGGCTATCCGCAGGTCCGCGCGGAGCTGCGAGGTCGCTACCCCCGCCATCCCTGGCCGGAGGACCCGACCACCGCCGAGCCGACCCGGCGCGCCGCTCCCCGGCGCCGCTGAGCCGCGCTCACTCCTCCACGATGTCGGCGACGACCACCGTCACGTTGTCCGGGCCGCCGGCGCGTAGCGCCAGGTCGATGAGCCGGCGGGCGCACGCGGTCTGGTCGGGGTATTCGGCCAGCACCTCGGCGAGGGTGTCGGGGCGGACCACGTTGGAGAGGCCGTCGCTGCACAGCAGCCAGCGGTCGCCGGCCCAGGGCACCATCGTCGCGTACGTCGGGGAGACCTCGTCGCCCTGCAGCGCCTGGGTGACGACGGCGCGGCGGGGGTGGCTGCTGGCCTGGTCGGCGGTGATGACGCCCTGGTCGACGAGCATCTGCACGAAGGTGTCGTCCCGGGTGATCTGTTTGAGCACGCCCTCCCGGTAGAGGTACGCGCGGGAGTCACCGACGTGGGCGAGGGCCAGGCAGCTGCCGGTCCGGGCGAAGAGCAGGGCGGTGAGTGTGGTGCCCATGCCCTGCCGCTCGGGGTCCTCGCTGACCGCCCGCCGGATCCGCACGGTGGCCTCCTGGATGCCGCTCTGCAACGCGGCGACCAGGGCGTCCTCCGGTGTCTCCCGGTCCAGCGGCGCCACCGCCTCGATCGCGATGGCGCTGGCCAGGTCGCCGGCGGCCATGCCGCCCATGCCGTCGGCGACGGCGACCAGCCAGGTGCCGGCGTGCAGGGCGTCCTGGTTTCCGCTGCGGATCAGCCCACGGTCGCTCGTTCCCACGGAACGCAGCTTCAGGGTCATGGGAGGCAGCCTGCCAGGCGGAGGGCGCAGTTGTCTCTAGGAGATCACGGCGATGCCGCGTGGCGCGGCGAATCTCACTGCCCCGCGCCGCTGTCGGTGACCGTCCCGAGCGGCCCGATCCCTCCGCAGAACATCCAGTCTGGTCGATTGACAGCACCGCCGGGCACTGGAAACATCGAGGTGACGGCTGGGAGCGCTCCCAGGTCGTCCGCCACCGCCACCGGTCCACCCGTCCCCGGAAGGACTCCCCCGTGACGCCATCCCGACGCCGCCGCGGCCTGCTCGCCGCCGCGGTCACCCTGGCCCTCACCGGCGTCGCCGCCGGCCCGGCCGCCGCCGACCCCCCACCGGACGCTCCCGAGCAGATCGAGAACGGCGACTTCGGATCCGGCGTCGCCCCCTGGTTCTCCTACGGCACCGGGACGCTCGGCGTCACCGACGGCCGGCTCTGCACCACCGTCCCCGGCGGCCTGGCCAACCCGTGGGACGCCGGCATCGGCCAGGACGGGGTCCCGCTGGTCGCGGGCGCCGAATACACCCTCGGGTTCGATGTCGCCGCCACGCCCGGCACCCCGGTCACCGCCGTCCTACAACTCGGCGGGCCGCCCTACACGGGCTACGCCAGCGTCACGGTGACCGCCACCGACGCCGCGCAGCGCGTCGAGCGGACCTTCACCGCACCGGACGGCAACCCCTCCGCCCAGCTGATCTTCCAGGTCGGCGGTAGCACCGCCGAACAGACCGTCTGCCTCGACAACGTGTCGTTGCGCGGTGGCGAGCCGCCCGAGCCGTACGTGCCGGACACCGGGCCGCGGGTCCGGGTCAACCAGGTCGGCTACCTCCCCGGCGGGCCGAAGAACGCGACCGTCGTCACCGCGGCGACCGACCCGCTGACCTGGCAGCTCCGCTCGGCCGCCGGCGCGGTACTGGCGTCCGGGAGCACGACACCTCGGGGGGTGGACCCCGCGTCCGGGCAGAACGTGCAGACCCTCGACTTCTCCGCCCACCGCACGCCCGGCAGCGGGCTGACCCTGGTCGTCGACGGCGAGACGAGTCATCCCTTCGACATCTCCGGCACGCTCTACGACCGGCTGCGCGCCGACTCGCTCCAGTTCTTCTACGCCCAGCGCAGCGGCATCGCGATCGACGGCGCCCTGCTCGGCCCCGAGTACGCACGCCCCGCCGGTCACCTCGGGGTCGCACCCAACCAGGGCGACACCGACGTGCCCTGCCAGGCCGGTGTCTGCGACTACCGGCTCGACGTGCGCGGCGGCTGGTACGACGCCGGCGACCACGGCAAGTACGTGGTCAACGGCGGCATCGCCACCTACCAACTGCTCAGCACCTTCGAGCGGACCAAGACGGCGGCCAGCGCGAACGGCGGTGCCGCCCTCGGCGACGGCACCCTCCGGGTGCCCGAGCGCGGCAACGGCGTGCCGGACGTGCTCGACGAGGCCCGCTGGGAGCTGGAGTTCCTGCTGCGCATGCAGGTGCCGGCCGGGCAGCCGCTCGCCGGCATGGCCCACCACAAGGTGCACGACCGCAACTGGACGGGCCTGCCGCTCGCCCCGCAGGACGACCCGCAGCCGCGCGAGCTGCACCCGCCCTCCACCGCCGCCACCCTCAACCTGGCCGCGACGGCCGCCCAGTGCGCCCGGCTCTACGCCCCCTACGACGCGGCGTTCGCGACCCGCTGCCGGACCGCGGCGACCACGGCGTACGCGGCGGCCAAGGCGAACCCGACCCGGTACGCGAGCCCGACCGACAGCACCGGCGGCGGCGCGTACGACGACACCGACGTGACCGACGAGTTCTACTGGGCCGCCGTCGAGCTGTGGCTCACCACCGGCACCCCCGCGTACCTGGCCGACCTGACCGCGTCGCGGCACCACACCGGGGAGGTGTTCGACCCGCGCGGCTTCGGCTGGCAGGGGGTCGCCGCCCTGGGCCGGCTCGACCTGGCCACGGTGCCGAACGCGCTGCCCGCCGCCGAGCTGGCCCGGATCCGCGGCTCGGTCACCGCCGCCGCCGACGGCTACCTGGCCGAGCTGGGCCGGCAGGCGTACGGGCTGCCCATGCCGGGTGACGCCGGCAGCTACTTCTGGGGCGGCAACAGCAACATCGTCAACAACGCGGTCGTGCTGGCCACCGCCTTCGACCTGACCCGCGACGCGCGCTACCGCGACGGCGCCGTGCAGGCGATGGACTACCTCTTCGGGCGCAACGCGCTGAACATTTCGTACGTGACCGGGTGGGGCGAGCACGCGGCCGAGAACCAGCACAGTCGCATCTTCGGCCACCAGCTCGACCCGAGCCTGCCGCGCCCGCCCGCCGGGTCCCTGGCCGGCGGGGCGAACGCCGCCCTCCAGGACCCGTTCGCCGCGCAACTGCTGGCGGGGTGCGCGCCGATGTTCTGCTACGTCGACGACATCGCCTCGTACGCGACGAACGAGGTGGCGATCAACTGGAACTCGGCGCTGGCGTGGATCGCCTCCTTCCTCGCCGACCAGGGCGACTCGGCGGCCGTACCCGCACCCACCTGCGCGGTCACGTACACGACGCACGGCAGCTGGCCGGGTGGCTTCACCAGCCAGGTGACCGTCCGCAACACCGGCACGGCGGTCGTGAACGGCTGGACGACCCGGTTCGCCTTCACCGGCGACCAGCGCGTCGACGCGGCGTGGCTGGCGAAGGTGAGCCAGTCCGGGGCGACGGTGACCGCGCGGAACGAGTCGCACAACGGGCGGATCAACCCGGGCGGCAGCGTCACCTTCGGGTTCACCGCGACCACCGGCGGCGGCGCGAACCCGCCACCCGGCCTGGTCACGGTCAACGGCCGACCCTGCACGACGGCCTGACGTCGACGCACCCGTCCCGGCGCGACCCGTCGCGCCGGGACGGCGGGAGGCGCCGGCGGGCTGTGACCGGCGTCGCCCCCGTCGGGCACTCCACGATCGACGGTGCCGGCCTACGGTCGGTTCATGGTCGACCCAACCGACGGCCGGCGCCGCGGCCGGTGGCGGGTGGCCTCGCCGCTGCCGCCGCCCGGGCAGCTGCGCACCCTGGCGCTGGCCACCCTCGCCAACACGGTCGGCCTCGGGTTGTGGCTCACCGGCTCGGCGCTCTACCTCACCCGCGTCGTCGGGCTGAGCCCGTCCGCGGTGGGCGCCGGGCTCACCGTCGCCGGACTGGTGGGGCTCACCGCGAGCGTGCCGCTGGGCGGGCTTGCCGACCGGTACGACCCACGCACCCTGCGGGCCGCGCTGCAACTGCTCCAGGCCGCCGTCGCCGCCGCCTACCTCCTGGTGGACTCGTTCCCGGTCTTCCTCACGGTCGCGGTGCTGGACGCGCTGCTGGTCTCCGGCAACCTCACGGTCCGCGCCGCGCTGGTGGCGGCCGTCGGTGGCCCCGAGGGGCGGGTGCACGCCTTCGCCACCCTGCGGGCGGTGGCCAACCTGGGCACCGCGCTCGGTGCCGGGCTGGCCGGCTTCGCGCTCGCGACGGACACCCGGACGGCGTACCACCTGCTGGTGCTCGGCAACGTCACGACCTACCTGGTCTCGGCGGCGCTGGTCATGCGACTGCCCGCGCTACCCCCGGCCCGCGTCTCCGTCGCCGCACCCCGGGCCGGCCGGGCGCTGCGCGACGGGCCCTTCCTGGCGGTCAGCGGTGCTTCGGCGGTCCTCTCCCTGCACTGGGTGGTGCTCACCCTGGTGGTGCCGCTCTGGGCGGTGGACCGGGCCGGCGCGCCGCCGGTGACGGTGTCGGCGATCCTGCTGGTCAACACGCTGCTGACCGTGCTGCTCGCGGTCCCGCTGAGCCGCGGCGCCCGCAGCGCCCCGCCGGCCGCCCGCACCATGCGCCGCGCCGGGCTGGTGCTCGCCGCGGCCATGCTGCTCTACGCCACCACCGTCGGCACACCGACCGGGCCGGCGGTCGCGCTGCTGCTCGTCGCCACGGCGGTCTACACGGTCGGCGACCTGTGGCACGGCACGGCCGGCGCCGCTCTGGCGTACGACCTGGCCGAGCCGGCAGCCATCGGCGCCTACCAGGGGGTGGACGGGCTGGTCGCCGGCCTGGCCCGGGCGGCCGGGCCGGCGCTGCTGACCTGGGTCGTCCTCGACGGCGGAGGGGTCGGCTGGCTCGGGCTGGCCGCCGTGTTCGCCGGCGTCGGCCTGCTCGTCCCCGCGTTGACCCGCTGGGCGCTGCGCGCCCGATCGCCGGCTGCGACCGACGCCGTCGCGGTGGCCACCCATCAATCGTCGTCGCTGTAGCAGCATGTCGGGATGACGGACGCACGAACCCTGACCGTACGGCCCGGCGGCCCGGACGACGCCGCCCACGTCCTGCGCCTGCTCGACTCCGCAACGGCGTGGCTGGTGGCCCGGGGCCGCACCGGGCAGTGGGGCACCGCGCCGGCCTCGACCGACCCGCGCCGGATCGCCCAGGCCGACGCGTGGGCCACCTCGGGCGGGCTCTGGCTGGCGGAGCTGGGCGAACACCCGGTCGGCGCGCTGGTGGTCGGTACGGCCACCGCGTACGTCCCGGCCGCCACCGAACCGGAGGTGTTCGTGAACCTGCTGGTCACCGACCGGGCGTACGCCGGTCGGTCGATCGGAGGGCGGCTGCTCGCGCACGCCGCGGACCTGGCCCGCGAGCGGGGCGTCGGTCTGCTCCGGGTGGACTGTTACGCCGGTGACGACGGCGCCCTGGTCCGGTGGTACGAGCGGCAGGGCTTCACCCGCACCGACCCGTTCACCGTCGACCGTCCCGGCCGCGAGCCCTGGCCCGGGCAGGTGCTCACCCGCCGGCTGGACTGAGCGGCCGACCCGGCCCGACGGGGCCGGGTCGCGACGCCCATCCTCAGCCGATCTCCTCGTCCACGAAGCACCAGCGCCAGGTCTCCCCCGGCTCGATCGAGCGCATCACGGGGTGCCCGGTCTGCTCGAAGTGCTTCGTCGCGTGCCGGTTCGGCGAGGAGTCGCAGCAGCCCACGTGCCCGCACGTCAGGCAGGCGCGCAGGTGCACCCAGTCGGTGCTGCCGATCGCCACGCAGTCGGGGCACTCCCCGGTGGTACGCGGCTCGACCGTCCCGGCCTCGGTCAGGTGCTCACAGCTCATCGAATCTCCCGTCGCAGCAACGATTCCTCCAGGTCCAGGTCACGATAGGCGCGCACCAGCACCTCCTCGGGAATCCGGCCGGAGTCGCGGGCGGCACGGAACACCTCCCGCTCAGCGTCGATCATCTCCTGCCGCAACCGACCGTACGCCTGCGAGGGAGTCTCCCGCTCGCTGCCGCCCAGCCGTTCCCAGGCCAGGTTGGTGCGGTCCTCCACGCCCCGGCGCAGCCGCTCCACCACGGGCGCGGGCGCGGTGTCGGCCAGCGCGTCGAGGCGCTCCTGGGCCGCGCGGCTCGCCTGCTGCTGCACCCCGGCGGCGGAGAGCGCGTCCTGCACCGGGTCGTCCGGGGGCAGCTTGAGCCGCCGGGCCACGGTCGGCAGGGTGGCGCCCTGGCCGACCAGCGTGAACACGATCACGGCGAAGGCCAGCCAGATGAACAGCGCCCGCGGGTAGGGCGCGTCGTCGGCCAGGGTGAGCGGGAGGGCGAGCGCGGCGGCGAGCGTCACGACGCCCCGCATGCCCGCCCAACCGATGACGAGGGGGAACTTCGCCGGCTTCCGCTCCCGCATCCGCAGCCGGGGCACCAGCCGGGTCAGGTAGGTCGCCGGGAACAGCCAGACGAAGCGGGTGAGGAACACGGCGCCGAGCACCGCCGCGGTGACGCCGACGATCCGGCCGGCGGGCTCGTCGAGGTCCTCCAGCACGTCCGGGAGCTGGAGCCCGACCAGCAGGAAGACCAGCCCTTCGAGCAGGAACCGCACCAGCCGCCAGACCGCGGCGACCTGGAGTCGGGACGCGGCCGACAGCAGCACCGGCAACCGGTGGCCCAGCGCGAGGCCGGTGACCACCACCGCGACGACTCCGGAGGCGTGGATCTCCTCGGCCGCGAACACCACGGCGAACGGGATGATCAGCGACAGCGCGTTGTCGAGCAGCGGGTCGCTGATCCGCTTGTGCACGAACCCGAAGATCAGCGCGCCCAGCGCGCCGACGACGATTCCGCCGCCCGCGGAGCGCAGCACCTCGATGCTCACGTCGACCACGCCGACGGCCGATCCGACGGCGGCCAGCGTGGCGACCCGGAACAGCACCAGCGCGGTGGCGTCGTTGAGCAGGCTCTCGCCCTCCAGGATGGTCACCACGCGTCGGGGCAGCCCGATCCGCCGGGCCACCGCCGTCGCGGCGACCGCGTCCGGCGGCGCGAGCACCGCGCCGAGGGCGAGACAGGCCGCGAACGGGACCGCCGGCAGGAGCAGGTGCAGGACCAGGCCGACCACGACCGCCGTGAACAGCACCAGGCCCACGGCGAGCAGCAGGATCGGCCGTAGGTTGTGCCGGAACGCCGGCACGGACGTCTCCAGCGCGGCGATGTAGAGCAGCGGCGGCAGGATCCCGACGAGCACCATCTCGGGGTCGAGCCGGACGTGCGGGAAGCCCGGGACGAAGGAGAGCAGCAGCCCCACGACCACCAGCACGATCGGCGCCAGCAGGCCCAGCTTGCGGGCCAGCGCCGCGCCGAGCGTCGCGACCGCCAGGAAGACGACGATCTCGAAGAGTCCCTCCATGGGGTACGAGCCTAGGCGGCGGGCCGGCGACGCCCGGTCACCGGGCGGCGCGCAGCTTCGGCAGCACCTCGGCGCCGAACGTGTCGACGAACGCGCGCTGCTCCTGCCCGACGTGGTGCAGGGCGATCTGGTCGAAGCCCAGCGCCGCGTACTCCTCCAGCCACCCGACGTGCCGTCCCAGGTCGGACGAGATGTTGACCACCCGAGCGACCCGCTCGGGCGGCACGTCGGCGGAGACGGCGTCGAAGTGCTCGGGGGTCTCCAGGTCCCAGCAGACCGGCGGGGCGAAGACGTTGCTGCGCCACTGGTCGTACGCGACCGCCTCGGCCTCGGCCTGGTCCGGTGCCCAGCTCAGGTGGACCTGCAGGTGCAGCGGCCCGCGCCCGCCGGCGTCCCGGTAGGCGTCGATCATCCGGCGCAGGTGGTCCACGGGCGCGTTGACGGTGATCAGGCCGTCGGCCCACTCGGCGCACCAGCGGGCCGTGGCCACGCTCACCGCGGCGCCGACCAGCGCGGGCGGCTCGTCGGGCCGGCTCCACAGCCGGGCGCGGTCGACGCGGACCAGCCCGTCGTGGCTGACCTCCTCGCCGGCCAGCAGCGCCCGGATCACGTCGACGCACTCGCGCAGCCGGGCGTTGCGGACGTCCTTGCGGGGCCACCCGTCGCCGGTGATGTGCTCGTTGGACGCCTCCCCGGTGCCCAGGGCGGCCCAGAAGCGCCCCGGGTACATGGCGGCGAGCGTCCCGATGGCCTGGGCGATCACCGCCGGGTGGTAGCGCTGGCCGGGCGCGTTGACCACCCCGAACGACAGCGTGGTGGCCTGGAGCGCGGCGCCCAGCCACGACCAGGCGAAGCCGGAGTGGCCCTGCCGTGCGCTCCACGGCGCGAAGTGGTCCGAGCACATGGCCGCGTCGAAGCCGGCCCGCTCGGCGTGGACCACCGCGTCCAGCAGGGCGCGGGGGTGGATCTGCTCGTGGGACGCGTGGAAGGCGAACACCGTCATGGGTGGGTTCCCTACCCAGGACGGTGTCCGCCTAAAGCTGCGTCACTCCGCGTGTGCGCCGGCCGTCCCGATCGCGCCGCCGCCGTCGCCACCCACCCAGACGGTCTTGGTGTTGCAGAACTCGCGCATGCCCATCGCCGACAGCTCCCGGCCGTAGCCGGAGTTCTTCACGCCGCCGAACGGCAGCTCCGGGAAGGAGGTCGTCATGCCGTTGATGAAGACGTTGCCGGCGTCCAGGTCGGTGGCGAAGCGCCGCTGCTCCTCCGGGTCGCGGGTCCACGCGTTCGAGCCGAGGCCGTAGCTCGTGCCGTTGGCCACCTCGATCGCCTCGTCGTACGACTCCACCCGGTAGAGGCCGGCGACCGGGCCGAAGACCTCCTCGCGCCACATCCGCATCTCCGGCGTGAGGTCGGTGACGACGGTCGGCGGGTACCACCAGCCGTCGCCGGTCGGCTGCTCGCCGCCGACGAGGACCGTGGCGCCCCTGTCGATGGCGTCGCGGACCTGCTCGTTGATCTCGTCCCGCCCCCGCTCGGTGGCCAGCGGTCCCACGTCGGTCCGCTCGTCCATCGGGTCACCGACGCGCAGCGCCGCCATGTTCGCGGCGAACTTCTCCGCGAACTCGTCGAACACGTCGGTGTGCACGATGAACCGCTTCGCGGCGATGCAGGACTGGCCGTTGTTCTGGCAGCGCGCCGTCGTGGCCACCTCGGCCGCCCGGTCCAGGTCGGCCGAGGGCATCACCACGAACGGGTCGCTGCCGCCCAGCTCCAGCACCGTCTTCTTCAGCTCCCGGCCGGCGATCTGCGCGATGGACCGGCCCGCGCCCTCGCTGCCGGTCAGGGTGGCCGCGCGGACCCGGGGGTCGCTGAGGATCTGGTCGACGGCGTCCGAGCCGACCAGCAGGGTGGTGAACGCGCCCTCGGGGAAGCCGGCCCGGCGGAACACGTCCTCCAGCAGCAGGGCCGTCTGCGGCACGTTCGAGGCGTGTTTGAGCAGGCCGGTGTTGCCGGCCATCAGCGCCGGCGCGGCGAACCGCAGCACCTGCCAGAGCGGGAAGTTCCACGGCATCACCGCCAGCACCGGGCCGATCGGCTGGTGGCGGACGAACGCCTGGCCCGCGTTGACGGCGGCGGCGTCGGCCGGCTCGTCGGCCAGGAACTCGGCCGCGTGGTCGGCGTAGAACCGGGCCGCGGTGGCGCACTTGGTGACCTCGGCCTTCGCCGAGGCGTACGTCTTGCCCATCTCGGTGGTCATGATCCGGGCGATCTCGTCCCGCTCGGCGTCGAGCAGGTCCGCCGCCGCGTACATCCAGCCGGCCCGCTGGTCGACGGTGGTGCCGCGCAACTGGTGGAAGGCGTCGTCGGCCCGGCCGATCGCGGCGTCGATCTGCTCCTCGGACATCGGGTCGTACGTCTTGAGCACCTGTCCGGTGGCGGGGTTGGTGGTGGCGATGGACATCTCGTCCTCCTGTCACTCGAACAGCGAGTGCCGTACGCCCGGCTCCTCGCGGCGGCGGGCGGCGCGGCGACGCTGGATGATGACCAGGTCCACCACGGCGACGAGCGCGAGCACGGTGCAGACGACGCCCAGCCAGGTGACCGCCGCCCAGAACGCCAGCACCGCGAAGATCACCATGATCACCAGCCCGAAGGTGGCGAGCGCGAGCCGGAGGTTCAACGCGCTGTAGGCGTGGCCGACCGTGCCGCGGGCACGCCGGGGCTGCGATCTCGTCATACCCTCCGACCTACCCCGGGAACGGCGGGCCTAACCGGTGGCCCCGCGCCGGCCCGTCAGCCGATCTCGGCGAGCTTCGGCACGATCCGCTCGCTCACCCGCTCGGCGAACTCCACGGGGTGCCGGTCCGGGGTCACCTGGATCTCGGTGACGCCGAGGGCGGCGTAGTCCCGGACCGCGGTGAGGAACGCGTCCGGCTCGTCGACCGGCGACACCCGCATCACCAGCGTCTTCTCGACGCTGTCGTAGTCGCGCCCCTCGGCCGCGCAGTGCGCCCGGAGCACGTCGAGCTTGCGGCGCACCTCGTCGACGCCGGTGTCGAAGAGGTTGCACGCGTCGGCGTAGCGGGCGACCAGCAGGAGCGTCTTCTTCTCCCCGCCGCCGCCGATCATGATGGGCGGGCGGGGCCGGCGCAGCGGCGCGGGAACGCAGAGGGTCTCGGTCAGCCGGTAGTGCCGACCCTCGTAGGGACCGTTGTTGTCGCTCCACATCTGCAGGCAGATCTGGAGCGTCTCCTCGAGGCGCTCGAACCGCTCACTCATCGGCACCACGGGCACCCCGAGGCCCCGCTGCTCCCGCTCGTACCAGGACGCACCGATGCCCAGGCGGGCACGACCGCCGGAGAGCGCGTCCAGCGTGGTGACGATCTTCGCGAGCAGGCCCGGGTGCCGGTACATCACGCCGGTGACCAGCACGCCGAGCGTCATCCGCTCGGTCTGCCCGGCGACGAAGCCGAGCGTCGTGTACGCCTCCAGCATCGGCTCCTCGGCCGGCGCGACGGCCTCCATCTGGAAGAAGTGGTCCATGACGGTGAAGGACGCGAAGCCACCCTCCTCGGCGACCCGCGCCGTCCGCGCGAGGGTCGGGGCGATCAGTTCCGGCTCCGACGGGACCGTGTAGCTCCAGTAGTGCAGGCCGATCCTCACAGGCAGATCCCTTCTCGCGTGTGCCGTCCCGGGTCAGGGTTCCACTGCGAGTGCGCTCGAAGTCAAGCCTCGACGTGCCGTCACCCGGACGGCCGAACGCCGGGCTAGCACACCGGCGGTCGCGACGGCAGCGCTGTGCCGCATAGCCGACAGCGGACGCGCACCGCCACCGGGCGAGCGCGTACAGTGACCGCGCTGTCGCTCCGAGTTGCCGGACGGGAAGATCATGCCTCGACGCTGGATCGCCGCCGTCGCCTGCCTCGCGGCGCTGGTGGCCCTCGCCTGCGAGGGCGCCGGAGACGGCCCGCCCCCACCACCCCGCGGCACCCCGCCGCCCGCCGGGTCCGGCGGCATCGCCGCCCTCGGCGACTCCATCAGCACCGGCTTCGGCTCCTGCCTGGTGCTCACCTCGTGCGAGCGCAACTCCTGGTCCACCGGGGACGGGCTGCGGGTGGACAGCCTCTACCGACGGCTGCTCGACCAGGATCCGGCGGTCCGCGGCCGGGCGTACAACCACGCCCGTCCGGGGGCCCGGGCCGCGGCGCTGGAGGAGCAGGCCCGGGCGGCGGTACGCGACAAGGTCGACCACGTCACCGTCCTGATCGGGGCGAACGACGTGTGCCGGGGCGGCGTCGACGCGATGACACCGGTGGCCGAGTTCCGCGCCGGGGTGGACCGTGGCCTGCGGGCACTGCGCGCCGGTCGCCCGAAGGCGCGGGTGCTGGTGGTCAGCATCCCGGACCTGCACCGGCTCTGGGAGGTCGGGCACACCGACTCGCGCGCGGTGCGGGCGTGGCGGCGCGGGGTATGCCCCGCCCTGCTGGCCGACCCGACCTCGACCGCCCCCGCCGACCGCACCCGGCGGGCCGCCGTCCGCGACCGGATCGCCGCCTACAACGCGCAGTTGGTAGCGGCGTGCCGGGCGTACGGCTCGCGGTGCCGGCACGACGGCGGGGCGGTGCACCGGGTGCGGTTCACGCTGGACCTGGTCAACCCGCTGGACTGGTTCCACCCGAACGCGGCCGGGCAGGACCGCCTCGCCGAGGTGACCTGGCGAGCGTCGGGCTTCGCCGGCTGACGGCCCGCCGGGGTGGTCGACACCCGGTTTCCGGATGTCGGGCCGTCCCCGCCCGGCGGTCAGCCCGACATCCGGAAAGCCGTGGGCCGGCCCTCGGTCAGGAGCGTCGCGGACCGGGGACGGCGGTGCCGTGCTGGCGGTACAGCGCCCGGGACCGCTCGGCGAGGTCCTTGGTCGCCGAGGAGTTGGCCCAGGTGCCGAGGATGATCGCCGCGCCCGGCACGACCTTGGCGAAGACCCGCTTCGCCGCCCGCACGCCGGCCATCTGGGCCAGCCGCACGCCCAACCGCAGCATCACCTTGCCCAACTGCCCCTGGCCGCCCGACCCGAACAGCGCGCCGGCCCGCTCCCGACCGGCGGCCACGCCGAGCGCCAGCCGGGCGCTCTCCGCCACCTTGTGCACCCGCTGGAGGACGAGCAGGTCGGTGGCCCGGTCGGTGTGCGTCGGGTCGACGTCGTACGCCGCCGCGACGTGCAGCACCATCCGCGCCTGCGTCCACGCCAGGACGCCCACGTCGATCACCGCGCCGGGCAGGCCCGCGGCCCCCGACACCGCCCCGGAGAGCCGGGCGTGGTTCACGAACCTGCGGACCGCCTGCTCGGCCAGGACGTCGGCGGCGATCCCCGGCTGCTCCGACCGCGCCCGGCGGGCCCACTGTGCCGCCTCCGGCCCGAGGCGGCGCACGGCCTCCAGGGCAAGGTGCTCCGGGGCGTACTGCGGGTCCTCCCGCATCCGGTCCCACAGTCGGGCCGGCGGCGTCTCCGGGGCGTCCGGGGACGCGGCCGGCGGCACGGCGGGAGCCTGCGGCGCGGGGTCGGGTGACGGCGCGGGGGCGGGCTGGCCGTCGGCCGGAACGGATTCGGTCACTGGTACTCCCGGGGGTCGGCGCAGGCGGGTACGACGGTCCGGCCGTGGTCAGCGGCGCTTGGACAGACGGGTGGCGAGACCCCGCAGTTTCTGCTGGTTCTCCGGCTTGGCGAGTTCGCGACGGCCGCGCTCGACGAGCTGCTGCCCCTTCGGCGAGCGCAGGAACGTGCTGATCCGCTGCAACAGAGACATCTCGGTCCTCCTGTCGGTGAGCCCTCACTCATGTGTACCCGCAACCGACAACGGATGTACCCGGGATGGCTCAGTCACAACCGTCCACTGTGGCCGGAAGCCTACCGCCCGGTCGACTCGAAGGCGTCGACGACCTCCGTGGCCGCCCACTCGTGCTGGGCGTACAGCCACCCGAACGCCGAGACCTGCACCGCCTGGGCGGCGTCGGTCAACGGCATCTGCTGCCAGCCGGGAACCTCCTCCAGCGCGGTGAGGAACTGCCGGGTCGCGTACTCCGGGCGCATCAGGTCGCCGACGCTGCCCCAGCCGCTGCTCGGGCGCTGCTGGAACAGCCCGACCGAGTCGTGGTCCCAGCCGATCGCCTGGTGCGGGTAGTTCTGCGACTCGGGCAGCACACCGCTCGCATAGTTGTAGAGGTTGCTCTCCTGCATCGCCGTGGCGACCGCGATCACCAGCGCCCGGCGCGGCACCTTCATCTCCCGGCCGGTACGCACGATCGCCCCGGCGTTCTTCATCTGCGCCCGGGTCAGCCCGGCGACCGGCGCCGGCTCGGCCGGCTTGCGCTCCGGCTGCCGCGCCTGCTTCCGGGTCGGGCTGGTGTCCGGGTCGGCCGTGGTGGCGGCCGGCGCGGCGGAGCGGTCGTCCGCGGCCGGCGCCCGGTCGTGGTCCCGGGAGGCCGGTTCCTGCTCGGCGCGGGCGGTCACGTCGACCTGCGCCGCCCGGGTGTCGGCGTCCGCGGCGGTCCGGTCGCCGGCCTGAGCGAAGGCGGCGAGCCCGAGGCAGCAGACCACGCCGGTGGCCAGGGCCACGCGGCCCCGGGAGGGGCCGGCGATCAGGTCCCGGGCGTACGCACGGGCGGTCCGCACCGGATTCCGTCCGATCAGCCGTTCGGCTGATGATGTGTCGTCCGATTGGCCAGTGGAGCCGCGGGGGGCGTTCGGGTCGTCGAGGGTGCCGTCGTCACGCATCAGCCGAGGCTAGGCAGACGGTTCGGCCGATTACCGTGGGTGATCAGTGGCCCTCGCCACAGAATCGGGGCCGGGCGGTGGACAGCCGGGGCGGCACGGGCGCGGCCAGGGACGGACCTCGCGTACCGGCGAAACCCGACAGCCCGCCCCGGACGCGGCAGGGCGGGGACGGACCCGGTCATCTCCCCCGAGCCCCGTCGATGATCGACAAACTCGGCCTTCCGGACCAGGCCGAGATCGGATGATCGGCCATGAGCGAGGAACCGAACAGCGGAATGCGATGATTTGCCCGATCCCGCGCCGTTCCTGGGAGACCGACTGCCCGGGGAAGGAATGCGTCAGGATGACGGGTACGTTGCCCGAACCGGGCGCCGTGAACACGACGGCGTCCCGTCAGGCACATTCCAGGGAGGTCCGCACCGGTGCTCGACCCACACGAGCTCTACGAGCTCACCGACGATCTGCCCGACCTCGGTCAACCGGTCCTGATCCAGGCCCTCACCGGGTTCGTCGACGCGGGCCACGCGAGCCGGCTCGCCCGCGAGCAGCTGTTCAGCTCGCTGGAGTCGCGGCCGATCGCGACCTTCGACGTCGACCAGGTCTTCGACTACCGCTCCCGGCGCCCGGTGATGACCTTCATGGAGGACCACTGGGAGTCGTACGACGCGCCGAAGCTGGAACTGCACCTGCTGCACGACGACGACGAGACGCCCTTCCTGCTGCTCACCGGCCCCGAGCCGGACCTCCAGTGGGAGCGCTTCGTCGCGGCGGTCGCCGGCCTCGCCTCACGGCTGGACGTCCGCGTCACCGTCGGGCTCAACTCGATCCCCATGGCGGTGCCGCACACCCGGCCCACCGGGGTCACCGCCCACGCCACCCGGCGTGAGCTGATCTCCGGGTACGAGCCCTGGCTCCAGCGGGTCCAGGTGCCCGCCGGCGTCGGTCACCTGCTCGAATACCGGCTCGGCGAGCAGGGCCGCGACGCCATCGGCTTCGCCGCCCACGTGCCGCACTACGTGGCGCAGGCGGAGTACCCGGCCGCGGCCGAGGTGCTGCTCGCCTCGATCTCCCGCAGCACCGGCCTGCTCCTCCCCCGCGACGGGCTGCGCTCGGCCGCCGAGGTGGTGCGGGTGGAGATCGACCGGCAGGTCGCCCAGACCGAGGACGCCGCCGCGCTGGTGCAGGCCCTGGAGGAGCAGTACGACGCGTTCGCCCGGGGGCAGGGTGAGAAGAGCCTGCTCGCCCCGGAGTCCGGGCCGCTGCCGACCGCCGAGGAGCTCGGCGCGGAGCTGGAACGGTTCCTCGCCGAGCAGACCCGCCCGAACGACACCCCCGGCAGCTGATCCCCCCGCTCCCGCACCCCCTCACGCCGGACTCCGGCGTGTGGGGGTGCGGGAGCGGGAGCGCGCGCAACTTCCCGGAAGTAGTGGTGTCGCAGCCCAGGTGAGGCCCCTACTTCCCTGATGTTGCGACGATCTTGCAGGCTTCGGGGAGTGGGCACGCGGCACGCGGCTGGCCCGACGCGCGGCGCGACATCCCGGCGCCGGGACCCGGCGTGCGGGGCGCGGATGCGGCAGGCTGGGAGCATGCGCCTGGCGACCTGGAACGTGAACTCGGTGAAGGCCCGGCTCCCCCGGCTGCTCGACTGGCTCGCGGGCACCGCCCCGGACGTGGTGTGCCTGCAGGAGACCAAGTGCCCGGACGGAGCCTTCCCGGTCGCCGAGGTCGGCGAGCTGGGCTACACCGTGGCCAGCCACAGCGACGGCCGGTGGAACGGGGTGGCGCTGCTGTCCCGTGTCGGCCTGACCGACGTGACCGTCGGCTTCCCGGGCGAGCCGGGCTTTCCCGACCCGGAGGCGCGGGCCATCTCGGCCACCTGCGACGGGCTGCGGGTCTGGTCCGTCTACGTGCCGAACGGCCGCACCCCGGACGACCCGCACTACGCGTACAAGCTGGCCTGGCTCGCCGCGCTGCGCGACGCGCTGGAGGAGGAGCTGACCAGCGGCCTGCCGCTGGCGGTCTGCGGGGACTTCAACGTCGCGCCGACCGACGCCGACGTGTGGGACCCGGCGGTCTTCGCCCACTCGACGCACGTCACGCCCGCCGAGCGGGCCGCGCTCGGCGCCCTGCGCGACCTCGGGCTCAGCGACGTCGTACCCACCCCGATGAAGGGCCCGCACCCGTTCACCTACTGGGACTACCGGGCCGGGATGTTCCACCAGAACAAGGGGATGCGCATCGACCTCGTGTACGCCTCGGCGGCGTTCGTCCGGGCGGTCGGGGCGGCGTACGTGGACCGCGAGGCGCGCAAGGGTAAGGGCCCCTCCGACCACGCCCCGATCGTGGTGGACGTCGCGCTGACCCCGACGGTCGAGGCGTTCTGAGCCGACCCGGCCTGGTTAGGGTGGGGTCATGGCAGTCGTGAAGATCAACGCGATCGACGTCCCGCCCGGCGCGGGCGAGGAGTTGGAGAAGCGGTTCGCGGCCCGGGCCGGCGCGGTGGAGAACTCCCCCGGCTTCCTCGGGTTCGAGCTGCTCCGCCCGGTCGCCGGCGAGAGCCGCTACTTCGTCTACACGAAGTGGGAGTCGGAGGAGGCGTACCAGGCCTGGGCGGCCGGCCCGTCGCGCGCCGCGCACGCCGGCCAGCAGCAGCGTCCGGTGGCCTCCGGCGCGACCCTCCTGGAGTTCGAGGTGGTCCAACAGGTCCCCTGACCCCACCCCACGCCCGACCCCCGGCCACGCCCCCGTTGATCATGAAGTTGATGCCCGGGAAATCGCCTTCCCGAGGCGACAACTTCATGATCACCGCGCCGGGCGGGTTGTGGTCAGGGTGGCGAAGGCGATGATGTTGTCGGTGTAGCCGGTGCGGCCGCCGACGAACTCGCCACCACAGGTGATCAGTCGCAGCTGCGGCGGCCCCTCGTGACCGTAGATGCGCTCCGCGGGGAACTGGTCCTTCGGGAAGCGTTCCACGGTGTCGACCCGGAACACCACCACCGACGCGTCGGCCCGGGTCACCTCGATCGTGTCCGCCGGCTTCAGCTTGCCGAGGTCGTAGAAGACCGACGGGCCGCTCTTGGTGTCCACATGACCGACGATGACCGCCGGGCCGGGCTCGCCGGGGATCGGCCCCCGGTCGTACCAGCCGGTCTCGTTGTGCCGCTCCAACGGCGGTACGCCGATCGAACCGTCGCGGGCCTGCCCGACCGGCGCGACCGGGGCGGAGACCTTGATCGTCGGCACCGACAGGCTCACCGGCCGGCTGGCCCGGACGGCAGCGGCACCCTCACCGCGGGGCGGCCGGTCCTCCCCCGCCGTCACCCACTCCAGCGGGCCGGCCGAGTGGCCCAGCCCCGCGCCGGTGGCGAAGACCCCGGCCAGCACCAGCACCACGGCCAGCGGCACCGTCCAGGGCGACCGGCCGGGCCGCCGCCCGACGGCCGCACGGTCCGCGCCGCGACGGCCGGGCGCCGGGCGTACCGGCGGACGGGGCTGGGCGGTGACCATGTGGTCGATGGAGGCCCGTCGCGCGACGGCGGAGCGGGCGGCCGCCGAGTTGGCGGGCGGTCGGGGTGCGGGGCGCGGCGCGGCCATCGGCGGCCTCAGCGGCGGACGCGCCGCGGTCGGCGGAGCGCGACGACGGCGACGACGAGCCCGGCGATCGTCAGCGCGATCCCGCCCGGCACCAGCAGACCCCCGGTGAACCCGCCGGCGCTGCCACCGAAACCGGTGGCCGGGCCACGGGTGGGCTTCACGGCCTTGACGACCTGGAGCATCGTCGACGCGGTCTCGCCGTCGCGGCACTCCAGCTTGACCCGGTAGTTGCCGGGGCGGGTGCGCTCGCGCACCATCGGCGCGGCGGTGAGCAGGCCCCGCTGCGGCTGCACCTGCACCCGGCCGAACGCGTCCGACACGACGGTGGCGGGGACCGAGTTGTCCCGGCAACTGGCCTTGATCCCCACCAGATAGCCGGGCTGGACCGTGCTGGGGCTGACCTCCACGAAGACGTCCACGATCGGGTTGGGCTGGGCGGGCTGACCGCCCGCCCCGGGGGCCGGCACGCCGGCGAGGGCCGTGCCGTCCGCGGGGACGGCGGTGATGTCGGTGCCGTCCGCGGGCGCGCCGGCCACCGTCGTCCCGTCCAGGGGCTCGTCGGCCGACGTCGTGCCGTCCGCCGGGGTGGCGACGAATTCGCGCTCCGTGGCGACGGCCGGGGCTTCGGCGGCCGGCTGGTCGGGCTGCCAGACGCCGCTGGTCGACGCCTCCTCGAACCGGGGGGCGGAGGCCATCAGCACGCCGGCGACGATGGCCGAGAGCACGAAGCCAGCGCGGGTCATTGCCATGATGCCCCCTCCCGACGCCGTCTTCGAGGTGGCCGGGCAGCGGACCCGCCCGGTCTGCCGTACGAGATGGATCCTCTCATCCCGGGGCGTACATCACATCGGTTCCGGCGGGACCGTCGCGTACCCTCGGATCGCTGTGACCTTCACCGACCACGACGCCACGCCTGCCGTGCCACCGACGCCCGCGCGGGCGATCCGCACCTTCCATCCGCGCCGCGGTCGGATGACCGCCCGGCAGACCGACGCGCTGGACCGACTCTTCCCGACGTACGGCCTGGACGTCCCGGACGGACCCGGCGACGCGGCCGACCTGACCGCCCTGTTCGGGCGGCGCGCCCCGGTGGTGCTGGAGATCGGCTCGGGCATGGGCGACACCACCGCCGCGATGGCCGGGGCCGACCCGGACCGAGATTATCTGGCGGTCGAGGTGCACACTCCGGGAATCGCCAACCTCCTGGACCTGGTGCAGCGCCACGACCTGCGCAACGTCCGGGTGGCGCGGGGCGACGCGCTGGAGCTGGTCCGCCGCCTGCCGGTCGGGTCGCTCGACGCGGTGCACGTCTTCTTCCCGGACCCGTGGCCCAAGGCCCGCCACCACAAGCGGCGGCTCATCCAGCCGGCGCACGTGGCCCTGCTGGGCAGCCGCCTGACGCCCGGCGGCACGCTGCACTGCGCCACCGACTGGGCGGAGTACGCCGAGGCCATGCGGGAGACCCTGGACGCCGATCCGGACCTGGTGAACCTCCACGGCGGCTACGCCCCGCGGCCGGCCCACCGGCCGGTGACCAAGTTCGAACGCCGGGCCCTGCTGGCCGGTCGCCCGGTCACGGACCTGATCTACCGCCGCCGCTGAAGGGGTGCCCCCGGCGGGCCCGGCTGCCGCGTGAGCCGACCGGGTGGACGTGCGGGCCCGACCCGGCTGGCGTCAGGGGTCATGATCCAGGCACCATTGACGGGCTATGACGCTCACCGCCGCGCTGCCCGCAAGCGCCGACCCCGACACCCTCTACGACGCGTTCGCCGGCTGGGCGAAGGAGCGTGGTCTCGACCTCTACCCCCACCAGGAGGAGGCGATCATCGAGATCGTCTCCGGCGCCAACGTGATCATGAATACGCCGACCGGATCCGGCAAGAGTCTGGTCGCCGTCGCGGCGCACTTCGCGGCCCTGGCCGACGACCGGACGACCTTCTACACCGCGCCCATCAAGGCGCTGGTGTCGGAGAAGTTCTTCGCCCTGTGTGAGATCTTCGGCGCGGAGAACGTCGGCATGCTCACCGGCGACGCCAGCGTCAACGCCGACGCCCCGATCATCTGCTGCACCGCCGAGATCCTGGCCAATCTCGCGCTGCGCGAGGGCACCCGCGCTGACGTCGGCCAGGTGATCATGGACGAGTTCCACTTCTACGCCGAGCCGGACCGCGGCTGGGCGTGGCAGGTGCCGCTCATCGAACTACCGCAGGCCCAGTTCATCCTGATGTCCGCCACGCTCGGCGACACCACCCGGTTCGTCGACGACCTGACCCGGCGCACCGGCCGGCCGACCGCCGTCGTCCGCTCGGCCGAGCGGCCGGTTCCGCTCCTCTTCTCGTACGCGATGACGCCGCTGCACGAGACCCTGGAGGAGCTGTTGCAGACGAAGCAGGCCCCGGTGTACGTCGTGCACTTCACCCAGGCCGCCGCGCTGGAACGCGCCCAGGCGCTGATGAGCGTCAACGTCAGCACCCGCGCCGAGAAGGACCTGATCGCGCAGGCCATCGGGAACTTCCGGTTCACCTCCGGCTTCGGCAAGACCCTGTCCCGACTGGTCCGGCACGGCATCGGCGTCCACCACGCGGGCATGCTCCCCAAGTACCGCCGCCTGGTGGAGACCCTCGCCCAGGCCGGCCTGCTCAAGGTCATCTGCGGCACGGACACCCTCGGCGTGGGCATCAACGTGCCGATCCGCACGGTGCTGTTCACCGGCCTGTCCAAGTACGACGGGGTACGCACCCGGCTGCTCAAGGCCCGCGAGTTCCACCAGATCGCCGGGCGCGCCGGCCGGGCCGGCTTCGACACCGTCGGCCGGGTCGTGGTGCAGGCCCCCGAGCACGTGATCGAGAACGAGAAGGCCCTCGCGAAGGCCGGCGACGACCCGAAGAAGCGGCGCAAGGTGGTCAAGAAGAAGCCGCCGGAGGGCTCGATCGGCTGGGGCGAGCCCACGTTCCAGCGCCTGGTGGAGGCCGAGCCGGAGCCGCTCACGTCCAGCTTCCAGGTGAGCCACTCCATGCTGCTCAACGTCATCGGTCGGCCCGGGGACGCGTTCACCGCGATGCGGCACCTGCTCACCGACAACCACGAGGACCGCGCCGCCCAGCGCCGGCACATCCGGCGGGCCATCGCCATCTACCGGGCACTGCGCGCCGGCGGCGTGGTCGAGGAGCTGCCCGAGCCGGACGAGACCGGTCGCCGGGTGCGGCTCACCGTCGACCTCCAGCTCGACTTCGCGCTCAACCAGCCGCTGTCGCCGCTGGCCCTGGCCGCCATCGAACTGCTCGACCGGGAGTCCCCGTCGTACGCCCTGGACGTGCTGAGCGTGATCGAGTCGATCCTCGACGACCCCCGCCAGGTGCTCTCCGCGCAGCAGTTCAAGGCCCGCGGCGAGGCGGTCGCCGCGATGAAGGCCGACGGCATCGAGTACGAGGCACGCCTCGAACTGCTCGACGAGGTGACCTGGCCCAAGCCCCTCGCGGAGCTGCTGGAGGCCGCGTACGAGATGTACCGGCAGGGGCACCCGTGGGTGGCCGACCACCAGCTCTCCCCCAAGTCCGTCGTCCGGGACATGTACGAGCGGGCGATGACCTTCACCGAGTACGTGCAGTTCTACGGGCTGTCCCGCTCCGAGGGGCTGGTGCTGCGCTACCTGGCCGACGCGTACAAGACGCTGCGGCAGACCGTCCCCGAGGACGCCAAGACCGACGAACTGGTCGACCTCATCGAGTGGCTGGGCGAGCTGGTCCGGCAGGTGGACTCCAGCCTCATCGACGAGTGGGAGCGGCTGCGCAACCCGTCCGACGTCGCCGAGGTCGCCGCGACCCTGGACGACCGGCCGCCGGCCGTCACCCGCAACGCCCGCGCGTTCCGGGTGCTCGTCCGCAACGCCCTGTTCCGGCGGGTGGAGCTGGCCGCCCTGCGCCGCTTCGACCTGCTCGGCGAGCTGGACGCCGGGGACGGCTGGGACGCGGACGCCTGGGCCGACGCGCTGGAGCCGTACTTCGAGGCGTACGACTCGATCGGGGTCGGGCCGGACGCGCGCGGGCCGGCGCTGCTGATGATCGAGCAGGGCCGGGAGCGGTGGACGGTGCGGCAGATCCTGGACGACCCGGAGGACGACCACGACTGGGGCATCAGCGCCGAGGTCGACCTGGCCGCCTCCGACGAGGTGGGCGCGGCCGTCGTCCGGATCACCTCCGTCGGGCAGCTCTGACGCCTCGTCGCGGGGGTGGACCGGAGACGGCCCACCCCCGCGGCATCGAGGGATCAGTCGCGCGGGGCGTGGAAGGCCAAGCGGCGACGCCGGAACAGGACGAACAGCACGGCGCCGAGCGCGAGCACGGCGGCACCGCCGCCGGCAAGCGCGGCGGCCGGGGCGCCGGTGACCGGCAGACCGCCACCGGACCCGCCGCTGCCGTCACCCTCGCCGCCGATGATGACGATGCGGGCTGTGTTGTTCGCCGGGTTCGACTCGGTGGAGGACATGGCACCGTTGACCACGATGGTCCCGTCGGTGCCCGGCGCTGACTTGATCTTCAGCTTGACGGTGGCCTTGATCCGGCCGTAGCCGGACGCCACGCTGGGAAACTCGCTCTCGAAGTTGCAACGCAGCTTCCCCGACTCCGGCAGGACCTCGCCCGGGGTGCCGTCGGTGTAGCACCACTCGGCGGGCAGCAGCACCGTGCCGCTCGGCGCGGTGATGATCACTCCGGGGCCGCCGCCGTCCGACGGACCGTTGTTCACGACCTCGTAGGTCAGGTCGACGGTCTGCCCGACCGCGCCCTTGACGGCAGGCGCGGTGACGGCGACGTCGAGGACGTTCTTCTTGCTCCAGAACCTGAAGTCCGCGTAGTTGTCCGACTCGTCGAGCTCGCGCTCCACGACGGACCGCCGGGCGAGGCCGGCCCGCACGGCGTCGGCGTGCAGCTTTCGGGCGGCCGCGGCGAAGGACGGCCCGGTTCCCTTGGTGCTCGCGGCCTTCTTCGCCGCGCGCGACTCTCCGGCCAGGGCCGTGCCCCACGCAGACCGGCGACTCCTGCCAGCACGGACCGCTCCACACCCTGGGCGATGTCAGTCCCGTCGATTAGAATGTATGTACTAATAGACGTCCTGACCTGGGAGGACGACCGTGACTGCGCCCGCCGCCGCACCCCTCACGCCCTACGCCACGCTCCTCGGCTTCACCCGCTACGTCGACCGCACCGGCCCGACCAAGGCGACCTTCGTCGGTGGCCTGCGCAAGCAGCGGGCCAGCCGGCACGGCTTCAACCCGCACGGCCAGTTCGTGAAGGCGCTCAAGGCCGACATCGCCTTCCACACCGGCGGCACCCACCTCGACCAGATCGCCGATCAGGTCAAGCCCCGCTGGCGCCCGCTCTACCAGGCGCTGGTGCCGGGCGCGACCGCCTGGCTGCACTCCCTCGGCGAGCCGGCCTCGGTCGACCTGGCCCAGACCCGTGACGCCCTCGCCATGCTCGGCGACCTGCCGGTCAAGATCAACCCACACTTCGGCGTACGCCACTCCGACGGGCGCGTCGAAGCCGTCCGCCTGCACTTCGACGAGGCCCCGCCCAGCGAGGAGGCGGTGCTGGCCACGCTGCACCTGATGGCCCGCCACATGGACGCGGTGCTCCCGCACGCCGAGCCGGTCCTGGTGGACGTCCGGCGGGGCCAGGCGCACCGGATGCCCGAGGGCGCCAAGACCGACCAGATCGAGCGCTGGCTCGCCGGCGAGGCGGCCGCCTTCCGCGCCCTCTGGACCACCGCCGCCTGACCTCCCACCCCACCCGCCCCACCCCTCGACCCCGTCCACCTCGACCGCCACCGCCCACCGCCCAGCCGCCCGCCCACCGCCCAGCCACGCGCGGCCCGCCCGGCGCCCGCGCGGTGCGCGGGACGCAGAGGAAGATCGTGCTGCATCACGGAAGTAGTGGCCTCCCTGCCGCTGAGAGGCCACTACTTCCATGTTCGAGCGCGAGCGGACACCCGGAGGCAGCGCGACCCCCGCACGGCCGGCGGGGAGGCCACCACTTCCATGTTCGAGCGCGAGCGGACATCCAGAGCGGCAGCGCGACGCCCGCACGGCCGGTTGGGGAGGCCACTACCTCCGCGTTCGAGGGCGAAGGACACCCCCGAGACGGCGCGACCCGTGCGCAGCCGGTCGGGGAGGGCACTATTTTCGTGTTAGAGCGCGATCATGGGGCGTCGTTGTCCACAGGGGGCCCCCGGCCGTTCGGTGAACCGTCAGGGTTGACCGCATGCCGAAGGCCCCTCGTCGACCGCCGCAGCTGCGCGGTCGGATCTTCCGCGGTTCCGTTGCCATCTCGCGCGGGCTGCTCACTCGTAACGACCTGCGCAGCACCGCCTGGCGGTCACTGTTCCGGGACGTCTACGCCGACGCCCAGGTGCCCGTCACCCACCGCACCAGGTGCCTGGCGATCGCCCGCTGGCTGGCACCACCAGGCACCGCCATCGCCGGGCGTTCCGCGGCCGCCCTCTACGGCGTGGGTCGGGTGCCGCCCGACCAGCCGATCGAGGTGCTGGTGCCGCCGGGCTCCGCTGCCCCGGCACGCCGGCCTGGGCTACCGGAGTCACCCCGGCCGCCGACCCGGCTCGGCCCGACGGCCGGGCTGCGGGTGCGTCACGGTGCGGTCGAGGCGGAGGACGTCGTCGACCGGGGTGGGCTGCCGGTCACCTCGCCCGAACGCACCTGCTGGGACCTCGCGCGCTGGCTCGACCTCGTCGACGCGGTGGTCGTCATCGACGGACTGCTCGCGCGCCGGCACACCGATGTGGCGGCGCTGCGCGACTACGCTCTGGCCCGGGCCGGACGGCGCGGCTGGCGATCACTGCTGCGGGCCGTCGAGCTGGCCGACGCGGGGGCCGAGTCCCCGCAGGAGTCGCGTGCCCGTGTCCGGCTGGTGCTGGCCGGGCTGCCCCGCCCACAGACGCAGTACGTGGTCGCCGAGGCCGGTCGGTTCATCGCCCGACTCGACCTCGCGTGGCCGGAGTTCAAAGTCGCGGTCGAGTACGACGGGCTCTGGCACGACGAGCCGGAGCAGTTCCACCGGGACCGCCGCCGGCTGAACCGGCTCCTCGGCGAGGACTGGATCGTCCTGCACCTGACCGGCAAACGACTTCGCGAGGACTTCGACGGTTTCCTGTCGGAGGTCCGGGTCGCCCTGCGTACCCGCGGCGCGGGCCGGGCCGGCTGACGACGGAGTGGGGCCCACGCTCCCCCATGATCAGACCGCAAGACAGAAGTAGTGGCCTCCCCACGCGGAGGAGGCCACTACTTCAGGGATCGAGCAGGATCTTGATGGGTGCTACGGCGCGCCGGGGGTGGGTCAGGCGGCCAGGTACTTCTGGAGATCGTCGAGAATCTTGTTGGCGGCTCCGACGCCGATGCCGGTCATCCAGACCTCGTCCGACACCACGTACGCCTTGTTGGCCTTGACCGCCGACAGGCCCTTCCAGAGGGTGCCGCCGGTGACCGTGGCCTGCTCGGCGGCGGCCTTCTCGCCGTACGCGGTCACGAAGATGACATCACCGTCGACCTCACTGACCCGCTCCTGGCTGACCACGTCGAAGCGCTTGTCCTCCTTGTTGGCGAGCTGCTGCCGCTCGGGCCGGCCGAGGCCGGTGTCACCGACGACGATGCCGGAGAACGAGTCCGGTCCGTAGACCCGGATCGCGCCGGGGAGGAAACGCACGATGGAGATCTTGCGGGAGGCGGCGTCGCCGAGCTTCGTGCCGAACTCCTGGGCCCGGGTCTCGTACCTGGCCAGCAGGTCCTTGGCCTCCTGCTCCTTGCCGAGGGCCTTGCCGTCGAGGAGGAAGTTCTCCTTCCAGGTGATGCCGACCTTCTCGGTGAACACCGTGGGCGCGATGGCGGACAACTCGTCGTAGAACTTCTCCTGGCGGAACTTGCTGCCCAGGATCAGGTCGGGCTTGAGCGCGTTGATCGCCTCGATGTCGGGCTCGGCGAGGACACCGACCTCCTTGATGCCGGCGAGCTTGTCGGCACCGAAGTAGGTCGGCCAGCTCTTGGCCTCCCCGGCGGTGGCGGCGCCGATCGGGGTGACGCCGAGGGAGAGCGCGGTGTCGATCTTGTCGGTGTCGAGGACGACGACCCGCTGCGGGTGGGCCGGCACCTTGGTGGTGCCCATGGCGTGGGTGATCTCCCGGGTCTCCCCGCCGGCGGTGCCGGCGACCGGGTCGCTCTCACCGCAGGCGGTGAGGCCGACGCCGAGGACGGCAGCCGCGGCGAGGACGGCGACGAGACGACGCATCAGTTTCCTTCCGAAGGGTACGAGCCGGCGAGAGCGTTCTCGTCGGCGGCGGTTGTGGCACCGGACGCGGCACCGGAAGAGTTCAGCCCGGACGGGCCGGCAGCACCGGCAGGGGCACCGGAGGAAGCGGCGGTGGCGGTCTCCCGGGCGAGACCGCTGAGCGCGGGCACCACCAGCGGCGCGCCGGTCACCGGGCAGGGCACGACGACGCACTCGAGCCCGAACACCTCACGGACCAGGCCGGCGGTGAGGATCTCGCGCGGCGGCCCGGCGGCCACCACGGCGCCGGCGCGCATCGCCACGAGGTGGTCGGCGTACCGGGCGGCCTGGTTGAGGTCGTGCAGCACGGCGACGACGGTGCGGCCCCGCTCGGCGCGCAGCCGGTGCAGCAGGTCCAGCACCTCCACCTGGTGGGCCAGGTCGAGGAACGTGGTCGGCTCGTCCAGCAACAGCGCCTCGGTGTCCTGGGCGAGGGTCATGGCGATCCACACCCGCTGCCGCTGGCCACCGGAGAGGGTGTCCACCGGGCGGTCGGCGAGGCCGGCGACGTCGGCGAGGGCCATGGCCTGGTCCACGGCCGCGCTGTCCTGCTCGGACCACTGCCGCCACCACCGCTGGTACGGCTGCCGGCCGCGACCGACCAGGTCGGCGACGGTCACCCCCTCGGGCACGAGCGGGCTCTGCGGCAGGACGGCCAACCGCCGCGCCACCTCCCGGGTCGGCAGGTCGCGGATGGCCGCGCCGTCGAGCAGCACGGTGCCGCGGCGCGGAGTGAGCAGCCGGGCCATGGTCCGCAGCAGCGTGGACTTGCCGCAGGCGTTGGGGCCGACGATCACGGTGAACGCGTCGGCGGGCAGGTCCAGGTTCAGCCCGTCCAGCACGGTCCGCTCGTCGTAGCCGGCGACCAGGTCGCGGGTGGAGAGCATCAGGCCTCCTCGGCGGGGTGGACGCGGGAGTGCGCGGCGGTGTTCACGAGGACCGCCGGCGGCCGCGCAGGAGCAGGTACATCAGGTACGGCCCGCCGATCGCGGCGGTCAGCACGCCGGCCGGCAGCTGGGTGGGCGCGAAGAGCCGCCGCCCGGCGAGGTCGGCGAGGACGAGCAGCAGGGCGCCGAGCAGCGCGGCGCAGAGCAGGGGCGGCCGCTCGGCCCGGACCAGTCGGCGGGCCACCTGCGGTGCGACGAGCGCGACGAAGTCGACGGCGCCGACCTGGGCGGTGACCATCGCGGCGACGAGCACGCCGGTGCCGGCGAGGCCGATGCGACGGGCCACCGGGCGCAGGCCGATGCCCCGGGCGGTGTCGTCGTCCAGGGCGGTGCTGTTGAGCGCCCACCCGGCCCAGGCGAGCACGGGCAGCAGCACCAGCAGCGTCCCCGCGATCCAGATCGTCTCCGTCCAGCCCTTGCCGGCGAGGGTGCCGATCAGCCAGATCTGCGCCCGCAGCCCGTCGATCGGGTCGGCGGTGAGCATGACCACCTCGGTGAGCGCCCGCAGGGCGAAGGCGACCGCGACGCCGGCCAGCACGAACCGCTGGGCGGCCAGCCCGTGCCGCGCGCCGAGGGCGAGCAGCAGCGCCGCCGCGACCAGCCCGCCGGCCAGCGCGGCGGGCCCGACCAGCGCCGCGGCCACGCCGCTGGTCAGGGCGATCGTCGCGGCCAGGCCGGCACCCTGGGTGATGCCGATGACGTCGGGGCTGGCCAGCGGGTTGCGCGCCACGCTCTGGATCAGCGTGCCGGCGATGCCGAACGCCGCGCCGGCCACCGCGGCCAGCACGATGCGGGGCAGCCGCAGGTCCAGGACGACCAGGTCGTACGGGGTGCCGGCACCGGAGAGCGAGCGCAGCACGTCGGGCGCCGCGACGTACGGCGTGCCGAGGGAGAGGCTGAGCACGACGGCGACCGCCAGCAGGACGGTCAGCGCGGTCGCGACGAGCACCGAGCGCCGTCGGATCTGCACGCTGGCCGGCCCGACCCGCAGCAGTGAGCGGCCGGGCAGCCGGGCGACACCGGTGGCCGCCCCAGTGTGGTCGCCGGGGCGCGGCGCGTCGGACCGGATCGCGTCGCGGGGGCCGCCGGTGGCGGTCCTGGTACGGCCGGGGGCGCTCACGCCACCTCCCCCTTCGCTCCGTGGCTGCGGGACGCCCCGCTGCTGAGCCGTCCGGTTCGCTCGCTGCACTCGCTGCACTCGCTCACGCGGTCACCACCCGGGCGCGGCGGACCAGGAAGGCGAGCAGCGGCGCGCCGATCAGGGCGGTGACGATGCCGGCGGGGATCTCGCCGGGCGGGGCGACCAGGCGGCCGACGACGTCGGCGCCGAGCAGCAGCGCCGGGCCGAGGAGCGCGGAGACGGCGAGCGTCCACCGGTGGTCGGCGCCGACGAGGGCCCGGGCCAGGTGCGGCACGGCGAGACCGACGAAGGCGATGGGTCCGGCCGCGGCGACCGCCGCCCCGGTGAGCAGCACCGCGGCGACGCCCCCACCGAGGCGGACGAGGCCGATCCGGTGACCGAGGCCGCGGGCCACGTCGTCGCCGAGGGCGAGCGCGTCCAGGCCCCGGGCGACGAGGGCGGCGAGCGCGAGACCGGCGAGCACGAACGGCAGGACCTGGAGCGCGACCGACAGGTCCCGCCCGGTCAGCCCGCCGACGACCCAGAAGCGGTACTCCTCGAAGGTGCGGGCGTCGATGCTGAGCAGCGCGTACACCACGGAGGCGAGGCTGGCGTCGAGCGCGGCGCCGACCAGCGCGAGGGTGACCGGGCTGGCGCCCTCCCGCGCCCGGGAGGCGACGGCGAAGACCAGCAGGCCGGCGAGGAGCGCACCGCCGATGCCGAACCAGACGTACCCGGCGAGCGTGCCCACCCCGAACACGGAGATGGCCAGCACCACGCCGAACGACGCGCCGGCGCTGATGCCGAGGATCCGCGGCTCGGCGAGCGGGTTGCGGGTGAGGGCCTGGAAGAGCACCCCGGCGACCGCGAGCGCCACGCCGACGGCCAGGCCCAGGGCCGTACGCGGGAGGCGAAGCTCCCGCACGATGGTGCTGGCCTCCCCGCCGTCGGGCGCGACCAGGGCGTGCCAGACCTGGTCCACCGGGAGGGGTCGGCTGCCGAGCGCGAAGCTGGCCAGCACGGCCAGCAGCAGCACCAGCGCGGCCACGAGGGTGACGGTGAGCCGGCGGCCGACGCGGGCGGTGCCGCGGCGACCGGTGGTGGCGGCCGGCCGGCTGACGAGGGTGGTCACGAATCTCCTGCGGTTTCGCGCTTAGGTTCGCCTTACCTTAGCCGACCCCGGCGCGGCGATCCCAGTGGGCGGGCAGCGATCGAACCTCGTTGACCTGGGCGGACTCCCGCGCGGAGCGACCGCGGGCGGCCCGGCGCGCCCCTAGGGTGAGGGCATGCGATTCGACCAGCACACCGTCGTCCTGCTGGTCCGTCCGGCGGACGCCCCCGAGCTGCCGCAGGACGCGCTCGACCGGTTGCAGGACGCCCACCTGGCCCATCAGGCCGGTCTGGTGGAGCAGGGTCTCGTCCTCGCGGCCGGGCCGTTCGTCGACACGGACGACGAGAGCCTGCGCGGCTTCGTGGTGCTCTCCGTCCATCGCGACATGGCACGCGAGCTTTATCACAACGACCCGGCGGTGCGGGCCGGCCGGCTGGAGGTGCGGGTGATGAGCTGGATGGTGCCCGAGGGCAACGTCCGGTTCGAGGACGTGGCGATGCCGCGTTCGATGCTGGAGGCGGCGGCCGGGGACTGAGCGACGCCACCGCTCCCGGTCAGTCGTGGGGGCGGGGCGTCGGCACCGGGCCGGCGGGCGCGTCGACCTGGTGGTCGGCCCAGACGTACGTGTCGGGGAGCAGGTCGCCGATCGGCACCACGCGGAGCGCGTCGGCGGGCCCGACGATCACCCGGATCGAGGGGAAGTAGTCGCGCAGCACCTGCCGGCAGCGTCCGCACGGCGGGATCACGCCCCGCCCGCGGTCACCCACGGCGACGATGGTCTCCAGCTCGGTGACGCCCTGGGTGGCGGCGGCGCCCACGGCGACCACCTCGGCGCAGGGCCCCCCGGTGAAGTGGTAGACGTTCACGCCGGTGAAGACCCGGCCGTCGGCGGTGCGGGCGGCGGCGGCCACGGTGTGGTTCTCGCTGCGGCAGCGCAGCTTCGCGACCGCCGTGGCGGCCTGCACCAACGCTCGGTCGGTGTCCCGCATCGTCATCCGCTCCCCCGTGATCGACTCGACTCAGGTAGCCGGCAACTCTAGTCCGCTCCCCCGCGCCGCCGGTCGGCCCGGCAGGGGCGGGGATAAACCAGGAGGCGGCTCCGGAGCCGCGGACTAATCTTGGCGACGACATGCAGAATCCAGCCGCACCCGCCGCGACGGACCCCGTCCGCGAGCTGCACCGCCGTCTCAGCCCCCTGATGTTCCGCGACCAGCGCCGCCTCCAGCGGCGGTTGGACGGGGTCCGCAAGCTGCGCGACCCGCAGCGGAGGACGGCGGCGCTGACCGAGATCACCGCCGAGGTCGACCGGGCCGAGCAGCGGCTGGCCGCGCGACGGGCGGCGGTGCCGGTGGTCACCTACCCGGCCGGCCTGCCGGTGAGCGAGCGCAAGGACGACATCGCCGCCGCGATCCGGGACCACCAGGTGGTGATCGTGGCCGGTGAGACCGGCTCCGGCAAGACCACCCAGCTGCCGAAGATCTGCCTGGAGCTGGGGCGCGGCGTGCACGGGTTGATCGGGCACACGCAGCCCCGGCGGCTGGCGGCGCGTACCGTCGCCGACCGCATCGCCGAGGAGCTCGGCACCGAGCTGGGTGACGTCGTCGGCTACAAGGTGCGCTTCACCGACCAGGTGAGCGACCGCAGCCTGGTCAAGCTGATGACCGACGGCATCCTGCTGGCCGAGTTGCAGACCGACCGGATGCTCCGCCAGTACGACACCCTGATCATCGACGAGGCGCACGAGCGCAGCCTCAACATCGACTTCATCCTGGGTTACCTGCGGCAGCTGCTCCCCCGCCGCCCCGACCTCAAGGTGATCATCACCTCGGCGACCATCGAGACCGACCGGTTCGCCCGCCACTTCGCCGGGCCCGCCACCGAGGAGCACCCCGAGGGCGTCCCGGCGCCGGTCGTCGAGGTCTCCGGCCGGACGTACCCGGTGGAGGTGCGCTACCGGCCGCTGGTCGAGGTCACCGAGGGCGAGGACGACGGCGAGGACGAGGAGAACGTCCGCGACCAGGTCCAGGCGATCGGCGACGCGGTCGAGGAGTTGGCCGCCGAGGGCCCCGGCGACATCCTGGTCTTCCTCAGCGGCGAGCGGGAGATCCGGGACACCGCCGAGGCACTGGGCCGGCTCGTGCAGAACAAGCCGCTGCTGCGGGACACGGAGATCCTGCCGCTGTACGCCCGGCTCTCCACCGCCGAACAGCACCGCGTCTTCGCCCCGCACCGGGGCCGGCGGGTCGTGCTCGCCACCAACGTGGCGGAGACCTCGCTGACCGTGCCCGGCATCAAGTACGTGGTCGACCCCGGCACCGCCCGCATCTCCCGCTACAGCAGCCGGCTCAAGGTGCAGCGGCTGCCCATCGAGCCGGTCTCGCAGGCGTCGGCCAACCAGCGCAAGGGCCGCTGCGGCCGGACGTCGGACGGCATCTGCATACGCCTCTACGACGAGCAGGACTTCCTGTCCCGCCCCGAGTTCACCGACCCGGAGATCCTGCGCACCAACCTCGCGTCGGTCATCCTCCAGATGACCGCGATCGGGCTCGGCGACATCGCCGCCTTCCCGTTCGTCGACCCGCCGGACCGGCGCAACGTCACCGACGGCGTCAACCTGCTGCACGAGCTGGGCGCGCTGGACCCGACCGAGACCGACCCGGCGAAGCGGCTCACCCCGCTGGGACGCCGGCTGGCGCAGCTGCCCGTCGACCCCCGGCTGGCCCGGATGGTCGTCGAGGGTGAGCGCAACGGCTGCGCCACCGAGGTGCTGGTGATCGCCGCCGCCCTGTCGATCCAGGACCCCCGGGAGCGGCCCGCCGAGAAGCAGGCCCAGGCCGACCAGGCGCACGCCCGGTTCGCCGACCGGGAGTCGGACTTCGTCGCCCTGCTCAACCTGTGGCGGCACCTGCGGGAGCAGCAGCGGGAGCTGTCCTCCAGCGCCTTCCGACGGATGTGCAAGGCGGAGTTCCTCAACTACCTGCGCGTGCGGGAGTGGCAGGACATCGTCAGCCAACTGCGGCAGGTGCTGCGTACGCCGGAACAGGGTGACGGGCGGCGCGGCCGACGGAACGGCGCGGAGGCCGCGACGGACGGCGGCCGGCGTGGCCCGACCGCGGACCTGCCGGAGGAGATCGACACCCCGAAGGTGCACCAGTCGCTGCTGGCCGGTCTGCTCTCCCACATCGGGCTCAAGGACGCGCAGAAGAACGAGTACCTGGGCGCCCGGGGCGCCCGCTTCGCGGTCTTCCCCGGCTCGGCCCTGGCCAAGCGGCCGCCGCGCTGGGTGATGGCCGCCGAGCTGGTGGAGACGTCGCGGCTGTGGGGCCGGGTGAACGGCCGGATCGAGCCGGAGTGGGTCGAACCCCTCGCGCAGCACCTGGTCAAACGCAGCTACAGCGAGCCGCACTGGGAGAAGAAGCAGGCGGCGGTGATGGCGTACGAGCGGGTGACGCTCTACGGCGTACCGCTGGTGACGTCCCGGAAGGTGAACTTCGGGCGGATCGACCCGGCCCTGTCCCGCGAGCTGTTCATCCGGCACGCCCTGGTGGAGGGCGACTGGCAGACGCACCACCGGTTCTGGGCGGACAACCAGCGGCTGCTCGGCGAGATCGAGGAGCTGGAGCACCGCGCCCGGCGGCGGGACATCCTCGTCGACGACCAGACCATCTTCGACTTCTACGACCGGCGGATCCCCGCCGACGTGGTCTCCGGCCGGCACTTCGACGCGTGGTGGAAGACGACCCGCCGGGAGCAGCCGGACCTTCTGACCTTCACCCGTGAGCTGCTCACGAACAGCGGCCGGGGCGGGGTCGACGAGGCGGACTACCCCGACGAGTGGCGCGCCGACGGGGTCGCGTTGCCGCTGACGTACCGCTTCGAGCCGGGCACCGCGACCGACGGGGTGACCGTCGACATCCCGTTGCCGCTGCTCAACCAGGTGCCCTCGGAGAGCTTCGACTGGCAGGTGCCCGGCCTGCGGGAGGAGCTGGTCGTCGCGCTGATCCGGTCGCTGCCGAAGGCGGTGCGGCGCAACTTCGTGCCGGTGCCGGACTACGCCCGGGCCGCGCTCGCGGCCATGCCGGCCGGCGAGGAGCCGCTGCTGGACGCGCTCACCCGACAGCTGCGCCGGATGACCGGCGTCACCGTGCCCCGCGACGCGTGGGACGTGACGAAGCTGCCGCCGCACCTGCGGGTGACGTTCCGCGTCCTCGGCGAGGACGACCAGCCGGTCGCCGAGGGCAAGGACCTGCCGGCGCTGCAACGCCAGCTCAAGCAGGAGGTACGGCAGGTGGTGGCGGCCGCCGCGCCGGACGTGGCCCGCACCGGACTGCGCGAGTGGAGTATCGGCACCCTGCCCCGCACGGTCGAGCAGGTGCGCGCCGGCTATGCGGTGACCGCCTACCCGGCGCTGGTCGACGAGGGCGCGACGGCCGGGGTACGGGTCTTCGACTCGGCCGCCGAGGCGGAGGCGGCGCACTGGGCGGGCACCCGGCGGCTGCTGCGACTGACCGTGGCCTCACCGGCGAAGTTCCTCCAGGGGCGGCTGTCGAACGAGGCGAAGCTCGCCCTGTCCCGCAACCCGCACGGCGGAGTGCAGGCGCTGATCGAGGACGCGACCGGCGCGGCGATCGACAAGCTCATCGCCGACGCCGGCGGCCCCGCCTGGGACGCCGACGGGTTCGCCGCGCTGCGCGAGCGGGTGCGCGCCGACCTGGTGGACACGGTCGTCGAGGTGATGGAGCGGGCGCGGCGGGTGCTCGCCGCCGCGTACGCGGTGGAGCAGCGGCTCGGCCGCACCCAGAACCTGGCCGTGGTGGCCGCGCTGGCCGACATCCGCGCCCAGCTCACCGGCCTGGTACACGCCGGTTTCCTCACCGAGGCCGGCTACGCCCGGCTGCCCGACCTGCTGCGCTACCTGACGGCGGTCGAGCGGCGACTGGACCGGCTGCCGCAGAGCCCGCAGCGGGACCGGCAGCAGCAGGACCGCATCGCCGTGGTGCAGAAGGAGTACCAGGAGCTGCTCGCGGCGCTGCCGCCGGCCCGCCGGCAGGAGGCCGCCGTCCGGCAGATCCGGTGGATGATCGAGGAGCTGCGGGTGAACGTCTTCGCCCAGGCGCTCGGCACCCCGTACCCGGTGTCGGAGCAGCGCATCTACCGGGCGATGGACGAGGCCGAGGGCCGCTGAGCCCGGTCGCCGTGGGGCCGCCGGGAGGAGGCCCTGATCCGGCCGGCGCGGTGCCCTGATCGGGTGGTGTGGCGCCGGCCGGAGGGGGAAGACGCTCGCCCTCGCGCGCCGACCGGGCGTGCCACCGGGTGAGGAGAGCCGCTCGTGCCCACCGCCTCCGCGACCGTCGCGTCCACCTCCGGCGTCGTCCCCGCGGCCGGACCGGCCCGCGCCGGCGCCGCCGTCCACGTCGCCGGCCTCGGCGTGACGGGGGTGGCGATGCTCCTGTTCGGCGTCCTGCACGCCCCGGGGCAGCCGGTCCACCCGGTACGCGAGACGGTCAGCGACTACGCGCTGTCCCGCCACGGCTGGCTGTTCGACGTGGCGGTGCTCGCCCTGGCTGCCGGGTCGGCCCTGCTGCTGGCACCGGCGTTGCGGCCGTCCCGGTCCGCCGGGTGGGCGGCCCGGCTGGCGGCCACCGTGGGGCGGGCCGGGCTGGCCGCCTGGTGCGTGGGCCTCGTGGTGCTGGTCGTCTTCCCGCGCGACCCGATCGGCGTACCCATGACGACCACCGGCGACGTTCACCGCTGGGCGGCGGTCGCGGCCCTGTCCGGCCTGCCGGTCGGCGCGCTGCTGACCGCCGTCCGGCACCCGGGGCGGCTCGCCCGGGCGGCGGTGGCGGGGGCCGTCGCCTGCGCGGTCGCGATGGTCCCGTTCGTGGCCGCCTACCTGGTGGGCTCGCCGCTGCGCCCGTACGTCGGGCTGCTGGAGCGTCTCGTCTGCCTCGGCGAGATCGGCGTACTGCTGCTCGTCGCCCTGCTCGGGCGGGGTGCCCGGGGCACCGGCGCCTACAGCGGCTCGACGCCGGGCGGGAGCTCGCCCTCGGTGCTCGCGTCCCGGACGTACTCCAGGAGGATGCGGCGCAGCTCGCGGCCCGCGTGGGTGGGCACCACGTCCCGGCGCCGCGCGACCGCGATCGTGCGGGTGACGCCGGGCGGGGCGAGCCGGGTGATCCGCACGCCCGGCCGGCGGGCGACGACGATGCCGGGCACCAGCGCGATGCCCAGCCCCGCCTCGACGAAGCTGAGCACGGCGTCCATCTCGCCGCCGTCGACGGCGATGGTCGGTTCGAAGCCGGCGTCCCGGCAGGCCTGGAGGGTGGCGTCGCGCAGGTCGTAGCCCTCCCGGAACATCACCATCGGCTGGTCGCGCAGGTCGGTGATGCGCAGCTGCCCGGTGACCGTGGCGGCCGGCAGCTCGGCGACGGAGGCCACCACCAGGCTCTCCCGCAGGATCGGGTCGGCGCGCAGGCCGGGGTCGGTGCCCTGGGCCGGCATGATGATCAGCGCCAGGTCCAGGTCACCGCGGAGCAGGTCGCGGACCAGGTCCTGCGAGCCGCCCTCCTCGACCCGCAGGTCGACGGTGGGGTGCGCGTCCCGGAAGCGACGCAGCACCGGCGGGGCGAGCGACGTGGCGAGGCTGGGGGTGGCGCCGAGGCGTACCCGGCCCCGCCGCAGCCCCACCAGTTCCTGCACCTCCCGGGTGGCGGTGTCGACGTCGGCGAGGATCCGTTTGGCCAACGGGAGGAGCACCTCCCCGGCGGTGGTGAGGGCAATGTTGCCCCTTACCCGTTCGAAGAGGGGCGCCCCGAGGTCGGCCTCCAGGGCGTGAATTTGCTTACTCAGCGAGGGCTGGGTTATGCCGACGATGTCGGCCGCCTGGGTGAAATGTCGTACTTCGGCCACCGCCACGAAGTACCTCAGCTGATGGAGCTGCATCTACATAGCTTACGGCTATCAAGACTGCGAGGTCGATGCATTGGACGACTGATCAAACTGCTCCTAGCGTCGGCCCTGTGGTAGTCACGAGAACGCGGTCGCCCATCCGTTCCAATGTCGGTCTCAAGGCCGTCATGGCGGTGACGGGCATCATCCTGGTGCTGTTCCTCATCGCACACATGCTCGGCAACCTGAAGGTGTTCACGGGGGAGACCTCGTTCGACCACTACGCGCACTGGCTGCGCGACATCGGCAAGCCGCTGCTGCCGGGCGTCTGGTTCCTCTGGATCCTGCGGGCCGTCCTCGTCGTCGCCGTGGTGGGGCACATCGCCGCCGCCACCGCGCTGGCGCTGCGCGCCCGAGCCGCCCGCCCGGTCCGGTACGCGCACCGCGCGAAGGTCCAGGGCAGCTACGCGGCCCGCACCATGCGCTGGGGTGGGGTGATCATCCTGCTCTTCGTCATCTACCACCTGCTGGACCTGACCACCGGTCACCTGAACCCGGTCGGCGACCCGAGCAACCCGTACTCCAACGTGGTCGCCGACTTCGCGCCGGAGCGCTGGTACGTCACGCTCTTCTACACCCTGGCGATCGTCTCGCTCGGCTTCCACCTGCGTCACGGCGCCTTCAGCGCCTTCCGGAGCCTCGGTCAGCAGACCCCGAAGGGTGAGCGTCGCGCCCGTACCGCCGCGCTGGTCTTCGCCGTCGCCCTGTGCGCCGGCTACCTGGTGGTCCCGTTCGCCGTACTCACCGGATTGGTGGCCTGATCATGGATCTCTACACCGAGGGCGACCCGATCGCCGACGCCAAGGCTCCCGACGGCCCGATCGAGACCCGCTGGGACCGTCGCCGCTTCGACGCGAAGCTGGTCAACCCGGCCAACCGCCGGAAGATGACGGTGATCGTCGTCGGCACCGGCCTGGCCGGCGGCTCCGCCGCCGCCACGCTCGCCGAGCAGGGCTACCGGGTCAAGTCCTACTGCTACCAGGACAGCCCCCGGCGGGCGCACTCGATCGCCGCCCAGGGCGGCATCAACGCCGCCAAGAACTACCGCAACGACGGCGACTCGGTGCACCGCCTCTTCTACGACACCGTCAAGGGCGGCGACTTCCGCTCCCGGGAGTCGAACGTGCACCGGCTGGCCGAGGTCTCGGTCAACATCATCGACCAGTGCGTGGCGCAGGGCGTGCCGTTCGCCCGCGAGTACGGCGGCCTGCTCGACACCCGCTCCTTCGGTGGCGCCCAGGTACAGCGCACCTTCTACGCGCGGGGCCAGACGGGCCAGCAGCTGCTGCTCGGGGCGTACCAGGCCCTGGAACGGCAGATCGGCCTCGGCAACGTCGAGATGAACTCCCGGCACGAGATGCTGGAGCTGATCGTCGTCGACGGCAAGGCCCGCGGCATCGTGGTCCGGGACCTGGTCACCGGTGAGATCACCACCGAGTTCGCCGACGCGGTGGTGCTCGCCTCCGGCGGCTACGGCAACGTCTTCTACCTCTCCACCAACGCCAAGGGCTGCAACGTCACGGCCACCTGGCGGGCGCACCGCAAGGGGGCGTACTTCGCCAACCCCTGCTACACGCAGATCCACCCGACCTGCATCCCGGTCTCCGGCGACCACCAGTCCAAGCTGACCCTGATGAGCGAGTCGCTGCGCAACGACGGCCGGGTCTGGGTGCCGAAGGCCAAGGGCGACGACCGCAACCCGAAGGACATCCCCGAGGACGAGCGGGACTACTACCTGGAGCGGATCTACCCCTCCTTCGGCAACCTGGTGCCCCGCGACATCGCCTCCCGCGCCGCGAAGGCGGTCTGCGACCAGGGGCGGGGCGTGGGCCCGGGCGGGCTCGGCGTCTACCTCGACTTCGCCGACGCGATCGGTCGGCTCGGCCGCAAGGCCGTCGAGGCCAAGTACGGCAACCTCTTCGAGATGTACGAGCGCATCACCGGCGAGGACCCGTACGAGGTGCCGATGCGCATCTACCCGGCCGTGCACTACACGATGGGTGGGCTGTGGGTCGACTACGACCTCCAGTCGACGATCCCCGGTCTGTTCGTGATCGGCGAGGCCAACTTCTCCGACCACGGCGCCAACCGGCTCGGCGCGTCCGCGCTGATGCAGGGCCTCGCCGACGGCTACTTCGTGCTGCCGAACACCATCGCCAACTACCTGGCGGCCGGCCCGTTCGAGAAGGTCGACGCCAGCCACCCCGCGGCCGTCGAGGCGCGCCGCGACGTGGAGGACCGGATCCAGCGGCTGCTGGCCGTCAACGGCGACCGGACCGTCGACTCGTTCCACCGCGAGCTGGGCCAGATCATGTGGGAACACTGCGGCATGGAGCGCAGTGACGCCGGCCTGCGCAAGGCGATCGACGAGATCCGCGCGCTGCGCGAGCAGTTCTGGCAGCGCGTGCGGGTGCTGGGCGACGGCGACGGACTCAACCAGTCGCTGGAGAAGGCCGGCCGGGTGGCCGACTTCTTCGAGCTGGCCGAGCTGATGTGCATCGACGCCCTGCACCGCGAGGAGTCCTGCGGCGGCCACTTCCGCGCCGAGTACCAGACGGAGGACGGCGAGGCCCAGCGCGACGACGAGCACTTCTCGTACGTCGCGGCGTGGGAGTTCACCGCGACCGGCCAGCCGTCGGTGCTGCACAAGGAAGACCTGAAGTTCGAATACGTCCACCCCACGCAGCGGAGCTACAAGTGAACCTGACCCTGCGCATCTGGCGCCAGACCGGCCCCGAGGACAAGGGTCGGATGGTGACCTACCAGGTTGACGACGTGTCGCCGGACATGTCGTTCCTGGAGATGCTCGACGTGCTCAACGAACGCCTGATCCTCGCCGGCGAGGACCCGGTGGCCTTCGACCACGACTGCCGCGAAGGCATCTGCGGCATGTGCGGCATGATGATCAACGGCCAGGCGCACGGGCCGCAGCGCGGCACCACCGCCTGCCAGCTGCACATGCGGCAGTTCTCCGACGGCGACACCATCGACATCGAGCCGTGGCGCGCCCGGGCCTTCCCGGTCATCAAGGACCTGGTCGTCAACCGGGGCGCCTTTGACAAGATCATCGCGGCGGGCGGCTACATCACCGCGCCGACCGGCAGCGCCCCGGAGGCCCACTCGGTGCCGGTGGCCAAGGCCAACGCGGACGCGGCCTTCGAGTCGGCGGCCTGCATCGGCTGCGGCGCCTGCGTGGCGGCCTGCCCGAACGGCTCCGGCATGCTGTTCACCGCCGCCAAGGTCACCCAGCTCTCGCTGCTGCCGCAGGGCCAGCCGGAGCGCTACACCCGGGTGATCGGCATGGTCGACGCGCACGACGAGGCCGGCTTCGGCGGCTGCACCAACGCCGGCGAGTGCACGGTGGCCTGCCCGAAGGGCATCCCGCTGAACACCATCGGCCGCCTCAACCGCGACTTCCTCGCGGCCACCACCACGAAGCGCAGCGACAACACCCCCGGTTCCTGACCGCCCAGGCCGGACGACGGGCCGCCGCACCCCCACGGGTGCGGCGGCCCGTCGGCGTCTGGGCCCCGCCGCTGTGCGGCGCCTCCGGACCCGCCCGGTTCAACGCCCGCCGCGCGGGTAGCAGCCGGGAGGAGAACTCCGACGGAGGGAACCGGACATGAAGGCTTTGACGTGGCAGGGCAGGCGGGACGTACGGGTCGAGGAGGTGCCCGACCCGCGGATCGAGGAGCCGACCGACGCGATCGTCCGCATCACCTCCACCGCGATCTGCGGCTCGGACCTGCACCTCTACGAGGTGCTCGGGCCGTACCTGAAGCCGGGGGACATCCTCGGCCACGAGCCGATGGGCGTCGTCGAGGAGGTCGGCTCCGGGGTGACCCGCCTCAAGCCCGGCGACCGGGTGGTGGTGCCGTTCAACATCGCCTGCGGACAGTGCTGGATGTGCCGACGGCAGCTCTACGCGCAGTGCGAGACGACCCAGGTCCGCGACGAGGGCAAGGGCGCCGCCCTGTTCGGCTACACCTCGCTCTACGGTTCCGTCCCGGGCGGGCAGGCCGAGTACCTGCGGGTGCCGCACGCCGACTTCGGCCCGATCGTCGTCCCCGCGCACGGGGCCGACGAGCGCTGGCTCTACCTCTCCGACATCCTCCCGACCGCCTGGCAGGCGGTGAAGTACGCGGACACCCCACCCGGCGGCACCCTGGCCGTCTTCGGCCTCGGCCCGGTCGGCCAGTTCTGCGCCCGCGTCGCCCGGCACCTCGGCGTCGACCGCGTCATCGGCCTCGACCTCGTCCCGGAACGCCTGGAGCTGGCCCGCCGGCACGGCGTGGAGGTCCTCGACGTCCGGGAGCTCGACGACGTCCCGGGCGCCCTCGTCGACCTCGTCGACGGCCGCGGCCCGGACGCGGTGATCGACGCCGTCGGCATGGAGGCGCACGGCTCCCCCACCGGCAAGCTCGCCCAGGCCGCCGCCGGCCTGCTGCCCGACCGGGTCGCCCAGAACATGATCGACCGGGCCGGCGTGGACCGGCTCAGCGTGCTGCACGCCGCCCTCAAGGCCGTCCGCCGGGGCGGTACCGTCTCGCTCTCCGGCGTGTACGGCGGCGAGCAGGACCCGATGCCGATGATGGAGATGTTCGACCGGGGCATCCAGCTGCGGATGGGCCAGTGCCACGTCCGCCGCTGGGTCGACGAGATCCTGCCGCTGCTCGACCGCGACGACGACCCGCTGGGCGTGGAGGACCTGCGCACCCACCGGATGCCGCTGGCCCGGGCACCCGAGGCGTACGAGATGTTCCAGCAGAAGCGGGACGGCTGCGTCAAGGTGGTGCTCGAACCGTGAGCCGGGTGGTGGTGCTCGTCGGCGCGACCAGCGGAATCGGGCGCGCCGCGGCCCGGGCGTTCGCCGAGCGCGGCGACCGCCTGGTCCTCGCCGCCCGCGCCCCACGCACCCTCGCCGACGTACGCGACGAGTGCGTGGAAGCCGGCGCCGAGGTGCTCACCGTGCCCACCGACGTCACCACCCCCGGTGCCCTCGACGCGCTGGCCGACGCGGCCGTCGACCGGTTCGGCCGGATCGACGTCTGGGTGCACACCGCGGCGGTCACCGCGTACGGGCGGTTCGAACAGCTGCCCGCCCGCGTCTTCGACCAGGTGGTCCGCACCGACCTGTTGGCCGTCGCCGAGGCGGCCCGGGTGGCGCTGCGCCATTTCCGGGCCGCCTCGGCGGGCACGCTGATCCTCACCGGGTCGGTGCTCGGGCACATCACCGCGCCGTACCTGAGCAGCTACGCGACCGCCAAGTGGGGGCTGGCCGGGCTGGTCCGGACCCTCCAGCAGGAGCTGCGCGACGACGCCGACATCCACGTCTGCCTGGTCTCCCCCGGCAGCGTGGACACCCCCATCTACCAGCGGGCGGCCAACCACGCCGGCCAGGTCGGGCGGCCGCCGCCGCCGATCGCCTCCGCGAAGCGGGTGGCCCGGGCCGTCGTGGACTGCGCCGACCACCCCCGTCGGGAGGTGTCGGTGGGCCCGTTCAACGGCCTGATGCGGGTCGGTTTCACGCTCCTGCCCGGGGTGTACGACGCCCTGGTGGGCCCCCTCATGCGACGGCTGGGGCTGGACGACACGGCCGTCGACCCGCACGACGGCGTCGTCTTCGCCCCGGACCCGACCAGCGAGGCCGTCCGCGGCGGCTGGCTGCCCGACCTCGGGCGGGTGCTGCGGGCCGCCGGCAACCTGCCCGGCCAGGTCGGCGCGCTGGTCCGGCGACCCGCCCGGTGAGCCGTCGGCGGGATCACCGGCGTCGATCGGTTCGCCTAGGGTGGTGGGCCGGAGAACCCTCCGGCGCACCACGACGGGAGAGACGATTGACTATCAGGGTGAACCGTAGGACCGCGCTCGGGCTGGGCACGGTGGCCACCGCCGGCACCGTCCTGGGCACCGCCGCCCCGGCGTCCGCCGAGGCCGAGGTGCCCGCCGCCACCCCGCAGCAGGTGGCCCGCCGGGTGGCCCGGGCCTACCAGCGGGAGACCACGCGGGCCGGCGGCAACTGGCAGGCGTACGTCAGTGTGGCCGACAGCGCCGGCGAGACACCCGTGGTGGCCGTGGCCGACGATCCCGACCTGCGGATCGAGGCGTACAGCGTCAACAAGATCGCGGTTGCCACCGCCGTGCTCGACAAGGTCGACCGCGGCCTGCTCGCGCTGGACCAGCGCGTCGACGTGACCGCCGCGATCGTGGTACCCGGCGGCGACGGCATCTTCAGCCTCGACAACGCCTACCCCAGCTCGGTCACCCTGGGGCACGCGCTCGCGGCGTTGCTGACCGTCTCCGACGACACCGCCGTACGCCTCTGCGGCCTGGTCTGCCCGGCCGCCGAGCTGAACGCCATCCTGGTCGCCAAGGGCTTCCCGAACACCCAGGTCGAGCCGGTGGCCAACCCCAACCGGTTCTTCCTCGGCACCAGCACCCCCCGCGAGACCCACGAGCTGCTGCGCGCCCTGGTGGCCGGCACGCTGCTCTCCCCCGCCGCCACGACCTTCCTGCTCAACCTGCTGCGCTCCCCGATCGCGTTCACCGACGGGATCCGGCGCGAGATGTCGTCCGCCGAGCGCGCCCGGGTCGCCACGAAGGCCGGCTGGTTCGGCACCGCGCGGCACGAGGCCGGCATCGTCTTCGACGCGGCGGGCGCGCCCCTGCTCACGTACGCGCTCTTCGCCGACGGCCAGGCCGACCCCGACAACTTCGGCGCCACCCACCCGGCCGTGCAGGCCCGGGCCCGCCTCGGCCGGGTCTTCCTGGACGCGACGTCCCGCCTGGCCGGCACGGGGGCCCGCCACCGGCTGACCCGGCAGCGGCCCAGCAACGGGGGCTGACCCAGCCCCCGGTCGCACCGTTCGGGCCGCCTCACCGCCGCCGCGCGCCGGGTTCCCCGGAGCGCGGCGGCGCCCGGTGACTACGGTGTATGCGGGACGAGCCGGAGGGGACCACCATGCGCGGATCAGCGGAACGACCGGATCAGGAACGGGCCCTCGGCCGGCGCCTCGGTGGGTTGGCCGGCGTGGCCGCGCTCGCCGGCCTGGCCTGGGTCGCCCGCGACATACCGCTGGCCCTGGGCGGCCGGCTGGTCGGGCGCCGGGCCGAGCGGGCGGCCCGGTCGCCACAGTTCCGCGACGGCACCTTCCACAACGTCGCCGGCGTCCGGTCCACCCTCGCCGAGCCCGGGCGCAACCTGGTCTGGGAGCTGCTCTTCGGCAAGCAGAAGCGCCGGCCCGGCAGCGCCGTGCCGCTGCTGCGGCCGACCGCGGCGCCCACCATCGGCGACCCGGCCCGGGAACTCAACATCGTCTGGTACGGCCACGCCTCGGCGCTGATCGAGATCGAGGGCCGCCGGGTGCTGCTCGACCCGGTGTGGAGTGAGCGCTGCTCGCCGTCCGCGCTGGTCGGCCCGCGCCGGCTGCACGAGCCGCCGGTACGCCTCGACGAGCTGCCGCCGCTGGACGCGATCCTGATCTCCCACGACCACTACGACCACCTCGACCTGCCCACCGTGCGGGCGCTGCTGGACGGCCAGTCCGCCCCGTTCGTCGTGCCGCTGGGCGTCGGCGCGCACCTCGACCGGTGGGGCGTGCCCGAGGAGCGGATCGTCGAGCTGGACTGGTCGGAGAGCCACCGGGTGGCCGGGCTGGAGCTGATCGCGACGGCCGCTCAGCACTTCTCCGGTCGCGGGCTGCGCCGTGACGGCACACTGTGGAGCTCCTGGGTCATCGCCGGCGCCCACCGCAAGGTCTTCTACACCGGCGACTCCGGCTACTTCCCGGGCTACACCGCGATCGGCGCCGAGCACGGGCCCTTCGACGTGACGCTGATGCAGATCGGGGCGTACGACCGGGCCTGGCCGAGCATCCACATGTACCCGGAGGAGGCGGTCACCGCCCACCTCGACCTGCGTGGTGGGCTGCTCGTCCCGGTGCACTGGGCGACGTTCAACCTCGCCCTGCACGACTGGTCGGAGCCGGTGGACCGGCTCTGGGCCGAGGCGAAGGCCCGGGACGTGCGAATCGCCGTACCCCGGCCGGGCGAACGGGTCGTCGTGGACGACCCGCCGGCGGTCGACGGCTGGTGGCAGTCGGTGGCCTGAGGCCGACAGCGGCCCGCGGAGGGCGGGCGTCGGCGGGCGGGTCAGAGGACGAACGCGTCGGTCCAGAGGGCGCCGGACCGGCCGGACAGCGCGTCCAGCAGGGCCACCGCCTGGCCGTCGGTGAGCTGCGCGACGAAGTCGATGATCGCCCGGCCCCGGGCCCGGCCGATCCGGTCCGGCGTGCGTGGGTGCAGTTCCGCCTCGGCCAGCTCTACCAGGTCGTGCAGGCGCCGCGGCAGCCGGGACTCCTCCTCCGGGTCGAGCAGCCACTCCCAGAGCGCCTCCACCAGGGTGCCCAGCAGGCGGGCCTGCCCACGCTGGTGCAGGGCGAGGTCGGGGCGGGCCAGCACGAACCGGTGGTGCACGAACTTGAGCACCTGCACCTCGTGCCACTGCGCCGGGGCGAGCAGCACGTGGCCGGAACGCACCGACGGGTGCGCGGTCACGGTGACCGCCTCGACGAACCGGGTCGACCAGCGCGCGGAGAACCGGGCGACGTACTGCTCGGCCTCGATCGAGCCGTCGAACGGCACGGCGAGCAGCCCCTCGGCCAGCTCGGCCCGGACGTGCTCGACGGCGGCGGCGAACGCGTCGTCGTCGGCCACCCAGGCGTCCTTGCGGTGCAGCTGCCGGCGCAGCCGCTCGATCGCGGCGCCGGGCCGGCGGGCCGCGGTGCCCAACGCGCGGTCGGTGATCGCCCGGAACTGGCCGGCCTCCCGCTGCCAGGCGGTCAGCTCGGCGGAGACCGCGCCCTGCTGGAGCACCCCCACCCGGTAGAAGTCCTCCACGTCGTGGATCGCGTACGCGATGTCGTCGGCCGTGTCCATCACCGACGCCTCGACGGTCTGCTGCCAGTCGGGGATGCGGCCGGCGAACGGCTCCCGGGCCTGCCGCAGGTCGTCGATCTCCGTGCGGTACGCCCCGAACTTCGACGAGCCGCTCTCCGGGTCGTCCGGTGGGGCGCTCGCCCCGCGGGGCGGCGGGTCCATCAACCGAGGGTGCGGGTCGGGATGGTCGAGCCGGGTCCACGGGTACTTGAGCATCGCCGCCCGCACCGCCGCGGTGAGGTCCAGACCGGTGGTGGCCGCGCCGCGGATCTCGGTGCTGGTGACGATCCGGTACGACTGCGCGTTGCCCTCGAAGCCGTCGGGCAGGCCGAGCCGCTGCCGGGCCAGCCGGTCCAGCACCCGCTCACCCAGGTGACCGAAGGGCGGGTGGCCGAGGTCGTGGGCGAGCGCGGCGGCCTCCACCACGTCCGGGTCGCAGCCGCCGAGCGAGTCCAGCAACGCGCGCCGGTCCTCGTCGGCGATGAGCCGCTCGGCGATCGCCCGGGCCACCTGGGCGACCTTCAGACTGTGGGTGAGCCGGTTGTGCACCAGCAGGCCGGACCCGACCGGGCTGATCACCTGGGTGACCCCGCCGAGCCGGGCGAAGAACGGCGAGCCCACGATCCGGTCCCGGTCCGCGCGGAACGGGTCCGCCGCGAGGTCGCCGAGCGTGCGGGCGCTGCCGCCGAAGAGCCGCCGGACACGCGGCTCCACAGGTGGTTCCATGATCGCCACGCTAACCCGGCACAATGCTCGGCGGAAACCACTCCCGAAGGCGGATCGAGATCGTGACCCTCTCTGTTCATCAGCGCATCGCCGAGGAGCTCGGCGTGGCCGAGCGGCAGGTGCGGGCTGCCGTCGAGCTGCTCGACGGCGGCGCCACCGTGCCGTTCATCGCCCGCTACCGCAAGGAGGCCACCGGCCTGCTCGACGACACCCAGCTGCGCACCCTGGAGGAGCGGCTGCGCTACCTGCGCGAGCTGGACGAGCGCCGGGCCGCGGTGCTGGAGTCGATCCGGAGCCAGGGCAAGCTGGACGAGGCCCTCGAAGCCCAGATCATGGCGGCCGACTCGAAGTCGCGGCTGGAGGACATCTACCTGCCGTACAAGCCGAAGCGGCGCACCCGCGCGCAGATCGCCCGGGAGGCCGGGCTGGAGCCGCTCGCCGAGACGCTGCTGGCCCACCCGGGGCAGGACCCGCGTACCGTCGCCGCCGGCTTCGTGGACGCGGAGAAGGGCGTCGCCGACGCCGCGGCCGCGCTCGACGGCGCCCGGGCCATCCTCATCGAACGCTTCGGCGAGGACGCCGACCTGATCGGCACCCTGCGCGAGCAGATGTGGTCGCGGGGCCGGCTGGTGTCCCGGGTACGCGACGGGCAGGAGTCGGCCGGCGCCAAGTTCGCCGACTACTTCGACTTCGCCGAGCCGTACCCGAAGCTGCCGTCGCACCGGATCCTCGCGATGTTCCGGGGCGAGAAGGAGGGCGTGCTCGACCTGACCATGGAGCCGGACGAGGCCGGCGAGGCCGACGCCGCCCCGACCGGTCCGAGCCGCTACGAGGCGGCGATCGCCGGTCGGTTCGGCATCAGCGACCAGGGGCGGCCGGGCGACCGGTGGCTGGCCGACACGGTCCGCTGGGCGTGGCGCACCCGCATCCTCATCCACCTCGGCGCGGACCTGCGGATGCGGCTCTGGCAGGCCGCCGAGGAGGAGGCGGTACGCGTCTTCGCCACGAACCTGCGCGACCTGCTGCTCGCCGCACCCGCCGGCGCCCGCCCCACCATGGGCCTCGACCCCGGTCTGCGTACCGGGGTGAAGGTGGCCGTGGTGGACGCCACGGGCAAGGTCGTCGCCACCGACACCATCTACCCGCACGAGCCGCGCCGGCAGTGGGACGCCTCCGTCGAGACCCTCGCGCGGCTCGCCGGAGCGCACGGCGTGGAGCTGGTGGCGATCGGCAACGGCACCGCGTCGCGGGAGACGGACAAGCTCGCCGGTGACCTGATCAAGCGGCACCCGCAGCTCAACCTCACCAAGGTCGTCGTCTCCGAGGCGGGCGCGTCGGTCTACTCGGCCTCCGCGTACGCCGCGCAGGAGCTGCCCGGCCTGGACGTCTCGCTACGCGGCGCGGTCTCCATCGCCCGACGCCTGCAGGACCCGCTCGCCGAGCTCGTCAAGATCGACCCGCGGTCGATCGGGGTCGGCCAGTACCAGCACGACCTGTCCGAGGTGAAGCTCTCCCGGTCGCTGGACGCCGTGGTGGAGGACTGCGTCAACGGCGTCGGGGTCGACGTGAACACCGCGTCCGCTCCCCTGCTCACCCGGGTCTCCGGCATCGGTGCCGGGCTGGCCGAGAACATCGTGCTGCACCGGGACGCCAACGGGCCGTTCCGCTCCCGCGCCGAACTGAAGAAGGTGGCTCGGCTCGGCCCGAAGGCGTTCGAGCAGTGCGCCGGCTTCCTGCGCATCCCCGACGGCGACGACCCGTTGGACTCGTCCAGCGTGCACCCCGAGGCGTACCCGGTGGTCCGCCGGATCCTCGCCACCACCGGGCAGGATCTGCGGTCGCTCATCGGGAAGTCGACGATCCTGCGCGGGCTGAAGGCCACCGACTTCGTCGACGAGACGTTCGGCCTGCCCACGGTCACCGACATCCTCGCCGAACTGGAGAAGCCCGGGCGTGACCCGCGACCCGAGTTCCGCACCGCCACCTTCGTCGAGGGCGTGGAGAAGATCTCCGACCTGACGCCGGGCATGGTGCTGGAGGGTGTGGTCACCAACGTCGCCGCGTTCGGCGCGTTCGTCGACGTCGGCGTCCACCAGGACGGCCTGGTGCACGTGTCGGCGATGTCCCGGAACTTCGTCAAGGACCCGCGCGAGGTCGTCAAGTCCGGCGACGTGGTGAAGGTCAAGGTGCTCGACGTCGACGTGCCGCGCAAGCGCATCTCGCTGACCCTGCGCCTGGAGGACGACGCCGAGGCGGGAGCCGGACGCGGCGGCCCGGAGGACGGTCGTCGGGAGCGCGGCCCACGAGGCGGGCAGGGCGGCCGGGACGCCGCACGGGGCGGCCAGGGCGGCGGACGCGGTGGTCAGGGCGGCGGACGCGGTGGTCAGGGCGGGGGCGGCCAGGGCGGCGCGGCCCGGACGGTTCAGAGCGGCGGGCAGGGCGGCAGACGCGGTGGTCGGGACGCGCAGGGTGGCGGCCGAGACGGTGGGCAGCCGCGGCAGGGCCGAGGGGGTACGCCGCCACCGGCCAACGACGCCATGGCCGACGCCCTGCGCCGGGCCGGTCTGATCTGACCTCGCCGATCCCGCCGGCCCGGCCGCTCGGGACCGATCCGCAGCCGAGCGCGCCGCGGCTGGTGGTCGGAGCGGGCGGTCGGGACGGCGGGTCGGTACCGCTGCGGGTGCCGCTCAGCCGCCCACTGGAAGCGGGCGGTGACCCTTAGCGACGGGCCCGGGTCGACCCGCCGGACCGCCGCGGGTTCCGCCGGTCCACATACCACCACCAGGACTGCTGCACCACGAGGGTG